>JAZDDZ010000001.1:0-3322 GCA_043809245.1 Candidatus Iainarchaeum sp.
ACCTTCATTGCCGCTGTTGGGGCTTCACTGCTTGTTAATGCAGGAGTAAGCGAGGCAATCGCAAGCCTTGTCATTTTTGTTTTTTCGCTGTTATTCCTTTTCCTGCCGCAGGCAATAGTGATTGACGAGGAAGGCGTCCGCGCGTCAATCCTGAACAACTTGGAGTTCATTTACAAAAACCCCCGGGCTGTGCTAAAGCTTCTTTTTGCAGGCTTTGTTTTGGTTTTCATTCTCCTTGTCCTTGAATTCCTGCTTGACCTTTTCTTTTCAATAGGCGCTTATGCTGCGCTTTTGATTTCCCTTGTTTTCCTGATTCCATTCCTTGAGGTACTGAAAACAGAGCTTTACATGCAGAAATTCACTTTGATAACAGGAAGCAGGAGAATGGAGTTATTGGCTGCCAGGCATTAGCGCCACGCATTTTGCTTTTTTTCCAAAAAAATCCTTTGCCTCGCCAAGGTTTTGCGCAAAAAGTTCCGCGGCATAATTCTTTTTGAATGAATCGCCTGATTTCAAAAACATTTCCTGTTCATTAACAACAGGCAATTGCTCCCCCCAAAGCCGTTCGTTCAATTCATTGAATTCACTCACGCCTTTTTTCGGGGAAAAAGCGCACACCGCTGCATTCTCAACTGTTTCCGCTTTTGCCTTTGAAACGATTTTTTCGGAAAGCCTTAATGCGCTTTTCTCATCCCCTTCAATCAACAGGCATGACTGGAATAGCCCGTGCAATCCCAGAAGCGGGAGGAATTCAGAGGAATCAATCCCGTTTTCCTTCAGGTAACTTCTTTCAACCATGGTTTTTTCCTTCAATTCGAATAATTTTTTTATCTCGCCGAATGCTTCCGATGTTTTCTCCATGAAAACGCTTTCCTTTTTTTTCGCGCCATGCAAAAGCTTTGGCAAATTCAGGCCGATTGCAGTTGAAACTCCGTTTCCTTCCTGTGCAAAAAGGCATCCGTTCAATGGCCTGAGCTCTTTTTCCGAGCAGTCAAGCAGGGAAACATTTGCTTTTTCAACTGCTTTCCCGTTCAAAAGCTTCAGCTGGAACACGGAGTCAAGGCAGAATGCAAGCCGGAAATTTGTTTTTTTACCCGCGCAGATTTCTGCAAGTTCATTTGCCAATTCGATGGCACCTTCCTTTAATTCGTGCCTTTTTTCGAATTTCCCCGCTGGCTCGAAAAGGTTCAAGCCAGTTGCGGGCATTAGCTGCTGTGAAAACTTTTTTCCATGCAGCGAATTCAGCTGTGCAAACAAAAGCCTTGCTGTTCTCTTTTCCTCGGCTTTTGTCTTCTTTTTCATAAGTGCGGCAAAAGAAAAATTGAGTGCATGAAAATTCAGCGGCAGCGAAAAAAACTTTTGCAATCTGCGAGCTTCCCCTCCAAACTTTATAACTGCCTCTTCAATTGATTCGTTTTCAAAGACAGGCAAATGGCTGTAAGAGAAAAGCCTTGCAGCAAAATCCTCCGGCTTCACTATATGAATTTCCCTGTTGAAGTGCATTTCCCTTGCGGTTTTAGGAATTACTTTCAGCCAGCTGAATTCCCTCATCAGTTCCTTTCCTGGAAAAAAGCCTTTCTCCAGTTTTTTTTGCACTTCAAATACCGGAAGCCCCAGCCGCGTGTACTGCTCGTGAATTTGCTCGTGGCCGTACTCCAGCAGCTTTACGTCAACAATTTCCCTGATTAAGGACGTGGTAATGAAATTAATCCTCAAATCCTTTAGCCTGTCCTCAACTTCCGCGCCGATTTTTTCCGCAATCGGCCTTCCCACATTTGTTTCCTTTAACAATGACTTGATTATGTTGCCGCGGTCAAATGCCTCAAGCCTTTCCCTTGAGGTGTAAACGTGCATTTTTTCGAATGAAGCGAAAACCTTTGCAGCCTCTGGGTTTAATGGCTGCAGCAGCTCGGCTGCCTTTTCCTTCATTTCCTTTTCATTCAGTTCAAGTGCGGAAAGCTCCTTCACTATTTTTGCCACATCCCATTTGCTTGCCCCCGCTTCAGCCAGCTCTTTGGCCAGCCTTTCAATGGTTTCACTCACTGGTTCAATCGGTTCAGCCATAAAAAAGCTTCCATTAAAAGACTTTTTTAAACAAACCAGCAAAAAAAGGCGTTTTTTTTCGGAAAGCCAACTTTTTATTTGTTTTGCGTTAGAATAGCTAATGTCGGGTTTTTTCGGGGTGTGTTTTTTGGCTGAAGTAATTTCATTGGACAAGATTGACCACAAGATAATCCAGAAGCTGTTGGAGGACGGAAGGTCTTCGTTTAGCACAATCGCAAAAGAAACAAGCCTGACCGATGTCGCAATAAAGAAAAGAGTAGAGCGCCTGAAACGCCGAGGCATAATCAACTCGATTTCAGCTGACCTTAACATGAAAATTTTGGGGTATGAAAACCCAATCTATGTGCAGATCCGCTCAGAGCTCTCAAAAAACAAGGAAGTCATCAAACGCCTAAAGGAATTTGACTATGTTTTAGAATTATACCAGATTTTAGGCGAATACAATTTGTTGGCAAAGTTAGTGGTGCCAGACTTAGACAGCGCGGAAAAATTCATCAACCGCCTCGGCCTCCTTGACGGAATACTTGACGTGAAAACGCTCATGATTCTCTCGGAACTCAAAAAAACCAATTCGCTTCCAAGCGCGTCACTGCAGAAAAAGCTGTGATTATTGCCTTCCCTCGAAAACCATTTTCAATAACCCGATTTTTTGCTGCTGCAGGCCCCTGCTTTTTTCCCGCCAGTTTTCCGAATTAATCCCTATTTTTTCAAGCAATTGCCTGCACCATTCACTTCCGCCTTTTTTGCCAATGAGCAGTTCAACTGCCTGAAAGCAGTTATTCCTGTCTACATGGATTGTTTCAATCCGCTTTAAGCTGCCGTTGCGCAGATAAATAATTCCTGTTTCCGGGGAAATGAATCCGCCAAGCCCGCGCTTGTGGAATGTCAGCAGCGGGTCCCATCTTGTAAGTTCGCCCATTTTTGGTTTTGCAGGATCCTCTGCCCTGGAAAGATTCCTTAACATTGATTCGCTTGAATAATGAATGTTTCCAGAGCCCTGAAAACCCGTGCTTCTGCCTCTCCTGCTTTTGGTTTTATGCGGGCCCCTTCCGCTTTTAGTCGCAAGCGCCTTTGCATGAACCCCTGTGAACTGGTGCTTTCTTTTAATTATAATTGGCGGTTCAACTGTTCTCAAAGCCATGAACTAGTATTTCCTGTGAAATATTTAATCCTTTCCGCGTTTTTCCACTGGCTTTATAATGTTTTTTATGTAGAGGGATTTGAATAGTGCTGTGAATGAAGCTGATTATTTCCGAGA
>JAZDDZ010000002.1:0-5733 GCA_043809245.1 Candidatus Iainarchaeum sp.
TGCCTTGAGAGGGCAGTATCCTTAACCGCTAGACGATCGGGGCAATAAAAGCCTTTTGGCCCGTTTAACCGATTTCTTTTAGCTAAATATTTATTAAGGGCAAGGCTTTTAATGTATTAGAAAGGAGTAAAAGTAATGCCTCCAAGAAAGCCGAGAAATTATCAGCCATCCGAGCGCGCAAGAAATTTTTTTAATCCGCAGCCCCCAAAAGCGCCTGTAATCAGCAACGTTGTGTTAAGGCCGCATCCTGCAAGAAAAGGCTTTTGGAAGCGGGTTGGTTTGGCTACTGTGGGCACTGCGTTAATCGGCGGCGCTGTTGCAGGAGGCGTAAAGTATTGGAAGGCAAAAACTTCTCCAGACCGATGGGTTCAGGGAAAGCCCCCTTTGGTGCAGCCATTCAATCCAAAGAAGTCGCCTAAAATTAAACAGCCTCCTGCGGTTAAGCCGGAACCACCGGCTGAAAAAAAGCAGCCAGTTAATCTTCCCCCTGGAAAAATTGCGAAAGCGGTTCCGCCTGAAAAAAAACAGGAAGCTAGGCAATCGACTGCTGCAAGAAAATTGGCTGTTTCAATTAAAGTTGTTGCAAATAAGGAATTTTCGCATAAAGATGCAGCCGGTTTGCCTTCGGGTTTAAAGGTTTACAGGAAAGGGCTTTCAGGCAGGGAAGCCGCGAAGGCTTATGGCGTAAAATTCACTGAAAGCTGGCGGTTTAAGGCTTCGCCTGCCCTTGAACACGACGTGAAAGTTTTAACTGTTCATTACTGCAAAAAATACAATGTTGACCCCTACTTGGTTCTGGCTTCCCTCTTAAAGGAGACTAACCTTAACCCTAATGCGGTTGGGGACCAAGGCAAAAGCAAGGGCATTGGCCAGCTCAAGGATTCTTTAAGGAAAGATTTAGGTAAAATCAAAAAAGGTTCCGTTAAAATAACAGACCCTTTTGATTTGGCGCAGGGCATTGAGGGTACGGTAAGAAATTTTGCATTGATTCACGAAGAGCTGCCGCCGGAAAAAAGGACTTTGTTCAGGGAACTTGCCTCGCACAATCAAGGACACACAGGCGGGAAGGATTTTGGCAATATGGCGGGAAACATTTATGCAAATGACGCTTACCGCATATACCTTGAATTAAAGAAAAATGGCGCACTCAAAGGCTATCTCGGTTAGCCGAACTGGCTTAAATCCACTTTCTCCAGTTTCCATTCAATTGTTGTGTCCTCTTCCAGCTTGTACTGGTTTACTCCCTTGTCAGCGTATTCTCCGTTCACGTAAAGCGCCCAGTAATTGTCATTTCCGGCATCAACCCCTGCGATTCCTGTTATGAACGGGCCATAGGCAGTGTCCTGGTATGTAACGGTTGTCGCAGCCTTTAATGCCGAAAAACCATCAGCGCTTTTATCCATTGGAATTGTTTTATCCACTAAAGCTTTTCCTTCCGCGTCAATTATTTTTATTTTAACATTAATTGTTCCGCCAATTGTTGCGTCATTGCCCGAACTTGTACACCCTGACATCAGCAGTGCCATCAGCACCAGTGCGCCTAAGGCCAACGATTTTGATTTCATCCGATTTCCTCCTGAATTTAAGCAAAGGCGATGCAGCAAAGGCAAAGCCGATGTTTGAAATAATGTGAGTTAAAGTGAAAGGCAGTGAAGTCAAAAAATACAGTGGAATGGAAAACAATCCAAAGGCGCCAAGCACTCCAATGCCCATTATTGGGCCAGAGGCATTCATCAAAAATTCAAATACAATTGTTCCGATTACGCTGAAAACAATCAAGTCCATTTTTCCCGGCTTCCCTGTTTTTCCCCTGAAGCCTCCAAGCGCTCCTGCGATTCCCGCGCCAAGCGCCTGGAAAATTGTCCAAGGCCCTTGCAGGCCCCAGATGAAAAAATTTGAGGCAACGTATGCCCCTGAACCCAATGCAAAGCCTTCTTTTGCGCCAAACAAAAAGCCCGCCAAAACAGCCAAAGGAATGATTGGTTCAACTGAGGGCACATACTGCAATGCAACCCTTCCCGCAACTGCTCCGCCAAACAACAGCAAAAAAGCGGTTAACTCCTTTGCCTCCCTTTTGACTTTAATTCCCTCAAATGCCTTTAAAAGCCCTTTAACGCTGTCCTTAAGGCTTTCCGGCAAAACAAGCTTTTTCTTTTTCTTTGTTTCAAGCAGTTGCTTTTGAAAAGCCATGGGAAAACGCCTTCAGAAATAGGCAGGAACAATAATTTAAACCTATAGCAAAAAGCCAAAATAACAAAGTTAATTGCTTTTTGCATATAGCAAACTGTAATAAAATTCAAAAAATATAAGCAGTTTGCTATAATCACCAAAAATACGCTAATTAACTAACTTTAGTTAAAAGATTAATTTATATAGTTGGTTTGCGCATAATATATCAGGTAGACGTAGTTATGGATAGGTGTTAGTCTTGCTTTTGGAGTTCTTGAGCCATCTGCTTGCCTTGGACATAGGCTGGATTTTACAGCTTGCATTGGGCAATATTTTCCTGATTTTTGGGTTTATTGCAATCATTTATTTCTTTTCTAATGGAAAAAACGTTCTTTATGGCTTTGTCGCGCTTACCCTAACAATGTGGATATGGGTTGATTTTCAGAATTCCAGTGGAATGGTCTGGACTATCGCCTCTTTTGTCGCGCTTTTTTTTCTTGTAAAGCTTTCTGTGCTTGCAATCTCCGAATATACGCCCGCCCTCAAAAATAACCTAATAATAATTAGTGAGATAACTGGCATAGTCACGCTTTTAATCTTCGTTGCATTCATAAGGTGAAAAAAATGTTCTTTGAATTCATGCAGCACTTGCTTGCCCTTGACTTCGGGTGGATAATCAGCCTAGCCGGGAATAACCTCTTTCTTGTCTTTATCCTATTTACACTTATCTACATTTTCTTTGAGGGAAAAAAGGTTTTATTTGGCTTTCTCCTTCTTGTCTTCTTGCTTTGGATTACCCTTGACTTCGAGAACTCAACCGGAATGTTTTGGGCTATAGGTGAGTTCATGGCTCTGCTTTACATTTCAAGGCTGGCTATAAGCATTTGGGTTGAAAACACGCCCTCGCTTAAAAACAGTCTGATTGCAATTAACGCGATATTTTTCTTTATAGCCTTATTTATATATTATGGATTCCTAAAATAATGTGGTTTTATGGCAACGTCAATCTTCACAAGAATCGCAAGGGCTTTCGCAATCAGCGTAATCGTAGTGACTGCTCTGGCATTCCTTTACCATTACGACATGCGGATAACCTTGCGCTTCATTTTCAGCGGCGTAGGGCTGCTGATTATTTTCATTCTCTCATTCATTGAGCTGACGTTCATTGAATTGTGATAAAAAATGCCGGTGGAGGGAGTTGAACCCTCTACCTTCCGATTATGAGTTTCGCCCCCTTCATTTTTCCTTGAAGAGTCGGACGCTCTAACCAGCTGAGCTACACCGGCAAAAAAAGGTCTTTTCAGCTGGTTTAAGTAATTCTTTTCCCTTAAAGTTTAAAATTAGTGCTATTGGCGCGCTACTGCTTGAATTCCATCCTGCTTTTAACCGTGATGTTTTTTCCGTGCAATACAATCCTGTCCGCGTACCCTATGAATAGTCCGGTTTCAAGCACTCCGGGAATTTCCTTTGACTTCATTTCCAGTTCATCCAAATCATATATCTCATCTATGTCCACGTCAATCAAGTAATTGTTGCTTTCCGTTTTCACAGGCTTTCCGCCCTCTTCCCTTAACTTTGCCTTGCCGAATGCCTCCAATTGAATCAGCGTTCTCTTCCAGCCGAATGGCGCCACCTCAAAGGGAATCCTTCCCCTGAGCTTTTTCACAAGATTTTTTTCCTCTGTGATCACCACAAGCACTGCCGCGCTTTGCGCAATCATTTTGTCCCTTACAAGCGAACAGGAATCGCGCTTGATATAATTGAATGACTCATCAACCTGGTCAACGAATTCAATGCCTATGTCTATTTCAAATTCGTCGAGTGAAGTCATTGGCATTTTAAGCGATGAAGCAATTGAAGCCATTTTCAGTGAAGTCGGCACAAACTTTATGTGGTTTATCGGCACTTTTTCATCCTCTAATGCAAGCGCCAGTTTTTTCAGAAAAGCCTCCCCGGCATTGCTTGTGCCGATGCTTACAACATCCCCGTCTTTAACGAATTTCGCGACAAAATCCTCAATGTGCTTTTCCTGCAAAGCCATTCCAAACAACCGAATAAATTAGGGCTTTCGAATATTTAAATAATTTGTTTGCCTTTTTCCGCAGCGGAAGTGCGCTCTGTCTCAAAGCGTTTATAAGTTCTGGATTATACATTTTATTATGGGCCGAAATAGAATCTATTTTGATAACCCAAAGGATAGATCTGAGTTTTTTGATTCCCTAAGGAAAGCCAGCGGCGCATGTAGTTGGAGGGGCTTGGCTGAAAAATTTGGGCTTGGCAGAGGGCATTTTCAGCGATATCAATACGGGCAGGCTACAATGCCTTTGGAACGCTTTAATCTATTTTTAGCATCGCTTCCAAAAGAAAAGCAAGCCTTTTTTATTGGCAAAATATCTGCCAGGCCAGATAACTGGGGAGCAGTTAAAGGCGGTGTAAATAACCTCAAAAGGAATAGAACTCAAATATTATTACGGTTGGATAAAGTCAGACAAACAGCCAGGGCAAAGCGGGAAAGCACGCCCGTGGATTTGAGTTTGCCGCTTTCTGCAGAACTTTGTGAATTAATTGGCGCAATAATTGGAGATGGCTGCATTGATGGTTATGTTGGCAAAAACGGAACCTCAAAATATCACATAAATATTACTGGGCACAGCGAACTTGATAGGGCTTATCTTACAAGCAATATTTCCTCAATAGTTAATGCGCTTTTTGAGGTTAATCCAAAGGCATATTTTCGGAATGATTCAAAAACCATTGTTCTTAACATTTACTCCAAGCAAATTTTTTTGCTTCTTACAAAACGGTTCGGTTTTCCGGCAGGGGTAAAAACATATTCTGTAAAGATTCCTGAAGAAATTGTTAATTCTTGTGCTGAATTTATCGAACTCTATGCTCCCGTGGGCCAGAATACTGGGGGCTCGGAGCCAAAGCGTAGAGCCCACAGATGAATGGCCTTAAATACAATCTTTTTCTTTTTTCCATATCGCGCGCGGCGGGCTTCGCCCGCCCTGTAACGGCGCGATAGGAGAATATCTTTATGCAGACTGTTTTGAGTAGCGGGAGCTCTAAAAAACCATTGGGTGACACGCGTAGTAACTGGTTGATATTCATGTTCGCGTCAAAGTGCAGGAAGAATGTGTTCAGAAAGCGCAGCACAATTAATGCATGTGAAGCTGGTTTTCGGGAGTTGGAGGAGTTCGGTTTTGAGTTCGGCAAATTTGGTTTTGCTGGAACGCACGTGCACTTGGCTGCGAATGTTCCGGAAAAATATTCGGTCATGACAGCGAAAACAATGTTGAAAACGTGGTCAGCAAAACGAGTGTTACGTGACAAGCCGAATTTCAGAAAACTCTATCCACGCGGCTCGTTCTGGTCTGGATACGAGCACCACCAAGGATTCGGCGCAGACCAAGCAAAAGCAACAGCCTATAGCGAATGATTTATATATTTGAACATTCCTATATAGTATCATGCGTTATGACTTAGCTCGCGGGGAAGAGTTTCTGCCGGATTATTCTCTTGCCGAGTTGAAACAAATGGCTTCGGCAGAGAAAGAACGGCAAC
>JAZDDZ010000003.1:0-55946 GCA_043809245.1 Candidatus Iainarchaeum sp.
AGAAAAATCATTGGCGGACTACGCCGCGAAACCGGCGCACGAACAATGGAAACAATCACTTCCATGTTCGCCACATGGAAACAACAAGGCAAACCCCTCTACCCAACCCTCAAAAAAGCCATAAGCGGTTAGCACTTACTTAAAAGAAAATGTTTAAATAGTAGAAAGCAGTCTTATCTTAAGTGATGTTTAAATGAAATTCTCATTAAATCAAAAAGGCCAGGAATTCTCGGTTTTCAAGTTGCTGATTTCAGCGATTGTTGCAGTCACGATTCTTGCAATAGTTCTGGCAATCATTGGCTCGATTCCAGGCATAGGCAACACTGACCCCACAAAGGCATCGGTTGAAGCTGTAAGAAGCCAGTTAACGCAGCTCGGAACCCCGAAAAAGGTTCCAAAGGTTAACTTCGGTGACGGCGTTGTGTTAAGCAGCGTTACCATTGCAAGGGGCACAGGCGAGATAAGCAGCAACCAGGTTTGCGTTACCACGGGCGGAAGCGTTTCAGATGATTCACGTTTTGTGAACGACCCTGAGGGTGTAATAGTTAAATACGTTTCATCTGCAGCGCAGACAACAGGCCTGCTTGTTTTCTGTGACACTGCAAGGGAATTTAATGATGACGCTGACATCACAGGGGTAACGGGCAAAGCATACCTTGATGCATGCGAAGGGGACCTATTCACAAGCCCGGGCGATGAAACCCAGAGAATATGCGTTGTTGCAATAGTGCCAGAATAATCCCGCGGAAAATGCAGATTCTTCTTGGGCTGCAGCAGCATTTGAACGCGAACAAAGCCATTCAACAAGCTTTAAATACTTCTTTCCTTATTTTATTAATTATGCACAGGCTTTTGTCAGAGCAGAAAGCACAGGGCGAATGGAGCTCAATTTATTTATTGATTGTCTTCATGATTGCCGCGCTTTTATTGATTGCATTGGTGAAGCCCATGTTTTCGCGCTCACAGCAGATAGTGAAGCCGATTGTGAACAAGTGAAGAAATATGGCTGGAACGCTTGAAGCATTGGGGGAGATTTTTGGAAACCTGTTAAAGGCAAAAATGTGGCTTGTGGCAATTGCCTCTTTTGCAGTATCCATTGGCATGATTATAGTTGCAGTAGTGGTTGCTATTCTAGCCGCGATTTTTGCCGTTTTATTCGCTTCAATGGGCGCAAGTGGAATTGTACTGCTGCTTTTGATGCTCTTTGCACTAGGAATCATAGGGCTCGCGGCCGTTCTCATTGTTGCGGGAATAATAAACGGAATGTATGTCAAGGCGGCTGAAGGGCTTTTCAACAAAAAAGATTACAAGCTGGAGGAAATGTTCAACGCCGCGAAAGCCAAGTGGAAAAGGCTCGCACTTATCATTCTGGTTGAAGGAATAATTGTCGGGCTTATTGCGCTTATCACGCTTGCACCCGCAATAATAAGCTTTGCAAGTGCGTTCGGCGCACTAATCAATGACCCAGGCGCATTGTTGCAGTTAACTGCAATGAGCGGCGAAACCGACCCCTCGGCATCCATCTCGTTTTTTATGGCATTTTTCGGGGAATCCCTCTCATTGCTTTTCATTGGAATCGCGTTAATGTCTTTGGTGAATTTCCTGATTTCGCCTTTCCTCGTTCTATTCCTCCCGCTTGTTATGCTTGAAAATAACGGAGTAATCGCGTCAATCCAGAGGGCATTTGACCTAGGGGCAAAAAACTATTTGCCTAACCTGCTGATTCTTTTGCCCGTTGCAATTTTTTCTCTTGCAATCGGCGCAATTTCATTCCTTGTCAGCTTTTTTTCCGGGATAGGGTTCATTGCATCAATGGTTTTTTCATTCATCACGGAAATAGTAAGCTTTTCCGCTGCAACAAAAATTTATCTGCTGAACTCAAAGACGATGGGAAAATGAGCGGGCAGGAAAAAAAAGAAAGAAAAAGCACAGGGGGCTTTTCACGGAAAGAAGCCTTGCAGGCAGGAAAATTCATTCTCGGCATAGCGGTTTTCTTTGCAGCAATAACTTTTTTTCTCTCGCTTTTTCCCATTGAATGGTTTGAGTTTTTTTTCGCGCAGGCAAGCGCTTGGGCTTTAGGCTTTTTTGGAATCCCGACAGCGGTTAACGCGGCGCGCGAGCCGGTGCTGATGATGGTGCAGGGCATTCCCTTGCCCATTGCAATCTCCTACCTCTGCACCGGCCTGCTTGAAGCAACTGTTTTGGTTTCAGCGATTGCGGCTTCATTCGGAATTGAAACAAGGAAAAGATTGAAGGGAATTGCGGGCGCGGTTGCTGTTTCAATTGCATTCAATTTTCTCCGCATAGTCGCGAGCATTCTTGCAATCGCTTTCCTTGGATTGGAGGCAGGGGATTTGGCGCACAACATTCTTTTCCGCTTCACGCTGTTCATTGTAATTGCGGGCTATTACTGGGTTTGGATTAAAAAAAGCGAAAAATAGGAATTTCAAACAGGTATCGCGATTTTCAGCCTGCTGTATTTTGCTTTCGGCGCAAGGTTGCGGTCAGATGCTTCCAGTTCAATCAGGCCGAGCTCTTCAAGTTTTTTCACGTCATTGAAGACATTTGAATAAGGCCTTTTCGCGATTTTTGCAAGCGCATAAATTGTTTTGGGCTTCTCAGTTCTGATGAGCCTGAGAAGCCTAAGCCTTTCATTGGTTATTATTTTTCTCAGCGTTTCAATGTTCTCAAAGGAAAGTATTTCCTGCTTTTCAATTTTTTCGCCGCGCTTAATTTTTTCGTATGCCTCAACAAACCTTTTCCCGCTTTCCTCCAGGCTATCAACCATTATCGTTATTTCCCTAACCTTCATTTTCAGCACCCTTTATTTTTTCCACTGCCCGGCAATATATGGTGCGTCAGGCTATATATTAAGATGTGGCACAAAAAACGGGTTTTTCCTGTTTTTTCCCTGATTCGCGCCTGTGGCAAATTTATATATTAGTTTGATTTTTAATTAGTAGTAAGCATTTAATATATTTAAAACTGGTTTAACTTTATTTAGTGAAGTGAAGGCATTCGAATGGGCTTGAGTGAAATTGTCGGCGGGGTTTACGCGAAAATAGAGGGCACGTTTTACGCTGTAATGGATTCCCTTGAATTGAAGGGAATTCCCGTATACAATGTAATAGAGCCATTGGAGAAAAGGGGGATTCCGGCTTTCCCTGTTTTTATCGCAGCGCTTGTCCTCATAATCGCGCTGATTTTCGGATTGTTTGTAATTGGAACAACAACTGACGTGAGCCTGAGCCTTAGGCTTGTTGATGACGCGGGAAAAGGGTTAAGCGGCGTGAGCGTTTCCGCTGTAGGGCCTGATGGAAAGGCTTTCGCGCTTCCAAAGCCATTGTACTCTGACGGCGCAACTATTTCCCTGGCTGGAATTCCCATTGGCGCGGAAATCACGCTTACCGGCGAAAAGGAAGGCTATGAAAGCGGCACAGGCACCGTGCAATTCAAGGGAGGCAAGACTGCAACAGCAAGCATTTCCCTGAAAAAGCACGTGAACGCAATCATTGGAACACTGAAGCTCGTTGACTCTGATTCAAGGGCCTCGGTTGATGATGCAAGGGTGTCGGTTTTGTTTGAAGGCGGCCAGGAAGTCAACTGCCCTTTCCGCGATGAAAACAAGTTTTATGCGTGCGCGGGAGTGAATGACGGCGAAACCTATCAAGTCAAGGTTTCATCTTCAAACTATGAGGACAAGACAATCGCGCACAGTTTTGTGAATGGCTCTGTTGCGGAAATAACAATGGTGCCAAAATCCCCGGGTCAGTTCAGCGCGGCAAACCTTATCGTGAGGATAAGGGATGCGGAGACAAATGAGTTGGTGCCTGGCGCGAAAATAGAGTTGTTTGACGCGCAGGACAACACAGTCATAAGCTCGGTTACAGACGATGACGGAGAATACATCGAGCAGGAAATTTCCACGGGAACAACGCTGAGGCTTGTTGTGTCAAAGGACGGTTACGTTAAATATGATTCAGGTGCAAAGGGAACAAGCAGGACGATTAGGGGAGAGGAAGAAATATGGGATGTGCAGCTCATCAGGGGCGGAAAAGCCGTTCTTGTAAGCGTTGTGGACAAGGATTCCACTTTCCCGAAACAGAATGCAAAAGTGATGCTGTTCAACTCCAACGCGGAACTGATTGACTCGAATGTAACCGGTTTTTCCGGAACCGTTGAATTTGCGGGCCTTGACCCGAATGAAACTTACGCGGTAACGGCTTACGCTGACAGGTATTTGCCTGCGCGCCAGGAATTCACGACCGCTGCAACAACAGAAATACAGCTTGTGTTAGAGGCTTTGACAGCGCAGAACTCTGCTTCCTTCAGCGCGACAGTGGTTGACTTCAGCAGCTTTGCAGTCAATGACGCAACGCTGAACTTTTTTGAACTGCTTGGCGGAAGAAAGCTTCCCTTGGGCTTGCCCTCACAGAAAACGGATTTAAGCGGAAGGTATTTGGGGGTTGCAAAAAAAGGAATAAACCTCCTTGTTGAAGCGTCAAAGGGGCCTGCAACAGGCGACGACAACAAAATGATTGGCGATGAATTGAATGATTTGCTTATACAATTGCAGAGGCCTGAGGGAATAGTTTGGCTGACGCTTGTTGATGCGCTCGGCAACCCGGTAACCGATGGCAGGGTGCTGATTGAAAGCGGCTCGGGCGCGGAATTGTTTGACGGCAACGCTTCCGCTGACGGCATCTTTTTTGATGCGCAGGGAAACAAGTTCGCAAAGCTGACTTACACTTCCCCTGATGGAAAGGTTTTCACGGAAGAGATTAACCTTGAAGGCGAAGGTGAAATCACTGTGACAATACAGGAAGGTGAAGTGCCTGGGCTTTCCCCGAAAGTTTCATTCATCGGCGTGTTCAATATTCAGGGCGAACAGGTGCAAGGTTTGACCAAAGGAAACGATTATTACCTGAAGTTTGAAACTGTCTGGCCGAAAGGAGACTTCATGCGCGGCCTGCACGTGCGCATTGGAAAGGATTCCGTCAAATACGCTGACTCAGAGGACGCTGGCATCACTGGCTTCAGCGCGACAGGGGTTTCGGGATTTTTTTATGGAAGGACCTATTCCCCTTTCCCCGAGCCAGGCTATGAATCCGTTGACTACTCCAATTCAGGCGAGGCAGGGGAGTACAACAAGTGGCTTGAGCTTTATTTTGGCCAGAGCGCGGAGACAAGGATAGTGAAGGTTAAGGTTAAGGCAAAGGAAACAGCAGAGGCAAGTGACGTTGAATTGCATTACCGCGCTTGGGCGCAGATTGGAGGCAGCTATTACCGCTCCCCAGAAGACCAGACAATCCTGCTGTCGGCTTACTCCGCGGAAAAAAGCGGGCTTTACGCCGAGACAACAATTGCAAGGCTGAAAATATTCGCATCAGAGGCAAAATGCAAAAACGATTTGTGCACTTCATTCAAGTTCATTAAAGCGGATGGCTCGGAGTTTTTGCCAGAGGAATTCAAGGCGGTTCAGGGAGAGCTTTACGCCTTGGAAATAGAATTGAATCCATTGAAGTCAGTTGAGGCAACTGTTAAGGCTTCAACTTCCAAGACAAACCCGAAAATAGCTTTCCAGGGATATGGAGTGGAAAGCTTTGCGGAATTCCCGGACAACAACAAAACAGACACTTCAATTGAAATCACAAGCCTTGCAGTAGAGGAAAGCGAATCACTTAAGGCTAGAATTTACTTTAAGGCTCTTGCATTGGAGAACACGTTCATCACCGCGCAGATTGTTACCGCGGAAGACGCGATAACGCAGAACCTTTACTTCAACATTTACCTGGAAAAAAACCTTGAAGTGAAAATAAGGCCTGAAACAGTTGAGCTTGGAAAAGACTTTTCAATCACTGTTGCAGATGAGCAGGGAAATGGAGTGAACAACGCGCAGCTAAAGCTTTACGCGCCGTCAGGGGAATTAAGCCAGACAATCATCGGCGACGGAAGGAAGGGAAGCGGTGAATCAGGGGTTTACGACATCACTAACTCTTTTGACCCGGGCACAGTAAAACTTGAATTGAAGGCAGAGGGATTCAAGCCGCTTTCAAGGGAAATATCGGTAACTAAAGGAGGCGTCCTGCAATTGCCGCAGGAAATAAGGATTCTAATTCCAAAGGCAGACAAGAGCGCGCTGAAAAGCATTGAGCTTGTCAACACCTCGGATGAATTGATTCAGGATGTAACAGTTGAACTGCAGAAAAAGGCAAACTTTCCGCAGGAAATGCTTGTAAACCCCTTGCCTCCCGCAATGATTGAAAGGAATTCAACGCTTGACATGGAGATTGACGCGGAGTACACGGGAAAAAAGGAAAGCGCACACGCGGAAGCCACAATGATTGTAAGGGGAAGGGTTTTGGGAAAATACTCGGTGAGCGCTGAAACAAAATTAATTCTGGACTATAATCCCGCGCTTGACTCAGGCTGCCTTGAATTCAGCAAAGGGGCGTTAAGCGCGCTTATTTTGGATGAGCAGAGCTCAAGCCAGGAAATTTCTTTCACGGCAAAAAACAACTGCGAACTGGATTTGGTGTTAAAGCCAGAGGTTGTTGCATCAGGAACAAAAGACGACAACATAAAAGTGGATGTCGGGGAAATAAGGCTTGGCGCTGCGGGCAGTGAGGGAAGCACGCAGGAAGTCATTGTAAGCGTTGTCAACCTGATTAACAGGAATATGCCGCAGAAAAAAACCGTTAAGTACGATTTGTTCTTCAAATCCGATTCGCTTACAAAATCAGTTCCACTGGAAGTCATGGTCTGGAACAGGCTGTTTGCATTGGAAATGACGCGCAACATAGAGCTTTGGATTGCTGACACAGGAACAGGGCAGGCGGCTGCAGCCCAGTTGCCGTTATTCATCAGGAATTCAGGCGAGGCTGACGTGGAGAACATTTCCTTTTCAGTTTCCGCGGCTTACTCCGCTGGAACAACGCAGGTCACAGTGGTTTCGCCGAACAGCACGACAACCGACATTCCCTTGCTGAAGAAAGGGGAAACAGTTGTTCCGCCAAGGTTTGTCTTTGCAAAGGCACTGCAGACAGAGAAAAGCACGATTGCTGATGTTTCGCAGATTGAGGTCAGGGGAACAATCAATGGAAAGCAATATGATTTCGGGCCGATAACTGTTACAACGCACATAAGCAGCCCGAAATGTGTTTTGGTCACGCCAACGAACATTGAATTCATAAGCGCGAAAACCTCTTTCGGCCAGTTAAGCCAAGGCATCCGCGTGAAAAACAATTGCACGGAAGAAGTCAGGGTTGCTGACATTAACCCAAAGGTTTTCGGCTCAAATGTTTTGATGCTTTTGCCTTTCGGTGCAACAGTTTCCCCTGGAAGGGAATTGCCATTGCAGTTAGTGCTAACGAAAAGAGAGGACTGGCAGGCACAGCAACCCCTTTACCTGAATCTTTTCCTTGTGAGAAGCAACCAGTGGCTTGTGTCACAGCCAATCCAGATGAATCTGCAGCTTGGGGAAAAAGGCATTGGCGACAAAAAGGCATCCTACCAGGAGGAACTGCCTGTTTGCTCCGATAATGGAAGCAAGGAGAAAAAACTTGTAAGCTTTCCGCGCATTGCCACTGGAGCGGGCTGCAGTGACGCTTACTGTGACGCGGAGCAATTGGCTGAATTCCTTTCGGATAAAATAGACGCAAAGGTAAAGGACGCGAAAAACACGGTGGGAAGGTATAACGGGGAAATACTTAACACGCCCTGTGACAAGGAATCAATTTACGGCGGTTTCTGCTCATTTGACCAGCTTGGCGTCAAAACCGAGACGTTTTTCGTTTACTTCATGAACGACAATTTGAGCGCGGATATGATGGAAAGCGTGCTTGACAAGAAAAGCTCGCTTGGAAGCTACCGCGTTGACTTCATTGGAAGCGGCTCAAACATTGCAAACGCGGGAAGCCTTTTAGGGGGATACGGCGGCCAGATTCTTTTCACAGCGCCATTCCAGGGCTGCGGAAGATACACTGTGAAAATAAACGGCGCGGTAAAAGTGCAGGGAAACGCGTTAATTCCGGACATAATGAACGTGCTTGTTGAAGTCACTGGCGATGAAACAGGGGCAAGGGAAATCACGGAGCAATGCGAAAACAAAATCCAGAACGTGAACAATTTTTTGCCAATAGACAAAAGCTATTCCTCCGCGAATTCAAATGATTCGTGGCTTGCAATGGTTTCAGCGGACGAGGAGTCACTGCAGCCATTGGGCCAAACTGTTGCGAAAAGCCTTTTCGGAAAAGACGACAGGTTTTCTTCAATGGCTTCACAGCGCACTAACACACTTAACCTCATTTTAGGCAGCGAGGAAAATTATCTGGTCAAATTGGAAATGGAAAGGGAAGGCGGAGCAGAGCCGAAAACAATCAACGCCTACATAAAGGAATCGGTTGGAACTGAAACCGCGGATGGGACTGCGAAGATTCAGGATGCGATTGCGAAAGAGGCTGCAACAGCAATCGCGCAGATAAAGTCAGGGCAGATTGACGGCTGCATTTCAGCTGACGACGATTATTTGCTGATAAAGTCCACTTCAAAGGTTGCAAAAATTGCGCTCACTGGCTGCGCGCAAGGCCATTTGCCGGTTGTTTTCGGCGAGCCAAGCTGCTGTGACTTCAATGTTTCAAGCGAATTAAAGGAAAGGGTGTCGGTTGAAGCACTGTTAAAGGACACAAGGCAAGGCACCGGAGAGCCGTGGATTCAGACAAAGGCAGGGGAGAAAACCGATGAAGTGGAATTAACTCTCGCAGAGGATGAAAAAAGCTTTAACGCTGAATTAAAGTTATGCATTGAAGGCGAACAGGACTTGCAGTTAGCGCAGGGCAAAAAAGTCCAGCTGAAAGCCAAATCAGCTGCCGACGGGGGAAGGAAAGCGGAAGAAAAAGAAGTGGAAATGCAGGTATGCGGCATACACCCCTACAGCCTGCTGGAGCAATTGAATGAAAAAGCAAAGGCATTTGATTCGGCAAAGCCAAAGGATTACTATGCAACGCTTGTATGGAAAGGCGATCCCGACACAATCAAGCTAAGCGACCTAGTGAAATTAAACGCATGGAAGGAAAACCTCGCGAAAGCGGAGCAGATTGTTTCGGGAAGCGGAAGCCCGAGTGCCAAAGGGTTCAAGGACTGGATTAGCAGCAATGAAGAATTAGTAAGCATTACTGCTTATGCAGTTGGATGCGGCGCAACATCAATAATGCTCGGGATATGGAAAGGCGGCGTGGGCGGATTTGTTGATGCAGCGCTTAACTGCGGCCTGCCCGCGGCATGGGCATATATGGGCTTAACTGAGGGTGGAAAGAAAATGCAGGACTGGGTTAAAAGCACGCTTGGCGGGTTATGGGATACTATAAAATCTACTGCAGGTGCTATTGGCTCTGTGCTGGGAATAAAGAAAGACAATCGCACATTCAATGACCTTATAGAGGGGGAGATTGCAGGCGTTAGCACCTACGCGTTAAAGCACGGAATACAGGAAAGTGCAGGAGTTGTCGGCGAGCTTACAGCGCGCTCGGCAGCGGAACAGGTCGCGCACAACATTGCCGATCAGGTTATGAGCCAGAATATTCAAGGCTGGACTGCAAGCCTATACACGCCAAAATATATTGCCCCGGACCTAAGAAACACATTTCAGAACGCGCTGGAGAAAAAAATAGTTGATAAGCTCAGGCCAAGCTTTGGCTCAGGCAAAAAAATCAGCGACGTGCTGACACAAGACCTAGTTAATTCCGCGTTAAGTGAAGTCGGAACTGATGAAAAGCTCGCAGGGCTGCTTCTAAACTCGCAAAACCTGACCACCGACGGCAAGGATACGCTAAAGAAGTTAAGGACCGCAACAATAAAGGAAACAATCAATTCAGAAGAACTTTCAAAAGCAGTTTCACAGGATTTAACGTTCCAGGATATGAGGATACGACAGACACCTCTTTCAGCAAAAGAAACCGAAAAGATTCTTGAAAATTTTGCAAAAACAAAATCAGACTCAATTGCAAATGAGATAGCAGAAAAGATTAAGCTTAAAACCCCTGAAGTTGATAAAACAAAAATTAAAGATAAAGTATTTGAATTCTTAGAGAAAAGACTTAAGAGTCGAGCCAACGTAGAATTAGAACTAAAAGTGCCGCAGCAGCTGCAGGGCCAAATCCCTGCAAGGTTCAACATAAACAAAATGCCAACAGACCCTGCTGAATTGAAAGCATTTAATGACGCATTGGATAGGATTGCCAAGATTTCTGGAGGATCAGCTGCAAAAGAGATAGATATAACGATAAAGGTCCCACAAAGCGTTACCGAAAGCCTTGCTAAAGGGGTAATAGATGATAGTTCAATAGCGCTTGCAGATGATTTGGGTAAAAGCCTGAAATCAGCGGTTTCAGAAAAATTCTTCGCAAAGGCAGGGGCAGAAGCAAATGAACAGATACTTAGGGAAGGCAAATATATGCTCAAGTGGACCAACTTGAAGTCAGTGCTCAGGACTCCATTCAAGCTAAGTTTCTGGACAGAAATGGGGAAAGGCCTTTTCAAGGGCGCAATAGCTAATTTGGCAGGGGATGCCTTGGCAGGGCTTGTCAAGTATGGAATAGAAAAATGGATTGCCCCGCCTGAAGAGCTGCAGAAACAGCTTGAATCAATGGCAGGCGATCTATCCGATGACGACGGAGACGGTTTGGTTGATGAGGAAATATGCGACGGCATAACAAACGACAAGGACGACAGGGTTGACGAGGACTGTTATAAGTCTGTTACTGACATGGAGCTGTTAAAGCACAACACTTACAGTATTGAATTGAAGAAAGACGAATTCGGAATGAAAACTTACACAATGGAAAAGGTTTCAAACTTAGACACGATTCCCTCGGATGCGGAAAGGATAGAGGAGTGCTCTGGAGCTGCACTCGAGCAGACAATTGAAGGTTATTTGTTCACGCTTATGCCTGACGCGGATTTGCTTGAGAAAAGCGAAGAGCAATATGCAATTGCATACTACAAGTACTTCGGCAAATACTTTGCGTCAGCGCAGAAAAGGCACAATGTTCCGGAGGCATTATTGGTGACAACCGCAATCAATGCAACTGGAATGAAGCCCGGAACAAATTATCTTATGGGCTGCGATGTCGGCAATGCTGAAAGAGCCGAAGCAGAGCAAAACATTGAGTGCGCTGCAGAGGCTTTGGGAAATGCATGGAATGCGTGCTCTTCACAGCAGGGCGATGCGCAGGTGAAATGCGCATTACAGGGATACGGCAAGGCGCCGAACAAGCTGAACAACGCTGACTACGACGCGATGGTAAGCACTTACAATAAATGGGATTCGTTTAAAGTGAAAGGCGCTGAAGCAAGCTGAATGTAGGTGAATTTGGATGGCTAGCCGGATTGTTAAAAGAAAAGCAAGAGAATTAGAGGAAGACAAAATGATTTGGATGCGGTACGCCCACGAACACGCGGTGAAGAGAGGGTGGAGTGAGGCGCATGAACTTATACGCAAAAAATAAAGGAATTGTACGAAATCAAAGATTAGGCAGACTGCGTTAACTATATTAATTTCCTTTCCCTTTAATTTAGCGTGCTGAAAATGAACCGCAAGGGTTTCACGCTTTTCACTGCGCTTGTCTCATTCGTGCTGATTGTTTTGGCCGCAATACTTGTGCAGGCAATGGTTGCATCAGAGGGAAACACTGTTGACATACTTGCGGATGTGTCCGAGCAGCAGGAAATGCAGGCAATAGCAGACCTTGCGAGGGCTGATGCGCTGCACCTTTTCAATTTTGGAATGCGTTACTCGATAGAGGAATGGCTCACGGATGACAAGGAGCCAAAGGATGATGTGCCGGACAACTCATATCTCTTGGACCCGGGCAACATGTCCTGGAACGGCATAGTGGATGACTTTGCTTCAAGCAATTTTGGGGGAAGTGGAAGCGAGAACATAAAGTTCGCGCAAAGGACCGCGATTCATTTGCAAAGCATTCTTTCAACCGCGCCTGATGTCAGGGGATACCGCGTGGACTTGCTGACTGCGCCGCAGCAGAAAAACAGCAGCCTTGCACTGCAGGAATCACTTACCGATGCAACAATAGCAAGCACTGATGCCGGGGACTTTTTCAAGGTCATTCAATGCGACAGCGGGGAATTCCGGAACTGCCAGGGAACCTTTTACGTGAACCTTAACCTCAAATACCTTACTGACGAGAAGTTCGAGGTTTTCCCGCAGATACAGGTAAGCAAGCCCACAACAATGAGGGCCTTAAGGGAGGCAGTGCTTCCCCGCGAGAATTTCCAAATGTTCGTGCCATTGCGCGTATTCAAGGCGCTTGCAGGCGGAAGGCAGATGGCCGTGGAAGCAGGAGGAATTAAGGGGCTTTACAGCGGGCCATTCAAGCAAGAGCTGAACGAAATTGAAAAGCAATTGGACCCTTCGGGAAGCAACTGCAACGAAAACTCGGGCAAGGCAAATGAAATGGGCAACACGCTTAAGGCGAGCGCTGCAGCGCTAATAGAGGAAAGGGGCGACGAGTTAGCGCAGGCAATTGGCGCGCTTGACTCTGGCTCTGATTTCCACATTGCCGAAGATTTTACAGGGCATGTGCTGAAAAAAATCAATGTTCTGATTGACAAGCCTGAAAAAGATGAAGGCGGAAAACACCTGTACTGTGTGGAGCTCTCGAGCTTTGAAGCTTACGCGGTTTTCGTTGAAGAGAACCCGAATTACATGGTGATAGACAAAACCGATGGCCAGATGTACGGCGTGAGGTTCAGGCAAAGCCTTAACTGAATGCCTGAAAAAAGACGGGCAAACGTTAATATATAAGAAATTAATAATAATTAGGGCAGTCCAGGCAAAAGAAAGGTTAATATTAATTAATCCGCTTGGATTATTAAGTGAGCAAGTGGTTTGATGGCAAACGGGCAAAGCGGAATTTATTCTTCCCTGGAGGAAAAGTTTTACGGTTTCCTTGACGCGCTTGACGCGAAAGGAATTCCCGTTTACAAAATAGTTGACCCGCTTGAAAAAGCAGGGGTTCCCGCATTCCCATTGTTCATTATCCTCGCTCTGCTTGTAATTGCCGCACTTGCTTATCTCACAATATTTGTTTTCAACATTGTTCCATTGAACGGCTCGCTGACAGTCAGCGTAATTGACTCTGATGGAGCCTTGCAAGGCGCAACTGTTACAATAAAGCCGGAAGGCGCCGCTGCATTGGACCCGAAAACAACCGATGCAGAGGGAAAAGCGGTTTTCAGCGTTCCAATGGGAAAAGAGCTTTCAATCACGGCAAAAAAAACAGATTACCTGGAAGACACAAAGCCTTTGACTTTGAATGAAAGCACTGGCAAAATAACCTTGACGCTTGAAAAAGAAACCCTTTCATTGAAAAAAACCGTGCAGCTCATGAAGGCTGGAACAACGCAGTTGATTGATGATGACATAACAGTTAATTTTTCATGCAGCTCTAATTCCTCTTACACAAGGTCTTTGAAGTCAAGCTCGGGTTTAATCCAATTGAATGATGTGCCAAGCGACTGCGGATTGCTTTACGTCAAGCCAAGCGACGGCTACAGCACAGCGGATGACTCGTTCAGCGTTTCAGAAACAAGCGCACCAGTTTTTGAAATAAGGCTCTCCGGGCAGGGCACTGCAAAGGGAACAGCGCTTGTTGTGATGACAAATGCTGACGGCGCACCGCTTGTAGGAATAAGCGCTTCATTAAAGGACAGTTCAAGCGGAGTGTCAATTGCAACGAAAACAACTTTGAGCGCGGGAAGCACTTCATTCACTGACGTGCCTGCTGGAAAATATTATGTCACGTCCTCGGACCCGAGCGGCGAATACGCTGAATACGATTCCTCAGTCGAGGGAATGGTGAAGGAAATTGCCAAGGCAGGGGACAGCATTTCTTTTTCAATTAAGCTCACGAAAAAAACCGCGGGCTCGATTAGGCTTTTGGTGAAAGACGCTGCAACACAGCA
Organism: Candidatus Iainarchaeum sp.; assembly: GCA_043809245.1. Classification (GTDB taxonomy): domain Archaea; phylum Iainarchaeota; class Iainarchaeia; order Iainarchaeales; family JAZDDZ01; genus JAZDDZ01. The sequence goes on from JAZDDZ010000003.1 coordinate 13,981, forward strand.
GCCAGTGCAGAATGCAACAATTACCGTGAGCAAGGGAAACACCTCGCTTACGCCGAAGCAGACTGACGCTGACGGAAAAGCAGAATTCAAGGTCAGCGAAAATGTTGAATATGATGTTAGGGTTGACCATGCAAATTATTTGCTTTACCCATCCGAATCCGATGTGAAAAAATTCAGGCCTTCAAGCGATTACCAGCAAATTCTTTTGACGCAGGCAACAGCGGAAAACAGCAGGGCTGTAATCGCAACAGTGCTTGACGAAAAGGGAAGGCCGGTTGAGGATGTAAGGCTGCAGCTGAAGCAATTGCCGGAAGGAGTGCAGGTGGGCGAAGAGCTTCTTACAGGGGCGAACGGCAAGGCGACCTTTTCAAGGGTTGATACAGGCCAGTATTTTGTTTATGCATTCAAGCCAGGCTTCGGTGAACAGTCATCGACTTCCTTCACGGTTCAGGAGAGAAGCGTTAACGAGCTTCCGCCGATAAGGCTTGCAATAGGCGAGGGTGAAATAGAGCTCAATGTTTTGGATGAAAAAAACCAGCCGATTGCCGGGGCAAACATAAAGGCAGTGAACCTTTACTCTAGCGGGGCAATTGAAGCAGAGGGAACAACTGCTTCCGATGGAGTGAAAAAAGTCAAAATAAGGGCAGACAAAGCGGTTTTCTTCCGCGTTAGCGCACAGGGCCTGATGCCTTACACAACTGTTCCGACAATTGCGCCGAAGGACACAACGCAGAAAATAAGCGTAATGCTGTTAAGGGACATTTCCTCATTTGAGGTAAAGCTTGAAGCCATACTGCTTTCAACCGGGGAAACAGTTCAAAGCGGCGGAATCTCTCCTACAGACCTTGCGCTTAACCCAGGGCAAAAATACATTGTGCAGTTTAAACTGCTTGTCCCAAAAGGAGCGGCATTCAATGAAGCGGGAATACACATTAGGACAGGCGCAGATCAAAGCACTTCAATTGAAAAGGACTCATTGTTCATTGCGGATGCGATTGCCGCAACAGGCGCGATAGTGAAGGGAACAACCTATAACCCTCCAACAGGTTACGCCACTGACGCGCAGCATTTGACAACAGGGAACGCGAAATGGGTTAACCTTGTGATGCAGAATGTTTCCGAGGGAGTGATTGAGGCCGTTGCGGAAATACAGGTGAAAGAGACAGCGCCAATGGGTTCAAAGGTAGACTTATGGTTCAGGGGCTGGGGGAAGACTGGAAGCTATGTGAGGTTCCCGCAGGACACCTCGCTTGGAAGCGCTGAATCAACAGGGGAAAAGCAGGCGCTTTACGCGCAGGCAAAAAACCAGCCTTTCACAATCGGGCCGAGCAATTTATGCAGCGAAGAATTCTGCGCGACAACAACAATTGAAAACGTAGCGCAAGGCATCCAAACAACAGTCATAGACGAATACCCTGCAAAGGTCTCGCAGAAATACAAGCTGAGGTTTGCATTGACTAGCCTGAGGGAAAGCGTCATGCCAATGGCTGAATTAAAACTGGCCAACGATTCGGGAAGCATTACTTTAGGCGAATACCAGGTGACTGATGTTTCAGGCGGGCTGAGAAAAGGCACAGAGGATTCATCCGAGTTAAGCCTTATGGTTGGCGATGTGAAGAAAAACGACATAATTGCGGGAATAGTTGAATTCACTGCGAAAAAGGAAGGCGCGGCAATACTTGAGCTTTCACTTGTATCAGACAACGAAAAGGCATTCTCAAAGGAAATTGTCTTCAATGTAAGCGCTGCCGCGCAAATGAACATGGACTTGCTGCCCAAAGTCATTGTGCCATTCGTTAACAACATAGTGCTTGTAAGGGCTTCAGCGGAAGACGGAACAGCATTAAGCAATGCATCAATTACAGTGAAGAAGGACAATGATGCCATTGCCTCGGGCCAGACAAACTCAGAGGGCGTTTTCCAATTCACGCTTACCTCTCCGAACGCGGGAGTTACAATTAAAATACAGGCTGAAAAAAATGGTTATGCGTCAATAGCGCAGGAAATTGCAGTAAATGAAAACATTTTGACCACTATTCCAAGCACATTAAGCGAACAGCTCATTGTCGGCGCAGCGCCCGAAAAGCAAACAGGTTTCCTGATGAGAAATGCAACGCAGATTCCGTTCGAAATAAGCGACATCAAGGCAAGCGGGTTTGAGGATTACGCGGCAATTTCATTTGATGAAAGCATTATTGGAACTGTACTTGACGTGAACAGCGATGCAAACACAACGATAAGCATTTCATTGGCTGGAAAATCATTCAGCTTAACGGAGCCCAAAAAAATTGACGGAACAATAAGCATTTTCCTTTCAAACAATGCAGCGCAAAAAACATGGGTTGCCTCCATCCCATTGACTGTAAGGATTGGGTTTGGCGGAGAGGTTGATGACGAAACATGCTTCAATTTTTTCCCAGACAAATGGGAAATATTCTCGGGCGGGGATAAAAAAACAATTTCCCTGACATTGAACAACCAGTGCACTGTCGGCGGAAACAAAACCCCGCTGAAAAATTTGAGCGCGAAAATAGTGCAGTCAAACCAGCCAACGCTTGGAAGCTTCAAGGCAGGCTCTGACTTAGATTCAAGCAGGAGTGTTTCCCTGACAACAAAAGCGCAGCTGATTGCGGAAAACATTCCCTCTGACGCACAGAACACTGTTACACTTGAATTTTTGCCGGATGACATTCAGGGAGGCGCCGCAAAAATAGCCCTGGAGCTGAGCGCAGTGAATTTAACTGAGCAAGGCAATGAAACGCTTTCACAGAAATTAAATGTAACTGTTAACGTGAACAATCTGATTGAATGCCTGCAGGTAAACCAGGACCAGCCGCTCATCATTGAGACAAGCCCATTCAACACAGGCTACGGGCAGTACAACAATTATTCCAGCGGCTATAACCCCTTGACAGGAACAGGCACGCCAAGCTATGTGCAGCCCGCAGCAGCGCCAATTAATGCAGGGCTGACAGGAGGATACGCAAACAATTATGCAGCAGGCATTTACCCATCCAATTACACTTATTCAGGAGTACAGCCCACAACTTCTTACAGTGCATTAAGCGGCTCAAGCTATTACCCCTACAATTACCCTTCAACCAACTACAACCAGCCATACTATGCAGGCGACCAGTACAATTCCTCTTACAACAATTCTTGGAATTACGGCTCAAAGGGAACAAGCTTTTTCACTTTAAGGAACAACTGCGCAAGCGAAGTCGAAGTGCAGTTGTCCCCTGACCCCGCGCTGATTGTAACTCAGTCAAGCCTTTCAATTGCGCCATTGGACGAGTCAAGAGTGGATGTCCAATCAGCTTACTTTGTCGGAAACTATCCGTTAAAGGTTTCCGCGAGAGTCAAGGGAAGCAGTGAGGCATTCAAGGAAATCGCGACTCTTAACGCAATAGTTCAAAACGAATTGATTAACGGTTACAGGGACTGCATCAGCGTTTCGCCTTATCCAACGCTTCAATTCAACAGCTATCTTTCAAAGCCAGTTAAGCTGACCGTGACAAACACCTGCTTTAATTCAGGCGTGAGATTGCTTGAAAGCAATGACACACTGCAATTCCAGGCACTTGGAACGGCTTATCCTGCACAGCCACTGCAGCAGCCTTTCGGTGCGGGTGCAACGGAACTGATAAGCAATGCGGCTTACAGGAATGCAAGTTATTCAACTGACCCCTCGGGAAAGGTCACTCAGAGGCTTGACTTTGACATAGTTAAGAACACGGATTATTACATGAACCAAGCGCCTCCTTTCCCGACAGACGAGCAGAACTTTTTCCAGCAGATTGGAGGGTTAAGGTATTTCACTACAAGGGGATATTATGCGGTTAGAGGCAATGCAAATCTCACGGTTAATGCGTTAACAAAGTACGGCTCAAGTGTGCCGGTCACATTTAACATGACTGTTGAGGACATGTGGGCAGCGCTTCCATACGGAGAACAGGTTGTTTCATACGGTGACTCTACTACAAGCGCAAAGGCATGCATTAAAAGCACGGATTTGCTTGACTTGAAAAAAGCATGGGCCGGGGCAAAAGGAAGCTGCATTCCGGCTGGCGCATTTGAAAAAGGGGTTTACGTTTACAGCACAAAAGACGATGGCGGATTGTTCAATTTCGCGAAAAGAGATGCTACGGGAAAAGAAGTCGGTGGCTGCGGAAGCATGGACAAAATAACGAAATTGATTTACGATGAGGCCGCATTCAGCGGCAAAGGAGTTTCATTGAAGATAGCAAACAACGGCCACGACATAGAGATAAGGGTCGTAAACACAGGCAGCGCGGTGAACATAGAAAAAGAGCCGGTCGTAGCGGTTGTAACAAGAGTTTTGGGCGCCAAAACAGCGAAAGTAGTTTTGCCTGTAAGGCTTTGCGTGCAGGGAGAAACCACTCCGCCGATATGCGACAACCCGCCGTGCGGAACAACAATTGAAGGAAAAGAATGCGAAGGGCTTCCGGGAACAACCGAGGGCTCAAGCACGCAATTCGAGGCATACGGATTAGACAAGCTGTTATTCAAATGGGACATCAAAGATTCTACACTGAACAAAAGCACGTGCAACGCTTACCTCACGCAAACTTCATGGAGCAAAGACGCCTCTCCAAACGCCAAGGCATATTTCTGCGACGCAGCGCAATTCGGGTTAAGCCTGCTGGACAAAGCTGCAGCTTTAAAGACAACAATTAATTCAACAACGCTTAAAACCTGCAAAGAGGAATCCGAGGGAATTTGCGTGAAAGACTCATTGAACCTTTTCAGGCACTTGCTTGACCAAGTGGAAGTAAGCGATCCAAGCGGCAAATACGTCTTCTTCAAGGACGAGGAAGGAAAGGAATTGCTTGAAAACGCACCTCTGCTCGCGCAATACAAGGACAAGGAAGGATTGTATAAGGATTTGAAGGCTGCTGTTGATTCAGAAAGCAGCAAAATAACAACAGACTTTGCGAACCCTGCAAACAACAGGACAACTGTTAGCTCGACAAAAACAATTCTTGAAAAATTGGCTGAATCCCCTGCGTTCTCGGATAACCTTGTCGCAAAAATTGATGTTAGTTCATTCAGTGCAGAAAACAAGACAATACTTAACAAATTGATCGGGCAAGAAGCCGAAGTAACATTAAATGGAAAACTGACACGCTTCATGACTTTCAACGAATTCAAGACCTTTGAAGAAGCAATAGAAGCAAAATGCGGATTAAACAAAACCGATGCAAGCTGTACAAACCCGAATGGAACAATCCAGATAGGAACAGCAACTGTAAATGTCTCCTTCATGCAGGCTTTGCTTAATTCAATCACTTTCACTCTCGGCGTGAGAAACAAGGCGGATTTAAGCGAGGCGGAAAAGAAATACGTGATGGAGAGAGAGGGCATACTCGACGAGTACACCGAAGACGTGGAGTTCAACGCTTTGCTGATGAAGGACGGATACAGCAATGACTTCAAGTCTGACTTTGAGGAAGTATACGAAACGGAAAAAATAAAAGACAAAATTGGCGTGAAATTCAACGAATGGGTTTTCGTGGGAAGCGACGATAAAGAATTAAGCGCGCCGCTTGAAGCAGGAAGATACAAGGTGCAGTTAATCTACAACTTTGAAGACAAGGAATCGCCATCAATAACAGTGAAATTCTTCAACTCCACTGAAGGCGACGACAAATTCGTTTCGCTTAAAGACATTGATGCGGAGAACAAGGAAGCAAATAGTGGCGAAGACAAGACTTTCTATGAGAAAAACATCTGGTTCAGCACTCCGCTTGACGGAGCGCTGGGAATAGACAGTGGCAGCGGAAGGGATGGTTACGGCACTGGCTTTGACATTGTTTCAAGCGCTTTAAACGACAACGAGCCAATGTTTTTCAACAGCAAGGAAGAAACAAAAATCAATGCAGATGTTTCGGACGGCGCAATAAAATTAAAGCTCGATTATTACAACAGCTTTGTGCGCATACTAACGAGCAACATACAGGGAAGGCTGCTGAACCTGACTGGCAGCACAATCGATTACTCGCCTGTGGCAAAGAAATCCGAGTCGCTTAGGATAGCAAAATCAAGGGCTGACACAAGTGAAATAGGCGTGGTTTACCAGTTGCGCGAAAACGACAAGGCGCTCTCAGGGCCAACTGAAATGCTCAATTGGCTTGTCACAGCGGATTCAACAGGAGGGGCAAGGCAGGGAAGCGTTGTTGCAGACGCATACATGAACACAGACCAGCTTTGCGCTAATACTCTTAATGAGGGATACGGCCTTGCATTCAGCGCTGACAAGACGGGAAGTGTGGAACTAAAAACCGATATTTACGCCCCAATAAGATGGAATCTTGTGCTGAAAAACCTCTGCGAAAAAGATTCAAGCTCTTTCGGAGACACAGAGCCAATCTTTACAGGGAACAAGACGCTGTTCAAAAGCCAGTACAGCCTCGCAGACATTGTGAAGCACGTTGGTGAATCGGATTACTGCTTTGTCTCTGAAGCGGATAAATTCCAGGTTTTCTACAAGCCACTTGAAGGAATTGGTGCGCAATGACAACAATAACCCTGCAGGAAATTGTTTTGTTTTTTTTCGCTTTGGCGTTCATTGGATTGGGAATACTGCTTGGGCTTTTCTTTGAATGGAATGACGCGCTGATGCCTTCACTCGGCACGGGAATGAGCGTGATATTTGTTTCATTCGCTTTCTTTATTTTAGGCGCATTCTTTTACGGTTATGCAGCGCCGTTTCTCGGCCTTTTTTACGGATTGGTTAAATGGAAGGCATTCATTGAAATGCCATTTGAGCAAACTTTTCTCGCTGTGCCAATAATGTTCGCGCTGCTGCTAGGCGGAGTCGCTGGAAGAATGCTGCAAAAAGACATGGAAGAGCCGAAACACATTGAAAATCAGTGGAAAACCCTCGCTGTTTTTGCAGGCGCGGTTTTTGCAATTGCAATAATCGTTTCAATGCTATCCCTATTTGTATTCGTTTAAGCGAAAAACACGCACTCCAATTTCACGCAAACCCCAATGCAAGGCATTACAGGGGCTGAAAAGCAAAAAAAGGCTGCGGATAGGTTTAAATATTACAATGCATTAATTATTGAGAGACCCAGGCACCCAAAGGGTGCAAGGCCTCGCCCCCTTGCAGGGGGCAGGGATATATATAAAAGAAGAAAACAAACAATATTATCGGGTTGCGGTTAACGGGTGAAGCAATGGGTGCGCTTGACGGTTTGAAGGATTTTTATTTTTCCCTGGAAGACAAGTATTATTCCGTGCTTGACAGGTTTCCAGCAGTATACAAAATCGTTGACCCGATAGACAAGGTCATTCCAAGCTTTGCGCTTTTTCTCATTATAATTGCAATCATAATAATTGCACTGCTTTTTATCTTTGTCTTGCCTGCATTAATGCCAGGCACTGTGACTTTGACAGTCAATGTGCAGGACTCTGAAGGGAATAGCCTTCCGGGTGCAAGCATTGAGGCAACGCTTGACGCAAACACAATGGCTTTTAACACAGACCAGTATGGAAAAGCGGCAATAGGGGATTTGCCAAAGGGAAGCTCGCTTAGTTTGCTTGTGAGAAAAGAAGGATTCCAGGACAAAACAATTTCAATTGACATCACGGAAGCAAAAGACACGCAGCAGGAAACAATTAATCTCAGGGCAGAGGCAGAGGACACTTTCACGAAAACAATTAAAGTTGTTGATGAATTCAACAGGCCGATAACCGAAAGTTTGCGGTTGACTTTCTCGTGCAGCAATGTTTTTGCAACTCCGCCCAGCGCTGCAATGCTTTCGCCATCAGACCAGGGCTCAAAGGAAATAACTTATCCGACTAATTGCGGAACGTTAAGCGTAAGCATAACTGATTCAACGGGATATGAAAAAATTGACGGCTTTGAAGTAAAGGACGCATTGACTGTCATAAAGCTAAGCGAAGCAAACATAGTTGACGGGACAATAACTGTTAGCGTGAAAAAAGCAGACGGAACGCCTTTAAGCGGCATTAGGGTGGAATTGTACCGCTACAACGACTTGGCAGCAAACCCAAATGTTGGACCGGTTGATGTTGAAACAAGCGATGCGGGACAGGCATTGTTCACTCATCCCCCGGGAGCATACATTGTGAAAACCTATGACCCAAGCGGAAGATACGGAGACAAGGAATCAGGCAAAATAACGCTCGCATCTGACGGAACTGAAACCGTTAACTTTATCCTCAGTGAAAACGTTGTCGGAAGCATCAAGATAAGGGTTGTAAGGAAAGGCACTAGCACGGTTATTTCAGATGCAAAGGTCACGTTAAGGTATGCGCAGGATGACTCCATTGTTTCAAGCCTTAATACAACCTCTGACAACAACGGAACAGTTGAATTCTTTTTAAGCCAGGACACAGAGTACAGGGCAACAGTTGAGGCAAAAGACTACCAATTGAAAAAATTAAGCGGCTTGAAGATAGGCAATGCGGTTGTGAACGCGGAAATGGAGTCATGCACTCCCACAACCTGCGGGACACTTATAGTGAAAGTTGAAACACAGGAAGGGAAAAAGGTTGAAGGGGCAACGGTTTACCTCTATGATGACAGCACAAAGTCTTTGACCGGCTACAGCAGCAAGTCAACTGACATCAACGGCCTTGCAAGGTTTTCAGGCATTGGACTGGGAACATATTACGCTTTCGCATACAAGGAAAGCGTTTCAGGGCAAAGCGATTCAAAGTACTTCAGTGCGCAGACAAACGATGATGACGAGATTGATTTGACTGTTAAAATAATTGTTGAAGACGGAACAGTCGCGGCAAAAGTCGTGGACAAGGACGGAAAGCCAGTGCCGTTTGCCACAGTTGAAGTGCACAACTCATTGAATGGAACAATTGAGAACAGGGGCTTGACTGACGGGGATGGAAACTTTTCATACGAGACCCCAGCGGACAAAAGAGTATATTTAGTGGTTAGCAAAAAGGATTCAGTGCCAAGGCTTGCGACTTATACAACCGCTGAAAAGCCAGTGCTGCCGCAGACCATACAGCAGTTCAAGGTAATGCTTGAGCCTGAAATCATAAACAAGGAAGTGGAACTGAAATTCATTGGATTGTACAGTGGCGCTAATTACGTTGCGGGCTCGGAGAAAACCGGCATCGTGGGAATTGTTGCCGCGGGGCAGGAATACACTGCAAAACTCCAGTTGCGCATTCCAGAGGAATCGGATTACATTGAAACAGGAGTGCATTTAAGGACAGGAAAGGCAACCATGCTGGAGAAAGACCAGCTGTTCATCAAAAAAGTGAATGCGCCTAACGCCTCGGTTTTCAAGGCAGCGGCATATGACGAGGTATCCGGCCTTGGGCAGGACGAATACAAGCAGACTGTGAGCGACGCGAAATGGGTTAATTTTTCATGGCAGGATTTGGCTCCTGGCGTTTACGAAATAGAGGCAGTCATAAAGATTAACAGCACTGCTTCTCTTGGGGAAGAGCTGCCGATTTATTACCGCGCATGGGCTGAGAACAGCGATGGATTGCGCGTTTTTTACCCTGAAGACGAATTAATTGAGTCAAGCGAATTATACAACAACTCAAAGCAGGCAATTTACCAGGTTGGAATGGCCACAATCTGCGACGAAAAATTCTGCTTCAGCTCAACTATTTCAGACATTAAGGCTGGCCTGATTGAAAGCGTCAGCGACAGCTACTCGGCAAAAATGCTGAACGAATACAAAATGGATTTTGCAATAATAAACAATTCAGAGACAGACATTCACAACAACGCGAATTTGCGCATTGCGAACAGCGATGAAAGCATTTTGTTCACTGACTACAAGTTGTTTGACGCTGAAACAAACGAGATTTCAGGCGTTGTCAACGGCTATGAGTTCCCGCGCATTGAAGTCGGCAACCTGGACAAAAAGAAAAAAATTTCCGGCACGATTTACTTTGTGACGCAGAAGCCAATCAGCGGCGCGATTAACTTCAAGCTCGTGTCAGCGCTTAACCCAGGGGAAGCGGGCGTGATTGTTTTCGAGAAAAACATTATTGTTAACACCTCTGCTGCAAAGGATTTGAGCGTTGTGGTTTCCCCGACAAGCTATCCTTCAGGCATAGAGAATGACTTAAACGCCTTGGTGAAGAATTCCTCTACAAAACTGGAATTAGAGGATGCAACTGTCAGGATAAAGGACAGGTTCGGCAACACAATAGTGTTTGACCAAACAGGAAAAGACGGATTGGCGTTCTTAACGCTGCCTGCACAGGTTCCGGGAACAGAGCTGACTTTAGAGGTTTCAAAGCCAGAGTATAACACGAAAACAGTGAAGCTAAGCATTGAGGCAGGCATACTTGAATTCAACCCAGACAGTTTAGGGGTTTCATTGAATGTTAAAACAAAAATTGAGGCGGATTCAAAGCTTTCAATTTCAAACAAAACTTTCTTCCCGGTAACAATTGACTCAGTCAGGCTGACCGGTGACTTCCAGAACTTATTGGATGAAACAGCAATTGATAACTGGCTTGAGGCAAGCTATAATGGAACAAGGATTGACGCGGGCAAAAGCAAGGAAATCATTTTGAAGACTTATTTAAGCGATGACGGCAAAGCGTTAGAGGAAAGGAAAAGCCTTGAAGGCGACCTGTACTTTGTTGCATCAAATTTCGGCGAGCACTGGTTCTTCACAGTGCCAGTAACGATTTCCATTGGCTTGGGCGGAGAAGTTGATGACCCCACGTGCCTGCAGTTAACGAAAGCGGAGTGGACTGCTTCCACGGAAGGAAAAGCCATTGAAACAGAATTCATGATCCAAAACAACTGCACCGTGGGCCAACAGCCTGTTGCATTGAAAAACCTTGAGGCAAAAGTAAACCAGCAGGGAAACCAGTTAGGCGAATACACTTTAACCATTGGCTCAACCACTTCAACGCTGAGAAGCGGTTTCTTCAAAAAACTTTTAGGCAACCTTGATGCAGGGGAAAGCGTTTCCGCGATTTTAAGCTTTACGCCGTTCGGCGGAGTGCAGGGAACAGATGAATCTGAGTTGCTTATTCAGGCAACAAACCCGGTTGAATCAAAGCCGGAAGTATTGGCTGCAAAGCCCTCGCTTAAGGCAACAATAAGCGTTGTAAGCATCCTTGAATGCGTTTCCTTTGACCGAACATACCTTGAAATGGAAAAACAAGGCAACGCTGCATTCACCATTACAACAAAGGGCTGCGGTGCACCAGTTGACTTTTCACTTGAATCTCCGTTAAAGGTTTCCTCAAAGGAATTCACTTTGCCTGGAGACGGAAGCCAGGCAATACAGGTTTTCTCACAGGACAATTATGCTGGGCAGTACGGAATCAAAGTGAAAGCCACTGGCGCCTCATTCAAACAGGAAGGCTTGTTGAAAAACATCCGCGCGCTAATCAAGCCGGCTCCAACAGATTGCCTTGAATTAAACCGCTATGAGTTTGACTTGCTTGACTTGGAGAACGATGCCTTTGACGGCTATGACACTGCAATGCTGTTAAACAAATGCTATGACAAAAGAGTTGAAATAACCGTGAACATGCGCGACTGGGGCGACGCATTAGGCGACGCAATCCTGCCGGCAGTCCTCACACTCGGATTAAACATTGCAGGCAACATGCTCACAGGAAAAACCTGGAGCGGCGCGGAGAAAGGCGCGGCAGCAGCTGCAGCGGGAAAAGCCGCGGTTGCAGGCGGATATTCTGCTCCAACCCCAAGCAATGCAAACAACAAAGCGCCAACAGTAAATGCAGGCGCAACTTCTTATAGCGGTAAAGCCGGCGAAGCAATAAGTATACTTGGCACGGCAAATGATGATACAAAAATAACTGGAATAAACTGGACTTCAAGCGATTGCACAATTGGAACACAATCACGCGGCGGCGTAAACTCGCCAAACGCATCAGACAGCACGCAAATAACCTGCAATAAGGCCGGCAACTTTACAGCAACCTTAACCGCTGTTGACAATGACGGTAGTTCGGTTTCAGCAAACGCGCAAATAACAGTTGCTGCCGCAGGCAGCGGAACAACGCCTGCAGGGGAATTCACTGCAAACGCAGGCGGAACAAACGGGACATACCAGATAACGCACGGTGGAACCATTGTACTAACTGGCACTGCAACCGACAATTCAGGCGGCAAAATAACAAAAATCGAATGGACGGAAAACAGCACTGACTGCAGCTTTACAGATACAACAGATATTTCAAACCTGAATACAAAGGAAGCGACTGCAAGAATATCAATAACGTGCACCGGAAACTTTGGAACCCAGTATGCAACGCTTTCAGTCACAAACAGCAAAGGAGAAACACAAAGAGTCACTGCAACAATAAATGTTGTTGCTGGAAGTAGCGCAAATACTGCTACAGAAACATGCAACGATTATGACAAAACTCCAATTAAAACCTGCTCTAAACAAAAACCATTATACTGTACTTCCGCAAAAGAGATTACTAATAATTGTTTAGCCTGTGGTTGTGATGTTGGGACTTGTAATGAACAAACACTATTATGCGAATTAGGCGAATTAGCAGCTATCCCCTCTCACTCACCAACAGCCCTCGCTTCTCTTTTTGATTTTGGAGGCGGTTCAGGCGGAGTGCTGGGAATGGCCACTTCAATGATGTCTTCTTTTACTGGAACTGCGAACCCGATTTTGAATGCTGGGGCGGTTCTTGTGGGCGCAACGCTGATTAATTATTATGGCGAGGATGAGGCAAAGCCTTTCACTGTGATTAAGCCAAACCTTGGAATAAATAATTCGGGCATTGTTTTATGGGCTGGGGAGACAGCTGAGGGTGGAACGGTTGACGGGGACGTGAAAGTTGCAGTGCAGGGCGAACCCGAATACAGGGGAAGCCCGACTGATGTTGCATTGAAATGGGAGACGAGAACGCTTATTTTCACAAATGAAACGCAGTTCACTACAATGGAAGACAGCCCGTTGTACAAAATATTGGATGTGAAGGGAAGCCAGGAGAATTACGATAAGGGAACGTACTCGAAAGACGAGATAATAAGCGGTGACAGGCTGAATGAAGGAAAGGTAAAGAAAACAAAAGCGGATGCATTTGAGCAGAAATTCCACTTGGAGTTCAACGCTGTGCCCCCAGAAGGCCCTTCAACAGAGTTCCCGCCATTGCTTAACTGCCAGGCAGGCTTAAGGACAGGGGACACTGGAGCCAACGCTAAAAACTTCCAGGAGCCGGATTTGCCGAGAATCAAACTGGACTGGGGTTTCGGCGCAATAGACGACGATTCATGTGACGCTTCCAACAATGGCTTCATTTACTGTGATGCAACACAGTTCAGCATTGAAGTGTTAAAGAAAATCAACTTGATTGACAGCGTTATTTCAAACAACGGCATGGCATTGAACAACTGCCCCTCGCAGTTGCAGGGAACAGGCGAGAACACTTCAAGCATCACGGCATTTGACACTGGCATCACAAAAATTGCGGCAAAAAAACAAGGGGCATCAGACATCAATGTGGCTGTAACGGTTGAAAACACTAATCCAGGGGCAATTGAAACAGATGTGAAGATTTCCGTTAAAAACCAGCGCACAAACGCTGTAACAAATTGCCCGATTGGAACGCAGAAAATAACTGTTTTAAGCAAAAATGTTGTTGGATGCGTGTTCTCAGGCCTTGAGGCAGACACCTATCAGGCAACAGCGCAGATAGTGCCGAAAATTGACTGCGAGAACTGTGAAAACAAAACAGCTTCAGACAGCTTAACAGTTGGATTTTCAGTTGGAGCGGAAGGGCTGCAGGAATGCGAGCCTTATTCAACGACAAGGCTCAAGGATTTCTTTGTTGCAAACGGAATTGACCCGGAAAACGGGGAAGCACAGGAAGTCCTTAATGCAGTGAGCTTTGACGCTTACCTCATAAGGGACGGCTACAGCTCTGACTTCCAGAACGACTTTGACGATTATGCAATGACAAAGGCTTTCTTTGAAACACCGAACTATTACAATGAAAGCCAGGGCTTAGGCGTTTACTTCAGAAACCATGACTTGCTTAGTTTCGGCCCAAGGTCAGGCACAGAATCTGATTCAGGCTACACTTTGCCCGCGCCGGGAGCATACAATGTGGAGATTGACATCACTTACAACAACGACAACTGGAATTTGTTCACTTCAGGCTCTGACTCTGAACCGGATGCGACAATCAGGGTTAAGCTGAACAGGGCTGACTCCCCAAACCCGGATAATCCGTTTTATTACATTCCATTTGATGGATTGGTTGGAACAGACAGTGGAAGGAACGGTTACGGAGTCAACTTTAACGGAAGATCTGTTTACGTTAACGAGGAAGCAGGGGCTGCTCTGCAGACAATTGAAATTCCAGGGTCAACGCCTATTCCAAACGGAAACGTGAACGTGGACATTTCAGATGACTTCAAGCATTTGAACAACGATGACCGAGGAACAGTCTTAACTGTTTCAAGAACCGGAACGCCTTCAATTGTTTTCTCGCCGAGTTATGCGACGCCAGTGGTGCTGGAAATATCCAACCAGCTTGACGAGGCATGGGGCTTTTACTCGGTTGGAGTTGACGGCTCGGCAATAAACACCGGGCCTTATTTGAGCACATGGCAGGGAATAGGAATAAACTGCAAGAGCTTTAATGACCGCGCAGTGGTTGACGAATTCAAGGATTCAAAGGACACGCATGGAATTAGCACTAGCTGTGCATTGGTGCCCGGAGAACAGGCTCCAACCTCTTATGGCTTTGAGTTCTGCGACCCAAAGCAAAGCGGAAACATGTTCTTAAAGTCAATATTTTACACTCCGCAAAAACATGATTCATTGGTTGACGCGGTTGTCGGAAACGATTCAATGCAGTTGCTGGGCGTGGGCGCTGCAAACAACCAGGTTCCGTTGAATGGGTTAGAGGGCGGTGCAACGGTTATTTCAAGCATTGAAAAAGTGCTGCAGATGGTTGAAGAGGGAAGCCTCTGCGTTTCAGGAACAGACGCGAAAGCAGAGTTCTGGTGGAACCCCAAGCCATTGTATGAGGCAAAGGCAATCCAGGCAATTGAGAACAAAGCCTTGAATGAATGCATAACGGATTAATTTGCCTTGAATAATTGAACAGTTGAGTTTATGGGCCTGAAGGACTTTTACTACTCACTGGAAGACAAGTACTATGCCTTGCTTGACAAGATTGACTCGCATCTCCCGGTGTACAAAGTCGTTGACCCGATTGACAAGGTTGTTCCATCCTTTGCATTGGCGCTTGTTGTAATCGCCCTAATTGTTGCATTGCTTGCCTTTTCTTTAGGCGGCTTTAACCCCTTGGCGCAGGAAAAAACAACCCTTACAATCACTGTAATTGACGATGCCGGCGTGCCACTGAAAAACGTTGAATTGACAATAAGCGGGCTTGAGGCCACAATAAAGGATTCAACTAATTCAAAGGGGCAAAAGGTTTTGGCTGACATTGAAATGGGAAAAACGCTTACAATAACTTTAAAGAAAGCAAATTACGGGGACGCAACGGAAAGCGTGACTGTCACGGAAAAAAACCAGGAGAAAACAATCACTTTAACGGCAACCGCGTTGCCTTCAACCACAAGGTTCGTTGAATTCCGCGGGCCGGACGGAAAAAAGCTCTCGGGGAAAACGCTTACCGCTGAATTCAGCTGCTCCAGCGGAACACCAATTGAAAACGCTTTGAGGACAATTACAAGCGGTGAAACAACTGTTGTTGTGCCGGGAGACTGCGGCAATCTTGTTGCAAGGGTCAGCGGGACAGGCTTCAAAACAAATTCTTTCACATTAAACCAGGGCGGAGTCATAAGCCTTGAAGCGGAAAACATCCCAAAGGGAACAGTGCTTTTCAGGGTGAAAGACATTGAAACCAAGAGGGCCTTGTCAGGCATTAACTTAAAGGTTTATTCTTTGAACAACCAGTTGAAGGCTGAGAAAACCACTTCTTTCGGCGAAGCCGTTTTCTCGCTGGAAGCAGGTGATTACTATGTTGTCGCGGAAGACCCGAACGAGGATTACGCGAGCGAGACAAAAAACTTTGAGGTCAGTGAAAATGATTCCAAAAGCGAGGAAATTCTTTTAGGCAAGGAAATAAAGGCATACATAAAGGTTTTCGTGAAAGACAAGGCAAACAATGCAATAATTCCGAATGCAACTGTTTTTTTGAAAAAAGATGACGGAAGCCTTTACGGGCAGAAGGCAACGGATGAAAATGAGGGAAAAGCCACATTCACTGTAAGCGAGAACGGAATCTATTACATTGAGGCAGCGCACGACTCATACCTTTACTCCGACGCAAACAAAATCGACACAAGAAGCGTTTCAGTTGGCGCGACAATCACCGCAACGGTAAAGCTGGAGAAATTAACCGCTGCAAACAGCGGAAGGCTCAATGTAACTGTTGTTGACGAGGACAACTGGCCGGTGGAGAATGCCACGGTTAACTTATTTGATGCGAACAGCGGTTTCCTGTGCAGCGGCTGCGGGCAAAAAACCACGGATGTAAACGGAGTAGCGAAATTCTCGGGCATTAAGAAAGGAAAGTATTACGCTTTGGCTTACAAGTATCCCGCACAGGGAACAAGCGACGCAAAAGACATTGACAACCGCATTGAAAACGAGTTGACTGTAAACCTGATTATCGGTAACGGCACTATTCAGGTTAAAGCAGTTGACTTGGATAACAAGGCGATTCCGTTCGCAACCGCTGAACTTAGGACTGAGACAGGGGAAGCGCTTGGCGCGATTTCATTGGATGCACAGGGAATTGGCTCAAAAACGCTTAAGGCAGACAAAAAAGTTTACGTGAAGGTTTCAGCTGACGGATACAGCAGCTGGACAAGCGCTTCAAGGCAAATCATGCCAAACAAAACAGTTACGGTTACCGCAAAGTTAGAGGAAGAGATTTTAGGCGACAAGCCAACAGTGGAGTTTTTGGGTTTGTATTCAACGGGAAGCGTTTCCTCGCAAATGCAGCAGCTGAATTCAGGGGAAGAGGTTACTGCAAGGTTTTTGCTGAAAGTGCCGAGCGAAACAAGTTTCAGCGAAATAGGATTGCATGTGAGGGCCGGGGCTGATGAAACAAAAACAGTGCAAAAAGACCAGTTGTTCATAAACGGAGTTAATGCGCCTTATGCTTCATCACTGAAAAGCACAACGTACAACGCTTCAAATGGCACTGCAATTGACGAGGAAAACATCACAAATGGAGACGCAAAATGGGTGAACATCTGGTGGCACTCTGATTCAGGCATTGAGCCGGGAGTTTACAATTTGGAGATACAGTTAAAGGTCAAAAATAATACAACACAGGGATACGAGTTGCCGCTGCATTACCGCGCATGGGGAGTGGATTCAGGGGAAGCCTATCTCCGCGACCCAATTGACACTGCATTGGGCACTGCCTCGGATTCAGGGGCAAAAGAAGCGCTTTACGCGCAAACATACGACAAAACTTATTACGAGGGA
Source organism: Candidatus Iainarchaeum sp. (assembly GCA_043809245.1). Taxonomy (GTDB): domain Archaea; phylum Iainarchaeota; class Iainarchaeia; order Iainarchaeales; family JAZDDZ01; genus JAZDDZ01. The sequence continues at coordinate 31,446 of JAZDDZ010000003.1, forward strand.
ATTCCCGATGTGTGCAGCGAGGACTTCTGCTATTCGGAAAGAGTCATTGACGGAAGGGAAGGCTCGATTCTCTCCGACGCGCCGTATCCAATCAGAATGTTTGACGACTACAATGTTGTTTTTGCAATAACGAATAATTCAGGAACACTGCACGACAACGCAAACATAAGAGTGAAAAGCACAACCGATGGAATAAAAACTGATGACGTGGTTAGCATCAAGCAGTACTCTTTGGTGAACGCGGACAGCTCGAATTTTTCAAGTTCCGCGCCAAAATTTGAAATTGACCCAATTGATTTGGGTTACTTTGCAACCAATAAAACGATAATGGGCAGCATGGTTGTTCAGGCAAAAAAAGAAGAGCAAAGCAGCGTTCAGTTAACTGTTGTCTCAAGCCAGAACACGGTTTTTGAAAAAATTATTGACTTTCAGCCATACAGCGAACAGGACATTAACGTGACGGTTTTGCCTGACGTGCTGGCCTCAATGATTGCCTTGGAGTTAAAGGTTCACGCTGAATACGAGGGCGGAGAAAAAGACGGCTTTCCCTTAAGGGATGCAATTGTAAGGGTTACACGTACAGCGCCTGACTTAAGCCAGACAACAATGAACGGGGCAACTGACGCACAGGGAAACGCGGTTTTCAGCATTCCCGCTTCATCAAACGGCACAAAAATAAAGGTGGAAGTTGAAAAGCCGGGTTATGGAAGCAAGGCAATTGAAAAAACAGTGGGGGAGGGAATAATAAAATTTAATCCCAATGAAATGAAGTTCTCCCTTAATTTAACAAACAGGCAGGAAAAAGAATCAAATCTCACAATAACAAACCTTATCCCCCCTGAGCTAACAATTTCAAAGTTGAAGGTAACGGGAAGGTTTTATGGTTTGCTTGACGAGGAAAGAATGAACAACTATCTCCAGCAATTCATTGGCTTGGACTTGAATAAAAGCCACAGTGAAACAATAAAGGTGCTTGCTGCGCTAAGCGACAACGCACAACTATTGGATGAAAGCACAATCGTGAAGGGAAACCTGATAGTTAATGCAACCGATGAAACACAGGGAAGCACCTGGAGCTTTAATGTGCCATTGGAAGTAGACATTGGCTTGGCGGAAATGTGCAAATACAATGACCCCATTTCAATTTCAGTAAAGGAATGGAAGGGCTCAACGCTTGACAACAAGATAATGAAGGAATTCCTCATCACAAACAACTGCGTTAACGACGATGATGAAGTGATGAACGTTGCAAACCTGAAGGCGCGCATAAAATGGAGGTCAGACGCAATAGGAAACGTTGAACTGACAATCAACGACCCCTCGGGCGGAAGCTATTCACAGGTACTGCAGGAAACAATCTGGGCAAGATACTTCAATGAAGTTGAGGGAGGAAAACAGTATGTTGCAATTGCAACCTTCACGCCAAACCCGGGGCATTTGGGTGAAACAGCTGCATTTGACATAGAAATTGACGCGGAGCTATTGACTGACAGGGGAAGGCAGGATGTCGGCGCAACAAATGCAATCCAAGCCGAACTTTTAGTGATTAACTTGGAGCAATGCATTAAGTATTCGCCGCAGCCACAGGAAGGAATTAAAATTAGCAGAAGCGAAAAGGAAACAAGTTTTGAGTTAGACACAAGCGAGTGCGGTGACATTGCGCTTGACTTCAAGTTCTGCGACAACGACAATTGCAGGGGAGGCACAAGCGAGGGCGGAATTTACTTGAGGCCCACGACTTTAAGCAATGTAATGCCCGATGACCCTAAAACAGTCACGGTTGAAAGGGGTGACATTCCCGGCTTTTACGGAATACCAGTCTCTGTTAGGCCTCCTGGGGGAAGCTTCAGGCAAGTGGCTGAAATGGAGGCAATAATTGAACCACAGACAGGCAAATACTTCACCTTAGACCGCTATGACTTCACAATAATCGGCAAAGGCTCCAAGGATTCAACCACGCTGAACAACCAAATGCTGCAGGAACCAGTTGCGGTTACGGCAGACATGTGCGCGTGGGGAGACGCGACAAGCAATTCAAACTTTGGGTTGGCTGTTGGGGCAGGGGCGGCGACAGCCACTCTTACCGCATTTACTTCAGTTGGGGCTGCCTCTGCAGTCAGTTTTTCAATAGGAATTGGCGGGTTTAATGGATTAGTACTCGCTGGTTCTTGGTGCCCTCCGTGTATAATAGCAGGAATCGCAGTAATGATTGCAGTCATGCTTTTCATGGGTGACGACTGCCATGACTCGCATCAAACCAACACTTTAACCGATTACGTGATTTACTTGGTTGGTTCCGGCACTGACCGCACTGGCGACAGGTTTTTGCCTGCAGACGCGCAAAGCATTATCCTTGACAACGAGAAAATAAAGGCTTCATGGAACCTTGAGGCAAGGGATATTTACGCAGGGCAGGGAGCGAACGGAACAGAAGAGGTAGGCGTTGTCTTCGAAAACCTTGGGTTAGAGGAACAGCAGCCGACTTATTCAATCGGAACGATTCAGGCAAAAGAGCACGTGCACGGCGATGTGGCTCACGCTGGAAACGCAAAAGTTGACTGCGGAAACGGCAACTTCGGCAATTACTGGATTGGCGCAAGCGGCAACCAGGGAAGCTGCAAGGGCGCAAACGACACAACGCACTCGCAGAAATTCCATTTGCGGTTCAAGACAAGCGACATAAACGAATCCCTGCCCGCGATTCCGTTTGATGCATACGCGTGCAGCTCAGGCACGGAATTCGGATTGGCTGGAGTTGGAGCGCTGCCGAAAATAAAATTTAACTGGAACTGGGACGAGGACACTGGAGGAATAGCCTACAATGGCTGCGACCAGGGAAACGACAAGGCGATTTACTGTGATGCAACACAGTTCAGCATTGAATTAAACAAGCGCCTGATAAACCTTGAGGAATTCTTCAGGGGAAACAACTATGACTTCACCTGCCCAGCGAAAAACGATGGAAGCGCTGCAACAGAAGAATACAACAATGAAAACTCCACTCATAACGTCGGCATTGGCTCGCTTGGATTAAGCAAAATAGAGTCAAGTTTGGTTGACAACACTGCAACGGTAAAGGTAACAGTGAAGAACGGCACAGGCGCAGACCAGAACGCATACTTTAAGGTTACATTGAACGGGACAAATGTTGCACAACAGTCATGTGACAAAGAAGTGCTTAACTTAGCAGCAGGGGCAACAGGTTCAGGCGAATGCGTTTTCACTGGCTTAAGCGAGGCAACCTATGCAGTGGTTGCACAGATTTCAAGCGCTTCAACTTCCTCAATTGACTCAAGCACGGTTTCAAGCACATTCCTTGTAGGCGACCCCCTTGGCTTAGGGGGAGTGGAAGTAGGCGGATGCTGGGCTCCACGCACAACTGAAACGCTTTACGGAGAGCCAATGATAAAGAGGTTCATTGAAGCGGATTCAAGCATACACTGGACTGCGGCAATCAACAACCCGCAGGCATTATATGACACCTTGAAATTCAACGCATACCTCATAAAAGACGGCTACACTGATGACTTCCAGAACGATTTCGTGAAATACTACACAGAACAGCAGTTCGCTGACACTGATGCAAGGTTCACGGGTTACGGGTTTGACAAATACTTTGAATCCGACAATCTTTTCTTCACGCAGAAATACGTGGAAAGCCCACAGCTGCCTGCAGCAGGAGTATACGAGGTGGAGATTGCGGCTTACTTTGGCGACAACTGGCGCTTTGTCAAGGAAAACGGAGAGTTGGCTGCAGGAATTGGCGTTGTGTTTTACCGCTTGGATGACCCAACTCCAAACAGCCCGTTTTATTCAATGCCGTTTGACGGATTGGTTGGATACGAGAACGGAGCATACAACAGGCAGGGATACGGAGTGAGTTATAATAATGCTTCAACAGAGGAAATGCTGCAAATAAACAGGGCGGCAACCCCTGTGAAAAGCTATGATGACACTGGAAGCAATGCAGTGCTCTCAATTGATTCAGCGATTGAAAGGGACTTCTATGAATTGAATACCTCTCCAGACAGCAGGGGAGCAGTGCTAATAGTGGACAAAACAAAGGGCAATGCTGCAAAGCTAACGCTGCAGCCTGCTTATGCAACGCCTGTAATGCTGAAATTGAACCATGGCCTGGACACAGAGCCATTCGGCGCATTTTATATTGCAACTGAAACAGATGTTCCAGTGGACACGGGAAGCGTTCTGGCTTACTGGAGCGGGGCTGGAAGCTGCCTGGATTTCAGCGGAGTTCCTGTAACGGAAATTTTCACAGGAAAACCCGACAGGCAGGCGACAACAGCTGACAGGGGCGTAACCAATTGGATGGCTGCATTTGGAGTTGGATGGGAGAAAGCCGATTACGCTGGAGACGTTTATTTGAGGACAATCTTCTACACTAACCCGAAAAAACAGAGCACATTGAAGGTGGAATCGCCCTTAAGGGGCCTCTCTTTTTACACCCCTGACCAGAGCGGTTCAGGAGTTTCATTGAACGGAATAAGCTCCATGCCTTACAACAGGCCTGGCGCCGGCTCTGCTGATTCAATTGGCACAATGGAGGATGTCTTTGGTTTGGTCGAAAATGGCCAGATGTGCGTAACCAATTCAGGCAACAAGACAAAGTTCTGGTGGAACCCGCAGACAATCTATTTGCAGCAGGGAACCGCGAGAAGCATACACGAAATGACAATGTCCTTGGTCGGCGGCGTAAACTGCATTGGCTATGACTCAGAGCACAACTGAAGCGGAAGAAAAACTATTTAAACCAGAAACCCATTATCTTACTGCATGATGTTCTTCCTTTTCAGCATAATGGAGTTCGCAGGCGACTTCAATTTAGTTCTGAAAATACTTGTTTTGCTTACGATTGCGAATTTCTCCCTGACACACCTTGGCAAGGGGCCAATGAGCTGGATTGTAATCATCGGCTTTGCGTACTTTGTTTTGTTCAGCAATTTATGGCTCTTGTTCGGGGGAGTATACCTCCTGTACATGCTGTTGATGTTCGGCTTCGGGCATATACTGATAGACTTCTTCTTCATCAGCGCTGGCTCAGGGCCAAAGCCAGAGGAAGAAATGGAGAGCCCTGTAAGCCACGGCGTGGACCTGGCAAAAAGGCAGAACCAGCTTGCCCATGCGAGAAGCTTTGCGCAGAAGTTTGTGAAAAGGTGAATGGATAAATGCTTTCAAGAAAGGAATTTTTAGGGGAATTCGGGTTCATTGCAATTCCGCCAATACTCCTGCTTATTCTGGCGGGAATCGTTCTCCTGTTATTGCTTCCTCCTGCAGTGCTGTACATTTTTCCGCAGGCAAAGCTTTTGTTCCAGGTGATAATGATTTTCTCGGTTTACATGCTTGTAAGGGGCTATCTTGGCAGCGGAATGCTTACAATCATTATTACCGCGGTGCTAATCTGGTTCCTTGTGTTCAAATACCCTGAAGTTACGGCTTCACTTTATGTTTTCTGGATGCTTGTGATGTTCGGTGGGGTCTCAGTGCTTATCTGGGGAATTGGCACTGTTTTCCGGCCGCACTAGCGAAAGCGCAAGCAATGAATGGTTTAAATAATTGAATGAGCAAAGATGTGTAAGTGAGCGGAATGTTTTTGGCAACAATTTCAAACGATCTGGTTGCGGACCTGGAAATAGTAATCCTCCTGTTCATTTTCATATGGTTTTTTGCATGGTCAAAGGATAAGCTGGGTTCGGCAAAGCTGGCTGTGCTTTTCGCGGTGATAGCGATTTATTTCACTTTTTTCAGGTACAGGTACCTAATATGGATTGCGGTGGGCGTGCTTATTCTCGCGACATTCGGAAAGGACTTGTTTGAGAAAGCCGTGCCGTTCAAGAGCTGATGAAAAATGGATACGTTTAATTTTCTGCTGGCATTGCTGATGATGATGCTTGCAATACAGTTCGGGCAGAACTGGATTGTCGCGGGCATAGTGCTGCTGCTTATTTTGACAGGAAAATCAATTATGGATGGGGTGCTTGTGATTGTTGCCGCTGCAGCGCTTTACTTTGTCGGCGCAAGCGACCTGAACACGTTCTGGCCTTACGTTGTATTCGGCCTGATGATTCTCGCAGTGGTCATAGGGCAGTCAAACAAGCCCGAACAGCAGCCATACGACATGTTAGGCGGCCTGGGCGGCTACGGGGGCATGGGCGAAGGAATGATGTGAATGATTTTCCTTTACTCGCTTCTCTTCTTTGCACTGGCAATAATTCTCGCATACTATAATATGGGTGCGCTTGCGGCTTTCAGCGCATTCATCGGCTTCCTGCTTCTCATTGCATCCTTCCTTTCAAAGACCACAGGGGCTGCCAAAAAAATCGGCGGTGCGTTAAAAGAGGAAGGCAAAAGGGAATGGGAGGAAATGGAAAAGGCAAAGGCAAAGCTTCCTGACAAAGGCTATATGGTGAGCGCAGTCGGCGAAGCCGCGAAAAAAGCCGGGGAGGCAACTTTCGCGAAAAAAGAGGCAAAGTACACTTCCAATAAAATCTTTGAACGGCTTGAAAAAGGCGCAAAAAACTTCATCAATGCGTTTGGGAAAATATTCAGGTGAAAAATCAGTAGTTGAATTTTCTTTCGTATTCTTTGTGGTTGTACCATTCAATTAAGACTGATATTATCTCAATGTCATTGCCCCGCAAGGTATAAATCAGCCTCCAGCCACTGGGCAAATCATATTTTCGCAGGTTGTCAATGTTGTATTTTTTTACGTATTCCTTTGGCCATAGGCTTGAAGGGATTCTTATTCCACAAAGGGGATTTTCCTTCAAGTCATCAATTGCCCTTTTCAGAAAAGAAAATAACTGCTGCTCCTCGAATTTTCCCTTTCCAAGCTCTTCAAAGGCTTTCTTAATAGAATCATCGGCAAAAGCAACCAGCTTTACTCTCGCATGCCTTTGAGTCATTTAACCACCAAACCGGAATTTTTGAGTTTTTGTATTTCCGCAGGGGCCCAAACCCAGGAAACATGCTTGTCCTCTTCAAGCAGAATTTTTCCTGAATACTCAAGGTAATCAAGGGTTGTCAGATAAGTCTGCCACATTACCTTTTTGGGAAGCTTTTGCCAAATCTGCCTTACCGTAAGGTCACCTTTGGCTTTTCTTATGGTTTCCTCAACCATTAAAACCGTGTCAAGCCTCGGATAACGCAACACGCCTTTCTTGAAAATTTGCAGAGTTGATTGCATACAAACCACTATATATCAATTGATATACAAAAATATTTAAACCTTCCCATACTGGAAAAAATCGCATAAACCGCGCCTATTTCTTTTTTGCAATCGCTGTTGCCAGATCCTTGTCGGCGAGCAAGACTTTTTTAAGCAGGGATTGGAGCGCGTCCTCTGAAGCCTTTATTTCCCCCAAATCCTTTTCAAGCTTTATTAATTTTTTTTCAACCGAGGAAAGCTTTGCGGAAACAGCATTTAACTCAGGTGGAGACTGGATTGATGAAATTCTTTCGCGCAGTTCCTGCACGCTGTTGTGCACTTCTCCAAGCCTTTCACCGTGCTCTTCAAGTGCGGCGTGTGTTGTGGTGTGGGCAAGCGCCTGCTCTTCCGCAGCGGAATCAATGTGTTCCCTCATGCTTTCCGCGGTTTTTTCCGAAATCAAATCACCGGAGCCTGCTCCCTCCAATGGCTTTCCCGCGCCCTTTGCCTCTGCCATGACGCTTTCAATTTCATCCCTGCCCAATCCGATGTCTCCAAGCGTTTCCTTAACTGTTTCGTCGCCAATGCCTGATGCGTACATTTTTTTCACTGTTTCAATGACAACTTCCTTATCAACCATAACAAAACTCCCGCCAGATGATGCAAAGCCACTATAATTGAAAGGGCAACAAATATATATACTTTATTTTTCTATTAATAGGGTTTCTTAATGGAGCTTTTCAAGATAGCAAACGGCCCCTGGAGGCAGATATTCCAGGGAAGCTTTCAGGGCCACGAACTAGAGGTTTACGCAAACCCTGACAACATACTGCTTTCAATGGTGTTAGACATTGAAAAAAAGCAGATTGTAGGCACTATTTTCCAGCTGTACAAGGTTTTCTCCGCTACAGGGGAAATAGAGGGTTTTGTGGAAAGCCTTCCAAGGGAAGTGTTAGTACTTGAAAGGCATGAAAAAAACGAAACCTTGAAATTTTTGATGCTTGGAAGCAATGCGGCTTACGTGAAATTCAAGGAAAACGAATTCATCAACGAAGTGGAGGCTGCATTCAAGCGCGTTGAAATGTCCTCCACAATGATCAAGGACATATCCAAGGCTTACGGCTTAACGCTTGATGAATTAAAGGACGCGAGCGAGAAGGCAAAAGGAAGTTTTTTCGCGCAGCCGCTGCTTATCCCAATGCTTGGCGCTTCAACAGGCGGCGGAATACAGCCGGGGGAAACGCAGGAATCTTCCCCGGGAACATTTGCCCCTGTGGCGAAAGGAGAAGTGATGCTTGGCTTGACAAAGGAAAAAAAGCCCGTGCTTGAGCCGTTCAACTTTTTCCAGAGGACAATAATTGCGGGAGGGGAAAACGCGCAAAGAAAGCACGCGCTTCACGTGCTAATCGAGGGAGCGCTCCTTTCAAACATCGCGGTTACATTGATTGATTTTGGCAACGAATTCCACGGGTTAAGCGAGGGCTCAAAGGAAACAGGGGAGCTTAAAAAATACGGGATTGACATGGACCCGATTGGCTTTCCTGTAAAGCAGTTCAGGCCCGGAAAAGAGGTTTTCGTGGATTTTGAGGCAACAGACGGAAAAGGGCTGCTTGATTTGTTCGGCGCTGGTGAAAGCGCAGCGGCAGATGCAATAGACCTTGCGATAAGGAAGGAAAAGCCAAAGGACGCAAAGGACCTGAGCCAAAAAATAAAGCTGATGCCATTGACCGATGAATTCACGGATTACCAGAAAAACAAGGCGGTAAGAATTGTGACCCTGATAACCCTGAGCTATCCTGAGCTGTTCAAGGCAAAAAACACTTTTGACGAGATATCGAAAAGCTGGGTGAAGTCAATTGGAAGGGCGGGAATAATTAACCTGAAGGATACTGATGCAAGGCAGGCATTGCTTATAGTGAACAATGTCGTGAACGGAGTGATTGAAAGGTTCAAGGCAACGGAGAGGACGATGAGCACCAAGGCGCTTATCGTGATTCCGGATGCGGAAAAAATAATAGGAAGGGCAGGCAAGGAGATTCTTGCAGTGCAGACCGCAAAGGCACTGGCAGAGGGCCCGCTTTACGGAGTGGCATTCGCTGTCAGCGCGGAAAGGGAACTGGACCTGGCGGAAGAACTGTCAAAAACAGCCGACGCCAGAATCGAGCTAATATCGGGAAACGACGCGGGAGTGCAGCTGAAAAACAAGAAGGCATACAGGGTTTTCCTCAGGCCAGCGTTAAGCAAATGCACTGAAAAAAATTAGTCACTTTTTTTTCTTTTCAGAGCCGGAAAGCCTTTTATCGATGAGCGCTTCCACGTCGTCAAAGGAGACAAGCTTTAATGGGTTAATTGCCTCAACCATCAGCTTCAATTCCTTCACGTCGCTAGACTTTGCATAAGTTTCCCTAATCGTTTCAACTGCGGAACGCAGTTCCTCTAGTGCCGCGGTGTTCCTTGAAATCTCGGACTGCAGGGAAGAAACATTGTTGCTCAAGTCGACTGATGCCTCGCCATTGCCTCCCCCTGAGCTTAATGCAATTCCGGAGCCAGATGCAATGGATTCCTCAATGCTTTTGATTTTCTTGTTCAAAACAAGGAGATTCCTGCCCAAAATCTTTTCATTTCTCACGAGATAGTTTATTTTCTGCGAAATAATGAGTACGCTTGAATTAAGCGCCCTTATGTCGCGGTTAAGCGCGTCAAAGAGGAAGGTTGGCTTGCTTACAACAACCCTCTGCTGTCCGGGAACCTGATTTGATACTTCTCCAGGCCTCATGGGCCTTTCATGCGGCATTTGGATGACACCTAAAATTAAATAGCAGTTGATGCTTAAAAATATATGCCCATGAACGAAGTGAAAGGACTGCTATTGGACATTGACTATTCCGCCAACGAAAAAGAAGAGTCGGAAATAGAGCTTTACGTCAAAACCGAACAGGGAGTTAAGGTTTTCAGGGAGAAAAAATTCAGGCCCTATTTTTATGTGATTGCAAAAAACGCGCTGAAGCTGAAAAAAGAGCTGGATGCAATGGAACTCGGGGAGGAAAAAATCAGGCCGTTAAAAGTTGAGCTTGCGGAAAAAGAAAACGAAAAAAACGCGCTGAAGCTTTCCTTCAGGAACACAAAGGAGTTAAGCATTGCAAGGGAATCTGTGAAGGAATTAAGCGATGTAATTGAGCGCAGGGAATACGACATTCCGTTCACGAAAAGGTTTCTCATTGACAATGGCCTGGAGCCGATGAATGGTGTTCGGCTGAAGGAAGAAAACGGGGAGATAAAGGAAATCCGTGCGTTAGATTTGGGGGAGAAAAGCATTGCTGATTTAAGGATAGGCGCTTTTGACCTTGAGACTTTCACGAGCGCGGGCTTCACAAATCCCGCGAAAGACGAAATAGTGATGATTTCATACGCGGACCAGGAAGAGTCTGTTGTGTGGACAACGAAGAAAGTGAATGGGGCTGGCTTTGTTAAAACCGTTGAAAGCGAATCCGAAATGATTAAGGCGCTTGTTGAAAAAATCAGGGAAAAAAAACTGGACTTGATTGTCACTTACAACGGCGACCTTTTTGATTTTCCCTTCATCGAGGAAAGGGCGAAAAGGCTTGGGGTGAAGCTTTTCTTCGGGGAACTGGGGGCAAAGCCCATAGTGAAGAGGAAGGGATTGCATAACGCGGTAAGGCTCAGGGGAATGCAGCACATTGACGCATACCAGCTGATGAGGCTTGCCGCGCGCTTTGGAATCGTGAACGTGTTAAAGTTTGATTTGGAAACAGTGGCTGAGGCGCTTTTCGGCAAAAAGAAATCGAAAATCCACATGAAGGAAATAAACGAAATCTGGCTGACCGGAAAAGGCCTGAATGAGTTGGCGGTTTACAACAAAGAGGACTCTGAGGCAACGCTGAAAATTGCGTTAAGGTTTTTGCCATTGGTTGTCGAGTTAAGCAAGCTCGTGAAGCAGACGCCTTACGACATAGTGAGGGGCTCAAGCGGAATTCTTGTTGAATACCTTTTGATAAACCGCGCGTTCAATTCAAACCAGCTGATTCCCAACAAGCCAATGGAGGCTGAAGTGAAGGCGCGCGTGATGCAGACATTCAAGGGAGGATATGTCAAGGAGCCGATGCCTGGATTGCATGAAAACATTGCAGTGCTTGACTTCCAGAGCCTGCATCCATCAATAATGATTTCGCACAACATTTCCCCTGAAACAATCAACTGCGCGCACAACGCCTGCAAAACGGGAAAAAATGTTTCCCCTTCCAAGGACTGGTTCTGCGAAAAAGAAAAGGGATTCATTTCAGGGGCACTTGAAGAAATACTGAACAAAAGGATTGCAATCAAGAAAGAGATGAGGTCGCTTGACAAAAAATCCGAGGAATTTGTTTCGCTTGACGCAAAACAGCATGCGCTGAAAATTGTCCTGAATTCATTTTATGGTTCGCTTGGCTATTCAAGGTTTCGCTGGTATAGCCGCGAGTGCGCTCAGGCGGTAACCGCCTGGAGCAGGCACTACATCCGCGACGTATTGCATGATGCGGAAAAAAAAGGATTCACAGCGCTTTATTCTGACACTGATTCGGCCCTATTGATTGTGCCAAAAGGAAAAACAGTTGATGATGTGAAAAGTTTTGTTGAAAAAATCAATGAAGGGCTGCCGGGCGTGATGGAGCTGGAGTTCGAAGGCTACTACAAGCGCGGGATATTTGTCACGAAAAAAGAGGGAGGCGCCGCGAAAAAAAGATATGCCTTGGTTGACTTCAACGGAAACCTGACAATTGTTGGCTTTGAGTATGTTAGGAGGGACTGGGCGCGAATTGCAAAGGAAACCCAGCGCGAAGTCATTGAAGCTGTGCTCAAGGAGGGAAAGCCTGAGAAAGCGATTGCAATTGTCAGGGAAAAAATAGAGGCGCTCAAAAAAGGGAAAGTGAAAAAAGAAGAATTGGTTATACTTACGCAGGTGAAAAAAGGTTTAAGGGAGTATGAGTCAATTGGGCCGCACATTGCCGCTGCATTGAAGGCGGAAAAAATCGGAAGGATTGTAAGCACAGGGGAAACTGTTGGCTACATTGTCACAAAGTCAGGGAAAAGCATTTCAGACAAGGCAAGGCTAGAGGAGTTCGTTAAAGAGGGGGACTACGATGCAGACTACTACATAAGCCACCAGGTTGTTCCCGCTGTCAGCAAGATAATGGCTGAACTGGGCTATAGCGCAGAAGACCTCGTGCACGGTGGAAAGCAGAAAACCCTTGGGGCTTTTTCTTAAAGCATGGTTTTTTATCCCTTTTCCGGTAAAAGCTTTTGAAAGGCGGGATTAAAGGATGGATGAAGAAACAGTTGAAAAATACGTTAAGGCAGGCAAAATACTGAAAAAGGTGCAGGAAAACGCAAGAAAAAGCATCAAGCCAGGGCAAAAAATGCTTGAAATAGCAGAAAAAATAGAGAAAGAGATAGTTGGCGAGGGTGGACAGGCGGCTTTTCCCGTGAACCTCTCCAGGAACAATTTTGCAGCGCATTTCACGCCTTCAACCAGCGATGAAGCGGTTGTCGGTGAAAAGGATGTATTAAAAGTGGACATAGGGGTTCACATTGACGGTTTTATTGCGGATTCGGCTTTCACGCTTGATTTTTCAGGGGAAAACGGAAAGCTTTTGGAGGCATCAGAGAAGGCGCTGCAGAACGCGCTTTCAATGGTGAAAGAAGGCCAGGAAATCGGAAAAATCGGCGCGGAAATAGAGAAAACCATTAAATCGTATGGCTTCAATCCAATCCAAAACCTTTCAGGCCACGGCTTAGGGCAATGGGTTCAGCATGGTGCGCCGACTATCCCGAATATCGCCAAAAATGACAAAAGGAAATTAGAGGATGGAATCGCGTTTGCAATAGAGCCATTTGCAACAGACGGATTAGGTTTTGTCAAAGAAGGCGTGCAGGCGGAAATATTCCAGCTGGATGAGCCGAAGCCGACTAGAAACAAGGATTCAAGGAAAATAATTGAATTCGTTGATGAAAATTATAAATCGCTTCCATTCGCGGAAAGGTGGATTGCAAAAGAATTAAAGCTAAGCGACTTTGCGAGAAAAATCGCGTTAAGGGAGCTGTTGAAAAACAAGGGCATCAGTGCTTTTCCCATACTCCACGAGGAAAACGGAAAACTTGTGTCCCAAGCGGAAACCAGCATAATTTTAAACAACGGCAGCGTAATAATTCTGGTTTGAAATGCCTTTTCCTTCAATTGAAAAAAAAGAAATCACGGTAATTGCACTGATTGCGTTAAGTTTAATTGCCGCGCTTTATTTTTTTAATTCAAGCAGCCTTACGCTTGAAGGCGTGCTGAAATTCTCGGAAATAAGCAAAACAATTGCAAAACTGCTTTCCGCTGAATTCCTTTCCTTCCTTGTTCTCGCGCCGCTGCCATTGGCTTTGACTGCGGCTTACGCAAAAAACGAGCCGGAAAAAAACAAGGCTATCCTTGTTGGAGTCTGTGGAACGATAATCGGCGCAATTGTTTCGCTTGCATTTTTTTCAGGCATAAGCGATTTTGCCTTGCTTCTCGTTTTCCTTGTTTTGGGTGTCTTCCTGCTGGTGGAAAACCTTTATCTGCGCTTAAGCGAGCTGAAAAAATGGGCGCTATTCAGGGCAACTGCTGAAAGCGCTTCAAAGGCGCTGCTTTTGGTTGGCGTGGGGCTTTTTGTTATTGCAATACTTTTCTCGCTTTCAAACCAGAAAATGCTTGTGGACGAATTCGAGCAGACGCTTGTTGAAAAAATTTTTCCAAGCGGTTCCGGCAATTCAAGCCAGTTATCGGATGCGACAGCGGCACTGCTAATTAATTCGCAGATGCAGACACTGGATGCGTTAAGCTCCAGCCCGCAGTTCAAGGCATTAACGGAAAAGGAGGACGCGGATGTGCAGGCATACGTGCTGAGCGTTTACGCATTAAAGCAAGAGGTTTCATCGGATGAATTCAGGGAAAAACTCGTGAAACAAATAAACGAACAGCAGCAGGGAATCGCAGGCGAAAACGGAAACCTGTTTGAGTTGGTGAAAAAACAGGTGCCGTTGTTCTCGGAATTCGAGGAATTCTTCTGGCTGATTGCCTCGCTGATTATGGTTTCATTTTACTTCTTAATTGCAAACCTTGTGATAAAGCCGCTTGCGGTTCTTTACACGCTAATCATTTCACAGGCAATGCGGGCAACACAGCCAATTAAAAACAATTAAGCAGGAAACTTATTTTACCGTAATGGCACATTGCCTGCCCCCATGGTGTAGTGGATAGCATAAGAGCTTGCGGAGCTCTCGACCTGGGTTCGACTCCCAGTGGGGGCGCTTATTCTTTTAAAATTTGATTGAATTTTGCCCAAGCAAAATTCCTTTTTTGATAACCTTGCAAAGCTAAAGCTTTGCGAGGCCTTGGAAACCTTTTGGTTTCCCAGGACATTTTTTACAAAAAGGTTTGCAGGGGGAGAGATTCGAACTCTCGTAAGCCACTAAGGCGCCGGCCTCTGAAGCCGGTGGAATTGCCGCTATCCGACCCCTGCAGAAAAAATTGAAAAAAGCGGTAAATAATTCTTTCACAAACAGGTTTAAATTAGTTCATCTGGCTAAAAAAAACCTAATTTAAAAAAAAACTTAGGTTTTGCCCATCCTTGTAAGGATATCCCGTTTTGTAGCGGGGGACATATTTTTCCACCTTTCCTTCAACCTTTCACTATACTCTTTATTTGTCTGCAGTCCCCTCAAAGCAGCAATTTTGTTTCTAACCTTAAAGTCTAAAAGCTCTCTTAAAAAATCCAAAATGCTTAGCCCCCTTGTCTTTGCCCTGCCCAAGATAATTTGGGGAGCAGTAAGTCTTCTAAGCGGGCTTTGTGTTAACCGCGAATAATCCATTACCTTAGGAGGCATAACAATCATAAATATTAGGCGCAGGCTCTTATATTAATTTTTCCCGTGTTATGGCCTTTTTTTGCCTTAAAACAAGGTTTTTTAAAGCCTTTTAACGAAAAATTTAAATGATGGCTATGAAAAATATGAAAAAAGGCGAGTGCCTTCATATCGGATAGAAACTTTTTCTTTGAATTGAATAGCTATCGGTTTAACTGTTTTTTTCCTTTAACTGGCTGCGGTAGTGTAATGGCAGCATTGAAGCCTGTGGAGCTTCCGGACCGGGTTCGAGTCCCGGCCGCGGCCCTTTCATTCGATTTTTTCAAGGGAGGCAACTGAAATGGCTTTTCAAACAGTTCGCGGAATGCGGGATTTTCTGCCCGAGCAGGCAAAGAAAAAACAGGCAATAGAGGATTTGATTAGGAACTGCTTTGAAAAATACGGCTTTGAGCCACTGCAGACTCCAATCGTTGAAGAGTTCTCCCTGCTTTCAGCTAAAGGCTCAGGCGGAGAGGCGGTAAAGGAAGAGATTTATTACTTCAAGGACAAAAGTGAAAGGGAGTTAGGGTTAAGGTTTGACTTGACCGTGCCCCTTGCAAGGATTTGCGCTTCAAACCCGCAGCTCGCAAAGCCATTCAAGCGCTATTCAATTGGGCAAGTGTACCGCTATGACAGGCCAGGGGCGTCAAGGTACAGGGAGTTCACGCAGGCAGATGTGGACATTGTTGGCTCGGATTCAATGCTGGCTGAAGCTGAATTGATTGCATTGATGAGTGAAGTGCTGCAAAAACTTGGCATTGAATTTTTTGTGAAAATTTCCTCGCGCAAATTGCTGGAGGAAATGGTTTCAAGCGCGGGAATACCCAAAGAAAAAGCGGTTGACTGCTTTCGGAGCATTGACAAACTGGATAAAATCGGATGGGGGGGAGTGGAAAAAGAACTGAAGGAGAAAAAAATCAATGCGGGAAAACTGGTTGAAGTGCTGAAGCAGAATGATTTGAAAAAAGTTGAAGGATTCCTCAAAAACAAAAAGCCGATTGAGGAATTAAACGAATTGATTGCATTGCTGAAAAAAATCGGATTGGAAAAAGAAGTGAGGCTGGATTTGTGCCTTGCGCGCGGATTGGAGTATTACACCGGCACAGTTTTTGAAGCGGTTGCAAAAAACGGGCCCTCGATTGCGGGAGGGGGAAGGTATGACAAATTGGTTGAATTGTACGGCGGAAGGCCTTCGCCTGCAGTGGGCTTTTCTTTCGGAGTGGACAGGCTGCTTGACTTGGCGCAGGAAAAAGTGAAGCCGGAACAGAGAACAAGAATATTCATTGCGGCAATCGGTGAAAAGGCTGAAGTTGAAGCGCTTGCACTGGCGCAAAAGATAAGGGCGATTGGAATCGGCGCGGAAATTGACCTGATGCGGCGCTCTGTTTCAAAAAATTTGGAGTATTTGAACAAGAAAGGCATTCCGTTTGCAGTTGTTTTAGGGGAGAACGAGTTAAAGGAAAAGGCATTCAAGCTAAAGGAAATGAAAAGCGGAAAAGAAACAAGGCTGAAATTCGGCGAAGTGGAAAAGTTGAGGCAATTGGTGTGAATTAAGGCAAGGCAGGTTTTTATGGTTCCAATAATCAGGATAAGAAATGAAAGTGATTTGAAAAATCTTTTTGGCAGCGGAGCAAACCTCGGCAAGGCGGAAAGCAAAGCCAGGGAAATCGTTGAAACTGTAAGGAAAAACGGGGACAAAGCATTAATTGCTTTCACAAAAAAATTTGACGGCGTTGATTTGGCTGGAAAAGGGTTAAGGGTAAAGGAAAAGGAATTCGCGGAAGCCATGGCAAGGGTAAGCCGCAAAGAAGTTTCAATGATTAAAAGGGCCGCTAAAAACATTGAAAAATTCCACAAACAGCAGATGGTGAAAGGATGGAAGATTGAAATTGAAAGGGGAATAACCGCAGGGCAGCTTGTTAAACCGATTGAGAGCGCAGGGGTTTATGTTCCGGGTGGAAGGTTCCCGCTTGCATCAAGCCTTTTAATGGGGGTAATCCCCGCAAAGGTTGCAGGGGTAAAGGAAATCATTGTTTGCACGCCGCCGCAAAAAGACGGCAAAGTTAATGCAATAATTTTGGCTGCCGCGAGGGTTTTAGGAATTAAAAAGGTATTCAAGGCAGGTGGAGCGCAGGCAATTGCGGCAATGGCTTACGGAACCAAAACAATTCCAAAAGTGAACAAAATAGTTGGGCCGGGAAATGTCTTTGTTACCGCGGCAAAAAAATTGGTTTACGGGGATGTGGGAATTGATTTCATCGCAGGGCCAAGCGAAGTGGGAATTCTCGCTGGCGGAAAAGCAAACGCTGCATTCATTGCGGCAGACATGCTTGCGCAGGCGGAACACGATGAACTGGCAAAATCCATTCTTGTGACTGATTCAAGGGAATTGGCAGTGAAAGTAAAAAGGGAGATTGGAAAGCAGATTAAGGGATTGAAGACAAGGGAAACCGCTGCAAAATCACTGGCAAGGAACGGAAAAATCTTCCTTGTGAAAAACATGAATGAAGGGGTTAAGGCAATAAACGCCATTGCGCCGGAGCACTTGGTTTTTTTGGCTGAAAAAAAATACCTTAAGTCAGTGGAGAACGCGGGAAGCATTTTCATAGGCGCTTATAGCCCGGTTAGTGCAGGAGATTATGCAAGCGGCACAAACCATGTTTTGCCTACAGGGGGCTTTGCAAAGGCAAGAGGCGGTTTAAGCGTTCTTGATTTCTTAAAGCTGCAGAGCTTTCAGGAGCTTTCAAAAAAAGGGCTGGAAAGGATTGGCAAAACAGTGGAAGGCCTTGCGGAACTGGAAGGATTGGATGCACACAGCAAAGCGGTAAAGAAAAGGCTTGGTGAGTAAAACTGTACAAAGAAATCAAGGGAATGCTTGTAAGAGAGGGAAAGCCGTTCAAGGCAGGCGAAGCCGATGCAGTTGTTTTTGACATTGATGGCGTGCTGGTTGACGTGAAGGAATCGTACTGGCAGGCAATAATTAAAACCACCCAGCATTTTGCAGGGGAAAAAATCAGTGAAAACGAGATAAGGCTTTTCAAGGATTCAGGAAAATTCAACAATGACTGGGATTTGGCTTACGCGGTTGGGCTTTACTTTGTTTTAAAGAAAGAAGGCCTGGCTGGTTTCAGCATCGCAGAGTATGTTGAAAAAATAAGGGAAAAAGGCGGGGGAATAAAAAACGCCGAAGAACTTGCAAAGGGCCTTGCGGGAGAAAAATGGGCCAAGGTTGAAATGGAATGGGACAGGAAAAGAATCTGGAATATTTTTCAGGAAATATACCTTGGAAGCAAAAAATTCTCCGAACTGCATAAAGGCAGGCCGGAGCTGAATGTGGAAAAAGGCTCAATGGAAAAAGAAAAGGTATTGGTTGAAATGAAGACAATTGAAGCACTGGAAAAAAAAGGCATTAGGATAGGGATTCTTACAGGCAGGCTTTACGCGGAAGCAGCCATCACGCTGAAAAAATGCGGGCTTGAAGGAAAGATTGAAAGGAAATATATAGTGTCAGAGGATGATTTTGCGCGTTTCCCCGATGACAGGCGAAAGCCAAATCCTTTCGGCTTGCTTGAGTTAAGCCAGAGAATGAACGCGAAAAAAATAATTTACATCGGGGACATTGTGGATGACATTGCAGCGGCGAATGCCGCGAAAAAGGAAAAAAAAGGCTTTTACTCTGTTGCTGTTGCAGGGGCTTCTGATGAGGCGGCTATCGCGCTTTTCAGGCAAAGCCTTGCGGATGCAATTGTTCCAGACGTTAACTGCCTTTCAAGGCTGTTTGAGGTGGGATGATGGTTAAGCCGAGGAAAGAGATTCAGGAAATGAAGCCCTATGACCCGCCGCTTGAGGGAAGGGAAGGCAAGTTAAGGCTTGACTTCAATGAAAATACAGTTGGGCCTTCGCCGAAAGTAATTGAGGCGCTGAGGGAAATAAGCGCAGAAGCGGTGTGCAGTTATCCCGAGTACTTTGGGTTAAGGGAAAAAATCGCGCAATATGCGGGAGTAAAGGGAGAAAACATCGCGGTTTTGAATGGCTCGGATGAGGCAATAAGGAACATAATGGATTTTTTCCTTGAGAAAGGGGACACGATTGTTTTGCCTGTGCCCACATTTGTGATGTTTGGGTTTTACGCGCAGGCACTTGGAATGAAAGTGAAAAAAATTCCATACATGGGGGATTTGGGTTTTCCTGTAAATGAAGTGATTGATGCAATCGGCGCGGGGGCAAAACTTGCTGTGCTTGTGAACCCGAATAACCCGACAGGCACAGTGATTGAAAGGAATGACCTCGTGAAGATTATAAGGAAATGCAAGGAAAATGATGCGATTGCGCTTGTTGATGAGGCGTACTATGAATTTTTCGGCGAAACCGCGGTTGATTTAATAAACGAGTTTGACAACCTCGTTGTGCTCAGGACTTTTTCAAAGGCATTCGGATTGGCGGGGTTGAGGGCAGGGTACGCGGTAAGCTGCAGGGAAAATATTGAGGCCATAAGGAAGGCTTCTTCGCCTTACAGCGTTAATGCGCTTGCTGTAACAGCAATCAAGGCTGCACTTGCTGATTTGAATTACATGAAGAGATATGTTGGTGAAGTTAAGAGGGAAAGGGAAAGGGTTTTGAAGGAATTCATGGAAATGAAAATAAAGGTTTTTCCAACCAATGCAAATTTCTTTGTTGCAAGGATTGGCAATGATGCAAAACGGCTTGTGAAAGGGCTTTCGGAGGAAAAGATACTCGTGCGCGACAGGTCAGACTATACGCTTCTTGAAGGGTGTGTAAGGTTTGGTATTGGCATAAAAGAGCAGAATGATAGGCTTATTAAAAAAACGAGGGAAATATTAGGTAAATAAAACTGCAGAGGGTTAATGCAATGGAGAGAAAGGCAAGGGTTGAAAGAAAGACAAAGGAAACGGACATTGCTGTTGCGTTGAATCTTGACGGCAAAGGTGAAAGCAACATTTCCACTGGAATCGGGTTCTTTGACCATATGCTTGAATTGTTTTCAAGGCACTCACTCATTGACCTGGAAGTTAAGGCAAAAGGCGACCTTAAAGTGGACGAGCACCACACTGTTGAGGACACTGCAATTGCCTTGGGCGAGGCAATCAACAAGGCATTGGGTGAAAAAAAAGGGATAACACGGTTTGGCAATGCAATTGTGCCAATGGATGAATCGCTTGCAATGGCTGCAGTGGACCTTGGAGGAAGAAGCTATCTCGTGATTGACGCAGAATTCGGTGAAGCAAAGCTAGATGATTTCAGGACTGAACTGGTTGAGGATTTTTTTAAATCGTTTGCTGACAACTGCAAATGCAACATTCACTTGAAATTGTTTTACGGCAGGAACGAGCACCACAAAATAGAGGCGCTATTCAAGGCATTCGCAAAGGCAATGAAGGGCGCATGCACAATGGATGAAAATGCAAGGGGAACCCTGCCCAGCACGAAAGGAAAATTGTGAACAAGCTTTTGGCTATTTGCAATGATAGGCGTAATTGATTACGGTGCGGGAAACATAAGAAGCGTTTTGAACGCGGTTTCAGCAGCCGGCGGCAAAGCAGAACTGGTTAGCGATGCAAGCAGAATCTCCTCTTATGAAAAGCTCATTCTCCCGGGAGTCGGAAATTTCGGGAAAGTCGCGGAAAACCTTGAAAAAAAAGGAATGGATAAGGCAATAAAGGAATTCATTGCAGGGGAAAAGCCTTTTCTCGGCATATGCCTTGGGCTGCAGCTTTTGCTGGAGGGAAGCGAGGAAAGCAAAGGCAGCAAAGGATTCGGCCTGTTCAAGGGGAAAAATTTAAGGTTCGCGGGAGAGTTAAAGGTGCCGCAAATCGGCTGGAACCAGATTGAAATGCAGGGCAAGGCATCCCGTCTGTTTAAGGGAGTTAAAAGCGGTTCGTTTGCATACTTTGTCCACAGCTATTACGCGAAACCAGAAGATGAAACAATTGTTGCCGCGGAAACAGAGTACGGCATAAAATACGCAAGTGCTTTTGAGAAGGGAACTGTTTTTGCAACACAGTTTCACCCTGAAAAAAGCGGGGAAGTTGGGTTGAGGATATTGAAGAACTTTGTTGAATTATAGGTTGTGATGCCATTGATTGCGAAAAGAATCATTCCGTGCCTGGACTGCGATTTAAGCGTGCCGGAAGGAAGGGTAGTCAAAGGCGTTGAATTCAAGCAGATAAAATATGCGGGCATTCCATGGGAGAGAGCTGAACTGTACTACAAGCAGGGCGCGGATGAAATTGTTTTCCTTGACATTACTGCTTCATCTGAAAAAAGGCACACAATGACAGAGGTTGTGAAAAAAACCGCAGAAAAAGTTTTTGTGCCCATAACAGTCGGAGGCGGGATAAAATCTTTGGCTGACGCTAAAGCAGTGTTTGAAGCAGGGGCGGACAAGGTTTCATTAAATACCGCTGCAATAAAAAACCCGAAACTGATAACTGAGATTTCAGAGAGCTATGGAAGGCAGGCGGTTGTTCTTGCAATTGACGCTAAAAGAAGGCTTGAAGGAATTGAAGGCAAAAATGTTGTGAAAACGAAGCAGGGAGATTGTTGGTTTGAGTGCTCAATTTACGGGGGAAGGGAGTTCACTGGCATTGACGCAATTGATTGGGCGAAAAAAGCGGTTGAACTTGGCGCAGGGGAAATACTTTTGACTTCAATGGACCGCGATGGAACAAAAGAAGGCTTTGATTTGGGGTTAACAAAAAAAATAGGTGAAGAAACAAGCGTTCCGGTTATTGCTTCAGGGGGGGCGGGAAAACTTGAAAGCATTGCAGAGGTTTTAACGAAAGGAAAGGCCGATGCGGCGCTCGCCGCTTCAATTTTTCACTTCAATGAATTCACTGTGGGTGAAGTGAAAGAATATTTGAAGAAAAAAGGGATTAATGTGAGGCTTTGAAATGATTATTCCAAGCATTGATTTGATGGATGGAAAGGTTGTACAGCTGGAGCAGGGAAAAAAGAAAAAGCTGGAAATAAAGGAAAGCCCAGAAAAATTTGCGGAAAAATTTTCCTCATTCGGGCAGGTGCAGCTGATTGATTTGGATGCGGCAATGGGAAAAGGGGACAATTCAGCGGTTGTGGGCAGGATATGCAGGATAGTCAATGCGCGGGTCGGCGGCGGGATAAGAACCGCGGAAAAGGCAAAAGAATTGGTTGAATTGGGGGCAAAAAAAGTCATTATTGGCACAAAGGCGAGCCCTGAATTCCTTCAGGAGCTATGCGGGGCGATAGGAAAGGAAAAAATTGTTGTTGCCTTGGACAGTTGGAAGGGGGAAATAGTGGTTAAGGGCTGGACTGAGAAAACAGGTGTTAAAGTGGAGGAAAAAGTCAGGGAACTGGAGCCTTTTTGCGCGGAGTTCTTTTTCACTTTTGTTGAAACTGAGGGAACAATGAAGGGCGTTGATTTTGGCAGGGTTAAGGATTTAAAAAAGCTAACAGGGAATAAAATATCAATTGGCGGGGGAATTTCCTCAATTGAAGAGGCAAAAGAGCTTGAAAAACTGGGAGTTGACTCTGTTCTCGGAATGGCTCTTTACACTGGAAAAATAAGGCTGGAAGGGGTTTCAATTGAATTATGATTTCGGCATTGACTTCAAGAAAGGTAACGGAATAGTGCCTGTAATCGTGCAGGACTGGAAGACAAATGAAGTGCTGATGCAGGCGTATTTGAACAAGGAAGCCTTTGAAAAAACAATGAATGAGAAAAGGTTTTACTATTTTAGCAGGAGCAAGAACAGGGTGAAGCTGAAAGGAGAGGAATCAGGCAATGTACAGCTTGTGAAAGGCGTTTTCGTTGACTGCGACAACGACTGTGTTTTGTTAAAAGTTGAATCAACTGTAGGAGCCTGCCATAAAGGATACAAAAGCTGTTTTTACAGGAAAATCGAGGGAGAAAAACTCGTTGTGGCCGCTGAAAAGGTTTTTGACCCTAAAAAGGTTTACGGTGAAAAAAAATGAATCACAATGAAAAAAAGCTGACGCTTGGAATTCCAAAGGGAAGCCTGCAGAAAGCCACAATGAACCTGTTCAAGAAAGCCGGCTACAATATCATTGTTGACGAGCGAAGCTATTACCCTAAAATTGACGACCCGGAAATAGACTGTATCCTTGTAAGGGCACAGGAAATGGCAAGATACGTCGCGCAGGGGGTTATTGACGTCGGGCTTACAGGCAAGGACTGGATAATTGAAAACGATGCGGATGTTGTTGAAGTCTCGGAACTTCTTTATGCAAAGCAAGGGCTCGGAAAAGTAAAATGGGTGCTTGCAGTGCCGGAAAATTCAGGGATAAAAAGCGCGAAAGATTTAGAGGGAAAAAAGATTGCAACAGAACTAGTAAATGTAAGCAAAAAATACCTGCAAAAAAATGGCGTAAAAGCGGATGTTGAATTCAGCTGGGGTGCAACAGAGGTAAAGCCCCCGCAGCTGGCTGACGCAATAATTGAGATAACGGAAACCGGCTCTTCGCTGAGGGCAAACAAGCTTAGAATAATTGAAACAGTAATGGAAAGCAGCACTAGGCTGATTGCAAACAAAAAGGCATGGGAAGACAAGTGGAAAAAGTCAAAAATAAGGAATATTGAAATGCTGCTTAAAGGCGCGCTCAAGGCAGAGGGAATGGTTGGCTTAATGATGAATGTTTCAGAGGAAAACCTTGAAGCAGTGGTGAAATTAATTCCCTCGCTCAAAAGCCCAACAGTCTCGAAACTTTACAAGCTGAATGCCTATGACATTTTCACCATAATTGAAGAAAAAAAGGTAAGGGAACTCGTTCCCCAGCTCAAAAAGGCAGGCGCTGAAGGCATAATCGAGCTGCCGTTGAACAAAATAATCGAATAAGCTGATTGCCTCAAAACCCAGCCAATTGGTATAAAAGCCTTTTTTGGATGAATTCTTTCACGCCGAAGTAGCTCAATTAGTGGAGCACGTCACTGGTAATAACGAGATCGCTGGAAATGACGAGGCCGCGAGTGCAATTCTCGCCTTCGGCTTTATTTTGCTCAGATGTCGGCTGTTTGAAAAGCCAATCAATTGCATCCACTTTGACAATTGCTTCCAGCCATAAACTTCCAGATAGTACATGTTTCTTTTACGGCTGTGCTGAGTGTAAAGGGAAAAATAACCACTGAGAAAAGACTTTAATTGCAAAAAAAGGGGTTTACTTGCGATCTGCAAGCTAATGCGAGGATACGGCATTCTGTAGGCTTTTCTTTTATCGAAAAAAACCGCGCCATCAGTGTCAAAAATCCCTCTGATTGTGGAAAAAATGACAATAGGGGCTCCGCCCCTATGACCCTGTGAATTTACTCTGCGGGCTCTTCGCTTGGGCTTCGAGCCGCGCAGTATCTTTCAAATTCATTCCTGGATGCTGTCCTCTATAACTGAAACATTGTGGTGTGCTTG
>JAZDDZ010000004.1:0-57723 GCA_043809245.1 Candidatus Iainarchaeum sp.
AAAATCACCAACGCAGCAAGCGAAGCATTCAACAACAAAATCGGTCTACTGAAAAGACGAGCATACGGTTACAAGGACTTGGAATACTTCAAACTCAAAATCATAAACTCATGCTGGAGGTCCTAAATATGCAGAAGAGCCTAAAATATTTACTTGCGCACACCAAATAAACAGAAGATACCCCCATAGCGCAAACACTCTCGAAAGACTCAAGAGAGAAAAAGATATGAATAATTCAATAATGTGCCAGAGAACTATCACAAAATTAATTTTTCAGGAAAGCTTGCGTAATACTGAACTTCCACCTCGGCTAAAAAGGAGATTTATCGACGTATTTAACCTGCTTTCGAATAAAGTGAGAATCGAGAACTTTTCCGAGTCACTAGGCACATTGGAAGAGAAAAAAATACAATTCACCACTGCAGAAAAAAGAAAAATTCTGCATTTGAAAAATAAGGAAGGACAGAAATTTATAGGCAATGCAGGTAAGTTTCTAGTAGATATGGATAGGCTGCTTTCCACAGAAGAAATAAAAGATAAGTTATCGGAGCATACTGTAAGCAGAAGCATTTATAATGTCAGAGAGCTATTGCGAAAGCTTTCGCAATTAATTCATTAAATAAAAGAAAAAAAATTATCAATTAAACTATTTTTGGGTCTTTTATCTTTTGTAAACCCTTTCAACCCACAGTTTTTTTATAAACGGCATTGATGTGTTCTGAATCAGGTAAGCGCCTGCCGGCACCAAGGAGTTAAGGTATGGTTCCGGCGCATTAATCAGGAGAAGGAAGTAAAGCACGATTACATAGGTGGCAAAGGCATTTATTGCGCGCCTTGTTTTGCTTAACTCCCACGCCTTATCCGTTTCAACTCTTTTATTCCTTTCAAAGATTGAATTAACTTTTTGCTCAACGCTTTCCATTTGAATGCCTCAGCCGCTTACTTCTTTCAACGAACCTTCAACATCTTTTTTAGGGAGAGCATTGTAAAGCAGTTCAACGCATTTTTTTAAAACGCTTTCAATGTCCTTTGCTTTTCCGTTGAATGCCGCGGCCCCCGGATGCCCGCCGCCGTCTCCCTCAAAGTTTTTGGAAAGGGGAATGAAGACATCGCGAGCCAAATCAAGGCCCGTGGCTTTAAGAAAGCGGTTGGATGCGCGGCCGCTCACGCGAACCATTCCATTCTCAACTGCTCCGCAAAAAGCCGCATCAGCGCCTATCCTGACCAAAACGTTTGCGGCGGTTGCCTCAAATGCGCCGACCTCTGATGCAGCGAAAATAAAATTTTTGGTCTTGAAAAAGGAAGCGCGTTTCGCGGATTTCAGCGAGGCAATTCTTTCGCTTAAATCCTGTTTTGCCTTGAAAAGCGAAAGCAGTTCAGGGTAATTCCTTTGGCTTTTCTCCATCACTTCCGCCATTATCTTGAATGTTTCATGGTCTGCGACGAGAAAAGAAGAGCTATCAGTTATTATTCCACAGGCAATCAGCGAGGCGATTTGCGGGGTTACAGGAATTTTTTCGGCTACAAGCAAATCATGCACTAATTCCGTTGTGGAAATCGCTTCCTCTTTTATGATTGAGTTCTCCTTTGAAGTGATTCCCTGTTTTGCGGGAGCATGATGGTCTAAAACAAAAATTGGCTTGCGGAATTCCTTTAACTCCCCTGAAAGCTTGCCTGCCATTTCCGCGCTGTTAAAATCAACGCATATCAGCGCGTCAAAGTCCTTGAGCAAAGGGTTTTTTATGTAAGGGATTTCCATGTTTTCCGCCAATGCTTTGGCGTTAATGTTCAAGTGCTCGGGAACCCCAATGTAAGAGGGGCATTTTTTTCTCAGGGAAAGGTATAGCGCTGCGGCGCTTGCGATTGCGTCAACGTCTGCGCCGGAGTGCGTTAAAATGAGCAGCTTTTTGCCTGTGATTTTTTTGAGGAACTCGCCGAATTCCCGGAATTCATTCAATTTTATTCACTTTCTTCTTTGCCGGGTTTCGCGCTTCCCTCAATTGATGCCTTTAACTTGTTGAGCTTGTCAACCAAAGCATCTTCCTGTTTTTGCAAGGTTTTAACGCGAAGGTCAACTGATTCCTTTTGCTCTTTTATCTGTTTTTCGACTTCTTTTGCGTCGGTTAAAAGCATTATCGGGCCCACTGCCTTGAATACCTTTTTTTCCGCGGTTTTGCCGAGCTCTTCAAGAGAGGCATTTAGGCCCTGGCTCTGCATTTGCAGCTGCTGTTTTTGCGATGAAACATTCATCAGCTGCACGCGGTTCCTTTCAAAGTCCTGGATTGACTGCTGCTGCTCATTTGCCATAAATTTTTCCCTCCGTTTTATTCGCAAAGTTCTCCAACCAATGAAATCAATTTAATGCAGGAGTTAGCCGATGCCTTCAGCGCAGTTGGGTCTCCCGCTTTAATTTTCAGGGTTAAAATGTTTTTATTCGTTTGCATTGAGGTTTTCGAGCGCCTTTCAACCGCATCCCTTTTATCAATGGAGATTGCCTTCAATGCTGTTTCCGCGTTTTTTTCAGATGGAAAAACAAAGCGCGCCTCAAGCAAAAATTTTTCCTGCATTTACCTTGCCTTTATGTCTTTTGCAATCGGGTCCCTTGTTTTCACGACAATCTTGTAGGCGCAGTTAGGGCACCTCACAAGGCCTTTCGGCAGCTCGTTGAATTCCTCTCCGCATTTCACACACTTGTACATTCACTCAACTCCGGTAAAAGCGTCCTCGTCCTGTTCGCTTGTTTCCCCTGCGAACTCTTGTTCCGCTGTTTCAGCTTGCCCTTCCCCGCTTTCTTCGCCTTCCTCTTCATCTTCATCTTCTTCTTCTTCTTCGGCTGCCTCTTTTTTTTGCTCTTCTTTCGGGGCTTCTGTTTTTTTCGCGTGCTTTTCTTTTTTCTCCTTTTCCTGCGCTTCCTTTTCAGGCAAATCTTTTTCGTAGGATTTTTTGTCGCCTTCCTCTTCAACGCTTATGAGTTCGGTCATGTGAGGCATGAACTGTTTCTGTGAAACCATTTTTCGTATGATTGAGCCGGTCAGTGTTTCCGGGAAGAATGCGCCTCCTGCAAACTTGTGGCCGCATTTCCTGCACGAAAAGATTCCCTTGCTTAAGCGCTTGACTTTTTTTGCGCCGCAAGTAGGGCAGGCTGACTTTGCCTTTTGCTTTGCCTCCACTTTGAGGAGCCTTTTTCTCACGCCGACGCCGTAGCGTGCCTTGTATCTTCCCGCGCTTTTGACTTTTTTCGTCGAACTCATATTATATCATCTCTTTTAAGGAGGGCTTTTAAAGCAGTTTCCTAAGCTGCTTTGCCTTTTCGAACGCGTGGTCAATCGATGAATCGATTTCAGCCGAGGTAAAGCTGCCTCCGCCGCCTTTCTGAAAGGCGGTGATTTGGCCGTCGTCTGTTGTTGCAACGCTGAACCTTGCGCTCATGGCTATTTCCTCTGCAAGCATTGGGTCCAAAACAACTGTTCCCCCCACTTTTGCAAAGGTTGAAAGCAAGGGCTTTCTTGAAAGCTTCAGCTTTCCGGAGAACTCGCCTTTCACTATCTTGTTTTCGTCGTCAAGCTTTGGCACTTTTGCCTCCAAAAGGCTGCTTAATGCCGCAAGGCTTGCCGCGTCAAAAAGGTTTCCGTCAAAGTTCAGGGCGTACATGTCAATGAACACTATCCAAACCTTTTCGCCTTCTTTTATGCACAAATCCTTGAAGTCAATTGCCTTGCTTTCCCTTATGCCTCGGTCAACTACCCTTGAAAGCTCGATTGACTCTTCTCTTGGGGGCCCTGACTCAAAGCTAGGTGAAGCCAAAGGCAATAACTCCATTCCAACTGAAATAGAGCCCTGGTCAGGCATGTCAGGATATGGTTCCCCTGGAAGCATTTTTACTCCAGCCATGACATCAGTCTCCCCAATCCTAACCCTTGCTGAGCCATCAGCGTTCTCGGAAATGTGATTTTGAATGCTTACCTTGCGGTATTCATCCACTTTTCTTCCGTCAAGCCTTATGCCTTTCTTCATTTCAGCCAAAACCTTGTCCGAATTAATGTCCCACAAAATCCTAGTCATTTGGATTCCTCCTTTGCCTCTTTGGCTGAATTTTCCGCGCTCTCGGCAACGGCTTCGTATTTTTTCTTCAAGGCCGCAACCTGCATTTCATTTATTTTCTTTATTGCAGTTGAAGCCATTTTGAACGCTTCCTGCCATTCCTCTTTTGAAATGAGGCCGTCAAGCTGCAGCAAAACAATTTCATTTGAATTCGGCAATAACGCCACTGGAATGTCAACAGCGTCATCCGCGTCCTCTTCTTCCTTGTTCAGGTCCAATAAAATTTTTCCGTTTGCCCTTCCCACGCTGCAGGAAGCAACCAAATCCCTCATGGGAATTCCCGCATCCGCCAATGCAAGCGATGCTGCTGTAAGCGCGGCAACCCTTGTGCCCGCATTTGAGTCGATTATTTCAACGTCAACATCGATTGCGGTGTTTGGAAAGCGCTCAGTGAAAATAGCCCTTTCAAGCGCTTCGCCGGAAACCTTTGAAATCTCTATCTCCCTTCTCCCCGGCTTCGGGTTCTTCCTGTCCGGAACCGAAAAGGTCGCCATCCGGTAATTGTATCTCACAACCGCCTTGTACGGAGACGCGGTGTGCTTTGGAATGCATTCCCTTGGCCCGTAAACAGTTGCAAGGACTTTGTTCTGCCCCCATTCAAGGTAAGCTGAACCGTCAGCGCTTTTCAAAACGCCCACTTCCATTTTAATCGGCCTTAATTCGTCCGATTTCCTGCCGTCAGGCCTTGCGCCCTTGGCATGCTTTTTGTCATCCTTTTTTTCACTCATCTTTTTTTCACCTTCAAAAATCATTTTTCCTTAACCGCGGCCTTTTCCTCGGTTTGCGCGCCCGCGGTCTGCGCCTTCGCCTGCTCTAAAAAGGCAGCCATCCTGTTCGTCAAATTGTCCAGGTGCGCTTCCCTCTCAATTTTATCAATTGCCTGCACCAAGAGCGGAATATTCCCTCCCTTCACCCAGATGCGGCCATTCCTGCCCACCATTAAATTGCAGCCAGTGCCGTTCTTCAGGACTTCAAGCATTGAACCGTTCTTGCCTATGATGCGCGGCACTTTGACAGGGGAAACGGAAATAATTTCGCCCCCAAAAAAAACCCTTGGCCTTGACAAGTCAACTTCGTTCAATTCATTTACCTTCATCACCTGCGCGGATAAAACGTTTCCGTTGCGCAAGGGGTCCCTTAACTCTTTCTTTGAAATGAACGCAGGGTAAAACGAATTAATGTTAGCATTATAGCCGGAGAATTTCTCGGCAACAATTACGCCAATGATTACGTCGCCCTCCAAAGGCATATAACAGCCTTCAAGCGGCACAACCGAGGCCTCGCTTGCGCTTTCATTAACCAAGCCCAGGACATCGGAGTAAATCTTCCCTTCCTGCATGTAAACATGCGATCCCGCGCGCTTCCTTTCCTCTGTGACCAGTTCTCCCGGCACAACAATTTTCTTCATCCAATTACCACTTCCTTTTTTCCTGTAAAAATAAATTCCGTTTATTTGTTTTCAACTATTTTTGTTTCAACCGCTCCGTGGGTCAAATTGTTGAGCTCGTTGAACAGCTGCTGTTTTAAGCCAACAGGCAGTTCAAGCATTGCGACAAGCGAGCCGTCCTTCATCCATTCCTCCTGTTTGACTCCGTACTTGTGCAGCAAAGCGTTTCCCTTGCCTGAAAACTGTGCGGGAATCCTCACGGCAACCTTCACGTTTTCAAGCGAAATCGGGATAAGCTTTTTTATCTCCTTTATCGCTTCCTGCACTTCATCCTTAACCGATTTGTTAAGGTCCACGGAAAACTTTATTTCCTGCAGTGCGGTCTCAATCCTTTGCGGGGGATGTGGGGATTGGGTCTGCGGGTTTATCGCGTTATGCACAATGAAGTTCACTATCTCTTTTTTTCTTTTCTCCGCCATTTCTCGCCTTTGCTCTGTTGTTAACTGCACTTCCCCTTCCAGGAGGATTTTTTTCGCAATCGCCTGCACGTCGCTTGTGCCGAAAACCTTTTTCAGGGTTTCCTCTGATTTTATGTCGCCTTTTTTCGCGTCCTTGAAAACCGAGTCAGCCGCGAGAAGCTCGTCAAAGTTGACCTCTTTCCCGTGCCTGAAATCAATCGCCAAATGCGGGTCCACGAGGACTTCGAATTTTTCCCCGTGCGTTTCAAGCCGCGCTATAACTGCTTCCTCTAGCTTTACCATGAAAAACTCAGCCTTCAAAAAAGCTTTTTTTTAAATTCAATTCTCAGCTTTGCTTGTTGTTTGAAACAAAGCCTTTAAGCCTTTCAACGGGAATCCGCTCGAATTCCCTTTTGCCCTCTTCAACAAATGAAAACTCCAATCGCTTGTAATCCAGTTTTTCCTTTTCGTCAAGCCCTTTTTTGAGGACGTCAACCAAAAGCTGTATTCCCGCATCAAAGGAAAGGCCTTCCTTGTAATCCTTTTCCAATAACTCCATTGCCTTGTGCTTGTTTTTTCCAATTGCAACCGCAGTGTACTCAGCCAATGCGCCTGAGGGCTCTGTTTCAAAAAGCCTGTTGCCTGTCTCGTCAATTCCCCCGAAAATAAATGAAACCCCGAAAGGCCTCATGCCTCCGTATTGGGTGAAAATCTGGTTAATGTTTGAAATCTCTTTCACCAATGTTTCAACGTTTATCGGCTCATCATAATACATCCTGTTTTCCTGTGCCTTCTGCCTTGCAATCTGCACCAAGCGCCTTGCATCCCCCACCAATCCAGCGCTTACAGCGACAATGTGGTTATCCACTTTAAACATTTTTTCAATGGATTCAGGCAATAAAAGCCTGCTTGGCACCTTTTTATCCGCGCCAAATAAAACGCCTTTATCATACTTTAAGGCCGCTGCAAGCGTGCCCTGGCTCACAATTTTGCCAGCGTACTCTACTTGGTACAGCCTTCCGTCAGGCGAAAACATCGTTGCAACGCGGTCGTAACCGCCTGTCTGAGAAACAGGGTACATAAACGCTCAAAACTCCTCTTTTTTCCCTATAATATATCATCTCCTATACAGTAAAATATATAAATCAGTGCTTGGCGCGGCCGGCTGAAACCATTGATTCCGCCTTTGCCTTCAATTTCTTCAATGAACCGCTTGAGGAAAGCGTTTGCGGCAGAACCTTTTGCCCGTTAACTTCCTTCAAAAAAAGCAGTGCGGCAACCGTTTTTTCAGTGAATTTGTGGCCGCATAAAAACACGCCAAAGCCGCTTTTTTCATCAAAGAGAATCGGCTTTATTCTGGCTTCCGCGTAACCAGCCTGCCCTAAAATGTTTAAAAAATTCTTCCGCAAGGCGTGGAACACCTCTTCTTTTCCAAGGCGCTTTTCGCTTTCCAAGTGAAAGAGAATATAGCGCTTCTTTCCCCTGAGCGTTGGAGGCAAAGGCCTCAAAGAGCTTTTTTCGTTCTTCATTTCAGTTCACTTAAAGACTTATCCGCGCCTGCTTTCTTAAATATTTCTTCCTCAAGTTTTTCCGCTGGAGCCTGGCAAGAGGCAATGGCTTTCATTTTTTCAGCGGATTTTTCACCGTAAGCTTTTTTGAGGTACGCAAACCTTTCCTTTAATGAAACAATTTTGTCATGGTTGACGCGCTTGTCTGAAAGCCAGACAATTTTCTCCTCCAAAGAATTCAGTTTCCCCAAAATCCTGCCGAGGTTATGCATTGCGACAAGCCGTCCGACTTCGGGAAAGCCCTCTTCGCGCAGAATCCTTTCACCCTCGTCTCCATGGTTTCCAGTTAAAAAAGTCTTGTGCTTGTCAATGTCATGCAGCAAAGCAGCGGCAACCACGAGCTCCAAGTTCACGGCTTCGCCTTTTTCGCGCAGTTTTTCCGCCAAAAAGCGCGCGATTTTTTCAACAGCCAAAGAATGCGCGAGAATGTGCTTCGGCATTTTGTGCTTTTCAAGCAATGCAAGCGCCTCTTCACGCGAAGGAACATTCATTTCAACACCCTGAAACCCTTAACCGTTTTTTCGCTGAACAATTCATCAGGGTTTTCCCCAACCGCTTTCCCTGCTTCTTTTTCCGTGAAGCCAAGCAAGCGCGCAAAAACTTTAAGGTCTTTAGGGGAACGCATTTCCCATTCGCTTTCCGCTCCAGAAAAAACGCATGCCTTAATCTTAAACCTGCGCAGCAGTTTCACAACAATTGCCGCGTTCCTGAACAGCTGCGCCTGCTCGAATGGCTTTGCGTTAAGGAATGCGCTGAAAAGAAACGCAACCGAAACATTGTTTCTCGCGCACAACTGCGCTAAACCCGAATCAAAAAACATTTTTCCCGCATCAAGGGGCTGCAACAGCAAATCAATTCCTTTGGTGGACGCCGCAAAACGGTTAGCGGAAAGCGATGCGCCGTCAACCGCAGCAAGGAATCCTTTTTGCCTGAATTTCCGCGCTTCCTCAAAGTTAAGTTTTTGCAGCACAGCACAGGAACGGAATTCAATTCCCTTTACTGGGGGAATTTTTCCGTCGGATGAAACAATTACTTTTTCAATGCCTAAAAGTTTTGCCTGTGAAGCGATTGCCTTAGCGTTGTTGAAGAAAACCAAGTCAGACATTTACATCTATAATGAATAGGGTAAGATAAATCATAAAATGGTTGGTTTTTGCTTTCTGGAAAAAACATATTATTAATTGAAATCAGCGTGAATTCCCCGCAGCTACAGATACGCGCTTTTTTTGTTTTGCTAACCTGATGCGCCTTGGGAGCCGTATAGGAGTGCTGCGAATAATTTCATTGACAGTCGCAATATCTTTATCAGTGAAAACCGCTCTTCTGCCGCCATCATGGGCATGACTCTCTCCTCCCCTGCCGGGTTTTACAGGCGGAAAAATTGAGTATTTATTTCTTCCACTCTTTGCAAGCATGTGACTTTCTCTAGTGACCTTGGAAATCGACCCCCAGCCTTCCCTTCTAAATCCTGCTCTTGTTAATTTTCGCCCAGCCCGAACCATAAACTTTTCCATTTGCGCGGGGGCCAAAGCTTTGCCTCCAATCTTTGGTATCGTTGCCTGGTACAGCATTTTTGATGCATCCCATGCGAATATCTTCCCAGGGGTTAATCTCCCTTCAACTCTTCGCGGTTTATTTAATTTCAATTAGCCCACGCCTAAAAAGGATTGGAAAAAAGAGATTTTAAATTTATTTATCTGTTTTGACGGAAGAAAGTCATTTCGTTTTTCTTCCTATTGCGCGCAGCCTTGGCCTTGTTCTTTCCGCGCCCTTGCCTTTTCTTCGCAGTCCGCGGCTTTTTTTCTGCGCTGAGGTCAGGCCTCTTTCGCCCCTGCCCCTGTGCTGTTTTTCGCAAATCCAGCCAATGTCCTTGTCTGACTTGATTGCGGGGTGCATTGGGTCAACTAAAATGACTTCAAAGTATTTTTTTCTTCCGTCTTCGCCTACAAAATAAGAATTCAAAACCTCCATGTTTTCATAGGCCTTGCTTGCCTTTTTTTCAGCCATTGACTGAATGGAGATTTTTCTAGTGAGCTTTCTTACACCCATTCTTTTCGGCCTGCGGGCATTCCAGGGCCTTTCATGCATTCCGGAGCCCTTTCTCACGCGAACCCTGACAACAACAAAGCCCTGCTTTGCCTTGTAACCCAAAGAGCGCGCCCTCGCAATATTCAAGGGCTTTTCCACCCTCACAACCGATAAAGGCTCTTTCCTGAACTCAATTAAGCGTTCGCGGTAAATTTTGCCATAATCGTAGTCCGCATTCTCTTCCCCTTTGAATTCGCTTTCAAAGGCATTCCTTAAATGCTGAGCTAAACCCATAAAAAAAACCCGTTTTACATTAAATTTCGCTTAAAATAAGCATAAGATTTTTGCATTAGGAAGGAATTTAAAGGAATATTACAATAAAAAAGAAGCCCTGAACCGCTATTGTTTTTTTCTAGACCCTGCTTTTTCCGGCATTTTTCTTCTACGGTGCAAATCGTTGGTTGGTCCAAAAGCCACCCCGCCTGGCCCAGCACCTTTCCTAGCCTGCATAGCATCAGCCAGCATTTTCTTTTTTACAGGTCTTTTCAAAACCCTGCGCTCAATGCCCATTGCTGCCCTACCACTCGCACCCTCTCGCCCTCCAACAATGTAATGCACTCTGGGCTTTTTTTGTGTTCCTGTTTGAGTGGTAAACAGCCGATATCTTACTTTTCCAGATCTTCTTCCTTTTGGCAGCATTATTTAGGGAAGAAACAAACAGTATAAAATGCTTTGCAGGAGAAATCTTTCGGTTTTAAACATGAGCAAATGCGTTAAATGCGCAAAGCAGGCAAAAATCTCTTTGGCTTACGGCCCGCACAGGTTTTGCGCGGAGCACTTCAATGAGTTCTTTGAAAAACGAGTTTTCAAAACCGTTAGGGAAAACAAATTGCTGGGCAACGCGGAAAAATGCGCTGTGGGCTTAAGCGGAGGCAAGGACAGCACTGCAGCGCTTTTTTTGCTGCAAAAGCTTTTCGCAAAAACCAATCCAATTGAAGCGGTAATGGTGGATGAAGGAATCAAAGGCTACAGGGACAAGGCGCTTAAAATAGCCAAAAAGAATTGCGAAGAATGGCGGATTCCATTCACTGTGGTGGACATGAAAAAAGAACTGGGCTATTCAATGACAGACGTGTTCAAAAAAATTTCAAAAAACGAGGAACTGGGCTCAAGCTGTTCTTTTTGCGGGGTGTTCAGGAGAAGGCTTTTGAACAAAGGCGCGCTTGCAATAGGCGCGGATAAAACCGCGACAGGGCACAACCTTGATGATGAAGCGCAAAGCATTGTGATGAATTTTTTTGAAAGCGATTTAAGGCGCTTAAGCCGGTTGGGGCCGATTGTAAGCGAAAAAAAAAGCAAAAAACTCGTGCCACGCATCAAGCCATTATACGAGTCGCCTGAAAATGAAATACTCGCTTTCTGCTCTTTCAATGGCTTAAAGCATTACTCCGAGGAATGCTGCCCTTTCAGCTGGCAGGCAAAACGCAATGAATTCCGTTCAACCGTTGATTCATTTGAGGAAAAGTTTCCCGGAACAAAATTCAAATTACTCGCGTCATTCAGGCAGTTAAAGCCCTTGCTTGAAAAAAGCTTTGCGGGAGAAAAATTCAATTACTGCGCAAAATGCGGTGAACCGACAAGCGCAAGGGAATGCAGGAGCTGCTCTAAATTGGACGCGCTGCTCAAGCATTAAAAAGCTTTCCAAGGAGAAAATTGTTTTACTGGGCCCGTGGTCTAGCGGTTAAGGGAAGCGGGGATTACTTTCTGCCCGCTCACTCCGTAAATGACACCACCTTGACATGGTGGGAGTCGTCGGTTCGAATCCGGCCGGGCCCACTACTTTTATTTCTTTTTTAGTTTTTTTAGCGCGCCTGTTTCAGAGGCCTCGTCTATCTTCATCCCGATTTCTTCCGCGAATTTTTTCTCAAAATCAGTTAACTCGGCTATTTTGGCGTCAACCGCCTTGATGTGCTCGTCAATTGCTTTCTCGCGCTGCTGCATTTGCTCTGTCCAGTCCTTTTTTGTTTTCTGGAAGGAATCAGTGTTTGCCTTAACGACCTTTACAAATTGCACCTTGAATTCGTTCAGTGAATCCATTGCAGTGTTAAGCTTCTCCATTTTTGCCTTTATTTCAACAGGGCTAATCTTAACGGAAACCTCGTCTATTTCCTTTATTTTTTTGTTCAGTTCCTTTTCCAACTCGTTTTCTTTTGCCAGCTCAATTTTTTCAACTTTTTGCTTGACCTTGTCTACTAGGTCCTTGTCAATGCTTGACTGCAGTTGAATGACTTTCTCGGTTTCCTCGTCAAGTTCCTTTAATTTTTCCCTCAGCGCCTTTTCAAGCTCGCCTTCCCTCATCAGCGCAATGTTCTCCACTTTTTGCTGCGCGTCCTCTACAAGGCCCTCGTTGATTTTTGACTGGAGCTGCAGTGCCTTGTTAATGCGTTCATCGGTTTCGCTTATTTTCGCGTCAACCGCTTTTAACAGGTCCTCGAGCTTTGACTTGGATTCGATGAGCGAGGCATTGTATTCCGCGACGATTCTTGAACGCGTTTTATCCAATTCCACCAGGCGCTTGTTTGCCTCTTCCACGAGCTTTTCATTCATTTTCTGCTCGGTTTTGAATGCTGAAAGCGAGTGTGTTGCCTCGGAATTAATTTCCTTTAATTCCTTTATTTTTCCGTCAATCATTGACGTTAGCTCATTTGTCTTTTTTTCAAGCTCTGAGTTGACCTTTGACACAAGCAAATCGCGCTGGGATTCAAGCAAAACATTTATTTTTTTCACTTCGCCTTTCAGGCCATCTTCGATTTTTTTCTCGATTTCATCTTCGATTTCCTTTTTGAGTCTGCGCATTTCCTCGAGCTTTGAGTCAACAGTGGTGATTATTCCTTTCTCCCAGAGCCTGGAGAAATCGCTTTCACTTGCCTTTGTCGAGGAGCCGCGGGATGAATCCGTTGACTGCCTTGTTTTTTCCTCGCGCCCGGAATAACGGCTTTCTTCGGCTTCGCGTTCCTTTTCCGCTCTCGGTTCCCTTGCCCTTGGTTCTTTTGAGAAAACAGAGTCATCAAAATCATCAATTGCTTCCCCTGAACCCGCGTTTTTTTCACCGAACAACTGCCTTGCCCTTTCCTCTTCAAGGCCTTTTTCCTCTGCGTGCTTTTCCCTGAGTTTTTTTACGCCGCCATCCTTTGCCTCCGCAATCAAATCCGTTGCCTCATCGGAATCCACGCCTATCTCGCGCAAATTGGCGACAATCTCCTTGTCGGGAATATTCAGGCCCAGGAGCTTTTCAATGGACTCCAAAAGCACTTCCTTTTTGTCAATCATCAGAAATAGTACGCAATTGGATAATTTAAAACTTTGCAGGTAAAAAAATGGACCCTGCGGGGATCGAACCCGCAACCTCCCGATTGCCAACCGAGCGTTCTGCCATTGAACTAAGGGCCCGCGCCTGTACACAATTAATTTTGGAGAACTAATTTAAAATCAGGGGTTTCCGCAGCCTGTTTGAATGGCTGGGGCCGTCTTTCATCTTAATTTACGGGGATATCAACAGCACGTTGTCTCCGCGCAGGATTATTTTTCCGTACTTTGTGTAGGGCTTTCCTTCGCGCAATTCTTCCGCGTTTTCAAGCACGATGTTCATGTGGACATCAAATGCCTTCAAATTTCCGCGGATTGAAACATTGTCCTTTAATTTTACCAAAACGTCTTTTCCAAGTGATTCGTTCAAAAAATCAAACGGCCTGTTGCTCATGCTTCATCCTCTCCTTCCACAGCCTCTCCGCCCAATTCATCCGCTTCCGCGGCTGCAATTGCCGGCTGTTTTTTCTTTCCTTTAAATATTCCGAATAATCTGCTTAAAAACCCTGCCTTTTTTTTCTTAACCGCGTCAAGCTGTACTGAAAGGCCGACAAGCTTTGCAGCTGTCTTCTGCAATGCAATTGACGCGGGGCTGTTTGGCTTTCTGAGAATGACTGGCGCTGCCTTCTGCTGCATGAAGCTCCGTCTAACCTCCTGGTCATAGGGAATCAGGCCGTAAATCGGAAGTTCAAGCATTTTGATTATGTCCTCGTTTGTTATCTCGCCTTTTTCACCGCGAACAAAGTTAAGCACGGCGCCAATCGGTTTCACTCCCAGGCGCTGTACAACCATTTTTGTTTTCAAAACATCGGCAACAGATGGGGGGTCAGGAGCCGTTATCAGCAGCACTTCGTCTGCCGCGCTAATTGCCGCAATCGCGGTTCGCTCAATTCCAGCTGGGCCGTCCAATAAAATGAAATCAAACTGGTTTGCAATTGATTCAATTACGGATTCAAGCCTTTCCGCGTCAACCCTTCGGTAATTCTCCAAGGAAAGCCCTGAGGGAATCAGTTTCACTCCCGCCGGGCCGTCGTAAATCGCGTCCTGAACCCCTGCTTCTCCAAGCAAAACATCATGCAATGTGATGGGAGAACTCTGCAGGCCGAGCAAAAGCGAAAGGTTTGCCATTGCAATGTCCGCATCAACCAAACAAACTTTCAGGTTTCTTTTTGCAAGCGCGATGCCGACATTTGCAGTGACAACTGTTTTGCCGACTCCGCCTTTTCCTGAAACAAGCGCTATAACCCTTCCCATTTATTCCACCAAAAAAAAATGCCTTTACCTTGCTATAATGATTATTGAATAATTTAATAAAAGTATTCGCTTCGCTTACAGCGCTTTGGTTTCCTGGCGCTTTAGGAATTGCTCGACTTCTTTTGCCATTACGTTTAACTCTGTTCGCGTAAGGTTTTCGCCCGCGCGGATAATGTAAATTTTTTCCCTGAAAGGCAAAAGCATGTACCAGTCCTTTTCCTTTATGAATATTGCCTCGCTTGAGGGAATCTCGGAGAGAATGTAGTTGAACAAAGCGCTTCCAGTTAAAGCTTCATTTAAGCCCGAGCCATTGCTGGAGACAATCAAGGAACCATTGCGCGAGGCAATGCAGATGGAGTCAACCAAGTGCTTTTTCTGCAGTTGCTTTACAAGCTTGCCTAGCTCTTTTGCGTTTGTTTCAAAGCTTTTCCTTGCAAGAGTGTCAAAAAGAATTTTGACCTGCTGTTCCGGCACCTGCGTGTCATCAATGTCCAGAACCTTTTCAGCGAAACGCTTCAACGCCATGCGAATATGTGTTCCTAAAGGCATATCTCTTGCTCACCAGTTAAAGTTATTCAGCCAAGTTCGTGCAACCCAAGCTTTTTGAAGACCTCGTGCTTGGATTCAACCCTCTTCACAATCGTGCTGAGAATGTTTTGCGCAAAGTAAGGTGAATACTCTTGTGTATAGAAACTAATTAAATCCTTCTTAGCGTGGGGCCTGGATAAGGCCATTTTTTCATGGAAAGCCATTACAAGCTCGGTTTGCTGCTGGGAAAGCGCGACAACATCCATTACCCCGACAGCGGCACCTAACGCGTTGAAAAACTGCTGCAATGCAGGCGGGCCCTCAACGACCACCCCATACTTTGAGTACTCGTAAACCGCGCCTACAACCGAGCCGTTCCTTAAAATTATCACGCCTTCCTCTAATCCGTCAAAGCCCTCTATTGTCAAAACAAGGTAGCCTGAAAAGCCCTTGCCCAACAACTCCTCTATTTTTTGCCTTGGCTTGATTGCCTTGATGTTTAACGCCTGTGAAAGAAGCTGCCCCTGAGGAAAAGAAACACCCATAAATTCACCTGTTGCCCAACCAAACCGCGGGTACCCTGCAGGGCACCCCCAGTTTCAGGGTCTTCCTGACCCCCCTCCTACCTGAATTTTGTATCAATCCTTGAATCATCATTTCACCTGTTGCCTAATACTATGACTTTATCCGCGTTGTTTTTCAATGCTGCAGCGCTTGCCTCTTCTGCAAGCAAGACAATCGTGTCCTTGCCGTATCTTTTTGCCTTAACTATTGCTGGAAGGAAATCAGAATCCCTTGTGACAAATGCAACAATCTGGATTGAGGGATTGAAGATGACTTCAACTGCTTCCGCAACCATTGAAACATCCACGTCTCCGACTGTTATCACGGTTTCAAAGCCCTGGTTGACCACGGCTTCCAATAACTTGTTGGACGCGTACTGGTTTAAGAAAACCTTTCCGATTTTTATCTGCCCGAAATCGCTTAATGCTTTTTTAACCGAGGTTAAGTCAATGCCCAGCTCTTTGCGCAAAATGTTGGGACCGTCAACGAATACTGCAATGTTTGCCTTTGGCTTTTTGCCCTGTTTTTTGACAACGCTTTCAATGCCTTCCTTTACTTTTTCAAACATTCCAAAGCCCCAAAGGTATAGTAATGTATAAAGGAATTCGCTTTAAAAAACTTAATACACTCAAGTAGTTAAACAATTTTGCTTAAATTAAAGGAATCATGGCTTTAAGGGAATTCGGGGGTGTTTTTTTTGGTTGAAGAGGGAGAGAAGAAGTTTGGAACCGCAGGGCACTTAAAGGAAGGCAGCTATGTATTGATTGAGGGCTGCGTTTGCCAGGTTAAAAGCGTTGAAAAATCAAAGCCAGGCAAGCACGGAGCCGCAAAAGTGCGCATAACCGCAATAGACGTCTTCTCAAGCCAGAAAAAAAACCTTTTAAAGTCAACAGACGCGGATGTTGAAATCCCCATCATCAAAAAAGGCTCAGGCCAAGTGGTGGCTGTAATGGGCGACATCGTTCAAGTAATGGACATGATGGACTACAACACGTTTGACTCGCCAAAGCCATCAGACGTTCAAGGCTTAGCCTCTGGAGCTGAAGTGGAATACATCAAATTCGGCGCGAATGTAAAAATAGTGAGGAAAAAGTAATCATCTTGTTTTCTTCTTCCTTCTGACAAGAAAGTCTATGTCCTCAAAAATAGAGGTATGCCTTTTTGGTTTTTGCCCAACAATACGTGGTTTTGCAGGTCTTACCGGTCCAGCCATTTCTTTTTCACCTAATACAATTAATGCATCACAACTATTTAAAGCTTTTCTGGGAAGGCACATTTTTTAAGCCAGTTCACAGTTGTTTGTAATGAATAGCCAAAAGCAGTTCTACAATCTCCTTCTCCATAAATGCCGGGTGCACCCCACTAGGTATTTTTGCATTTCTTAGATTATAACGCAACAA
Source organism: Candidatus Iainarchaeum sp. (assembly GCA_043809245.1). Taxonomy (GTDB): domain Archaea; phylum Iainarchaeota; class Iainarchaeia; order Iainarchaeales; family JAZDDZ01; genus JAZDDZ01. The sequence continues at coordinate 16,655 of JAZDDZ010000004.1, forward strand.
ATCAGATAAAATCTTTCCGGCTTTGGCGCGGGAAACGCCTGCTTTCAAAAGACTTTTTGCAAATATCCCAAACTGGCTGTCCCCTTTTTCAGAAGAATTTTTGATTTTACGGTATTCCCAAAATACCCTGTCAGCTTGCGTTTGCGCCAAAGAATTCCTAATAATTTCCGCAGTAGCAGAAGTATGGGGAAGGGGTTTTGTTTTCTCGCATTTTCTTAAAAACCGCATGGCTTCAATTGGTTTTGGAGCAACTGTTTTCATAATTCACAAATAGTGCAATTTATTTTAAAGCTTTGCTTGTTTTTCTGGGAAGGCACATTTTTGACGCCAATTCACGGTTATTTGTAATTGTTACGTGACAGCGCTTATGGTTCCCTTTTTTTGCTTTTCGACCTAAGGTCAATTTTTCTACAACTAACAAATGCGCGCTCGATATCCGTTTCATTCAAAGGCTTGCCCGCATTAAACCTTAATGCGTCAATCAATGCAGCAAGTATTTTCTTCTCTTTTAAAAGAAAATCTAACCCTGTAATTTTTCTATTAGGTTTTTGCATAGGGGATTTAACGGGTTCCCCTTTTCCCGCAAATCTTTTTTTTAATGCGGTATTCTCATACTTTAAGGAAAGGAAATCATTAACTTGTTTTAATTTATTCTCCAGTAAAAATAATTGAAGTTCCCACCTCCCTGCCGTCAGGAGTTTTCGCTTTAGGATATACTTGCTAATCTCAAGTTTAGCAATTGGCTTAGGCAGTTTTACTTTGTTGCCGCCTGATTTATTTGAGCATTGCGGGAGTCTTTTAATTGGCTTACCTTTTACCATAAACTTTCTAGGAACCAACAAATTATTATCTGTTTTTGGAACCACATCCTAAATTTTTTTGAACAAAACCTCGCCTTTGCGTGTGCTAAGCCCTGCCCTTAAAAGGTTGAATTTGCATTCATCCAAAGCGCCTAACTTGCAGCCCAACTGCCCAGCAATTTTTTCAGCGGTTTCAGGAATGAACGGAGAAAGCAAATTTGCAATTATCCTCAATGAATCAGCCAGCGAGTAAAGCACTGCTTCCGCTGCTTTGCCTTCCAGCTTCCAAGGCTCTTTTTCATTAACGAAAACATTGCATGATTTCACGAAAGCCATTATTTCCGCGAGCGCCAAGTGCAGTTCAAGCGCGTCCAAATGAACTTCAATTTTTTTCAAGTTCAGTTTTTTCTGCAGCGCATCATCGGTTTTCGCGGAAGGGATTTTTCCAGCGCACTTTTTTTCAAGCAAAACAATTGAGCGATTCAAGAGGTTTCCCAACTCGTTTGCCAGTTCGTTGTTGATTCTTTCCCTGAGCGATTCTTCGGAGAAGTTTCCGTCCTCGCCGAAGGGAATTTCGCGCAATAAAAAATAACGGAGCGCGTCAGTGCCGTATTGCTCCGCGAGCTTTATGGGGTCAACAACCAAGCCAGAGCTTTTGCTTAATTTTTCCCCACCCAAGTTGATGAAGCCATGCACGAAAACAGAGCGCGGGGGCTCAATGCCCGCGGAGAAAAGCATTGCGGGAAAAATGCAGCTGTGAAACCAGAGGATGTCCTTGCCAATCAAATGGATGTCAGCCGGCCAGAATTCCTTGAATTTTTTTTCAGGGAAATCCACGCCGGAAACATAGTTCAGAAGCGCATCGTACCACACGTACAAAAAATGTTTGGAGTCATTCGGCAAAGGAATTCCCCAAGTGAAAGATGTGCGTGAAACGCTTAAGTCCTTCAATCCCTCTTTCACGCGGTTGATTATTTCCTGCCTGCGAGTTTTAGGCAAAATGAAGTTCGGATTTTTTTCGTAAAACTCAAGCAACTGTTTCTGGTACTTGCTCAGGCGGAAGAAATAGCTTTCCTCTTTCAAGAGTTCCGGCACGGTTTTATGGATTGGGCATTTTCCTTCAGCCAAATCTTTCTCGAGGTAAAATGCCTCGCAGCCAGTGCAGTAAAGCCCCTCGTATTGACCCTTGTAAATGTCGCCTTTATCCAGAGATTTTTTAAAAAACTCCTGGGAAATTTCCCCGTGCCTTTTTTCAGTTGTGCGTATAAAGCGGTCGTTGGAAATGTTCAAAACTTTCACGAGCTTTTTGAATGATTCAACCTGCAAATCCACGAATTTCTGTGTCGGCAGCTTTGCCTCTTTCGCAGCCTTCTCCACTTTCTGGCCGTGCTCGTCTGTTCCCGTGAGAAAAAAAACCTTTTCCCCTTTAAAGCGGTGCCATCTAGCAATAGTGTCCGCGCAGATTTTTTCGTAAGCGTGGCCCAAATGGGGCACACTATTAGGATAATCTATTGCAGTGGTGATGTAAAACCCGTTTTTTCCAGCCATACATAAAAAGTGAACTGGAAAGATTTAAAAGACGTTTAAATATCCCTTTAACGATGCTGCAGTTTTTTTTGTTTGCATTCGCTTCCCTGTTCGCAATAGTTGACCCGATTGCGAATATTCCGCTTTACAATTCTTTGCTTGAAAGGTTTGCGGAAAAAGAAAAAATGGAGATAATCCGAAAAGCGGTTTTAATTGCCTTGCTTGTTCTGCTGGTCTTCGCTTTTGCAGGCAACTACATTTTTGCGTTAATGCGCATCTCCATGTACTCGTTCATGATTGCAGGCGGCATTCTCTTGTTCATTATTTCCATTGAAATGCTCTTCGGGTTAAGGACTAGGACAGAGACAAGCAGTGAAGAGCAGAGAAGCGCAATGGACAAGGAAAACATTGCAGTGACCCCTCTTGCAGTGCCCTTGCTTACAGGACCCGGGGCGATTACAACCGCAATGGTTGTGTTCAGCCAGGCGAAAACACCAGCGCTTGCAGGCGAATTCCTCATTGCAGCAATAGGAGTTTTCCTCATCAGCTACGTCATTCTCTTAAGGGGAAGAAAAGTATTCAGCTTATTGGGCACCACTGGCAGCAAAACCATTACAAGAATAATGGGCCTTCTTTTGGCGGCGATTGCCGTGGAATTCGTTTTAAACGGAGTAAGCCAGGCGGCGATGGTGCTGTTCTGAAAGTTGCGTTACAATGTATATCTATTTCCAATGGAATTCAGCAAAGCAAGTTAGTTTCCCTGTATTTTTCCGGCAAACATTATATGGCACAAGGCGATAAAGAGCTGGGCTGCAAACAAATTTATACACCTACGCGGCTAGTTATTTCATGCCAAAAAGCAAGGAAGGCACTGTGCTTATAGGCACGGTTCACTGGGGAGAAGAGAATGCCCAAAAAGTTATTGAAGCATTAAAAAGAGAGGGAATAAAAAGAGGCGACACGGTTTTTCTGGAAGGCTACCCAACAGAGATGAAAATTGATAAGGCTGCAGTTGAAAAAAAACAGAAAATGAAACATTAAGGGAATTCAAAAGTAGAGTTGAAGAATTCAAGAAAAAGTACAATTACCGCCCCCCAAATAAATTCACTGATGGGCACACTGAATTAGACTTTGAATTTAAGCGCCTTGTTAGCGTGTTAGAACAGCACGAGTTTATATTCTCACTGCATAGGTTTTTCCACGAAAAAGGAATAAATGTAAAGCCTTTGGATACCGATTCAATAAAACGGCGAATTTTTTTCAGCCCATTGGCTAAAGGCGCCTCCGCTATGGCGAGAAAGAAGTATAAACTCAACCCGTTTTTTTTGGGCCCTGTAAGGGAAAAGGCATGGGCAAAAAAAATTAATCATGAAAAACCAGGCTTTGTTATAACCGGCGAGCTCCACAGGAAATCTATGATGCGAAGAATAAAATTCCGAACTGCCATAAAAGTAATGCATAGGCCGCCAAACATGCCTTTTTTTATATTTCACATAGGCGCGCCTATAGCAGCAGCCACATCCAATTTAAGAAGGGCGCAGTACAAGCTCCATGAAATAAGGGGGAAAATAAGGCGCAGAAGAAAAGGACTAAAGCCGTATGCTCCCCCTAGGTGAAAAATGCTTCAATTAGTAAGGGCAACAAAATAACGTGTAATTAAAAAAATTCCTTTGGTTCGCTTTCCTAACTGCAAACGAATAATAAATTTTAAGGGGTAATATGTAAAGGAAAAATTCTTCGGAGTTTTTCCTATTTACTCCCATTACTGTTTTTAACTCCCGATGCGATTGCCTTGGCAGCCGGCTATTTTGCATTTGGCACCGGCAGTGCACTGTCTGGAAAGGCTTTAAAGCGCGAAAAACGCAATTATTAGGGAAAACGGGGTTTTTTTTGGTGGCGGAAAAAGGAAGGGAGTCTGTTGTAGAGGAAATGGAGAAAGAGGGCTCAGACAACCCATTTGTTTCAAAGTTTGAGTCTTTCTTCAAGCAAACGCAGATGAAGCCCATTGAAAGGCTTGTTGAAAAATACCCCGAAAAGAGAAGCCTGTTTGTTGACTTCACGGAATTAGAGCACTTTGACTACGAGTTAGCCGATGAACTGCTTGAAAACCCGGATTACGTTTTAGAGGCAGCTGAGACAGCAATTCAGCGCATTGACGTTCCCGCATTGGATGTGGAGGAATTCAAGCCGCATGTAAGGTTTTTCGGGGTTCCAAAAGAGCATCGGCCTTTTTTGCGCGACATTGGCGCAGCGCACATCGGAAAACTGATTACAATTGAAGGGGTAATAAAGCAAATCACTGAAGTGATGCCGAAGTTAAAGGTTGCAACATGGGAGTGCAGGCGCTGCGGCAACAAATACACCACTTATCAGTCCTCGCAGCAGATTAAGTCGCCTTCAATGTGCCAATGCAAGCACCGCGATTTTGCATTGGTGACAGAGAGCTCGACTTTTGTGGATTTTCAAAAAATCCAGATTCAGGAGCCCATTGAATTGCTGAAGGGCTCTGAGCAGCCGACAAACGTTGACATTCATGTAACCGATGATTTGGTTAACAAGGTTGCGCCGGGAGACAAGATAAACATTACGGGCGTTATCAGGCTTTACCCTCCAAAGGAAAAGAAAATAGTTTACGGAAGGTTTTTGGAAGCGATTCACTTGGAGGAAACCGCAAGGGAATTCGAGGAAGTTGAAATTTCAAAGGAAGAGGAAGCCGAAATAAGGGAGCTTTCAAAGGACAAAAAAGTTTACGACATGCTCACGCAAAGCCTTGCCCCCGCAATTTACGGCCATGAAACAGTCAAGGAAGCAATCGTGCTGCAGTTGTTTGGCGGAGTAAGAAAAGTTTTGCCCGAGGAAACAAAAATCAGGGGAAACATTCACGTATTGCTTGTGGGGGATCCGGGAGCGGCCAAATCGATGCTACTTTTGGCAACAAATCGCATTGCGCCGAAATCAATTTACGTTGCGGGAAAAAGCGCTTCAGGCGCGGGAATCTCGGCAACCGCGGTAAAAGATGAATTCGGCGAAGGCGGCTGGACAATAAAGGCTGGAGCGCTTGTGCTTGCATCCGGCGGTCTGGCTGCAATTGATGAATTTGACAAAATGGAGCCCGACGACAGGAGCGCAATGCATGAAGCGCTCGAGCAACAAACCGTCAGTGTAGCCAAGGCTGGAATTGTAACGCAGTTCAAAACCGAGACAAGCATTTTGGCCGCGGCAAACCCGAAGTTTTCGCGCTTTGACCCTTACTCTCCTTTCATGCAGCAAGTGAACCTTCCCGCTTCATTGATTTCAAGGTTTGACTTGTTCTTCATGATTAGGGATGTTTTGGACAGGAAAAAAGACGAGGAAATCGCGGCGCACATTCTTAACACGCATCATGTGGGTGAAATGATTTCACAGAGAAAAAGCGGTGGAAAAAACGTGAAAGAAAAAGATTTGGTGGATGCGGAAAAACTCGTTCACTCTCCAATCAGGCCGCATTTGTTCAAGAAATACATTTCTTTTGCAAGGCAAAAAATTTTTCCTGCGTTAAGCAAGGAAGCCATAACTGCTATTTCTGACTTTTACGTTAACTTAAGGGAACAGGGAAGAAAGGAAGGCGCTTACAGTGCAACGCACAGGCAGCTTGAAGGCTTGGTGAGGTTAAGTGAGGCAAGCGCGCGCGTAAGGCTAAGCGACACGGTAACCAAAGATGACGCTGAACGAGCGATAAGGCTTGTTAGGGCTTCACTGCAGGACGTTGTAACAGACCCATCCACTGGAAAAATTGACATTGACATTATAACCTCGGGGCAAACGCACACGCAATTGAATGCAATCCGAAACATTTACGCAATCATCAAGGGAAAGGCAGTGGAAATGGATATGGTGCCCGAAGAAGATGTTTTAGCTGAAGCCAAAACACAGGGCATTGAAGAAGAAAAGGCAAGGGAAGCACTGCAAAAGCTTGAGAAAGTCGGGGACATTTACAAGCCAAGGCACGGTTTCGTTAAGCCCACGCAGAAAAAATGACAAAATAGCTGCTTTTTTTAATTAATTGCCCTATTTTTTATTTCATGGACAAGCAGCTTTTGTCATACCTTGTGATTCTTTTCCTCGCCACGCAGTTGATTGGCTTGTTTGTTGGCAACGAATGGATTAAGGCAATTGAATTGCAGCCAGAGTTAAGGCCCACGATTGTAAACGACAACCCGGAAGACATAAGCAATTCAATTGGATTGATTGTCTACATTCTTTCCTTCACCGCGGGAATGCTTATCGCTATAAAATTGTTCAAGAAAAAAACTTTCTGGATTTTCAAGCTATTGGAATCGCTTGCTGTTCTTGGGGCTTCATGGATTGTGTTTGTCACAGTAATGCCTTTGGAGCTTGCGACAACGCTTTCACTGCTTTTGATTCTTGCACGGTTCATTTTCGCAAAAAACCTTTTGCTGAGGAACATCGCAACCATCCTTTCTGTTTCAGGCGCGGGAGCATTCATTGGAATCTCGTTGGGCGTTATTCCTGTTCTTGTGTTCGCAGTGCTTTTGGCGGTGTACGATTACATTGCGGTGTTCAAGACAAAGCACATGGTCACTTTGGCGAAAAACATTGTCGGGAAAAACCTTGCCTTCACTTTCGGGCTTCCCTCAGGAGTGCAGGAAAAAGAAGGCAAAATGGAATTAATTGAAAAAGAAGAGCCTGCAATGGAAGCAAAGGCCTGGCCGAAAAAAGAACTGCAAACAGTAACGCAAAAAAAAGGGCAATTCCACTTGTTTGAATTGGGCGCAGGGGACATGGTTATCCCGCTTGTGTTTGCCGTTAGCGTTTTAGGTGAAGCGAAACTCGCGCACGCATTCCCTATTTACTGGATTTCACCCGCATTGATTCTTTTGGCTTCGCTGATTGGCTTGATTGCGACAATGGTGATTGCCGAGAGAAAAATCGGAAGGGCTTTGCCAGCGCTGCCCTTGCAGACCGCGTTAATGGTTTTGGTTTGGCTTGGATTGGCAGCGATTGGTTTCTGACTGCTTTTTGCCTAACGGCTCAATTTAAAACAATTTTTTGGCAATTTTTCAATTAATGGCTAGGCAAAAACCGAAAAGGATTCTTTTAACACACGAATGGGGCAGCATAGCCGATGCCTTTAAAGAAATCATACAAGAAACATTTCCAGGAGCACACGTAGATACTGCTGCTAACGCTAATGAGGTAAGGAAACTTACGCAAAAAAATCCGTACGACGTAATATTTTTGAACCAGGTATCTCCTCCAAAAACAGGCATTGAAATAAACCCAAAAAATATTCAATTAAGTTACGAGCTTCTTGTGCTTGTCAGGAAAAGAAATCCTTTTGCAAGCATTGGTTTTCTTGAGGGTTACGGAGGGGTAGCGGAAACTGTCAAAGGAATTGATTTTTACATTAATTACCGCGGCAGAGCTGAGGCCGCACGGAAAGAGATTTTACGAATTATCCATAAGCACAAGCCATCGCCAGTTCCAAAGCCCCTTCCCTCCAAGGAGGATTTTCACGCAGTTTCATTGCATAAAGTTCCGCCATCGCAAAGAGAACTTTATGCAGCAATTCAAGCAACAAAAGACCCAAACCTGCCCATGGAACAAAGAATTCAGGCTGGGTTGCTAATTGAAGCGCACAAATTGGAATCGGGTATTTTCGCCGGTGAAATTCCGAAAAAAGAGTTTTCGGAGGCTTTTGCACGTTTAGAAAGGATAAAAGAAAGGTTATCAGGGAAACCTGTCCCTATTAGGCGGGTTCCAGATGGCTTTGGTTCAACAAAAAAAAGAAAGCCGCCAGAACACCTAAAGTAAGTAATTCACGCGCCGTGCAGAAAGTATGCCTTAATCAATCCGATGCCGAACATTCCCGCATAACAGATTATGATGTAGCGCAGGGTTTTTCCGAATAGCGCTGCCAGAAAGAATTTTTTGTAATCGAATTTCATCATTCCCGCGGCAATGCCAATCAGGTCAAAGGGAAAGGGAGTCATTGTTGCAAGGAAAACGAATAACGCGCCCTTGTCCTCCAGCCTTAACCTTAACTCGTTCAGGGTGCCTGATTCTTTTTTTCTTTTCTCTTCAAGCGCTTTTGCGCCGAGCGCGCCGATTAAATAGGAGTTCATTTCCCCAATTGATGCGCCTACTCCCCCGAAGATTCCGATGAGAAGCGGTGCGAAAATGTTTGAAGTGCTTAAGCCGACTATTTCCGGTGCGCCGCCCAAAAAGAAAACAAATAAGTCAATTGGAATCGGGAAAAGAATTGTGGCGTTTGCGAGGATTGACGCGACGAACAAGCCGATTAATCCGTAATCCCTTGCAATGTCGTTTAACGCGTTTGGGTCGCTTAAAAAAATCGCACCCAAAACAATTATTATGAGCACGGCAATGCCTATTCCTGAAATCAATCCGAATTTTTCCGCAAAAGTTTCAGCTGATTTCTGCGCCCATTTCGCCATTGCACCGCCTTAAAGGAATAGCTTGAAGGCATTATTATATGTTTCTTCCATGAGAAGAAGAAAGGCAGTGGAAAAATTGAGTAAATTTACAGGAAGGAAGGGATTCTGATTACCTTGCAAAGCAAAGATTTAGAAAAAATATATAGAGGAGAGGGGTCAGGATTAACATAAAACTGGGGGAGAACCTTGGGTTCTCCCGCGGTTTTGCGCGGAAACAATTATAAACTTCCAGGGCAGTATTTTGTTATGTTCATTCCGCAGCTTTTTGTGTTTGGTTTGGGCGCGCTCGGTTTCGGCGGGTTTATTTTTTTCAAGGGCTTCGGCTGGATGAAGCAGAAAAGGCTCATTGAAAACACGCCGACCTCAAAAGTGCGCTCAATTGCAATGGGGCAGGTTGAAGTGTTCGGTGAAGCGATTGCAAATGAAAACCGCCTGATAAAAAGCCCACTTTCAAACAGCGACTGCGTTTACTACAAGTATTCGGTAATGGAGCACCGCGGCTCGGGCAAAAACAGCAGGTGGGTGGTTGTAAAGAAAGGCGAGGAAAGGGCTCATTTTTACCTGAAGGATGAAACTGGCTTGGTTCTTGTAGATCCCGCGGATGCGGAGATTGATATTCCCGCGGATTTCCAATTTGATTCCTCTTGGGGCAAGGACCCCCCTGAAACAGTGAAGAATTTCCTCAGGGCAAACAATCTAAGCTTTGAGGGCTGGCTTGGGATAAACAAGCGCATGCACTACACCGAATTCTTCATTGCGCCAGGCGACAGGCTTTACATCATGGGCTCTGCAGGCGACAACCCTTTTGTTGAAGAGGGAGCCGGGGAAAAAAACGAGGCAGACATAATGCTTCAGAAAGGCGCGGGGGCTTACCTTATTTCGGATAAAAGCGAAAAAGAGGTATTGCAAAAATTTTTTTTGAAAACAGTCGGCGGCCTTTTGGGCGGCACGGCACTAATAATAATAGGCCTTTTAATTGTTTTCGCAAACATTGGAATACTGTAAGGGTGCAGAAAAATGGCTTTGGGAATGGAAATAGTAATCGGCGCCGCGGTTGTGCTGTTCCTCGCGATTGTAATCGGCTATATCATGATTATTTTCAACAGCCTAATCAGCCTGAAGAACAACATTGACAGGTCCTGGGCGAACATTGATGTTTTATTGAAGCAGAGGACAGACGAGCTGCCAAATCTTGTTGAAACAGTGAAGGGCTATATGAAGCACGAAAGGGAAGTGCTTGAAAATGTAACAAAAGCCAGGGCAGCCATTATGCATGCGCAAACCGTCGGAGAAAAAGCCGAAGCGGACAACCTGATCTCAGAAGCGTTGAAAACAATTTTCGCTGTAGCCGAAAAATACCCCAACCTAAAGGCAAACGAAAACTTCCTCAAGCTGCAGGCAAGGATCAGCGGATTGGAAAACGAGATAGCCGACAGGAGGGAATTCTACAATGATTCCGTCACAAACTATAACATCAGGATTGAATCAGTTCCAGACCTTATTGTTGCGGGGTTGATGAAGTTCCAGATAAGGGAATTGTTCAAGATTGGCGAAGATGAAAAGCAGCCTGTAAAAGTCGCATTCTGATTTTGCTCAAAGCCTTAACCTATAGGTATTTATTTGTTCTACAGCCAAATTGTTTTAGGGAAGCAAATGGAATACGAAAAAATGCTTGACAGGGCTTATGCGTTGCTGCCAAAAGAGGCGCTGGCAAAGGAAAGGTTTGAAATGCCGAGAGTCGAGGCGTTCATTCAGGGAAACAAGACAATCATCAGGAATTTCGGGCAAATAGTTAAGGCATTGAACCGCGAGGAAAGGCACATCATCAAATTCATCACGAATGAAACCGCTGCCCCTGCAACGTTAAGCGATGGAAAGGTGACGATTAACTCGAAGTTTTCGCAGCAGCAGGTTGTAAAGCTGTTTGACAACTATTTGAACCAGTATGTTTTATGCCATGAGTGCGGAAAGCCTGACACGCGGTTCATTGAACAGCACGGCGTGAAAGTGTTGAAGTGCGATGCATGCGGCGCGACAAAGCCCGTAAAAAGGCTTTAACGAGTGATGCTTTTGTACGGTAAAATGCATAAAGCACAGGGATTAACTGTTTTCGCGTGCTGTGAAAAAGAGCTTCTTGGAAAAACACTGGAAGACGAAAAATTTCGGGTAAAGATAAGCGAGTCCTTTTTTGGCGGAAAAGAAATGGGTGAAGAAAAGGTCAGGCGAATGCTTCACGAAGCCGATTCCGCAAATCTTTTCGGGGAAACCCCTGTAAGGATTGCATTAGAGAAAAAAATCGCCGGAGAAAGGGATGTAATAAAAATAAAAGGAGTACCGCACCTCCAGATATATAGGTTAAGGTAAGGAAAGTGGTTTTTTGAGCAGAAGGGAAGAGGAAGAAGCTGAACAGAAACGATTACAGGAGATTAGGTACATTAAGCTGCCGAAAAGGGAAAACCTTGAAATGTTCGGAACCGTTACGCAATTGCACGGCACAAACCAGATCCGCGTGATGTGCGAGGACAAGCAGGAAAGAATGTGCAGAATCCCGGGAAAAATGAAGAAAAGGGTTTGGATTAGAGAGAATGACGTTGTAATTGTAAGGCTCTGGGATTTCCAGCCAATAAAAGCCGACATTGTTTGGCGCTTCACTGGAATTCAGTCAGAGCACCTGAGAAAAAAAGGCTATTTGGACAAATTGCTGCAATGAAAAAAGATTCACATTGGCTGTTCAACGTAATGGCTTCTGAATTCATTCCATCTTTTTTCAACCAATTGTTTAACAAATGCTTCAATTTCTTTTTCCCTTTCCGCGCTAATCCTGCTTGCCCCGTGGCCAGGCAGCTTGACGCTGTGGCCCCTTAGAAAAGCAGTGATTTCTTTGGCTTCGGTTTCACGCGAGAATGCTTCAACTATTTTCTGGGGCGTTAATCTCGTGCCTAGGCTTAAAAAATTTTTTATCTGGACAAGGTTGAACAAGGGCCTGTTGCTTTCAGTTTCTTCTTCTTTAAGTATTTTTTCAATTGCTTTCATTCTTTTTTCAGGGTCTTTTTCCTGCAGGACATGCTCTTGAAACAATTCATTCAAGTCATCCAGAAATCCCTTCCTTTGGTCGTTAAGGGATTTAATTAAGCCAATGCATTGCCCCCCGACTTCTTTGCTTGCAGCAGCCCTCCATTCAGGGCTTCCTTTGCCTAGTTCGCACATTCCTGCAAGAGAAAACAGCTCTGATTCGGGTTCGCTTAATGCTTTGCGCGCAAGCCTCGCGCAAGCCAAGGAGTTGCCTGCATACTTTTTTATCAGGGCTTCAGCGTTAAAATTAAGCGCAGCATTCTCGCGCGCAATCCTGTGAAGCCTGCGCACGCCAACCCACGCTCTTTTCAATCTTCTTGCAATGCTTTTTGACACAATGGCTTTCAGCGGCATAACAAAAAAAACCCAGCCAAAGTGATTAAAACCGTTTCTGCGAACTGCGGCATCAAGCTATTTCTATTCCTTCCATTAATGCCTTGCGGATTATCCCTGTCTTTTTCTTTTCCTTGAATTCTTCAGGCGTATAGCATAATGGTTCAATGAATTCCTTTTTATTCCATAAGCCGTGAACTTCAGCCATGCGTTCGTCAAACCTTTTTCCCTTGAAGTCGTTTGATACAACAATGAAGTCGTAGTCGCTGTGAATGAAGTTGTCTCCGCGTGCCCTGCTGCCGAACAAAACAAGCCTTTCAAGCCGGTATTTTTGCTTAAGCTTTTTGGCAATCCATTTAACCGTTTTTCTGGTTTCTTTATCCATAAATTAATCAATTAATGCACAAAGCAATTAAAACTGTTTTCAGGTCAGTTATTGTATGCACAAGCGCGAAGAGGATACCCTGAGGAATTACATCCGCGAGGAATCAGTCCGGAAAATTTTTGCAAAGGTATTTGACGACCACGCGGTTCAGGCAATCCATTCGCTTGCATCAAAGGGATTGTTTGATGTAGTTGAATTCATTGTGAGCACTGGAAAAGAAGCGCATGTGTTCAGGGCAAGGGATACGAGTGGAAATTTTCGCGCTGTGAAGATTTACAAAATCAGCACCTCGGATTTCAGGAACATGAACAAGTACATTGAAGGGGATGAAAGGTTCAAGGCAATAAAGCGCGACAAGAAAAGCGTTGTATTCGCCTGGACACAAAAAGAATTCAAAAACCTTGAAGTTGCAGTGAAAGCTGGCGTGAGGGTTCCAATGCCTGCCGGCTTCAAGGACAACGTATTGGTTATGGAGTTCATTGGAGAAAAAGGCGTGGCAGCGAAAACCCTGAAAGAAGTGGGATTGAAGAATTCCCTTTTCACTCCAGAGGAAGCGTACGAAATTTTCATTGAATGGATGGCAAAGCTTTACAAGGCGAATTTGATTCACGCTGATTTGTCGGAATACAATGTTTTGGTGAACGGAGAAGAACTGGTTTTGATTGACATCGGGCAGGCTGTATTGCGCTCGCATCCAAATGCAAGGGAATTCTTTGAAAGGGACGTGAAAAACGTGGCGATTTATTTTTCAAAAAACGGCCTGGAGAAAAGCGCGGAAGAGGTTTACGCGGACGTGAAAAAGGCGATTGGAGAAAAGGCGTGATTGTGTTTATTTGTCGGTTTTTCGCCTTTGATGGTCTGGATTGCTACCTCTTCTTTCGGTTATCGCCTTTGTGGGCGGAGCCCAAGGGCTCCCATAGTCTCTTTGTGTTATTTTAATTTTTTTTCCTTCAAAAGTGCGCGTCGCTTCTCCCCTTGGATTACTGCCAACCAGCTTATCATACAACTTAAGCCTTCCGCCAAGAACATCACCGCCGGAATGACCTACTTCAAACGCCACCATTCTTCTCTCACCTGTTTTTCTTCGGTCGCCTTGTTGCACCCTAGCTTCTCCATGAACCATTGGACTAGGATCAAATAATTCCCCTCTTTTAGCGCGCCTGTTAAAAGTGCCTGAATTAACGCGCTGATTAGAATTGCCTGAACCGCGCCTTTTCAAACCGCCTGAACCTGCCATTAAAACCACCTAAAGTAAAAGGGAAAAGGCTCTTAAAAACCTTTCGCACTTGAGTTGATTAGCCTTTAAAGCGTTTTGAACGGTTGAAGAATTTAAGCCAAAAATGGCAGTTTATTCTTTTGTTCCAAGCGCTTTTGTTTTCCTTGCAGTTTAACCGTTAAACCGCGGGAAAGCAATATAAATTATATATATTATATATATTATAGGCGGGTTTTTTCGGCTTAAGGCGAGTGGTTTTGCTTGTTAACTGAATTGGTGAAGGTTCCAGCCGAGAGAATAGCGGTTTTAATCGGCAAAAAAGGCGAAACAAAAAGGGAACTGGAGCAGAAAACCAAGGCCCGAATTGACGTGGATTCGGAGAGCGGGGAAGTAGAGGTTTCAGGCAAAAACGCAGAGGGAGTCGTGAAAGCGGAAAGCGTTGTCAAGGCAATTGCAAGGGGCTTTTCCCCTGAAAAGGCATTCATGCTTTTGAAGGAAGATTTTTTCCTTGAAATAATTGATTTGGCTGAAGAGCTTGGAAAAAAAGGAAAAAGGCTTGAATCAAAAAAAGGAAGGGTCATAGGCAGGCACGGCTTGTTCCGCGAGGAAATTGAAAAGAAAACAAAGGCGTTTGTCTCGGTTTACGGGAAAACAATCTGCCTGATTGGAACAGAGGGGGAAATTGGAAAAGCCTTGAGGGCGGTTGAAATGCTTTTGGAGGGCGCAAAGCATAAATCCGTTAAAAAGTTTTTGGATAAAAAAGAAAAAAGAGAAATTTTTGAAATTTAGTGAATGGTGGAATTGATGGCTGAAGAGGAAAAAAAGGAGCAGAAGGCACCGACTTCAATTATTGCAGCGGAAGAACTCGCAAAGGAATTCCGCGAACACTCTGTTGCGGAGTTCTTCAAGAAAAACAAGCAGATGCTTGGCTTGAGCGGAAAAATAAAGACGCTTACGACGATTGTGCATGAATATTGTTCCAATAGTCTCGATGCCTGCGAGGAAGCAAAGATTTTGCCAGAGATTGAAGTGAAGCTGACTGAATTGGGAGATGAATATTACGAAGTGTATGTGAAGGACAACGGCCCTGGGCTGACAAGGGACACAATTGGAAAGGCATTGGGGCAGTTGCTTGCGGGAACAAAATTCCATAGATTGATTCAGCAGAGGGGGCAGCAGGGAATTGGCGCCGCGGGAGTGACAATGCTAAGCCAGACCACGACTGGAAAGCCAGTGAAAGTAATCACTGGCACTGGAAAGGGAAAAACGATTTCATGCGAGATAGCGGTTGAGCCGAAAAAAAACGAAGCAAAAATAATGAATTTGGAGGAGCTTGACAGGAGCTTCAGGGGCCTTGCAATAAAGGCAATGTTCAAGGACGTAAAGTACCAGCGCTCAGACCAGGGCGCAATGGAGTACCTCAGGAGGACAGCGATTGCAAACCCGCATGCAAAAATAACTTTCACTGAACCAACAGGGGAAACAGTTGTATTTGAGAGAAGCAGCAAGGTGATTCCCGCAAGGCCGATTGCAATCAGCCCGCATCCCAAAGGCGTTTCAGTTGACGAAGCAATCACGATGGCAAAGCACACTCAGGCAAGAAAGCTTTCGTCTTTCCTTAAAACAGAGTTTGACAGGATGGGAGACAAGGCAGTTGAAGAGATTGCAAAGGAAACGCAATTGGACATGAATTTGGACCCAAAAAAGCTTGAATGGGAGCAGGTTGAAAGGATTGTAAAGCAGTTCAAGAAAATGACTTTCATTGCGCCGAGGCTTGACGGGTTAAGGGCGATAGGCGAGGAAAGAATCAAGGTTTCAATCAAAAGCATTGTTGAGCCGGAATTATTGGAGGTTGTCACCAGAAAACCCGCAGTATACCACGGCGGCTTTCCATTCCAGGTGGAAGTTGGAGTTGCATTCGGCGGAAACGCCGGAAAGGCAATGGGAAAAGACGAAGAGGGAAACAGCGTTAAAAAAATGGAGTTAATGAGGTTTGCCAACCGCGTTCCCTTGCTGTTTGATTCAGGGGGCTGCGCCTTGACTAAAGCGGTTCAGTCAATTGACTGGAAGAGGTATGGAATAAAGGACTTGGATAACGCGCCCCTTACGCTTTTCGTTCACTTGCTTTCAGTGCATATCCCTTACACTGGCGCGGGAAAGCAGGCTGTAAGCGACGAGGATGAAATCATTGAGGAACTGCGCCTCGCGTTAATGGACGCGGGAAGGAAAATTTACAGGTTCATCGGCCACAGGAGAAGGGAAGCGGAAAAACAGGAGAAAAGAAAGCTTTACTACAAGTACGCCACTGAAATCGCGCTGGCGGTTGCAAAGCTGACAGGGCACAAAAAGGATGACGTTGAAAAAAAGCTTCACGCAATTGTCTTAAAGCATTTGAAGCTAGAGGAAAAAAAGGACGCAGCGGAAGCGGAGAAAATGGATAACATTTCAGAGGAAGAAATTGAAAAAAATTACAAGAAACGCCTTGAAAAGGAAAAAAAAGAGGAGAAAAAGGGAAAGAAAAAGAAAACAGTGAAAGCTGCAGGCGGGGAAGGTGAGTAAGGATGGCTGCGAAAAAGGAAAAAAGCAAGGCGAAAGTGGTTTCCGACAAGGAAGTCATTGAAAAGCTCGAGGGCGTTGGAAAGCAGATACTCAAGCAGATAGAGAAAGGGCAGAACCCGAATTACGCTTTGCCTGTGAGGACATTGAACAACATTTACTTTGACCAGAAATCAAGGACAATCAAGTTGGGTGACAAGATGTCGGAGCGAACTTTCCTAAATGTAGCGCATGCAAGGAAGTTCATGCAGACCATGCTTGTGGCTTCGGAGATAAAGGAAGTCATAGAGCAAAAAGCGACTGTCTCCATCCGTGACCTTTACTATGCGTTAAAGCACACTATTGCGGGAACAAACGAGAACACTTTTGAAAATCAGTCAGAGTCAGATCCCTTGATTGAGGACATTGAATCTTCGCTGGATTTATTGCGCGAAGAACTGCACCTTGCTGCAAGCGCGAAGGGAATAATCGCGGGGGACATGAAGCTAAAGGACGGAAAGGACTTGATTGATTTGAATAAAATGGGTTCAGGGGGATGGAGTGTTCCCTCAAATGTTGAGCCGAGCCAGATTGAAATAAAGGACATAAACGCGGAATACATTTTGTTCATTGAAAAGGACGCGGTTTGGAGAAGGTTTAACGAGGACAGGTTCTGGCAGAAAAACGACTGCATTATCATAACCGGTAGAGGCCAGGCTGCACGAGGCGAAAGGCGCATGGTGCAGAGGCTGAACAAGGAGTATGGCTTGCCGGTTTTCGCTTTAATGGATGCAGACCCATGGGGAATGTACATTTACTCAGTGATAAAGCAGGGGTCAATTTCGCTTTCTTATTCCGAGGAAAAACTGGCAACTCCTGAAACAAAATACATTGGGCTTACGACCAAGGATGTGGAGAAATTCAAGATTCCAAAAGAGGTCACAATCAAATTGAACGCGCTTGACGTAAAGCGCCTGAATGAAATGAAGAACTACGAGTGGTTCAAGAAAAAGGAATGGCAGGAAGAATTCAGCAACATGAAGGAAAAAGGCTACAAGCTTGAATTGGAAGCGCTTTCAAAGAAAGGAATCAGGTTCATCACCGAAACGTATCTGCCTGAGAAAATCAAAAGCAAGGATTTTTTGCCGTAAGCTAAAATTTCACCATTCTGCTTCAATGGTTTTTTTCATTTTGGCAAGGGATTCCATTGAAACAAGTTCCAGGCTTATCGGCGTTATGGAAATTTTTCCTTCAGCCAATGCTTTCAGGTCAGTGCCTTCCATTAAATTCCTGAAGTCAAGGAGGGGCCTTGAGTGCACGAATTTTCCGCCTTTTTTCTCAAATAATTTGCCGTAAGGCTCCCTGAACGGAATTGTTATTGCAAAATCAGAATCAACTGTTGCCTCAAAAGGAATGTTCACTGAAAGCAAATCAACGCCTTCGCCAAAATCCTTTTCTACAAATATTTTTACAAGCCTTGAAGTGATTTCCGCGGCATTCTTGAAAATTGAAATATTTTCTTTGCCAAAAAAATCAATGCCCCTTTTATCATCAGGAATATAAAGTGAGGAAGCGATTGCCTTCACGCCGCCAATTGATGCCTCCATTGCCGCTCCGATAGTGCCGGAGCTTAAAATTCTTGCATGCCCGACGTTTTCGCCGGGATTTATTCCCGAAACAACCAGTTTTGGTTTTCTGTTCATGACATCATACAAGCCTATTTGAACGCAGTCCGCGGGAGAGCCATTTACTGTGAATGCATCAAATCCATTTATTTTTGTTTTATTTAACGACAACGGCTGCCCCTTTGAAATTGATTTTCCAATCCAGCTTTTCTCAGTTTCAGGGGCAACAGCTGCAACTGAAAAATCCTTGGATAATTCTTTAAGCAATGCAAGAAAACCGATCGCATTAAAACCGTCGTCGTTTGTCAGCAATATGTCCGCCATACCGTTACATTTCCCCATATACTCACAGCGCAAAATTATTAATATCCTTATTCCCTTTATTTATTGGTTTAAATGAAGGAACTTGATTTCTTTTTCTATCCTAAAACCGTTGCCGTAATCGGCGCGTCAAGGGAGCCGGGAAAGGTAGGGCATGCAATAATGCAGAACTTTACCTCGGAAAAATTCGAAGGAAAAGTTTTTCCCGTGAACCCTAAAGCCGAGGAAATAATGGGATTCAAGGCGCATTCGTCAATCGCGAAAATAAAGGAAAGGATTGATTTGGCTGTAATCTGCACTCCTTCCGCAACAGTGCCAAAGGTTTTCCTTGAATGCTGCAAGAAAAAAGTGCCTGCAGTTATAATCATTAGCGCTGGCTTTGAAGAAATAGGCAACAAGGAATTGACGAACTCTTTGCGCGCGCTGATAAAAAAATACCCAAAAACAAGGGTTGTGGGGCCTAATTGCCTTGGAACGCTTAACTGCGCGAACGGAGTGGACACTTTGTTCCTTCCGCAGTACAGGCTTGAAAGGCCTGAAGCAGGAGTTGTTTCATTTATCTCCCAAAGCGGGGCACTTGGAAGCGCTGTTCTGGATTGGAGTTCAATGAACGAGTACGGAATAGCAAAATTTGCCTCTTATGGGAACGCAATGGATGTGGATGAAAGTGATTTGCTTGAATACCTTGCAAATGACCTTCAGACAAAAGTCATTGTAATGTACATTGAAGGCGTGAAAAACGGGAAAAAGTTTTTTGAAACCGCCAAAAAGTACGCGAAAAAAAAGCCGATAATTGTGTTGAAAGGCGGTACAACAGAGGCGGGCACAAAGGCCGTTGCATCCCATACAGGCTCAATGGCCGGAAGCATGGCTGCCTATGACGCGGTTTTTAAGCAGACTGGGCTGATTAAAGCGAATAATTTGCTTGAATTGTTTGATTATGCAAGGGTGCTTTCACGCTTGCCTCCAGCTAAGGGCAAAAGAGTGCAGATAATCACTGACGGGGGAGGCTATGGGGTTGTTACAGCAGACGAAGTCATAAATCACGGCCTTGAATTGGCGAAAATGAGTGAAAAAAGCATTGCAGAGATACGGAAAGTGGTACCGCCCTATGTCATCCTTAGAAACCCCATGGACCTCACAGGGGACGCGAACAACGAAAGGTATCAGGTGGCGGTGGAGGCTGCATTGAAAGACAAGAACGTTGACATGGTGATAGCAATTGTCTTATACCAGGTGCCCTCGCTTGACTCTGACGTAGTTGAAACCATCAGGGCATTAAATGAGAAAAGCTCCAAGCCAATGATTGTCATTTCCGTTGGCGGGGCATACAGTGAAGTGCACAAGCGCGCGCTGGAACGCGAAGGGGTTGTGAATTTCTCGTACCCTGATGATGCGGTGAAGGCGCTAAAAGCGCTGGTGGAGTTTTACGCGGAAAAGTAGTTATTTTTTTGCTTCTGGGTTTTCCATCAGCGCAACAACCTCGTCCACTTTCCCTTCCGCCAATAAGTCGAATACTTTTTTTGCGTCAAAGGAATTGTTAAACTGCGTTTCCTCCAAGTTCTTTTCAAGGATCTGGTAGCCAAGCGCAATGACTGATTGTTTTTCTTTCTGCATCTCCCTTAACTCGGAGATTTTTTTCTTGAAAGCCTCGGCTGAAAAATCCTTTGAAATGGAGAGAATTGCTTTGCCTTTGAATTCCTCCTCTATTTCAGCAATTGAAAGGTCAGCGGGATTAAATCCTTTTGCAAGCGAACCGGAAAGGTTCAGGCGGATTAGCGGCAAAAGCCCGTGTTTTTCGCTTAAATCATCGTAAACCTGCCTCAACAGTTTTTCCTTTACCTCTTCAATGGATGCGCCCTCGAATTTAATTTTGTGGTAGAACAGCTTTCTTTGCTTTGGCAAAGGATGGAAAGAAAGTTTTTTCTCCGCGGAATCAAAAATGTAAATTCCTTTCGGTTTTTCGCCTTCAAGGCGCTTCATCTGCGTAATAATAGTGGAGCCGGGCAGCAAAAACTTTGAGCCGTTGACTTCCTGCTCGTTGCACCAATGGAGATGCCCATTTACAACCAAATCGAACCCCTTTGGCAAATCGCTTAGGGAAATTGACGCAATCATTTCGTCATCAAACGGCAAAAATTCCTTTATTGACTGGTGCATTACGAAAATATTGCACACATCGGCTAAAGGCCGGGGGTTGAATTTGTTAAGGACATCTAGCGCATTTTTTTCAGGAACCCCGCCCAAGCCGTGGACAGCAACTTCCTCTGCTCCGTTGCTCAACAGGGCATGCGCACCGTGAAGGTAAACAAGAAAGCCAGATTCCTCAAACAACTGCAATACATTTGCG
Organism: Candidatus Iainarchaeum sp.; assembly: GCA_043809245.1. Classification (GTDB taxonomy): domain Archaea; phylum Iainarchaeota; class Iainarchaeia; order Iainarchaeales; family JAZDDZ01; genus JAZDDZ01. The sequence goes on from JAZDDZ010000004.1 coordinate 37,277, forward strand.
TAATCTTTTCCCCTGAATTCATGCGTGCCGTGAATCGCAATCAAGGGAATGCCCTGCGCTTCAACTTTTTTTCTCTCGCCTTTGCGTGAAACCTTTTCAATGGAAAGCATTTGCTTTGGCTCCGCATTCCTCAGTTTTGAGAAAACCTGGAATGCCTTGAGCAAAACTTCCTGTGATGGCACGGTTTCGTCAAAGACATCGCCCGCGAGAATAACAGCGTCAGCGTTTTCCTTCAGCGCAAGGGCTATTGCCTGCTCGGCGTTCTCAAAGCACTCGCTTTCCCGCGCGGTTCCCTCGCCGAAGCCAAAATGCGTGTCTGAAATGATTGCAATGCGCATCCTATCGCTCCCCTAAACCCATAATTATTTTGGGGGAAAGCTGCTTTAAGCTTTTCACCACAAGCTCCGCGCCCGCTGCCTTCAATTTCTCTGCAGGAAAAGAATTTGTCACAGCAATGCACTTCATTCCAGCTGCCTTTGCAGCATTAACGCCCTGGATTGCATCCTCTATTACAACGCATTCTTTTGGTTCCAATGAAAGCTTTTTTGCTGCAAGCAAAAAAATGTCTGGCGCTGGCTTTCCCTGCTTAACCTCGCTTGAAGAGGCAATTACAGGGATTTTTTCCTTCAAACCAATTGCCGCCAGGGCTTTTTCCACAAAAAAAGTGCGAGAACTGGAACCGACTGCAATCAAAAAACCAGAGGATTTAAGGGATTCCACCAACTCGATTGCGCCTGGAAAAGCGGGAATTTTTTCTGCGCCGAATTCCATGAGCGCATATTTTCTTTCAAGAAGCTTTTCAGGGTCGCCTTTTTTTCCGTATTTTTTCAGCATTGCCTTGAAAAAATCACCCGCGGGAACTCCAATGAATTCATGGAGCTCCTCCATTGTAGCGGGCACGCCCATTTCATGCAATGGCTGCAACTCGGTTTTGCAGTGCTGCTCCATTGAATCAATGAGCACGCCATCCAAATCAAAAATCACTGCTTTAATCATGCGCTTTCACCAATCAGCTGCATTTTTTCATTGAAAAATTCTTCGGGGTAAAATACGAGCGGGCGCAAGACAGGCAATGCCTGCTTTTCGTCTGATTTTTTGAAATCCGATTTCAATTCCCTGTCCGCTTTCACCAATGCCTTGATTTTTTTTTCGGAAAACAATTTTTTTGAGTGCTTTTCCTCTGTCAGGGAAAATTCCCGAAAAGAATTCCATGGCTCAAGCTGCCTTAACTGTGCCAAGATTTTTTTGGAGCGCTTTTTTGCAATTGGAAAAACATTGCAGCCGCGCTTCATCAAAAGCCATGCCGCAAGCAAATCCTCTTCCTTTCCCTCAAACAAGACTGCAACGCTTCCCTCAACGCCTAGAGGAAGCCCGCCTGAACAGCGGAGTTCCGAGAAGAAAATGTAAAATGAATCCTGCTGCACTTCAACGAAAACCTCCTTTGCTGGAGTGGAAAGATTCACTTTCAGTTTAGGGAAATGGTTCATCAATTCCCTTCCGAGAAAAATTTCAATGTCCTTTGATGAGAAGTCATGCTCTCCGTTCCTTGAGGCTCTCACGGCAAAGGAATCGCCTTCGCGCAGAAAGCCCTTTGCGGCAGCGAGTGCTTTTTCCGCTATTGATTCAAGCGAGGCTTTTTTGTGCTCTTCCGCGAGCGCGATTGCGTGAACCCCAAAAGTGAAACGGAGCAATGAAAAGGCTTTCTCCAAGTCATCGGCAAACAAGTAAAGCCTTCCGCCTTTTCTCTCGATTTTTCGAACAGCAATTCCGTTTTTCTTTAACGCCAAGCGAATGTTCTGAACCAGTTTTTTCACGAAAAAACGCCTTACCTGCGTACTTTTAAGCGAAATCTCGGAAGCCGTTTTCACGAGAATGCAGTCCGGTACTAGCATAAAGAGATTTAAATGCATTAGGGTTAAAATATTACTGAATCAAAATGAGCGCCCAAAACAACAAGGCCTGCAATTGCTGCTGTTGCTGTTGTTGTTAGCGGGCCCGCTCAAAAAACAATTTAACGATTTTTTGGGGGGTTAAAAAAAATGAGCCAAGGGCATGACGCGCAAAAAAAGAATTTCCTGCAGTTGATCTGGCGGGACATGAAGGCGGTTCCCGCAAACGACCCTGCTTCAAGGGGAGTGCTTGATGCATTAATCTGCCATCACCCATTGCATGCGATAATCGTGCACCGCCTGGTGCATCCATTGTACACCTGGCGTGTGCCGCTGCTGCCTAGGTTTATCGCGAATTTCGCGCGCTTCTGGAGCGGGGTTGAAATCCACCCCGGCGCGGAAATAGGGGAAAGCTTTTTCATTGACCACGGCACTGGAACAGTCATTGGGGAAACAACCAAGATTGGAAAAAACTGCGTTGTATTTCAGCAGGTTACTTTGGGGGGCACTGGAAAGCACAAGGGAAAAAGGCATCCAACGCTTGGGGACAATGTTTACGTAGGGGTTGGAAGCATTCTGTTGGGCCCGATTAAAGCAGGAGAGAACGCGAAAATCGGCGCGAATTCCTTTGTGTTAATGCATGACATTCCCGCGAATGCAACGGTTGTCGGAAACCCTGCAAGGATTATTAGACTGGATGGGAAGAAAGTGAATCTAGAGCTTCCAAAGACATCTGATCAGCAGGTTGAACAAGAAAATAATGGGGCACAAACTTCAAACGTTAAACCTGCTGAGACCCAAACAATTTAAATCCAAACGGAGGATAGAATTTGTTTAAGCCTTTCAATGCGAACGGAGCTGTGGTGCGTCATGCGAGGCGAAAGCCGAGCAAGCCTCCCTGAAGGGGATGCCCGTACCCGGCGGACGTGACGCCGCTGAGGTGGCAGAGAGGCTATGCATCGGCCTGCAGAGCCGAAGATCGTGGGTTCGAATCCCACCCTCAGCTCTAATAAAACGGTGATAAGCTTCTGGCTTTTTATATGCCAAAAACCGAAAGGGTTTTTATGGCAAAGAAAAAAGAAAAGCCGGAACTGTTTGATATTCACGGATCCGCTGAATTACTGAAAGGCAGCATTAAGCGATTAAAGGAAAGCAAAGCCACGGACAAAAACAAAAAACTTATTTTGGCGTTCATTAATAGCTGCGTTACTTCTGGCAACCGCGGCACACACCGGCGCAACAAATACCTTTTTCACTTAAAGGTAATAGCTGAACGAATAGGCAAAGACTTAGACAAGGCACAAAAAAAGGACATTGAAGCCTTTGTTACTTGGCTTGAAAAAAGCGATTACGGCGACAACACACGCCGCGACTTCAGGGGCTGTTTAAAGGTATTCTTTAAATGGCTGGAAGCCGAACGGCTTAAAATAAGTGTTCGGGAATTAGAACAGCAAAGAAAAGAACCCGCTACTGTCGCCTGGTTTAGCACCGGCGGAAAAAAGAACGGAATAACGCTGCCGCAACAAATACTTAACGAGGACGACATTATTTTGTTGTTGAACAACACAACCTGCAGCCGCGACCGCGCCTTTATTTCGGTTTTATACGAAAGCGCGGGAAGGATCGGGGAAATTGGAAGCCTGAAAATTGGCAGTATTGCCTTTGACGAATTCGGCTGCAAAATTTCCGTTAGCGGAAAGACCGGCGACCGCGTTATAAGGTGCATTACCTGCACCAAATTTTTACAAACCTGGCTGAACGAGCATCAGCTAAACGGCGATCTGAACGCGCCTTTGTGGATTGGAAAGCAAACAAAAAAACCGATTGAATACGCTGGCTTGGCAAAAATAATTAAGCAGGCAGCACGCAGGGCCGGGCTGCAGAAGCCGATAAACCCGCACGCCTTCCGGCACGCGCGATTGACGGCATTGGCGAAGGTTTTGAAAGAGGCGCAATTAACGCTTTTTGCGGGCTGGACTTCTTCGGATCAATGCAAGACCTATGTTCACTTATCGCAGCGTGACGTGGACGACGCGATCCTGGGCGCTTATGGATTGAAGGAAAAGCCGTCCGAAGAAAAAAGCAAGCTGCTGCCCCGCGTCTGCATTTACTGCACCGAACCCAATGAACCCACTGCCCTTTTTTGCAGCAAATGCCTAAAACCCTTAACTTTGCAGGCCGCCCAACAATATGAAACGGAATTCCAGGAAAAATGGCTGCGCCTGCGCGAAATGGAAACCAGGCTTGCGTTAGTGGAACAAATGCTTAAAGCGAAAAAATAAAAGGTTAAATGGTGTTATTTTATGGAAATGACTGCAAAATATAACTGGCAAACTTCACGAGATGCCTTTAATGTATTGACCGAATTGTTTTTTATGGAAGAATATCCGTTTAGCACTAACCCACGTTACAAAAACAAAGTATCCTTGACGGAACTTAGTAAAAGTATGGGGGCAAGCAAGCAAACCATAAGCGACCAGTTAGCCTGTTTCAAAGAAGAAAATATCGTTGTTGGGGAATATAACAAAGGGCAAAAATATTTTACTATTAATATGCCTGTGTTATTGCACCACTTAGGCGCAAGGTTTGATTCGGAACAAAAATGGGAAACTATGCCCCAAAAAGTAAGGAAATATATGACTGCAACCTTGGTGTTATCCCAATGTTTTGCGGAATGGAAATACCTTTGCATTGCAGAAGGCACATTAAAAGAGGTAAAAAAAGGTATTACTCTAAAGTTAAATACCCTTAAAGCAAAGCACGCCATTCTGAAAAAATTGGAAAAATAGCCCTAATTCTGTGTTTTCGCAATTTGCGTAAACCTTATATATATCTTCAGCACCAAAGGTATATACGCAATTTGCGTATTTGGTGGTAAAAATGAAGTTTCAAAATAAACCTGAAAAAAGAAAGACAATTTTCTTAACGCCGAAAGACGAGCGGAACTTATTTGCAGTTATGCGCGCGGAAGATTGCCGCAGCCAAATTGAAGGCGTAAGAGCGGCATTGAGAATTGCGGTGCAAACCATAAACGGAGTTGATCCAGAATGAAAGACGAAGAACTGCTTGAATTTATGCGAAAGCAGCCAGTTGAAAAATTGGAAAACGATTTTCCTTTCCTAACAGCGGCGATAAAAGTTTTAGCGGAGAAAAAAGCGCAGGCTAAAGGTTAAAAAAAATTGCCGGGAAAACCCCCGGCGGGTATGGTGTAAATATGTTGCAAGCAATAGGATATAAAAAGGCTGAAAGGTGTTGTGCGCGCTGTGGCAATGGATCCGGTGCTGGCACAAAGAAATACTGGTTTTACCTGCATAAAGGCCAAATGCGGAAACGATTATGTTTGCCCTGCATTGAGTTGCTGGGTGGTTCTCAAATAGCGTTGGCCTGGCTGGAAGAAACCTATCCCACGCTAAACGATAATCGGATTTTACGAATGAAGCCGCAGGCTGGTGAAACGAATGGCTAAGAAAGCGCGCAAAGCAAAGCAAAAAAAGATTAAGGCTGTGAGCAAAGCAAAACCATTTAGCGATTATTCCATTGACGCCGCTGGCTGGATCACCTTAAAATTCGGCAGCCAAAAAAAGCGCTGGGATAGAATTCAAAACTTAAAAGTAGATCTACAGGCAGATATTGACGCCAATCAAACCGAACTGAAAGAAATGGGCGTTACCGAATTTGACGATCGCGCGTATATCATTGACGGAATTATTGCGTTTCAGCGAAAGGAAAAGGAAAAGAAAAAATTGCAGGAAGAAAAAGAACTGGCAAAAAAACCCGCACCAGTTGTTGAAGAACAGGAGGAACAGCCAAAAGAATTTCCGCGTATTGAGGAACTAACGCTTAACCCTGCTGGAGGAATAGTTAAGGCTACTGGCCTGGTTTACGAACCCATTGGCCGCGGATGGTATGCCTTTAATTTGCAGGGCGTGCGCGGACTTGCAAAGGCAAAACCAGTTTTTGCGCCGACAACAAACAAACAGGCGAAGCGGAAATTATTGGATTTTGCTTTGGAGATAGACGGGCAACAGTTGTTTTTCCAGGAGAAGCCTTTGCTTCATAAATTGCCCTGGCAAATTCCAGAATATATTTTCTTTGAAGAATGGAAAGTCGGCGGCGTTCGCACGCCAACAGGTGAACAAATTTTTAATGAACTGCGCACTTACTTCCGCACCTTCCTTGACTTTCCCCTGGAATACTGTTATGACGTGGCAGTTGTTGCGAACCTGCAGACCTGGGTTAAACATATTTTGCCTTCCGTTGCCTTTGTTTGCTATGAAGGCGAATTCGGCGGCGGAAAAAGCACGGCGTTGGAAGCAGCAACAGATATTCAACGTCACGGAATATTAGGCGGCAATGTTTCAACAGCCGCTTTGCCGCGATTAATACAGGATTGGGATTGTAGCATAAACCTTGACGAAGTTGAAGTTAAGGCTAACAGGAAAGACGACGACACCTGGCTTTCCATTAGGCAGGCGAACCGGCGCGGAAACTTTTATATTAGAATGAACCCAGGCGATAAAACCACGCTGGATATATTCAGCCAATTTACAGTTATTTCCTTCACGGCCCACGGAATAGTTGAAGTCGCCGCAAAAACGCGATCCATTCCAATCCCTTGCAGGAAATCAAAGGACAGCCGTTTGCCTGCCGTTAATATGGTTCGCAGCGTTCAGGCCGGCGAAGTGTTGAAACTGCTATATGCCTGGTATTTAGACAACGCCTGGCGACAGGTTGCCGTAATTGACGCGGTTGCCACAGTTGCCACGTTGCCAGATAACCCTGAAGGCAATAGGACTAACCTTTGGAACGCATTAACAAAGAAATTCAGCCAGGGAGAAATTGACTTTATCCTGGCTTTTACTGGAAGAAACAACGAATTGGCAATAACCGCATTGTTGGTTTGCAGGGCGTTGGGCCTTAGTCCTTTATTTCTTGAAGGCTTAAAGACTTCCTTAAAGCTAAAAGCGGAAACCGAAGCCGATAGGGATCTTAACAGCTATGAAACAATTTTGGCCCTGGTGCTTAAAGATTGGCACGGAAAAACAGGGTTAATGGATAGCACCGGCACAAAATTCGTGGTGCAGGCCGATGTTTACAAGGACTATTTAAGCCGCTTATCTTTGGAAGGCCTTAGCCTGGTGAGCGCCCCAAAATTCCACGAGCATTTAATGGGTTTTGGGTTTTTGGATAACGTAAACCGGAAAAAGGCAAAAGTAAAGGACGCCGTAAGGGAAACTACTGCCAGGTGCCTTTTCTTTGACGCGAATGTAATTGAAAAGATACTGCCCCCAACGCCTTCCCCCCCTGAAGTGGCAACCGACAACCACGGCAACAACGGCAACCAAACAGATCCTAAATGCGTTCGCTGTGGGCAAACCGAAGGGCAATTTTTCCTTAAGCCTGAAGGCCAGTTATGCCACAGCTGCACCATTCAGCAATATCCAGACGACTTCAGGCATAAGGCGGTGGTTCAATGAATGGCGCTAATTCTACAAATTGCATAACGTCACCCAAACGGGAAGGCGGGCGGTTACGTGTTCGCCGCTTGCCTTTCACTAACTTAACGCAGAATTTCGCTGTTTGCGCGCTGCGGGAAAATTCCGTTCGCTGCGGCAGCTGCTTAAAGTGTTTTATGAGGCGGTTGAATGGCTAAACGCGTTAAGGGTTTCCGGCTTTCAGATCAAGCGCTTAAATGGCTGGGTTTCATTAAATCAAAAGGATTAAGTGAAACCGCGGCAGTTGAAACAGCGCTTGGGGCCTATTCAACAGCGCTTATAATTGCTGAAGAAAGCAAAACAAACGCTGGCATTAATGTTGAACAGCATAATAACGCTTCTAAATCGGTTAAATCACTTTCAAACGAAGCCAAACTTAACGAAAACGAAGGGGTTTGAATGGGCGCGTTTGAGGAACGATTAAAAGACCGAACTAAAAAAATGGTTGTCAGCGTTGAAGGCGGGGATTACGAAACGCTTTATTCAAAAATTGGGGAATTGGAAAAATTTGGCTTCCAGCTTTTCAAAGTTAGGGAAAGCAAAGGCGAGTTTTTTTCCTCTTTGAACGCCTTGATGATTCGGAAAATGGATGAAGCCGATGACGACAGTTGCCATTTTTGCGGGAAAGTTAATGTGTCGGAGGATGGCGCACTTTTAACCCCAAATTTTGCAGGGGGAAAAAAAACAAGGATTTGCACGCATTGTCTTCAAATCCTGCGATTCCTTACAGCGAACTTTGTAAAGGAAGAAAAGAAAAACAAGGAGGTGAAAAAATGAATGATTTCAAAATAATTGACGAATACCAAAAAAAGCGCTTTGCAAAAGCCGAGAAAAACTTAAAACGCCCACTAACCGCTTATGAGATGTGCGTTTTAAGCAAGCAAATTGAAAACGATATAAAGCAAGGTTTTCACTTAAAGGGAGTTGAAAAAAATGTTAAATAAAAACGAACAACAAAGAAAAGATGTAATGCCCAAACTGGTTGCAGGCTCGCCTTTCTTAAGCGATGTTTGGCGACAGGTTCACCGAAACAAAGGCTCACAAATAATTTTAGTGAACGGCTTGCCGAGAACAGGAAAAAGCGAGCTTTGTTTGGTTTTTGCCCACGCGTTAGACCCAAACTTTTCAGTGCAGAACAATGTCGCATTCAACAAGCTGCAATTTTTGCAGTTGGTGCGAAAAAACAATTATGTCGGCGCCGTGAACATTTGGGAGGAAGCAGGGTTAATGGAATACGGTGCAAGCGCAAGAGAGTTTTGGAGTGCAGATAATAGACGAATGAGCAGCTTGTTTCAGTCAATGGGTTTTCACCGCCAAATTTGCATTGTGAACCTGCCCCAAAAAATAATGCTGGACAAGCACTTGAGGTCGCTGTGCCACTGGATTGTTGAAACAAAAAGCATTGACGTGCAAAGAGGAAAAGTGAAGTTTAAGGTTTTTCACATTCAGCCAAGCGACAAAATTTTTTATAAAAAATATATCAGGGTATTTGAAGATGATGGCATTACAAAGATTATGTCTTTTGTTGCACCCCGCCCCCCAATGGATATTTTGGAGGAGTATTGGGCGAGGGAAAAATTGTTCAAGGAAATGGTTTCGGATAAATTGGAGAAGGAAATGCTGGAAGAGTAAAAAAAACCTAACGACAGCGAGTCAAGGAAACTGACCACACAAAAGAGGAATGCTGCCTTGGTTGAAGCCATTGCCAAAGAGCCTAAAGCGTTCAGCAAGCCAAAGAAGAACAAGCTGGAATTGAATGCTGACTTGATTGCAGGCACGTTTGGGATTAGCGTGCCAACGGCAAGGGTTATCAAAGCGCTTTATACACAAAAGCACGGCGAAGTCAAGATATAAGAATAAAAAAAAAGCAAATAACATTTCCCTTCCTATTAATGACTTGTATAGTGGTTTCGGCGTGGCGTTCTTTCCTTGACTTAAACATAAAACCTTTTTCTGCTTTTCGCAAGCATTTATTTGTATGGATTACTGCAAAAATTGCGAAACCCACTTGTGCTGTAAAAGCATTACAATGCCAGTGCAACTAACCCTATTTGACCTTTACCGAATAGCTAAAGAAAAGAGAATGAAAGTTTCCGAATTATTTTCTTCAAAGTGTTGCTTATTACCTGGCCTACTTCGGCCTGGCGCTGCATACAAAATAGATACAACCTTTGGTGTGCCTTGTGCTTTTTTAAAAGATGGTTGTGATTGCCATCTCTCAAAGCCAATAGCTTGCTTAAAATTTCCAGCCTCAGTACAATCATTGAAAGAATACGATTATTTTGATTATCCTTGTAGTGGCTATAACCTGCCAGAAGAAAAATCGTTAGTAGAACTAGAGGCAGTGCATGAAGAAGAGGATAATAAAACCCGGGCTTCCTTGTTCTTTAAGAAAACTCCGTTGCTTTTCATTGGTTCTTTGCCTCAAGAAATAAGTCTTCAGATTCAAAATTCTGATACAAAAATAATCCGCCAAAATTTGCCTCAGAAAGAAGCACATAAGAAAGCCATTGAGTTTTATCAAGCAGTATTAACCCCACTTATTAGAAGTTCTGAATTAACTTACCAGTTTTGGCATGAATATGGTCATTCATTTGATAAAAAAATTAACCTTTGGAATTTTTGCCTTGAACGAATAAAAGATATTGAACAAAGCAAGAGCTTTTTAGAATCAGCAGAATTTTCTTCAAGAAAATATTTTAAGATTAGAAAAAAATACCAGATATAACACAAAAGATTAACAGACTTCGGATGGGGGGTTTACAATGCAAACAAGGGAAGAACTGGAACAAGCCTATAAGGAATCACTGAAAAAGTTTTTCTACTCTTTTTTGTGGATTACAAAACGGATAAGCATACTGAGAGTTAATGTAATACAAAAAAACGACAAAGCACCCATATAGCCAGTTAAATTAAAAAACTCACTAACCAATGTGTTAATAGTAATACAAGTTATTAAAAAAAATGAAATTTTTACCAAGTCTACTCCAAAGTCGTAAGACTTATGTGCAAATCTCACAGAAAGATCGGATAATGCGAGTGCTTCTTCCTTCTTAAATATCCCCGAAATTAATAGTAAGTATAACAAGAAAAAGATCCCCGGGATTATTACTACACAGATGATAAGAGAATATATAACGTCTAAAATTAATGTTCCTTTAGGAATGAATGAAAAACCAAAATAAGCGACAGCGAATAACGCGGCAGTAAGGCCCAAAGCAAAATTAATCCTTATCTGTTCTTCTTTAAGGTATACCCTTCTGGCAGTCATACATAAAAAACCAAAATAATTTATTTAAACCCACTTATTGTAAGAATATGCCTTAATTTAAAGAAGGAAAGATGACGCTAAGGGGCTTGCCTGATTTTTGGGATGATGCCAAACAATCCTTCGCGGGGTATAAGGTTCGCAATGCGCAACTAAAACCCGAACAGGTTCAATGGAAAGAAATATTTGAAAAAGCAGGATTCAAATACATTGTCCACAGGCCGGATGAAAAAAAACCGTTAGAAAATTGACGCTTGTTTTTCCTCCTTCGGGCGGGCAAAAACAGCCCACCCCTCTCCTCTTAAGCTTCTCAGCATTTTTCCACTAAAATAGCATTTTTAGGCTTTTCGATGGCACAATTTAAGCAGGGGAGTGGATTCTTTTGAATGGCAAAATAGTCTTATTGATTGCACTGATTTTAGCGATTATTTTTAGTGGATGCACGCAAACAAACAACACGCCAACAGGTCAAGCGAGTTTAGCTTCTGTTTCACAAAATAAAACGCCTGATTATCAAGCTGCTGACGCCAAATTAGAAAAGGAAATCTGTGAATTGAAGCAAGAACACTACGCCCTTGAAGCCTATACTAATTGCCTGCAGAATGTTTTAGCGGTTAGCCTTCCATTTGAATTATCTAAATTGAACTGCGAGCAAATTGATGTGAATGAAACACTATGTAAAGATTATATTCAGGGTTACAACGATAATATTGATAGATGCAGAAGCCAATACGAACAACCACAAAACTTCGGTTGGACTTGCGAATAATTGACGCAGTTTGCTTTATTAAAGTGATTTGATTGAAAGAAAAAAAGGAAGAATTGTGGATTGTAAAAAGATTAAAGAGATTAGGCTATACTGGAAAACTACTTGATATTTTGGAAGATAAGCATTCATCTTAGAAAAATTGAAACCATTTTGTTCAAACGGTTTCCAGCTTGTCCTTCTGTGGCAGTTAGGCGTTAATTTTTTCCAGGATTATGCGGCCGCTTATGCGGTCGTAGTTTACCAATAGCTGCGTTTCCTTAGTCAGGCCTGCGGCCTGCACTACTTCCCGCGGGATCCGGCAGTAAAGGTTTTTTCCATTCTTGATTAGTTTAACCACAAAAACACCTTAATAATTTTTTAACTGTTTGTTAAATAAGTGTTAATGAAACGCATATAAAATAGCTGAAGAAACAGGTAAGCTATGAACTGTTATGCCAATGCTCACCCTCAGCTTTTGATATCAAGAGATATCTTTATATATCTTATTCTATAATAATATTTCAGTGATTCCTTGCAGAAGGGCGCTTATCATATAGTGATTTCAAGGCACGCGTTTGTCAGGGCAGTGCAGAGGAGGATTCACCCTGACTTGATTGAGGACACGGTTAAAACAGGGAAAATGAAGCGATTTGGAAAGAATAATGTCAAAATCGAAAAGAGGTTCAAGCATTATACTATAACTTGCGTTGATGAGATTGTTGGTTTGATAATTAAAATTGTGACTATTACAAAAAGGTGAAATTATGAACTGCCCTAAATGTTCTCGCAAAATGGTCGAGAAAAAGGATAAAACGCCCGAAGGCGTCGAGTATCGTTTCTTTAGCTGCGGCAACTGCGGCGAGGAGATCGTTAACATGAAACAGTTGCATAACGTGGCTGAAAAATACAGGGAAATGAAACATTACAGCGCAAAGGTTTCAAAGTGGGGTGAAAGCATCGCCATCAGGATACCTAAGCCGCTGATAACACAATACGGCTTCAAGGCTGATGACGAGGTTTCATTGATTCCTGAAAAACAGGCAATAAAGATTGTTGCAAGACACAATAGCAGATAAACATAGACCGGGATTGCCGGAGCAAGCCCGGGGATTCAATAGTAATAATTATACTTATTTGTGCTTTTAAATATTACTGCTTTAAAAAACAAACAAAAACTTTCTGCGCTTATTTTTTAACCCCATTTACCGCATATCATTCTTATGAACCCCCCAGCCATTTCCATAAAAAATCTTTCCAAGGCTTACAAAAAGATCAAGGCAGTGGATAACGTTTCCTTTGACATTTTGGAGGGCGAGTTCTTCGGCTATTTGGGGCCCAATGGAGCGGGAAAAACCACGACAATTAATTCAATTGTGGGCTTGACGAATTTTGACAGTGGAAGCGTTAAGGTAATGGGTTTAGATGTTGTGAAGGATTATGTCAAGGCAAGGAAACTGATTGGGTTCGCGCAGCAGGAGCTTTCATTTGACCCTTTTCTTTCTGTGAGGGAAATTTTGTTGTACCAGGGCGGTTACTTTGAAATGAAAGGCAAGGCGCTGGAAGCAAGGGTTGAAGAGCTGTTAAAGCAGTTTAATTTAAAGCACCAGGAAAAAGACGATTTCAGAAAGCTTTCAGGCGGAATGAAGAGAAGGCTGCAGCTGGCAAAGGCATTGATGCATGAGCCGAAAATACTCATACTTGACGAGCCATCCGCTGGAGTTGACGTTGAATTAAGGCATAACCTCTGGAGGTATCTTGCAAAGATAAACAAGCAGGGCACGACAATCCTTCTTACAACCCATTACATTGAGGAAGCCGAAAAATTATGCGAGCGAATAGGCGTAATCAACAGGGGAAAAATAATCAAGCTTGACTCAAAGGAAAATTTGCTGAAGGAGTTAAGCGAACAGCTTGTCCTGATTGAATTGAAGGAAAAAATCAAAAAATTGCCGCAGTCCCTGCAGAAGCACAAGTGCGGGCTTGACTTGAAAAAAGGCGTAATAACAGTCAAGTGCCGTGACGCGCAAAAAGAATTGGGGGGAATTGTGGCGCGGCTTTCAAGGGAAGGATTGAACGTTGACAACATTGACATAGTGAAAGACGATTTGGAAAAGATTTACATCAGGCTCGTGGGGGAAAGCGATGAATTTAACGGGTTTTAGCGCAATGACAAGGCGCGAGATAAGGCGTTTCATGGTTATTCCCGCGCAGACAATCCTGCCGCCGATTGTTTCATCCTTTCTATTTATACTTATTTTTGGAACATTTTTGGGCGGGAGCCTTGGAAGCGTGGACGGCATTCCATACGCGCTCTTTTTCGTTCCGGGTTTAGTGGTATTAGACATTATCACGAGCGCTTACGCGAACTCGGCTTTCTCTTTGTTTTTGATGCGTTTCCTGAATTTCACAAGCGACATCCTCACAGCACCACTCTCATATTTTGAAATTGTTTTGGCGTTCACAATCGGCTCGGTGTTGAGGAGCCTTATTGTTGCAACGCTTGTGTTCATTGTCGCAGCTTTCTTTGTACAGTTAAGCTTTCACAGCATCCCCCTGTTGATTTTCTCAGCCATAATTGCTTCCGTGCTTTTCTCTTCAATCGGCTTGGTTGTCGGCTTGTGGGCAAAGGAATTCGAGCACCTGGAGCTTTTGACTACTTTCCTTATAACGCCTTTGACTTTTTTGGGGGGAATGTTTAACTCTGTTGCAATGCTTCCCGAGCCATTGAAAACCGCGACTTACTGGAATCCTTTCTTTTACATCATCAACGCTACAAGGTATTCTGTCACAGGAGTAAGCGAGGCAAGCCTCTGGCTGAGCTTCCTTATCCCAATTGTTCTTGCAGCTGGTTTCTTTTATTTCGCGTTTTACCTTTTCAGAAAAGGATACAATTTGAGGAGCTGAACGCACCGCCTACTTTTTAACCTTTTGCCAGCAGAATTTTTTCCGGTTAGAATGTTTCACATGGGAAAGGTTTCAACTGTTATTTCGCCTAAAAGCAAAGAAGTATTGAGCTCTGACAGCTCGACACAGGCAGTCGTGAAAATGTGGGATGAAAACCTTTTAACCCTGCTTGTAGAGGAAAGCATTGCACAGGAGTTAAAGGAAAACGACATTGTATTGGTCAATTACAGGCCTGCAAGCAAGGCAGGGGGCCAGGCTGTTCCGAAAATGACTGTGTGCAAGATTTTGAGGGGAAAGCTCGCGAAAAAAACATGGGAAGAATTCGCTGCAAAAAACAAGGGGCTAAAGGACCCTGCAAAACAGCCGCAGGGCCAGGCACAGCAGCCGCACTTCAGCCAGATACACTGAGGCTAAAAAGGCGCGTGAAAAAACCCGCATAATAAGCTTTAAAAAGAATTGCAGGGCAGAATCAGTAATACTTCCCCTTTTTTTCTGATAAAAAGGATTGGATTTATACATAATAAAAGTGGTTTTTTATGGGTTTAAGGCCAGGGCATTGCTACAGCAGTTCGGTTAAGAATCGTGCTTACACGCGTTCCGCTGTAACCGTGCATAGAAAGAATTACATTGGCGCGATTCCGCACCTGAAGACAAGGCAGTTCAACATGGGCAATCCGATAAAGGATTTCACCCATATACTTGACCTGATTGTTGACGACTCCGGCTGGCAGATAAGGGATAACGCGATTGAGGCCTCAAGGATTGCAATCAACCGTTATTTGAACCGAAAGCTTGGAAAAGACGGATATTTCATGAAAATAAGGGTCTATCCCTATCACATTCTGCGCGAAAACAAGCAGGCGCAGGGCGCTGGAGCAGACCGTGTATCCAAGGGAATGAGCCTTTCATTCGGCAAACCCATTGGAAGAGCGGCAAGGGTGCGCATTGGGCAAAAAATTATTTCTGTTTTGGTTGACGAAAAAGACTTGGTGCTTGCAAAAGAGGCGCTGTTAAGGGCGCGCTCAAAGATGAATGTAGAGTTAAAGGTTAGGGTTGGCACGGATGTGAAATCCATTGGCACAAAGCCGAGGAAAATCACAGAGGAAGCCGTTGAAGTTAAAGCGGAAGAGAAAAAAGAGGAAGGCGCAGAGGCAGTTGCAGGCGAAGGCGAGGCAAAGGAAGGCGAAAAGAAAGCCGAAGGCAAGGAAGGCGCAGGCGGAGCAAAAGGAAAAGAAGCATCTGCAAAGGGAAAGGACGCATCAAAAGCCACTGGAAAAACAGATAAAGCCGCGGAAAAAAAGAAGTAACGCGCATTAAACAGGCTTTTTACGCCTTTTGAAGCGGTTTTAAAAAACCCGCTTAGTCATCGTTTTTTTCCAAATTAGTCATGCCTGTTTTTTTCGGATTCTAAATCGGCAGCGCTTTATAGGAGAACGCATACTATATTATTGCATTTTTTTCCTTGGATAAATCGGTTGCCTTGGAAAAAGGTGTGTGAGGAGTACCTCTGTCATGCAATCGCCATTAATGCAGGAACTGGACTACACCTTCTTGCACGAAACCTTTGCATGTTAAGTTATTCTCTACGCACGAAGGAAACTGGCAAAAAAACCTAAGGTTAAGTTGATAGGTGCGCTTTTTTGCGAAGCCTTTCACCGTGTCCACAAAGGAAAAAATGCGGAAAAAAAATGGTGAGCTAATGGTTTGCACTAAATTGGATTCCGGATGTTGCATGCTTTCAAACGAATCATGCGACAAGCCCTACGAGATGAAGATGATTTCATTCCAGTCCTGCCCTGTATTCAAGTCAGGTGGAAAAGGGCTTTCATTGCACGCGGAAAACATCAAGCACGCGGTAAGGAAAAACGTTAACAAGCTCTTTGCCTCAAAGCAATCAAGCCAGCAGAAACCAGTGAAAAAGGGTTCGGCTAAAATTTCTGCAAAAAAAGTTAAAAGCAAGAAATCAGGCGTGAAGGCAAAATCAAGCAAAAGCAGCGGCAAAGGCAAAGCTAAATCCAAGGCGAAAAAGAAAAAACGCTGAACTAGAAAAGCGGCTTTTTTTACACACTGTTTTTATGTTCTTCGGGTATTTTTGGCTATATGCTGGTTGACCTTTTAGGCTATACTGCAGGCATTCTTGTTGTAATTTCACTGCTTCCACAGGTTATAAAAAGTTGGAAAACGAAGTCCACTGAGGACTTGTCTTTCTGGCGGTACATAATTTATTGTATAGGTTTAATTTTGTGGATAACCTATGCGGCGATAATCCAGAATGGGCCTGTGGCACTAATGAACTCAATCGGGTTAATACTGGCGCTGTCAATTCTCTTCCTGAAAATCAAATACGAGTATTTGAAATAAACCTCCCGAGGCAAGATTTTGAATAAAAAACGCTGAATCCGCAATCTATTTATACTTCTTTCTTCTTTTTCTTTTACTGAACGCACATGCAGTTTGTTTTATGGTTCAAGGACGTTGGAAAGGATGACGTGGGTACGGCCGGGGGAAAAGCCAGCAACCTCGGGGAAATGACCAACGCGGGCTTTCCGGTTCCGCCGGGCTTTGTTGTTTCGGCGCAGGCGTATTTTGCGTTCATTGAAAGGACAGGCTTGAAGAAAAAACTGGTTGAAATAATCGACGCCATTGACGTTGAAAGGACAATGGAGCTGGAAGAAAAGGCAAAGCAAGTGCGTGCCCTAATTCTCTCCGCGAAAATGCCTGAAGACATTTCCGTGGAAATACAAAAGGCTTACATGAAGCTTTCATCAACAGAGCTGCCCATATTCAAAAGCTCTTCGGAGCTGGCATACGTTGCCGTCAGGTCAAGCGCCACGGCCGAGGATCTTCCCGAGGCCAGTTTTGCAGGGCAGCAGGACACTTACTTGAACATGCTTGGAAGAAAAGAATTAACCGATGCAGTGCAGAGATGCTGGGCATCGCTTTTCACTGCGCGCGCAGTGTATTACCGAAAAAAACAGGGCTTCCCGACTGATAAGGTTGGCATTGCAGTCGTGGTGCAGAAAATGGTTGAATCCGAGAGCTCAGGCATAATGTTCACCGCGGAGCCAGCAACAGGTGACACAAGCAAGATAGTGATTGAGGCGGGCTTGGGCTTGGGGGAAGCGATTGTGAGCGGTTCAATAACGCCTGACACTTTTGTTATTGAAAAGGATTCCATGCAACTGATGAGCAAAAAAATTTCAGTGCAAAAATGGCGAATAGTTAAATCCGGAAAGGGAACGAAAAGAGAGGAGATTCAGGAAAAGATTGGCGCGGCGCAAAAGCTTTCGGACAAATTCATTTTAGAGCTTGCTGGAATCGGCGCTGAAATCGAAGCACATTACGGAGCACCACAGGACATTGAATGGGCCTTGGAGAAAAACAAATTGTACATTGTGCAAAGCAGGGCAATTACGACTATAAAGTCAGGCAGGAAAGCAAAAGAAGGAGAGGAAGCCGAGGAAAAAAAGCTGAAGAAAGGGCTTGTCGTTTTGACAAGGGGGCTAGCGGCTTCGCCTGGAATTTCCTATGGGAAAGTGAAGCTGATTCCGTCAGTTGAGCAAATTGAAAAAGTCGAGGAAGGAGACGTGCTTGTAACGAAAATGACTGCGCCTGATTGGGTGCCTGCAATGAGGAAAAGCGCCGCAATTGTCACGGAGGAAGGCGGAACGACTTGTCACGCCTCAATAGTAAGCAGGGAGTTAGGCATTCCCTGCGTAGTTGGCACACTGAATGCCCTAACTGCAATGAAGAACTCTGCTTTTGCAACTGTTGACGGCTTCAAGGGATTGGTGTACGAGGGAAAAGCGGAAATAGAAGTCGACAGCAGGGAAAAGGAAAAAATAAAGACTGTCGAGGTAAAGGAATTCGATGAACTTGAAAAGGCATTGAAGAAAGAGGAAACTGAATTGTTCCCGGAGAAAAAGGCAAGGGATGGAATTGACGGCATATGGAATGAATACGGGAAAGTTCCCGCGGAAAAAATGAGCGCACACGAGCAGCTGGACGAGGAAGAAAAATTATTGGATGTTTTGAGAAGCGTTGCGGTTAAGGTTAAGGTGAATGTCGCCTTGCCTGAGGCAGCGGAATCAGCTGCTGCAACCGGCGCTGACGGAATAGGGCTTTTGAGGGCAGAGCACATGATTACCGGTTCAGGGGAACACCCTGCGGAGTTTTTGCGCGAGGGAAAATATGGCGAGCTTGTTGAAACAGTGAAAAACGGAGTGCGAAAAGTCGCCTTGCTTTTCAAGGGAAAGCCGGTTTGGTATAGGACTTTTGATGCGCGAAGCGATGAATTCAGGCATCTGAAAGGAGGGGAAAAGGAGCCGCATGAAGACAATCCAATGATTGGATGGCACGGCATAAGGCGTGATTTG
Source organism: Candidatus Iainarchaeum sp. (assembly GCA_043809245.1). GTDB lineage: Archaea > Iainarchaeota > Iainarchaeia > Iainarchaeales > JAZDDZ01 > JAZDDZ01. The sequence goes on from JAZDDZ010000004.1 coordinate 55,957, forward strand.
GATGAGCCTGAACTGTTAAAGGCGCAGCTGGAGGGAATAAGGCAGTTAAGGGAAGAAGGGCTTGACAATGTCGGGGTGATGCTGCCATTCGTTATTTCCGCCGAGGAAGTGAGGAAAGCAAAGGAAATCGCCAGGGAAGTTGGATTGTTTGACGGGGGGAAATGCGAGTTTGGGGTAATGGTTGAAACCCCTGCCGCAGTATGGGTGATTGACGAGCTTATAGCAGAGGGAATTGATTTCATTTCTTTTGGAACAAACGATTTGACACAATTGACCCTGGGAATTGACAGGAACAATGAGCGCATTCAGAAGATTTTCTCGGAGCTGCATCCCGCAGTGCAAAGGGAACTGGAGCACGTAATCAAAAAATGCAAGAAAGCGGGAGTGAAGACAAGCATTTGCGGCCAGGCAGGCAGCAACCCTGCAATGGTGAAAAACCTTGTGCGCATGGGAATTGACTCTGTTTCCGCAAACATTGATGCGGTTGAGAAAATCCGCTCGGTTGTCCTGTTAGAGGAAAAAAAGCTGATTCTGGAGAAAGCGCATAAAAAATAAGCGGAAAAATAACTGATTTAAAGCCGTTGCATCCGAATTCTTTAATGCTGAAAATTGACGCGAAAAAAATCGCAGCGGAAGTGAAGAAAAGAAAGGCTAGGCTTGTTTTGCTCCAGCTGCCGGAAGGCTTGAAAGAAAAAGCCACGGGATTAGCTGAAGCGGTTGAGAAAGGCAGCAAAGCGAAAGCGATTGTGCTGCTTGACCCGTGTTTTGGAGCATGCGATTTGGCGGAAGAGAAAGCCAAAGCGCTTGGAGCAGACTTAATTGTGCATTTCGGGCACTCAGCTTTCTTTAAGCCGGAAAAGGAAACAGTTTTCGTGCCATTAAATTACGAATTAGGCAAAGCAAAAATCGGGCTGTTGGCGGAAAAGATTTCCAAGAAACTGAATGAAAACAGCGTGAAAAAAATCGCGCTTGTTTCGACGATTCAATTTGCTGATTTGCTTCCAATTGCAAAAAAATTGCTTAAAGCGAAAGGAATCAGCGCGTTCATTGAAGGGAACGGAGCAGTGCTTGGCTGCAGGCACGAAAATGCGTTAAAGGCAGCAAGGAAAGCGGAAGCGATTGTTTTTGTGGGGGACGGCTTGTTCCATCCGCTTGGGGTTGCATTCGCCTCAAAAAAACCGGTTTTTGCGGCAAATCCTTTTTCATTGGAAGTTAAAGGGCTTGAAAAGGAAAAGGAACTGTTTGAGAGGGCAAGGATTGCGCGCATTGCGCTTGCTGGAAAAGCGAAAAGCTTTGGAATAATTGTTTCAACGAAAAAAGGGCAGATGCAGATGGAGAATGCGCTGAAGCTGAAGGAATTGCTCGAGCGGAAAGGGAAAAAGGCGTTTATTCTTGCGATGGATTTGGTGAAGCCGGATTATTTTTTGGGAGTTAAAGCCGATTGTTTAGTGAATACGGCTTGCCCACGCATTGTCTTGGATGACGCGAAAAACTTTGGAAGGCTTATAGTGGAAGCGGATGATGCAAGGAAGGCATTTTTGTGAAAAAATTAAAACAGCCGAGATTCGATATTTTAGAGGATTATGACTCTGTTATGAATCATTGGGAAATCGTTATAAAAGATTTAAAAATGACAATAGGGGCTCCGCCCCTATGACCCTGTGAATTTACTCTGCGGGCTCTTCGCTTGGGCTTCGAGCCGCGCAGTATCTTTCAAATTCATTCCTGGATGCTGTCCTCTATAACTGAAACATTGTGGTGTGCTTG
>JAZDDZ010000005.1:0-2018 GCA_043809245.1 Candidatus Iainarchaeum sp.
AGCTCGGGAAGGGTTCAGACCCCTGTTTTAAGGCTGATTGTTGACAGGGAAAAGGAAAGGAGGGCATTCAAGCCGGAAAAATACTGGGAGTTAAAGGCATTGCTTGAAAAGGACAGGCAAAAGTTTGAGGCAATGCATAAAACAGGAAGGTTCAAAAGCGAGGAAGAGGCGAAAAAAGCGCAGGAAGCAGCGGAAAAAACTGATAAAGCAATTGTAAAAAACGTTAAAAGCACAAAGCGCAAAATTGCAAAGCCGGTTCCCTTCAACACAACTGAATTCTTGCGGGCAGCAACCGCAATCGGAATGACTGCCGGAGACGCAATGAATACTGCGGAAAGCCTTTACCAGATGGGCTTAACCTCGTATCCTCGAACAGACAACACAGTTTATCCAATAAACCTTAACCTGCAGGAAATTCTTTCCGAACTTCTTAATTCCCCCGAACTTTCAAAGGACGTGCAAAAAGTTTTGGCTCTTGGAAAGATTGAGCCTTCACATGGAAAAGAAACCAAGGACCATCCGCCAATCCATCCAGTGAGCGTTCCAAAAAAAGGCCAGCTGAACCCAAAGCAGTGGAAGGTCTATGAACTTATTGCAAGGCGTTTTCTTGCAACCTTAAGTGAGGACGCGGAAACCCTGAACCTTTCCGTTGACTTTGACATTAATGGGGAGCCATTCCTTGCAAATGGCCAGGCAATAACAAAAAAGGGCTGGAAAGAAGTTTACCCTTACTCCGCTTTAAAGGAAACGCTTTTGCCGAAGCTGAATGAAGGCGACATTGCAAAGCTTCTGAATCTTGACCTCTTAGGCAAGGAAACCCAGCCGCCTCCGCGCTATTCGCAGGGCGCATTAATAAAACTAATGGAGAGCCGTGGGCTTGGGACCAAATCCACTCGCCACGAAATCCTCCAAAAGCTTTTGGCAAGGCATTACATTTTTGGCACAAAAGCAATCGAGCCCAATGAAATTGCTTTTGCGGTTGTTGATTCATTGGATAAGTACTGTGAGAGAATCACCAAGCCTGAAATGACTGCAGAAACGGAAAACGAAATGGATTTGATTGCCGCTGGAAAAAGGCAAAAAGAAGATGTTGTAAGCGGCTCCAGGAAATTATTATCGGAATTGCTTGAAGACCTTTTGAAAAACAAGAATGAAATCGGCTCGGAGCTCAGGAAAGCGTTGCGCGCGGACAAGGTCATAGGGAAATGCGATTTATGCGCAGGCAACCTTGTGATAAGGAAGGGAAGGAGCGGGAAAAGGTTTTTGGGCTGCAGCAATTACCCGAAGTGCACGAACACTTTTCCTCTTCCGCAGAAGGGAAGCGTTTCTCCGGGGTCTGCCCTTTGCAAAACCTGTGGAAAGGCAACAGTTAAAGTGGTCGGCGGGAGATACCGCTATGAAATGTGCGTTGACATGAACTGCAAAAGCAAGGACGAATGGAAAAAGAAAAACAATTACAAGAACAGCAACAACGGAAAAGACGCTGAAACCCCGGCAGAACCAAAAGCAGAAAACGCCGAAAAAGCAGAAAAAAAGTGAGATAAGATTTTGGGAAAGGGGTTCTGATTTAAACCAATTAGCCTGGTGAGCTTAACCCCTTTCCTTTTGATTTATTTTTTTGCTATTTAGGATTGGATCCCCCCAATTCAGTAATAATTACAACGCTTGACTATATATAAATTCGGAGTTTTTTGCTGTACCATTTGGCACACTATTTTTAACTATTATGCCTCAATATTCCTATTGGTGTTTTTATGGGTGCCGAGAAGAAGATTGATGATGAAATAAGGCTTAACATTTTGAGCGCCCTGCTGAAGAAGGGTTCCGTTACCCCGAACATGCGGCAGATTCAGCGCGCAACAGGCTATCATAAGGCCACAATCAAGGCTTCGCTTGATTTTCTTTCAAAGCAAGGCGTGCTTGAGGGTTTCAGCCCGAAAATCAACATCAGGAAATTCGGCTACAAGCTTGAGGCAATGGTTATGCTTCACGCAGACACATCGGAGAAAAAGGTTTTT
>JAZDDZ010000006.1:0-13211 GCA_043809245.1 Candidatus Iainarchaeum sp.
CTACAGAAGCAATGCGCAAATACGTCACAGAAAGCCAACAAAAACACTGGACAGCAGAAAAACCCAAACCCGCGCAAACCACGCTACTACAATTCAATTAAACCAGTGACGCCTGCCGCTTCAGCGGCAGGTAGTTCACAACGATTTTCCAGAAATAAAAACGAGATAAAAACACCCGGCTTGTTAAAGGCATCCGCGGCAATTGATGAATTAATTTTAGGAAAAGGAATGATGCAAATCAGAAATGCCATTACTACGGAGAAATCCGAGTCATTTGTTGCGCCAATGCTTCAAAAAGAGCTACACCGAAAGCCAACAATTGCAATGGTTTGGGGCGCGGCCCATTATAATGTAACTGGTTTGCTTTTGCACCCGGAAAAAAGGCATAAAATTCTTGCAGAAAACAGGTTGGAAAAATTCGTTCATGCAGATTACCCTCAAGCAATAAAATTCAGGCTGGATAAGAACGGTAAAATTACTGAGCTTAAAGAATTTCCTACGGCATTAAAAGTGCCAAGGCGAAAACAAAAAGAAAAAGCAACCCCGCCAATGTCAAGAAGAGATTTTTTCAAAACATTCAAAAGAAGAACACGCGCTTAAATTTTACTCAGAATTCCTTCAGCGTTTTCTGCCCTGCAAAGCTTCCCTTTCCATCCAATTCGTCTTTCATTTCTTTTTTCTTCCTTTGGAATTCTTCTTCGGAGTCGCAGACAATGGGCTTTCCGTAATCTCCGCCCCCGCCGGGAATGTAAAGCGTCCAGCCTTTTCGGAAAGCGATTATTTTTTTTCCAATTGATTCATTCACTTCAAGCAATTCGTTTTCCGGGGCGTCAACCTGCACGGCTATCTCGGTTTTGAACCTGCTCACGAAATCACGCCAGGCGCTCTGCACCCGCTGTGCCTGAACGTTTTTAATCCCAAGTGCGGACTGGATTATTTCCGCCAAGGGAAGCAAGTGAAGGTAAGGCGGTCGGAAAGGGGGGTGGGTTTCTTTTGTGAAAGAAGCAAGCTCGCTGATTCTGTCCCTCACTCCTCTTTTTATCTGGCCCCTGCATTTCGGGCAGCGCCATTTCAGCTGAACTGCCTGTTCCATTGAAAATTTTTCAAAGCAGCCATTGCATGCAGTTGCATGGTATTTTCCCTCACGCGGGTCCAAGCCAACATTTAACGTGATTAATTTCTCTTCCTTTTGCTCCAGCGCTTTTTTCAGCTCGCCAAAGGAAGGCTTTTTCATTTTAATGCGCATGAACTCCCTTCCGATGCGGAAAGGCCACGGGGAATGGGAATCGCTTGCGGTTAAAAAGCCGTAATTATGGTTTTCTTCAATCAGATCAGCGAAATAGCTGTCAGCGCTTAACCCCAATTCAATGAATGAGATTTTTCCAGCCATTTCACCGAATGCTTTTTTCACTGAATCGAAGTGTGCATAAACTGAAAAGTACGGCGTGAAGGCATGCGCGGGCCCGATTATTCCGCCCGCGTCAAAAACCTTTTCAGCCAGCTGCTCCGCGCTTAGTTTGATTCTCGGCCTTCCACAGCCAAAGCACTCAAAGTTAGCGGTTCCCTTCAATGATTCTTTGAGGTTCAGCGCTGTGCTCAGGTCAGGCAGAAAAATAAGCTGGTGTATTCTGTTGGCGTCCTCAACTTCAACTCCTGTGATGAAATAAGTGTCAAACTTTTTGTGCTTAAGGACGCCGTTTTCTTCTTCAACCAATTCGGTTTCCAGTTCCTTGAACCATTTTCCATGCAATGCGTCCGAGGTGCTCACCACATGCAGGCCTTTCAAGCCTGCCTGCTCCGCGATTATCGGCGGGTGCATGTTTTTGGAGACGCCGCCGCTGTAAAGCCCGTGGAAGTGCAAGTCGCAGTTGTACTCGTTCATTGGCATCTGCATATGTTTTAATTAATAAAAGAATATTAATTGATTCATGAAGGAAGCGGCCTTTTACAAGAAACTTAATGGCGGAGCAGTCCAATGCACTGCCTGCAACCGCTTTTGCGTGTTGAAGGAAGGGGAAAGCGGGATCTGCGGCGTGAGAAAAAACCGCGGGGGAAAGCTTTTTTCACTGGTTTACGGAAAAACAATGTCCTTGGAGATTGACCCGATTGAAAAAAAGCCATTGTTTCACTTCAAGCCAGGTTCCAGGTGCCTGGGCGTTTCAACTTTTGGATGCAATATGAAATGCATGATGTGCCAAAACTTCTCGCTCTCGCAGGAGTTCTCGGAGCAAATGATTGAAGATGTTCCTGAAACTTCTCCTGAGGAAATTGTGGAAAAAACGCTTGAAGCAGGAGTTGAAGGAATCGCTTACACCTACAACGAACCGACAGTGTTCTCGGAATTCGCTTTGGGCACAATGAAGCTTGCGCGGAAAAAAGGATTGTACAATGCCTGGGTTTCAAACGGCTACATGTCAAAGGAAGTGATTGAAGCAGTTTCTCCCTTCCTTGACGCGATAAACATTGACCTCAAAGGAGGGGAAAAGTTTTACAAAGAGGTTTGCGGAAATGTCTCCGTGGAAAAGGTGAAGGAAAGCATCCGCTTGTTTTCAGAAAAAAAAGTGCACCTGGAGCTGACTTATCTCATTGTTCCTGGATGGAATGACAGGGAAAAGGATTTCAAAGATGCCGGGGAATTCGTTGTTTCAGTTGATGAGGGGGTGCCTCTTCACTTTTCGCGTTTTTTCCCCCACTATAAGCTCGACTATCTGCCCCCAACTCCCTGGGAAAGGCTGCGCAAAGCAAAGGAAATTGCGGAAAAAGCAGGAGTGAAATATGTTTACCTGGGCAATATGGGTGCAGAGGAGAACTCTTACTGCAAAAAATGCGGAAGCATTTTGGTGAAAAGAATCCATTACTCCATAAGCCCTTTGGGTTTGAATGGAAAAAAGTGCGCCAAGTGCGGAGCGGAAAACAATTTTGTTCCCTGAAAACACCGCTGCTTTAGATTGGCACTCCCAAAAATTTGAGCAAAAGCATTACTCCCACTCCTGCTGGCCCGAAGATAAGCGAGACAATCAGGCTTGAAATGAAAGGAAGCTCTATTTTGATGCCGTAAACCACTATTGCCCAGAAAACCAGGCCAAGGATTGTGTTCACGACTATTTTCTTCAAAAGAAAGAAGACAATTATGGCGATTGCAATAAGCACTAATCCGCCTAAAAGGATTTTCCAGTCCCCTGCAAGCGATGAAGCGCCTGCAACAGTGCCTGAAACATCAACCAGTTCAGCCAGAAACATTTTTTTGCCTCCGCATATTATATAATACTTATTTAACCCTATTTAATATTAATAGTAATTAAATGAATTAAAAACGCTTTGTTTTCCCTTAAAGGGGGAGTAAGAATGGTTGTTTTCACGGAAGAACAGAAAAAGCTCGCTGCAGCGCTTTCAAAGGCACCCAAAACCATTGAAGAGCTTCAGGCAATTGCAGGCCTGCCGTTTGACGAATTGAACAGGCAGCTAAAGCACATGCTTAAATTAAAGCTTTTAACCATCAGCGGTTACCCGCAAAAGTATGCCTTGGATGAAAATATTTCAAAAAAGCTTTCCGAAAGGAAGGAAACCGCGGAAAGGGACTCTTTTGTTTTAAGGCTTAAGGCAATAGTGGAGGCGCAGGCAATAGAGGAAACGCTTTTGGCAAAGGAGCTGGCGAAAATAGAAAAATTCCTTCGCGAGGAAAAAAACTTCACAATTTATGATGTTTTCCATGAAAAAATCATCAAAGAGGGAGAGCATTACTCCGCTTTCCTTGAAGTAAACCTTTCAGTCAGGGATTTCCGCGCATTAATGCACCTGGTTTTCTTTTACGGCCCAACATCAATAGAGATAATCAAGCCGGAAAAAATGGAGTTCTCCTTGGAAGAACTGCAGGATGGATTGATGGATGCCACGCAAATGGTCCAAAACTACAACGAATACATCATTGGATTGCTTAACAAGAAAGAACTGGAAGAATTTCACAAAAAGTTCTACCGCTGAGCAAACAAAATTGCGCGGAAAATTCGGGGATTGCCTTAAAAAAAAGAAAAACACACATTCGTGCATCAACGAACACAACTTCAACAAAAGCCTTAAAAAAAGCCCCTTTTGGCTTAAAAAGCCCTTAAAAGTTTCCATTCACAACCGAAATCTATTTAAATAAAGCCAGAGTAGATTATTAGAGTCTAGATAGCTTTGTCTTCCAGCATAAGATGGCTTTGAAGGCACAAATACGTCTAGAATCCTTTTGATAAGATTCGTGAGGTGAAACAAAAAATGAAAGGATTAACAATAAAGAAATTGGCTGCAATAGCAGCAGGAGCCGTATTGGTCGGAACCGCGTTAGCGCCAATCGTAACAGCAATCGACTTGCAGAGATCAGACATCTACAAGAGCAATGGCTCTCCAGCCGTTGACATCGTTGTAGGAAAGATGGCACAGGTAAGCGACGCAGTTTGGGCCGGAAACATAGCGGCAAAGATTGCATCCAAAGCAGCGACATCAACAGATGTTGCAATTAGCGGCGGAGGCGAAGGGGGAACAGCAAACCCTTCAGACCTAAGCGTTGACTTGGCAATCGGCGGAGTCGTAGCATACGGCGCCGGCTCAAAGCAATACAAGGTCAACCTGAACTCTGCTTCAGGGGCGAACGAAATTGACGCAAACATCCTGACGAGCTCACAGCTGACAAACCTTTACAACTCTGATGTAACAATAAAGGTAAACGCCAGCACGTCAACAATAAGGGAACAGGAAAAAATAACTGTAACCATTGACACAAAGTTCGACAAGACAACCGATGTAAAGGATTTGGTAGGAATGATCGGTTCAAGCCAGTTCCAGTACAAGGTTGACTTGGGTACAGGCGTGCCCCTAAACGGATCGGGAAACAAAAACTACAGCTATTACACGGACGGAGGCTCATCCGACAACGTGAAACTGCCTTTCTTCGGCACCACATACGAGTTAAAGACAGCTGACTTCAACTCAACCACACAAAACGTCAAGCTCGTAAGGTCAAGCGCCAAAGAAACATACAACGAAGGCCAGACAATCACGGGACTTAAGGGAAGAGGCACTGCAGACGGAAAAGACCTTTCAGTCAAAGTAGTGCAGATAACCCAGTCGGGTCCGGCTTCAGGGTCATTCAATGTGACGCTCGAATTATACGACGGCGAAACAAGGCTTGACACCCAGACAATCTCAGCAAGCACTGACTTGTCAGAAACGTTCGTTGACGCCGCAGGAGACTTGGTTCTAGCAAGCAACCTGTTCGTTGACACAATCGCATTAGCGACAACGACAAGCACAGGCTATATAGAAATAACAAAGGGAACAGACACAGTCGTTCTGTACAGCGGCAAAGGATACCCATACGACTCATCAAACATTTCAGGCCCATACGACTACACAGTCTCATTCACCACATCAGGCCTGAACGGAAGCTCTGCAAAGTTCACTGGAATAGTAATCCAGAACAGCAGGGAAAGATGGGATTCAGGAACCAGCGTGTTGTACCCCACAAACGTAAACCAGTCACTCACAGGCACGGAAGGAACCCAAGCGGTTTTCGGAAACGCCTTGGCTGACGGAGTTGCGGGAAAAGGATACGCCAAAGTGGAATTCCAGGGCTTTGAGGGAACCCAGTCAAAAACATCAATAAAACTGGGAAAAATCACAGGCACAAACCCTGCGCTTGACCAAGCTTCATACGGCGGCGCTGAATTCTACGACGCATCAGGCGGAGTCCACAGAATTCCGTTCGCGCTCGGCTTGAGCGACGGAGGCGGCCAGACAGGCAGCGGAAGCTTCACATTCGACGGAGCAACCATTGCCTACAGGGTCAACTACGGCTCAGGCACATCAGCAAGGAGCGGAACAAGGGACGTTAACATCACAGTCACAACAGGAGACTATGTTAACGGAAGAACCTGGACAATCACAGACACAAACGAAGCCCAGGCACTAGTATCTGTTTCAGGGGGCATTGGAGTCCTCACAGACACATTAGGCCTTGGAAACTGGCAGATAGGAACAGACGCAAACACAGCAGTCGACGGCGTAACCTACAAGCTGTTGGACGCAAACTGGGCAGAAACAGGCTCAGACCCCGCCAACGCAATTGTAGTCGCAGTTGATGCAAACGTCGAGCTCCAGCTCAACACACTGTCAGCTTCGCCTAAAAGCAACGGAACCTACATCTACAACACAAGCGGAGACACCACAGACGACTCATACGGACAGCTGTACCTCTCAAACGACACTACGTTCGAGCCGGCAGCAACCGTTGCAAAAACCGCTGCAGGAATAGGCCTGTACGGAAGCGACAACACAAGAAAAGCGTACTACGCTGCGAGAATCAGCACATCGGGAAGCACATCAAGGGCTTTGTGGTTCGTGATGGACGACCAGAACTTCTATCTGGCTGACAGCAACGTCACACAGTACAGCAAAGCAGTCGGCTTCCACGGCACAGCGCAGAACGACGGAACAGGCGGCACAGCAGGCAATTCAGTCAGCTACTACTCGCCTGACAACATCGACTTCGCAAGCAACAGGGCTCAAACCAACCAGTACTATGCTGCGGAGTTCCAGGTAGACGACCCGCTTGACACAACAGGCGGAGGCGCGGACTTCAACGTCATCATAGACACAAGGGACGGCGGATTGATCGGGCCATTCCCGAACGACCAGCTCTCAGTGTTTGGGTACGACGTGAACTACAACGCCACAAACGGCTACATGTTGAGGTCAGGAACACAGTCTGACTATCTCTCCGGCGGATACACAGACGTCGGCGGAAAGGCAACAATTGACGCGACAAACAACATTGTCTCGTTCAGCCTGCCGCAGAACAGGGAACAAATAGTCATCTACGTTCTGGGCGCGGAGTCCACAAGGACCACAACAGGCGACGAGCTCACAGGCCTTGCAGAAGGCGACACAGGAACCACGGCAGCAGGAACAAACATCACCATCACAAAAATCAACTACACTGCCGGTGACTGCGGAGCAGCAGCTGCAGGAAGCTGTACAGCTACACCCAGCAAAGCCTTGACGTTGGCTAGCGTTCCGGACAACTTGGTTGTCTTGGACACTGACAACACAAGCGGCAGCCACATAATTGTCGGCGGCCCAATAGTCAACAGGCTTGCAGATCAGGTAAGCGGCTTGTCCGAAAGGCTGAATTCAGACGGTGACGTTGTTGCCGAAAAAATGGACGGCGACATAGTCGTTGCAGGATATTCAGCAGCGGACACAGGCAATGCAGCGCAAGAGCTCATCGACGCAATCGATGGTCTGAACCCGTAAAACGTTTCGAAAAAAAGTTAGGCTGAAAAGCCTAATTTTTTCTTTTCTTTTTTTTCTTTTTAATGCACCCTAAAAGTCATTAGGCTAATGGTTTCAGTCCGCTTTTTAATTCATTTGCCCGAAAAAATTGTAAGGTGTTTTCTTGAACAAGCCACTGGTTTATGCCCTCACTGCACTGGTTTTCTTTCTCATCGCACTTTTCGCGGCAATAATTGTGTTGGATTTCCTTGGGCCTTCAACTGGAAAGGTGTTCGTTAACGGCATTGAGTTTTCGGCGGCCGCTGATGCCAGTGCACCAAATGCAGCCGCTGCCTTAAATGCATTGGGCAGCGAACAAAAATTCATGGTTTCCCCGCAGTTCTTTGAATCCGGCGCAGCAAACGAGCAAATGACCAAATCATTGACGCTTTTCACCTCAATTTTAACCTTCAACGGAAAGAATGTTGAAACTGTTGCAAGGGTTGTTGACGCAAACCTTTCATTGCTCTTCTGCCAGTCAAACGAAGGCGATGCAAGGCAAAACAACAAGATTTCAATAGAGGAATGCGAACAAAAGCTCGCTGCATCTGATGCCGTAAAAATTCTGGTTGCCTTGCCAAACAAAAACCTGCCAAATGCAAAAGTCCTTGTTTCAGCTGATTCAATTGAAGTCAGCCCAAAGGAGTGGGTTGATGTTTCCAATGCCTCCTTTGAAACCCTGAATCTGATGTACGAGGGAAGCAGCGAAACAGTCGCAAAAATCAACAGCATTTTAAGCCAGATAAAGGCAAATTAACAGCGATACATTTATATGCTATTGTATCTATGATTTTCTGTATAATTTGGTGTTCTTTATGCAGGTTATTACAACGCGGGTTGGAGAAAAATTTGTTCAGGATTTGAAGGAAATTGAGAAAGATGAAAAGGCAGACCGCGCGGAAGTTGTGAGAAAGCTCCTGGCATCAGCAATTGGAGAATGGAAACTAAAAAAGGCCATTGGGCTTTTAAGGGAAAGAAAAATTACCCTCCGCACAGCGGCAAAAATCGCTGACGTTTCATATGCAACAATGCTTTCACTGGTGTCTTCGGCGGCAGTTGATTCGGGCTATTCATTGAAAGACCTTGAAACAGATTTGGAGAGAATTTAGGTGTTTTCTTGGTTGTCGTTGACTCCTCGGTTATCATACATCTTGCAAGGGTCGGCAGGCTATTGCTGTTAAAAGAGTGTTTTGGCGCCATAATTATCAGCAAAGGCGTTTACTCCGAAACAGCCGAGGCTCCTGACAAGATTTTTGGCAAAACAGAGATAAGGAAGGCTTGCGGTGAATGGATTAAAATAGCGGATGCAGGGGATAAAAAATCCGTTGAAAAAATCTTGGAATCCGAACAGATAGAGCCGACCGATGCGGAATTGCTTGTTATTGCAAAGGAACAAAAAGACATTCTTTTGACAAATGATTTTTTGCTTGTGCAGGTTGCGCGGGCAGCAGGCGTGGAATGTTATTGGCCTACAACTTTTGCCTTGAAATGCGTAAAGAAAAAAATAATCTCGCGGGCAGAAGCAAAGGAACTGTTATTCCAGTTAATAAATGCCGGAATGCGCCTTAAAATAGAGGTTTATGCCGCAATCTTAAAAAAAATTGATGAAGTTTAGCCAATGCGCCTAATTTTTCATTATTTCCCTTAAAACAGTTGTGGCATAATTTCCCTTGTCAAGCGAAAATGAAACCATTGCCTTCAATTTTCCCTCATTGAATTCATCGGATGAAATGCCGCGGAATTCAAGGTTTTCCGGCAGTAGGAGAATTTTTTTTCTTGCGCCCTTTGAGCTCAGCTCAGGCATTCCCGCAACCTTGAATTCGGAAAGCGAAAACCCTTCCTCTTCCAAAACCTTTTTTTCAATCTCCCCCGCTTTTCCTTCAGCGAGAACAGATTCAAAACCATAAAGCGGCGCGGTCGGAATCCCGTCAAGCAGCACATCGCCTTCAACCGCCTTCAAGCCAATTCCTTCCTCAATCCTTTTGTTTATCACCTTATTGAACAAATAACTCTGGAATGCATGCGAAAACATGTAACACAAATTTTTGGGGAGCTTCCTGAATGCGCCCGCAAAATCATTTGGGTATTTGCATAAGTGGTGTATTATTGCCCTTTCATACCTGTACTTTACGGGAAACTCGTTGCTTGCAGCGGAAAAATCCCCTGAATTAAGTAGATTGTTGCGCGCAATAGTTACTTCCTCTTCTTCCTGCGGTGAAACAGATGTCAAATAGAGCATTACCGCTTCCTTTGTTTTTCCCTTCAGGAATTCCCTTCCAACCAAATGTGTTATTTCCCTTATCCCGCCGAACCTTTGCTCCCCAAAATAATTCGCAATGCCCTGCTTCATTTCATCAAAGCATTCCCTGATTCTTTTTTCGCATTCCTTTTCGCTTAAACCAATGTCCCTAACTGTAATTTCAAACGCGTTTCCCTTCAAATCCCCCAATTCAATCCTTTCCGCGCGCCATTCCGCGTCCCTTAAATCAAGGTAACGGCTCCTGAAGCCCTTCACGGCATTGTAATCCGGCTTCCACACCGAGATTTTCTGGGAGGTGATTGCCCTTTTGTCCTTCATTCCCGCAAAGCCAATTCGTTTCCTTGACACCCTTAAAAACCTGCAGAGCAGCCTTAACGCCAGATTCGTGTCGTAATTGAATTTTTCAAGTGTCAAATGCAGGGTTTCCTTTTTTTCCTCCTCAGCGGGCGGCTCCAGCCAAACCTTCTCCAGTTCCTTTTTTTCATTGTCCTCGCCAAAAACCAGTATTTCGCATTGCTTTCCTTCCTTTGTTATCTCCCTAACCTTGAAGTCGGAAATGCGTTGCTTCAGCCTTCCGCCGATGCCCTCGCTTTTAGTTGAAAAATACTCTATTCCGGTCAAAAAAAATCTCCGCCCAATTGCAGCTATTTGTAGCGCAGTATAGCGCCAATGCCCCCAAAGGATTTAAGGAACTGCTCCCCTTCAGGAGTTTCAGTGCTGATAACTTTAACTTCAGCGCTTGTTGCCTGCGCCTTTTCCAGCAAAAAATCAAGGTAATCAATCTCCTCAAGCACTTCAATTGCCCCCCTGCATTTCCTGCACTTTTCATCATCAATGTTTTCAAGCGGGTTTTTCACAACGAATTCATCTGTTGCGCCGCACGCGCCGCAAACAACCTTTGCCACCCTCCACTCAACCCCCTCTGAAAGCATGAGTGTTTTCACCTTCGCGAGCGCAAGAGCTTCCTCCACGTCCTTCTGGCCGTAAGCAACAGCAAGGTCCTTTGAAACGGCTTCAAGGAAATCATTCACCATCTTTCTCTCCCTCATCAATTCCGTGTCCTTCAAAACGTCCTCTGATTTCTGCACAAGTTCGCGTATTCCTGACTCATCAGTGTAGGCAGTGTCAACAATTGCGATTATTTTTTCCCTTAACCTGTGGTCAACCAGTTCCTTTTCAAGAAAATAATTCTTGGTCATTCCGGGGCCGCCGACAATCATTCCCTTGAGCTTGTCGCCAACCGGAACAAACACTGTGTTTATTTTTTCGCTTATCCTCTTGTAAAAATCCTGTGCAGCCTCCTCGCGCAAGTGCTCGAATCTTTTTGCGCTCTGGCCCCCTGCCCTTGCCTTTCCCGCAACACCGCTTGTGAATTTTCCGAGTATGCTATAGGTTTTCCCGCTCAGTGTCGCAATTGTCGCCTCATTTTTGTCAATGACAACCAAGCCAAAGACTTCCGTGGGCTTAAGCATTTCCTTCAATGGCGCCAAATGGAACGCGGAGTCACACCAGTAAAGCTTTGTCTTCAATTCCTTTGGGGGATGCACAGTGAAAAGCCGAATATTAGTCTGGCCTTCTTTTTCCGAGACATTTCCTGAGAAGACCACCAAACCGTTTGTTGGAAGCTTATAATTGATTGATTTGAGAAAATTGATGATTTTCCTTAGCGCTCCCTGCACGCTTTTCCGCGTCTGGGGGCTTTTAATGTTCGAGCTCTGGCTTATCTCGGTCGTCAACTGCCCCATTACGCTGCTCCTGTCCGCGTTTTCCGGAATGTATACGCTAATCAGTTCTGTTCCCCTGCCTTTGAACTGCGCAAGGTATTTGATTTTTTTCTTGAAAATGGAGAACTCTGCTTCATCCACTATTGGCTCTTTTAGCTGCATTAAACCACTTTTCGAGGATAAGTATTTTAATAGTTAAATGTTTATAAATTATATCAAAGGACAAAAATATGGATACAAAAATTGTCCTTTGATAGCTATCAAAAGACATCAAGAATAGTTTCCAAAATAATGTCTTTTGATATTAAGTTAAGAGTATTGAATGGCGCAAGGTGAACACAATGTTTGACTTCTTCAATGAAATGCCAGGTGAAAAAAAAGAGGAAACACCCTATGAATCGCAGGCTTCGCCTTCCTCAAACGAAAGCCTTTTTGTTGTCTCGGTCGGAGGCTCCACTTTCATTGAAAAAAAGCTTGACACGGCGCTTCTCTCCAAAATTGCTTCAACAATTTCCTCGCTTGAACGCGAAGGATACAAATTTGTCATAGTTGTCGGAGGCGGAAAAATCTGCCGCGATTACGTGGCGGCTGCCAAAACATTGGGGGCAAACAACTTTGAACTGGATGAGTTAGGCGTGATGGTCACGCGCGTTAACGCGCAATTGTTCATTCACGCACTGGATAACGCTTTTCAAAAAGTCCTCACGGAAGTGAAGGACGCCAAAAAAGTCCTGGATTCGGGAAAGATTCCTGTCTTCGGCGGACTTCTGCCTGGTTTTACAACCGATGCGGTTGCAGCGCTTATTGCGGAATCACTTAACGCGGTTTTCATTAACCTCACAAACGTTGACGGAGTTTACAGCGCAAACCCGAAGCTCAGCGCCAAAGCCACTTTTTACAAGTCCCTTGACTTTGACCGCCTGCTGAAAATAGTTCTGCGCGCTGGCGCAGGGGAACCAGGGGCAAACGTTGTCTTGGACATTAACGCATGCAACATTCTCAAGCGCTCCAAAATCCCCACAATCGTTTTGAACGCAGATGACCTTCCAAACTTTGAGGCAGCGGTAAGGCACCAGGAATTCAGGGGCACGTTGATTAGGGAGTAATTAAAACTTTTGAATTCATAGGGGTCGCTTAGGCTTAAACTTAATTCTTCTGGCTGGAGGCGGTTTTGGCGCTCGCCCAATTTGAATATCCCTAATCTTAAATTTGTCTCCGAGTACCTCTGCATCCCCTGCCCGGTTGTTCCTATGGTCAAAAGGACGACCGCGCCAAATTCTTGGTCTTCCAATTTTTTTGTTTAATTTTTCAAGGTCTGAAAGTGCCCTCAAAATAGCCCTTTTTTTGATGGATGCACCCCTCTAAAATCCAAACGAGTATCCGAAAAGCTCATACGGCGCCCATAATTCATTGCCCTTGCAACCAATTCTTCTACGATATGGCGGCCAAATATTTTGCGAAATTGCTCCTCTGAATTTCTGGATTTGACAAAATAGTCCATCCATAATGTGTTTCTTTCAGTTCTGGGGGCATCAGAAAACCCCGGAGCCCTCACAAACATAACAGCCGCGATTTTTTGCTTGTCGTTTATCGAACTCTATGCTCCCGTGGGCCAGAATACTGGGGGCTCGGAGCCAAAGCGTAGAGCCCACAGATGAATGGCCTTAAATACAATCTTTTTCTTTTTTCCGTATCGCGCGCGGCCCCCAAGGGGGGCCCTGTAACGGCGCGATAGGAGAATATCTTTATGCAGACTGTTTTGAGTAGCGGGAGCGCTAAAAAACCATTGGGTGACACGCGCAGCAACTGGTTGATGTTCATGTTTGTGTCAAAGTGCAGAAAGAATGTGTTCAGAAAGCGCAGCACAATCAATGCATGCGAGGCTGGATTTCGAGAGTTGGAAGAGTTTGGTTTCG
>JAZDDZ010000007.1:0-78726 GCA_043809245.1 Candidatus Iainarchaeum sp.
GATAGAACTGAAAAGTTAGGTTTAAAACCACGAAACTCATATAAACTTTTAAGTGGCAATAAATTACGGTAGCCCATGTTTATCGCCTCCAAAACGATAACTGGGCAACCAATTTTTATCCTAAATCAGCAGAAGAGGGAAAAAAATAAGGGATGGAAAAAAATCAAACCCTGAAGAAAAGACTTTGCTGTTATCAACAGAAGATGGATTCGCCCATGCACTATTAGAGGGAAATTTTATCGCAATGTTCCTAGAAGATTTGGAAAAATTAAAATTTTAAAGGCAAAAAAATGAGCCGAAAAAAAATCGTTCTCGCGTTAACCGGTTCGGTTGCGGTTGTCAGAAGCTTTGACTTGGTTAAGCAGCTGCAGGCGAAAGGCTTTGAGGTGGAGATTTGCGCGAGTGACGGGGCTCTGGAGTTAATCGGGTTGAAAACATTGGAGCACTTGATTGAAGGAAAGGTTTTGACTGAAGCCAGCGGAAAAGTGGAATACCTTAAATTGTTTGGGAAAAAGGGAAGCGCGGATTTGCTTTTGATTGCGCCGGCGACAGCGAACACGCTTGGGAAGATTGCGAACGGAGTAAGCGATTCAATTGTAACTCTTTGCGCTGCAACCGCCCTTGGCTCTGGAAAAAAGATTCTGGCAGCGCCGGCAATGCACCTGGACCTATGGAATAACCCTGTGATGCAGGAAAATTTGGGAAAGCTGAAAAAACTGGATGTGCAAATGATTGCCCCGAAAATAGAGGAAGGAAAGGCAAAGGCTGCGGAAAATGAAAGGATTGTGCTTGAAGCGGAGAAAATTTTAACGGAGCAGGCGCTTAAAGGAAAAAAGTTTTTAGTGACTGCGGGGGCAACGGTTGAAGAACTGGACCCGGTTAGAATTTTAACGAATAAGAGTTCTGGCAAAATGGGTTTGGAGATAGCGAAAGAGTTATACCGCAAAGGCGGAGAAGTGAAACTTATACATAACCTTGTTCCCGCGCTCGCAAATCCCCTCCCCGCAGAAAACTGCTATCCGTTCAAAAGCTTTGCAGAGCTGGAGAATGCGCTGCTTTCCAACGGAGCAAAGGCAGATGCGTTATTCCACGCGGCTGCTGTCGGGGACTTTGAGGTGAAGAAAAGCAGGGGAAAGATTTCTTCCACGGAAAAACTCGCGCTTGAATTGCAGCCAAGGGGGAAGCTGGTTGAAGCCATGCGAAAAAAGTTTCCGCGAATGAAAATTGTAGGGTTCAAGGCGGAAACCAATTTGGCGGGAAATGCGCTGGAGAAAAAATGTGCGGAGTTTTTGAAGCGCACAGGATTGCAGTTGTGCGTTGGAAATGATGTTGCAAAAAACGAAATGGGCGGGGAAGAAAACGAGGTTGTAATTGTTTCCGCGAAAGGAAAAACAGCGAGAGCGAAAGGAAGAAAAGGGCTTGTCGCCCAAAGGATTGTTGCGGAATTTGAAAAAATTGCTTGAGAAAAAACCAATATTTAAAAACTGTGCTAACACAGTATTTAATTAGAGGTGATGGTTTTGGCTTCGATAACTTTATCGGTTCCGGAAGAGCTTAAGAGGGAAATGTCTATGTTTCCAGAACTCAACTGGTCTGCGGTCGCAAGGAAGGCCATCGTGGAAAAAATAAGGCTGCTTGAGAAACTTGACAAGGCGCTTTCCAAAAGCAGGCTTTCAGAGGAGGACACAATTGCACTTGGCAGAAAGGTGAAACGGGCCGTATCAAAGAAATTCTCGAAGGGCTGATTTTGTTGATTCTTGTTGTGGACGCCAATATTCTTTTCGCTGCCTTAATCAAGGAAGGCATAACGCGAAAAATATTGCTGCTTTCAGGGTACGACTTTTATTGCCCTGAATTCACAATCCAGGAGGCAGAGAAGCATTCGGCTGAACTGAAAAGAAAAACAGGCCTTGAAGAGAACGAAATCACAGAATTGATAAACTGAATTATTGAATCAGCAAATATTATTCTGGTGCCTTTCGAGGAATTCAAAGGGCTGAGGGTTAATGCTGAAAAAATTTCACCCGACCCAAATGATTCGGCTTATTTTGCGCTGGCAATGCATTTGGGCTGCGCAATTTGGTCTAATGACGCGGCCCTTAAAAAACAGGCAAAGGTCAAAATCTTAACAACAGGGGAATTAATCAGCTATATTATGAAGGAATGAAGTGAACTCACTGTGCTGGTTGTTTCAGGAAAAAAAGGAAACCCGCGAGAGCGAAAGGAAGAAAAGGGCTTGTCGCCCAAAGGATTGTGGCGGAATTTGAGAAAACCGCTTGAAACAAAGGAGGTATTGAAATGAGAACTTTTAGAAGGCGCGATAATATTCCGCGAAGGCGCGGGTCAAAGGTTATACCTGAAGCAGAGGCGGCAGGAATGATGCCTGCTCACCGAATGAAAAATCTTAAAGAAAGGAATGCAAAAATTTTAAGTGTAATGAGAGAGTTGAATGAGCTTCAAAAGTTGGATGTGAAAGCGGACCCTATTAACAAAGAATACGACGACATTCGCAGTACACAGCCATTGAGCACGCTGTCAACAAAGAACCCTGCCTTTGAGCGGGTTAGAAAACAAATGCATGATATAACGCAATCGCGGAGTAAAATTTACCTAAGCATCCCTCCAAAAATTAAGCACTTATTAGAGCATTCAAGCAAGTATGGCATTACCGGGAAAGCTTATGGGCTGCTTAAAGAGATTGACGCGTTGGTGGATTCAGCCACAGTAATTCTTAATCAGAAGAACGTGCTTCGGAAGTTAAAAGAATTAATGCAAGAACTGCAGCGCAGGGGAGAATAGTTTTGCCTGAAGTCGATATCTCAGTTGTCGTTCCGGCTTTGAATGAGGAGAAGCGAATTGCGCGCTGCCTTGAAAGCATTAAGGCGCAGAAGTTTTCCGGCAGCTATGAATTGATTGTGTGCGACGGCAACAGCGAGGACAAGACAAGGGAGATAGCCGCAAAGTTAGCGGACAAGGTTGTTGTGGAGAAAAAGCGGAGCATTGCAGCGGAAAGGCAGGGCGGAGCAAAAGAAGCAATCGGGGAAGTGATAGCATTCACTGACGCGGATGCCGTGGTTCCGGAAAACTGGCTTGAAGAAATAAAAAAAGAGTTTGGAAAAGAAAAAGGCATTGCAATGGTTTACGGCAATGTTTTTCTGCTTGATTCAGGGGGCTTTGGAAAAAAGGTTTCATATTTTTTGATGCCCAAGTTTTTAAGCGCGTTCGTTTTCTTCGGATTGCATAACCCGATTGGCTCAAACATGGCAGTGAAAAGGGAAGCTTTCCTGAAAGTAGGCGGCTTTGACACAAGCATTGTTACTTGCGAGGATTTAGACCTGGCAAAAAAAATAAAGGGAATAGGCAAAGTGAAGTACGCGGGGGGCTGCAAAGTGTTTGTTTCAGCGAGGCGAATAAAAAAAATGGGTTACCCCTCATACGTTTTCTTTCATTTATCCAATGCAGTGAAGTTTTTTCTGACCGGAAAGGGAAAAAATGAATACGAGCCAGTTAGGTAGGATAGAGTGGCAGAATACACGCCATTAGAAAAGTTTTTAAATAAGAGAAGCATTATTACATTATGCTTTCAAAAAAGGCACTGGCTGTCTTTTTGGTTTTATGTTTCGCGGCATTTGCTGCGGCTGACACATATCAGATTACCATAACTCCAACAGCTGGGGACACGACTCCGCCGGTTATTTCAGGCATTGCACCAGCTAAAATTGACAGCAATTCCGCTACTATTGCATGGGCAACGGATGAGGCATCGGATTCAAAGGTTTTTTACGGAACTTCAAGCGGGCATGAAGCCCAAAGCAGGCAGAACACGAATCTTGGAACAGCGCACTCCATGGAATTGACTGGCTTGGCAAGTGAAACAACTTACTATTATTACGTTTCAAGCTGCGATGCAAGCAATAACTGCTCGCAGTCATCTGAAACCTCTTTCAGGACACTTTCAGCATACCAGCCGCCAAGCTGCCTTCCAGGGCAAATGCTTTGCGGCAATACATGCATTGTGCCTGTTTGCACTGGAAATTCCCAATGCCCAAGCGACGGCAATCCCCTTACAAACGAGGTATGCCAAAACCCCGCAACCTGTTCCGCGGCATGCGTTTCAGTTCCAGTGACAAATTGCTCCAATGGCCCTGTTTCACAGGCATGCCAGTGCGGCGGCACATTGGTCACTAGCGGCTTGTGCTGCAATAATGCGATTACAACTCCTGTGTGCACTAGCGCAAGCCAGTGCAATGACAATCTTGGCTGCACAAGCGATGCCTGCAACAACCCCAACACCTGCACAGCTGTTTGCGCCCACACAACAATGCCGCGGTGCAGGGAATGCGGCAACGGAAGATGCGAAAAAGGCGAAAGCAATAGCAACTGCCCTCAGGACTGCCCAAAAAAGGGAGGCGGAAAGCATTCATTGGGATTATCAGGCATTATTGACACAGGGGAAATTCAAGTGGTGAAAGTGGAGTACCCTGAAACCACTGCAACAGAGGAATTCTTTGTGGATGTTTTTTCCCCGAGCGGAGGAAAGGTTGCGACCCAGACAGAAGACGGCTCAGTGGCTTTCCCGGTAAACGAGAAAGGCGAGTACATTGTAAAGGCATACAACGAGGGTTTAACGATTGAACAGATGTTCACTGCAAAAAGCGTTGATGAAATAGCCCTGCCGTCCTTAAACCCGAATAGCCCGATTACAATTGTTTCACTCTGGCTCTTTGTCATACCCGTGCTTTGCTCTGCGCTGTTTTCAGTGTTTGTGTTCAAATTTGTCATAAGGAAAAAGAATGGCGCCGAAAAAAATAAGCCAACCGCTTGATTCTGCCGTTTGAATGCTTATTAATTTTAATTGTTGCCTATTTATATGCGGTTTAACTCTTGGCGGTGCAAAAATGAATATAGCAATTTTTTCAGACACTTTTCTGCCGCAGATTAACGGAGTAAGCGTTGCGATTGGGACAACAGCAAGAGGCCTGCAAAGAAAAGGGCACAAAGTTGTTTTGTTTGCGCCTTCTCCCGCAAAAAAAATCGAGGTGCAGGGCATTGAAGTGGTTTGGCTTAAATCAAAGGGGCTTCCCACTTACAAGGAGTACCGCGTGGTTTTGCCTTCAAGGGGAAAAACAGTTGAGGCAAAATTAAGGGAATTCAAGGCGGAAATTGTTTTATGCGAAACTCCCTTCGGCGCTGGGTGGTTAGGCCTGAAAATTGCAAGGAAATTAAAGCTGCCCGCAATAGGCTTTTACCACACGCTTTTGCCCGATTTTTTGAAATACCTTCCATTGCCTTTGTTGAGGGGCCTTGGCGTAATGAAGTCGGCTGCTTGGGCTTACTCTAATTCGTTTTACAACAAGTGTGATTTGATTGTTACGCCGAGTGATGCGATGAAGAAAGAGCTTGAAGCCCACGGCGCAAAAAAAGAGGTAATGGTTTTGCCTAACCCCATCAGGCGGGAGTGGTTTGAGGCAAAAAAAGTGAAACGTGATGGCCGATTATTCTGGTTTGTTTTTGTGGGAAGGGTGAGCTATGAAAAGAATTTGCATGAAGTGATTGACGCGTTTGAAATTGCGGCAAAAAAACTGCCTTCGCTGCGATTGAAAATAATCGGCGACGGGCCTGAGAGAAAAAAGCTTGAAAAAATGGCTGCGGAGAAAGGTTTGGGGGAAAGGATTGTTTTCACGGGCGCTCTGCGGGAAAAAGAATTGATTGAAGCTGTTGCTGCATGCGATGCTTTTGTGATTGCGTCAACGATTGAAACGCAGGGAATGGCTGTGATTGAGGCAATGGCTTTGGGTTTGCCTGCGGTTGCAGCGGATTTCCTTGCGCTTAAGGAAATAGTCATCGAGGGGCAGACTGGCCTGCTATTTGAAGCGCATAAAGTTGAGGAGCTTGCAGAGCGCATGGCTGAATTGGCTGAATCGCGGGAAATAATCGGCGTGCTTGGGGCAAATGCCTTGAAGAAAGCGGAGGAGTTTTCCGAGGAAAGGCTGTTGGGGAAGGCAGAGAAAGCGTTGGTTTCTGTTTCAAGCGGTTATGGCGAAAAAAGCTGATTATTCATTTAAATAACTTTTGATGGTTAATTCCATTAGTTTGCGGCTAAATGCCTTTATCCCCCGTATTGCGATTACTTTCGGCATTTTGCTGTAATGGTGAGCTTAAAGGTGATTTTTTTGGCGAATAATGCGGATTTTTCCGACGAGATAGCGGCGCTCAAGAAAGCGGAAGAGGATGCCTCTAAAACACTGGAGAAAGCCCAAAAGGACAGGGAGAAAAGGGTTTCAGAGGCAAAGGCGAAAGGCCAGGAGATAGTGGAAGAGGGCAGGAAAAAGTCCACTGAAATGAAGCAGAAAATGCTTGAGGAAGCGAAAAAACAGCTTGAGGAACAGGCTGCGAAGATAATTGAGGAAGCGGAAAAAGAGGCGTCAGCACTCAAAGGGAAAAAAATTTCCAGTGCAAAGGCAAAGGAATTGGCTGAACTGATTCTTGCAAGGGATGGGTGAGCAAAAGTGTTGAGGCCTGAAAAAATGGTGAAAGTCAAGGCAATAGGCCTGAACGCGGATGTTGATGAGGTAACTGCCTTCCTTCAGGAAAAAGGAATCGCGGAAATAAAGAAGTCAAGCGATGTAAGGCTTGAAAGCGGGAAAATTCCCGCAATGGCTGGCGCTGCATCTGAACAGCTTGTTAGAATGAAGGCAATTGAAGGCGAATTGGAAAAAGGGGAAGCGGCTCAGGCAAAAAAATTGCCGCTCAACGAATTGCTGGAGAAAAGCAAAAGCATAATTATTGACAAAGAGTTAAACGCATTGAATGAGGAGAAAAGGGAGTTGGAGGAAGAGAAGGCAACGCTCTCCGGCTCGAAAAAGGTTTTGGAGCAGTTAGGCAAAACAGGCATTGACCTGTCGCTTTTACAGCAGAACAGGCTTGCATTTTTTGTCGGAAAGCTGCAGACGCAGAAAATTCCAGAATTGCGAAGCGCAGTGGAGCATGCAACTAACCGTTTTGTGCTGCAGGCAAGGGAATTGAACAAGTTTGAAAGCATTGTTGTTTTGGCGGTTGACAAAAAAGCGGAATCAGAGGCAGAGGCGATTGCGGGCAAAACAGGCTTCACGAAAATACTGCTTCCTGCAAACGCAAAAGAGCCTGAAAAAATGCTTGAATCAGTTGAAAAAAGGCTATGGGAAATAGGCGTAAAAGAAAAAGCAATTCAGGAAAAAAAGGCATCGCTTTCAATGAAATTTTACCCGGAAATCGCGTCATTAAGGGAAATGCTTGAAATTGAATCCGAAAGGTTTGAGGCGCAGACAAAGTATGGTTTTACGGGAAAAACATTCGCGCTTGAGGCATGGATTGAGGCAAAAAAATTCAGCGAGTTAAAGGAAAGCCTTGGCCAGAGGTTCAATAAAAGGATTCACTTGGCGGAAGTAAAGACAGACGAGGCGCCCCCTTCGCTGCTGAAAAACCCGAAGTTTTTCCTTCCATTCCAGCATTTGATTGAATTCATGTCTGTTCCGGGCTCAAGGGAATTTGACCCAACAGTAATTGTGGCAATCATTTTCCCGATTTTTTACGGAATGATGTTAGGCGATGCGGGTTACGGAATTCTTTCGCTTTTTTTGGGTTTGCTGATTGCAAAGAAAACAAAGGGAATTTTAAGCGATTTGGGAATGGTCTGGGCTTACGCCGCAATTCCGACAATCCTTTTTGGAATTCTTTTTGATGAATACCTTGGCTTCAGTTTTTTGCAGTTAACCGGAATGGAGCTGCCGTTCCACGCGGTTGAAAGGCTTGCAAATGTCCAGTTCCTTTTGCTTGTGACAGTGTTAATGGGCATAACGCATGTGACGCTCGGCTTTGTTTTGGGTTTCCTCAAGGAATTGGAGCACCATAACATGAACCACGCGCTTGGAAAGCTTGGCTGGATTGCGGTTGAATTGGGCGCAGTGTCACTTGTGGCATTGTTTTTGATGGGCGGGCTTGACATGCTTGTGGTTGGGGGAATAGGCATTGCAATTCTTGTCGGGCTTGTGCTTATTTGGCGGGCAGAGGGATTGATTGGAGTCGTTGAATTACCTTCGCTTGCAAGCAATTTGCTCAGCTATTCAAGGATTTTGGCAATTGGATTAAGCAGCCTTGCGATTGCAATGGTGATAAACCTGCTGCTGAATCCAGCGGACAACATTATTTTCCTTCCTTTCTTCCTTGTCGGGCACGCATTCAACCTTGTGCTTGGAATGTTCGAGTCATTCATCCAGGGGGGCAGGTTAAACTTGGTGGAATTTTTTTCAAAGTTTTACAAGGGAACAGGGCAGAGGTTTTCGCCCTTTAAGCTGAAAAAGAAATTAGTTGCATAGGCATGGTGAACGGATGAAAATTAATGGTAAAAAATATTTATTTGTTCAACATGCATAAACGTAATTGGAGGTGTGAAAGAAAATGGCAGACGCAGCAACAGCAGTTGCACTCAGTTCCGATACAGGGCTGATCGCGCTCGGAGCCGGACTTGCGATAGCGGGAGGCGCTATCGGGACAGGGCTGGCGCAGGCAGCAATCGGTTCAGCGGGAATGGGAGTAATAGCGGAAAAGCCCGAAGCAGCAGGAAACGTATTGTTTTACCTGGTGATACCGGAAACATTGGTCATATTCGGGTTCGTGATAGCAATCATACTCATAATGGGAGCAGGGCTGCTCTGACGGCTTTTTTTTAAGCCGCAGCAGCTTTTCCCCAAAAAAGGAGAGGAAAGAATGGCACTCCGAGAATTGGTTCAGGAGATAGAAGAAGAAGCGCAACAGGAAGCGAAAAAGCTCAGAAGCGAGGCAAAGGAAGCCAATGCCTTGCTCGAGGAAGCCGAAAGGCAGAAAGAGCAGATACTTGCAAAGGCGAAAAGCGAAGCCGCAAGGCTCATTGAAGCGGAACAAAACCAGCGCATTGCAGCGGCAAGGCTCAAGGCAAGGCAGATTCAGGCGGAAGCAGTTGAGCACGCGATAAATGCTTCGCTGGACGAGGCATGGGAAGCGCTTCTTGAAATGCGAAAAGAAAAAGAATACAGGGATTCACTGCACGCAAACATCTCCGAAGCAAAAAAAGAACTGGGCGAAAACGCTACAGTCGAAGTCAACAAGGACGACAGGAAATTGGTCGCCGGGCACAAGGTCGAGGAAATAGAATGCGCCGGCGGAGCGATAATCAAAAGCGCTGACGGAAAAATAAGGATTGACGCAACGCTTGAAGAGCTTTTCGCGCAGAAAAAAGGGGTTATGAGGAAAAAAATCTTCGATGCCCTGTTCGCCGGAGCGCTGAAAAAGCCTGAAGCGAAAATGGAGCCTTTGAAAGTCAAGGAAGCGAAAACCGCGGTGACTAAAAAAGCGAACAGCAATGGCAATAGCAGGAAAAAAGCAAACTCAAATGGAAATAAAAAAAAGGGAAAGGGAAAAAAGAGATGATCGGGAAAACTTTTGCGTACAGTTACGCGAATGCGCGCGTGAAGGCAATGAAGACACTGCTTTTGGACAAGTCATTGCTTGAGGAAATGGTCAAGGCCGCGGGGATTCCTGAAATAATTTCCGTTCTTGAGCGAACAAATTACAGGCAGGATTTGAGCGCTTTGGGCGTGAAGCACGCAGGCGCCGAGCTTGTGGAGTTTGCCCTTGGGAGAAGCTTTGCAAGGGACGCGAGGAAAATTATTGACATTACCCCCAAACAGGGAAAGCAAAGCGTTCTGGCTTTGCTTGAACAATGGGATGTGCAGAACCTTAAGACGATTATTCTTGCGAAAAGCCTGCAGAAAGGCGACATAGAGAAGTATTTGGTGCCTGCTGCTTCGCTGAAGGAAAAGGATTTGAAGAGGCTGTTGGAGCAGAGGGATGTGGATGAACTGGTTTCATTTCTGCAGGGAACAAGGTACGGAGCTGCTTTGCAGAGAAGCCTTGATGAGTTCAGGAAGTCAAAGGATGTAACGCCTTTGCTTAACGCATTGGACCTTAACTATCTTAACAGGCTTGGGAAATCAATCGTGCCAAAGTACGAGGATGAGAAAGCTGTTAAAAAAATGGTGCGGGAAAAAATTGACGCGAAAAACATAATGCTTGTGCTGCGCGCAAAAAAACAGGGCTTGGAGAACGTGGAGAAGTTCCTTGTATCCGGCGGAACAATAACAAAGGATGGCTTGCAGGAACTTGCAGCGGCAAAAGACGCGGAGGCAGTTGTGATGAAAGTTAAGGACAAGTTTGACCTTTCCAAGGAACTGGAGGAATTCAGGAAAGACGGGAGCCTTTCGCACTTTGAGTCAATGCTTGAAAGGGCTGTGGCGGAAAAGGCAATGCAGAGAATGAGGACAGCTGTCCAGAGCCTTGCAGTGATTGCAGCATACTTGGTGATGAAGGAAAACGAGACAAGCAACATAAGGAAGATTGTGAGGGGAAAGGAATTCCTTTTGCCCGAGGAAAAAATAAGGGAGATGCTTTTGCTTAACTAAAGCGGATGTGAAGAGTTATGGCTGACGAGCAGAAAAGTTTTGGCGCGGTTGCGGTTATAGGTGATGAGGCAATGTGCACTGGCTTCAAAATGGCGGGAATAGAGAAGTGCTTTGAATTGGAGGGCGCGCAGGCGGAGAATAAGTTAAGGGAATTCGTTGAGGGAAAGAACGCGAACATTGTTATAGTTGATGAAAAAATTTTATTCGATGCGGACTGGCGGTTGAGGAAGAGGATTGAAATCAGCGCGAGGCCAGTGGTTGTTGCAATTCCCGGCAAAAGGGGGCCTGTAAAGGAAAAGGAAGCCGCTTCATTAAGGGAATTGGTGAAGAGAGCGCTTGGATTTGATTTGATGAAGGAAGGAAAAAAGGCATAGGTGATGAAAAATGGCGGGAGTTTTAAGCAAGATTTCAGGGCCGGTTGTTGAAGCCGAGAAAATGCTCGGTGCAAAAATGTACAACGTGGTCAAGGTCGGAAAAGAAAAGCTTATTGGAGAGATAATCAGGATTAACGCTGATGTCGCAACAATTCAGGTTTACGAGGACACCTCAGGCCTGACTCCCGGAGAGCCTGTTGAGGACACAGGCAAAGCGCTTTCAGTGCAGCTTGCGCCCGGCATACTGAAATCCATTTATGACGGAATACAGAGGCCGTTGGAAGTCATCCGGGAGCAGAGCGGTGACTTCATTGCAAGGGGAATAACAACCAACGCAATTGATTTGAAAAAGAAATGGGATTTCGTGCCTGTAGCAAAGAAAGGCGAAGACGTTGTTTTAGGGGAGGTTATAGGCGAGGTTCAGGAAACAGAGTTGATTGTGCACAAAATAATGTCGCAGGCAGAGGGAAAGCTTGTTGAAGTGAAGGAAGGGAAATTCACTGTTGAGGAAAACATTTACACCATTGAATCGCATGGAAAAAAAACCTCTTACCCAATGCTGCAGTACTGGGAAGTGAGAAAGCCGAGGCCATACAAGGAAAAATTCGCGCCAAACATTCCCCTCATCACAGGGCAGAGGGTCATTGACACTTTCTTTCCGATTGCAAAGGGAGGCACTGCGTGCATTCCAGGGCCTTTTGGGAGCGGAAAATGCGTGAGCGGTGAAACGCCAATACTCGCAAACGGAGAAATAAAAGAAATAAAAATGGTTTTTGACGAAGCAGTGGAGAGAGGAGAAGGCAGGGTAGAGGAAAACAAAGCTCTTAATGAAACAATAATTGAATTGAATCAGCCGATTGAAGTGCAGACTTTTGACGGAAAAGAGATAAGGAAAGGCAATGCAACGCATCTTTACAAGGGAAAAACAAGCCAATTGGTTGAGGTTAAAACAAGGTCCGGCAAAAAGGTTAAGCTTACGCCAATCCACAAGCTGTTCAGGCTGAACGAAGAACTGTGCATTGAAGAAACCGAAGCAATGAATTTGAAAGAATGCGACTTCATTGTTTCCCCGAGAAAAATTGAATTAAACGAAGAATACCAGAAGATAGATATAGGCTTTGAATGCAGAGTTACAGACAATTTTGTGCTGGGCAAAATGCCTGTGCTGATTAACAGGCTGGTGAAGGAAAAAGGCATTACAAGAAAACAGCTTGCAAAAGAAATGGGCGAAAAGGAGCATACCTTGAGCAATGTTTATTCAAAGGCAAACAAGCCAACCGTTGCGCTTGCAAGGAAAATTTTTGCGCTCGCAAACGAGAAACTTGAAATTAATAAAATAAAGACGGAAAGGCATTCGCACGAAATGAATGTTCCTGCGTACCTTGATGAAGAGCTGGCCGAATTCATTGGCTTTCTTTTTTCGGAGGGAAGCATTAAGGCTAAGAGGGCAGTGCATTTCTATAACAATGATGAAACGCTAAGAAGCAGGGTTAAAGAGCTTGGAATAAAATTGTTCGGCCTTGAAGGAAAAGAGTATTATGCAAGGACAGTCCACGCGGTTAGCTTTGAAAGCAACGCACTGGCAAGATTGCTTAATTCGCTTGGAATGCCTTTCAACAAAAAGTCAAGGAATGTTGAAGTGCCAAAGGAACTTCTTAAATCGCCTGAAAGCGCAATCAAGAGTTTCCTCAAGGCATACATTGCTGGCGATGGTCATGTCGGCAAGAGGGGAATGGAGATAACGAGCGCAAGCAAGAAAATGCAAATGGGCTTGGGATATTTGCTGCTAAGGTTAGGCGCATTATTCAAGACCGCAGAGAAAAAAGTTAATGGAACAACTTATTACAGGGTATTCATCGCGCCAAAAGAGGCAATAAAAATAGATGCAGCGTATTACGGAAACGGATTCCGCTTCAATTCCACCGACATTGTTCCAATGACTCCGGAGCTGTTCAAAAAAATGCTCGGTGCAAAAAAACCATTCGAACTGGAAAAAAGGGGAATTACAACCGCAGCGTATTACAATAAGGCGAA
This sequence comes from Candidatus Iainarchaeum sp., assembly GCA_043809245.1. Classification (GTDB taxonomy): domain Archaea; phylum Iainarchaeota; class Iainarchaeia; order Iainarchaeales; family JAZDDZ01; genus JAZDDZ01. The sequence goes on from JAZDDZ010000007.1 coordinate 12,884, forward strand.
TTTCACTGCAGGGACATTTGAAAAAATAATTGGATTGATTGAAACCGCGCCGCAATTCACTGCATTGGCTGACGCGCTGGAATATGTTTTCTGCGACAAAATAGTTGAAATACGGAAACTGGAGGGAGAAGCTGATGTGTATGATTTGACTGTGCCTGAAACGCATAATTTCATCGGTGGCTTTTCTCCAATGATACTGCACAATACAGTCACGCAGCAAGCCTTGGCTAAGTGGAGTGACACGGAGATAGTTGTTTACATCGGTTGTGGTGAACGAGGAAACGAAATGACTGAAGTGTTAACGGAGTTCCCACAGCTTGTTGACCCAAAAAGCGGAAAGCCGCTGATGGAAAGGACGATTTTGATTGCGAACACTTCCAACATGCCTGTTGCTGCAAGGGAGGCAAGCGTTTACACGGGAATAACAATCGCGGAGTATTACCGTGACATGGGTTATGCGGTTGGATTAATGGCTGACTCAACTTCGCGTTGGGCTGAAGCGATGAGGGAAATTGGCGGAAGGTTAGAGGAAATGCCTGGAGAAGAGGGATACCCTGCTTACCTTGCGAGAAGGTTAGCGGAGTTTTATGAAAGGGCTGGAAGAATTGAGTGCCTTGGAAAAGACAAAAGGATTGGATCAGTTACAGTCATTGGTGCAGTCAGCCCCCCTGGCGGAGATTTAAGTGAGCCGGTCAGCCAGAACACTTTGCGCGTTACAAAGGTTTTTTTGGCGCTTGACGCGGATTTGGCGCATAGAAGGCATTTTCCCGCAATCCACTGGCTGAAAAGCTATTCACTTTACCTGGATAACCTGGAGAATTGGTTTGATGAGAATGTTTCCCCTGAATGGATTGAAATGAGGAAAGAGGCAATGGCTTTATTGCAGAAGGAAGCAGAACTGCAGGAAATAGTGCAGCTTGTGGGGCCTGATGCTTTGCCTGAAAAAGAACAGGCAGTGCTGATGGCTTCAAGGATGTTAAGGGAGGACTTTTTGCAGCAGAGCGCATTCCACGAAGTTGACACTTACGCGAGCCTGAAAAAGCAGGCGCTGATGATGAAAACCATTCTGCACTTCTACCACAAGGCAATGGGTTCACTGGAGCTTGGGGTTCAGCTGAAAAAAATAAACGAGTTAAAGGTAAGGCACGACATTGCGAGAATGAAGGAAATTCCTGAAAAAGAACTGAACAAGCTTGAGGCAATTGAAGGGGAAATTGAAAGGCAGTTCTCGCAGTTAAAGGGAGGCGCTTGAAATGATCAAGGAATACCAGACTGTTAATGCAATTGAAGGGCCGCTTGTATTCGTTGAAGGCGTTCAGGGCGTTGGATACAACGAACTTGTTGAAGTCATACTGCCCAGTGGAGAAAGAAAAAAAGGACAGGTGCTGGAGACAAGCAAAGGCCTTGCCGTTGTCCAGTTATTCGGCCCAACCGGAGGACTTGACGCAAAGGATACAAGGGTAAAATTTTTGGGCGAAACAATGAAGTTAAGCGTTTCAGATGAAATGCTTGGAAGGATTTTCAACGGATTGGGTGAGCCAAAAGACAAGGGCGCGCCGATAATTGCTGAGGCCAGGCTTGACATTAACGGCGCTGCAATAAACCCTTATGCAAGGGCGCAGCCGCGTGACTTCATCCAGACAGGGGTAAGCTCAATTGACGCGATGAACACGCTTGTAAGGGGCCAGAAGCTTCCTATTTTTTCGGGAAGCGGTTTGCCGCACAATGACCTCGCGGTGCAGATTGCAAGGCAGGCAAAAGTTTTAGGCAAAGAAGAGCAGTTCGCTGTCATTTTTGCAGCTGTTGGAATAACGCACGAAGAGGCAAGCTTTTTCATGCAGGACTTTGAAAGGACTGGGGCGCTTGAAAGGGCAGTGCTGTTCTTGAATTTGGCTGATGACCCAAGCGTTGAAAGGCTTATTACGCCGAGGCTTGCATTGACTACAGCCGAGTATCTTGCTTTTGAAAAGGGAATGCAGGTGCTTGTGGTAATAACTGATATGACGAATTACTGTCTAGATTCTGGTACGGAGATGATACTTTCAAACGGTGAAATAATAGACATCGGATCATATGTTAACTCAAATTTAAAAGAAACCCCCAATACATTTTTCTTAAAACAACCAGTAGCTGTTGCTGGCAAAGGTACGCTACAATTGGAGGCTATCACTGCAAACAGCCAGCCAAATAAAATCAAAGTTCTTTCATGGGGCGAAAATAAAACTAGGCCCATGAATGTTTTGGCATTCCAAAAGATTAAAGCGCCGGCAAAAATGGTGGAACTAAAAACTCGCTCTGGACAAAAAATATTGCTAACCGAAGACCACAAAGTGTGCGTTGATACAATAAATGGCCCGGCAATGGTTGAGGCGGGGAAGATAAGCAAAGGAGACGAAATATTAGCGGCTTCAAAGATTTCACTTGAAAGCGAATGGGCGCCAAGCATACTGGAACTTATTTGCAGCGATAACGCGCCAAAATTATTCGTACACCTAAACAAAGACACAAAAGAAAAGTTGAAAGAAGCGCTCAAGGAAAAATTTGAAAGCTTAAATAAAGCTTGTAAAATGCTGGAATTAAACTATGATTCAATAACGAACCCAAAGTGCGGCATAGAATCAAGAGAGTTAAGTAAAATTTGCAGAGAAACGGACTTCACATTAAGCTATTTATCCAGCCGCATAGAGCGAATAGCCTCAGAAAAAAGCAAAAGCGTTAGAATTGGGTTTGACAAAGTGAATGCAGATCTACTGTATTTATTCGGTTTAATTGCGTCTGATGGAAGTGTTATTGTAAATGAAAGAAGCGGCATATATAGAGTTGACTTTTCAAACAAAAATGAAAAATTAATTAGCACATATGTTGAAAAGATGCATAAATTGTTTCCGCAGCTGAAAATAAGCCTGTTCAGCTCAAAAAGCGGCGTAATAATAGCCAGAATAAATTCAATCTTCTTGGCTCATGTTGCTAATATGCTTGGCATTGTTGACATGAATCTTAAACCAGTGTTCAAGCTATCTGAGCAAAACATTGCTTGCTTTTTGAAAGGCTACTTTGACGGTGACGGCACAATTACTGGCTTGAAGCGTTCTCTGAAAGTGGCTTACACAACTGTAAACAGGCTGACTGCAAAAAGAATTCAGTTGCTCTTGAAGAGACTGGGCATCAGAAGTGTAATCGTTGAGAGAAAACCAACAAAAACATCATTTGGAAGAAGTAATGTGTTCGACATTGTTGTAAGAGGAAAAAAAGATATGCTGAACTTTATCAGCAAAGTAGGCAGTAACCACCCCCAAAAATTGGAAAAAATGGGATTCGCGGCTAAAAACAGGTTTATTGGCGGAAAAAACTGTTATTCAAATGATTTTGACAAAGTTCCAAAAGCATGTTCCGCAATTTTTAAAAATTTAAGAAAGCGGAATAAAATTTCACAAACCATGATTTGCCAGGGCGGATTTATAAGTGAGTTCGAAAACAATAAGAAGAGAATATCCAAGGAGCAGTTATGTTCCTGGATATCTAAATTAAAAAAGCTAATAGCAGTTGATGAATCTAACAAAAAAGCGTTGCAGATATTAGATGGCTATACCTCGGAAGAATTCTATTTTGACAAAGTTATTAGCACAGCCACTATAGATTACGCTAAAGAATTTGTGTACGACATAACTGTTGAAGGTACGCACAAATTCATAATAGAAAATGGTTTAATAGTTTCAAACTGCGAGGCATTGAGGGAGATTTCAAGCGCAAGGGAAGAGGTGCCTGGAAGAAGGGGCTACCCAGGATACCTTTACACTGACTTAGCGTCAATTTACGAGCGTGCTGGAGTGATTAAGGGAAAAAATGGGTCAGTGACACAATTCTCAATTCTTTCAATGCCAGGGGATGACATAACGCACCCGATTCCAGACTTAACTGGCTACATAACGGAGGGCCAGATTGTTTTAAGCCGCGATATTCACAGGAAAGGCATTTATCCTGCAATTGATGTTTTGCCCTGTCTTTCAAGGCTGATGAATCTCGGCATAGGCGAGGGAAAAACAAGGTCTGACCACCGCGGGGTCGCAGACCAGCTTTACTCTGGTTACGCGGAAGGAAGGGATTTGAGGGCTTTGAGCGCTGTTGTGGGGGAAGAGGCCTTAAGCGAAACAGACAAGAATTATCTGCGCTTTGCGGATGCGTTTGAGCAGAAATTTGTCCAGCAGGGAAAACACGAGAACAGGAGCTTAGAGCAGACTTTTGAAATTGCCTGGGATTTGCTGTCAACCCTGCCGAAAGAAGAGCTAAAGAGGGTCAAAGAAAAATTCATTGACCAATATTATAAGCCAAAAAAAGAGTGACTTTTGTGGCGGAACAATTCAATCCCACGAGAATGGAACTGATTAAGGCAAGGCAGCGGGCAAAGCTTGCGGCAAAAGGCCACCAGCTTCTCAAGCAAAAGCGTGATGCGCTTGTAATGGAGTTCTTCAAAATAATGTCAAAGGCAAAGGACTTGCGCGGGGAATTAGAGGAACAAATGGCGCGCTCTTATGCCTCTCTTGGAGTTGCACAGGCATTCCATGGAATTTTTGAGGTAGAGCACGTTGCGCTTGCAACCCCGAACATTTCAGGCGTGAATTTGGAAGTGAAAAACGTGATGGGAGTCAAGATTCCCTCGCTTGAAGAGGTGCAGGTGAAAAAAGGAGTGCTTGAAAGGGGCTATAGTTTTGTTGGCTCCAGCGCAAAAATAGACGAGGCAACTGAAGCGTTTGAGAATTCCTTGCATCTTGTATTGAAGCTCGCGGAAACCGAGAACGCAATGAAAAAACTGATTACTGAAATAGAGAAAACCAAGCGCAGAGTGAACGCGCTTGAATACGTTGTCATCCCACGCCTGAAATCGCAGGCAAAGGCAATCTCTTTCCGCCTTGACGAAATGGAAAGGGATAATTTTTTCACGCTGAAAATGATGAAGGGAAAACTGAAGGCGAAATGAATCACATCAGCCTATGCGGCCTGCGCTGCAATGGTTTGGGTTTTCTTTTTTCCCTTGCCCCAAGTGCGAGTTTGTAAAAATCCAGTTCAAGTTTCTTTTTTCTTTGCCTTCCTTTTAGAAAATCTATTTCTTCAAATTCGTTGCAAATAACTGAATCATTCATCCGGTTCTGCCCGTGATGTACTCTGATTACATTCTCTTGCCGAAGAACCGCTAATCTGGCTTTTTGCATAGCTTTTTTTGTTATTTCAAGATTTGCTTTGCAAGCAGTTATTGGAATAAACTCCTTGCTTTTGTTTTCAATTGAAAAAACAGCCTTCAATTGGCTGGGTTCTTTAAAAAGCTTAAGCCAGTTATTGACGCACTTTAAAAGTTCAGCCTGCATTTGGCGGTCTATTTCGAGTTCTTTTTCACCCATACGCGTGCCCTCTGCCGTCAATCCATGCAAATTTCACTGTTTTGCCCTGAACTGTGTAGATTATTCTTAGCTTTTCAATTCTTTCACTTTTGAAGTTCTGCAAAGGGTAATGCAATGGTTTTCCCGCTTCAGGGTTTTCTGCAATTTTTATTATTTTCTTTTTGACCAGTTCCTGCAGCCGGGAATCAAGCTTTTTGTACGCTTTTTTGAATTTGCCAGAATAAGAAGAAAGATAATCCATCAGGCATCAAGCTCTGCAAGCATTTCTTTAACGGATTCAAATTTCTTTAATTTGCCCTGCTGCACTTCTTCAACTGCATTCCAAAATTCTGGGTCGCTAAATAATTCCAAGTCTTCAAGGTAATCCTTAAAATCCGCTTTCAGCCTTGAGGCTTCTGCAATCATTCCCTTAACTGCCTTTTTTTGGATTAAAACAGTTTTGCCATTAGCCATAATTTTTCTCCTAAAATATTCATTGGGCTAAAGCCCTATAAAAAGCTTGTGCACGTACTGATTTCACTTTTTCCCGAGTATTTCCAGCCCTGGAAGGGTTCCATCGGAAAGGTATTGGAGCAATGCTTTTCCCGCCAGGCTCATGTGCTGAAAGTCAGAGGGAAGCAAACCCAAATCGCTTAAAGCCCTTTCAGTGTCCCCGCCCCCCAAAATGGAGTAAGTGCGGGAGAATGCAAGGCATTCAAGTATCTTCTTGGTGCCTAGGCGGAACGCGGTTTCCTCGTAAACCCCCATTGGGCCGTTAAAAACAGCCAGGTTTGAGGCCTTAATTTTTGACTTGAAGAGCTCAACAGTGTCATAACCTATGTCCATTGTGTCGAATTCCGTTGGCAAATCCTCTGCCTTTAACTCCTTTCTTTTATGCTTATTCGTGCTTCCATTGGCTTTAAACGCCAAATCCACGGGCAAAACAATCTTTTCCCCGAATTCCTGGAGGATTTTTTTGGCTTCAGGCAAAAGCCTGTCATGGCCTTTCATTTCAAAAAAACCGTCTTTTTTGCCCAATTCAAAGCCCTTGGCTTTTAGGAAAAGTTCGCCAAACAAGCCCCCCAGACAGGCCTCATCTGCTTTGCCTGATTTAAGCATTTTATGCAAAAGCTTAATCGAATCAGCGAGTTTTGAACCGCCCAAAACCAATAGCTTTTTGTCCTTTATTTCCTCAAGCTTGTGCAGTGCCTCCAATTCCTTTGAAAGAAATGGGCCTGCAACGCAAGGCAAGTGGTGCGCGAAGCCGACAACAGTTGCGTGCGAGCGGTGGCAAATACTTAAGGCGTCCTGCACAAACAAGTCGCCTAAAGGCGCGAGTTTTTTCACCATCTCGCACTGGGCGTGCTCCGAGGAAACGAGTTCCTTGTGTTCGTCTGAAACCATTCGCGTGTTCTCAAGCACGAGAATTTCACCGTTGCTTAAGCCCTTAATTGACTGCGTATAATTGTCCTCCCATGTGTTGAAGCCAACAGGCCTGTCAAGCAGCTTTTTTATGAGCTTTGCATGGCGGTAAAGGGAAACGAAATCGTCATCCCCGGGCCTTCCCTGGTGCGAGAGTACAGCCACTTTTGCGCCTTCCTCAACGAGATAGTAAATGCTTTTCGCGTGCTCCCTTATGCGCGAGGAAAGCACCACGCGCCCCTCAACCACTGAACTGTTGAGGTCTGCGCGCAGAAAAACGGTTTTTCCCTTCAAGTCCGGAACATCGTAAACAGATTTAAAATGCAATAAGCCCACCGAATAAAAGGGGTTCGGATAAAAATAAATATATAAGCATTCGAATTTAAGGGTTTAATAAGGCGGAAAAAATGCCGGAAAAAAAAATTGATTTAAGCGGGAACTCGGGGCTTCCCTTAACGCTTGAGGGAAGCAGGCTTTTGTTCGGCACAGGAATGGAAGAAGTGCAGGCAGAGGCAAGGGCCAAAGAGCAGATGAAACAAGTGCTGCTTGAACCAAATGCAACTGATGCGCCTGAAGCGTTTTACTTCATGCACCGCAATGTTTGCCTGAAAAAAGACGAAGCATTAATTGCGGGGAAAAACCTGAGGTATGATGTGACAATTCTTCCAGCTTTCACTGTCGGAGTGCAAAAAGAGTTTAACAAGACCTTGGGGCACTTCCACGAAAAAGTAAAGGGAATAGGCCTTTCCTTCACGGAAGTGTACGAGGTGCTGCACGGCAAAGCGCACTATCTTTTGCAGAATTCGGATGAATGCTTTTTGGTTGAGGCAAATGAAGGCGAAAAGGTTGTTGTTCCGCCAAACTTCGGGCATGTGACAATAAACCCCTCAAAAAATGAAACGCTTGCAATGAGCAACTGGGTGGAAAAAAACTTTTCAAGCGATTATTCGCTGTACAGGGAAAAGCGCGGCGCAACGTACTTTGAAACCGAAAAAGGCTTTGTTGAAAACAAAAATTACAGGGATTTGCCTGTGCTGAAAAAAGTGAAGGCAAAAAAGGCAATGGATGCATTCGGCATTAGTTCAGGAAAACCCATGTACCTTTCCTTTTTTGAGGCACCGGAAAAGCTTGACTTCCTGAAGGAACCGCAGAGGTTCCTAAAGGAATTTGAATCACTATTTTGAAAGCACTTCAATCAGGTCAACGAGCCTCGTGCTGTAACCGAGTTCATTGTCATACCATGACAAAACCTTGACAAGATTTCCCATTGCCATTGTGCTTTTCGCGTCAAAAATGCTTGAATGCCTGTTGCCGACAATGTCAGTGCTGACTAAAGGTTCCTCGCTGTATTCCAGGACGCCCTTCATCGCGCCCTCAGCCGCTTTCTTTATTGCCGCATTAATTTGCTCTTTTTCAACAGGGCTCTCCAACTCGACAACCAAGTCCACCAAGCTTCCGTCCGCAACAGGCACCCTTACCGCAATTCCGTCAAGCTTTCCCTTGAGCTCTGGAAGAACTAAGCCAATTGCCTTTGCGGCGCCGGTTGAAGTCGGAATGATGTTAATGCCCGCTGCCCTTGCCCTCCTTAAATCCTTGTGGGGCAGGTCCAGAATGTTCTGGTCGTTTGTTATAGCGTGAATTGTTGTCATAAAGCCCTTAACTATGCCGAAGTTGTCGTTCAAAACCTTTGCAACAGGCGCAAGGCAGTTGGTGGTGCATGAAGCGTTTGAAATTATTTTATAATTTTTCAAATCCAGTTCCTTGTCGTTCACGCCCAAAACAACTGTTGCGATTCCCTCGCCTTTTCCCGGCGCGGAAAGAATAACCTTATGCGCCCCAGCGGAAAGGTGCGCTTTCGCTTTCTCTTCTTCCGTGAAAAAACCGGTGCTTTCAACAACGATTTCAACGCCTAACTCTTTCCAGGGAAGCTTTGCAGGATCCCTTTCGCAGAGAATTTTTATCTGCTTTCCGTCAACCTCTAACGCGTTTTCCTTAACGGAAACGCTTCCCGCGAACTTTCCATGCACGGAGTCGTACTTGAACAAATGCGCCAAAGTCTTTGCGTCCGTCAAATCGTTTATTGCGACAAATTCAATGCCCTTGCGCTTCAGGCCTTCGCGTAAAACCTGCCTTCCAATCCTGCCGAAACCGTTTATTGCAACCTTAACCAATTCCACCACCTCACCAGAGATTAAAATAAATCAAGCCAATAGAATTGGAGGGGGAATTATTTTAAAGCGAACCGCGGATTCATAATAGTACCGAACGCACAGGTGTTTTTTTGGACATGCCTAAACTTGATTTCTTCAAGCGCCCATATACAATCATTAATTTTTTCCTTCTGGTGCTTTTATTTGTCCTTATTTTTAATGTGTTTGCGGTTTTCAGCGATTTTCCCGGGCAGGATTACTCTTCGCACCTTGCTTACACGCATTTTTTTGGGAAATACGGGTATGCTGGTTTTGTGCCTAATTGGTACAATGGGTTCACAATGTTCGCGGAGTATCCCCCCGGCTTTTTCTATTACGAATCATTATTTATGCAGGCAGTCCAGCAGCCTGTGTTAGCTATGTTAATAGCACTTGCAGTCATTGTTTCTCTTATTTTTGCATTGGCTTTCATTATAGGCGACGAACTTGGATTTGAAATTGAAAAAAAACTGTTTTTAGGGCTTATTGCAATCTCCAGTTTTCCAACAGCAACCAATATTTTTTATGGGCGGATGCCCGAGCTGTTTGGCTGGATTTTCTTTTTATTGGGAACTTGGCTGTTTTTAAGGTATTTAAACAAAAAGATTGATTTGTTTTTTTCAGCTTGCCTATCACTCATACTTTTCATGCTAATACTTTCCTACGTCAAAGTTTTTCTCCTGTTTATTTTTTTATTTGCAGGCTTTTTTCTTGTAAAAAGCTGGGCTGAAAAGCTAAAACTCGGGGCAATCGCATTGGCTGCTACAATAATGGCTAGTTTTTGGCTTTTGCCGGCAATTATGAATTTCGGCAAGATTCGCATATTGGCAGAAAATGTTTTGTTAGCATCAATTCTGCAGAAGATTGATTTTGCTATTGTTAACTTGTTTTTGTTTACGTATTTTTTTGCATTTATCACTTTTTCATTGCTTGCATTAAAAAAACTTTTTGATTTACGGCATGAACAATTTTTGCAGCCGGCCTTTTTATTGTCTTTTTTCTGTTCATCATTACTTGTAGTTTTTATCCCTTTTTTAATTTATGTCGACCCTCATTCTTTTGCATTTTTTTTCATAATTATACTCTCAATCATTTTCCTAAAAGAAAAGAATGGCGAAAGAAGCATTCTTTTCAGCATATTTATTTTTCTTTTATTTTTATTTTCAGTAGTCGCTGTTTTTGGTTTTCCATTTTCAACTGTTGATACCTCTACACCGCCATTCGGCCTTTTGCCGGACGTTAATGAAAAATTCGTGCTAATGGAGCACTATTCTTCCGGTTTTTCCTCGAACTTTTATGCATACAGCGCTATTTTTTATGACGCCAATACTTCTTTTGGCTGGAGACCAGTTCTGCAAAGCAGGGAGAGCGAGCAGATAATGCATTCTTTCGGGGGTCTACTGGAAGAAAAGAACTGCGCCCAAATTAAGGAAAACCTTGAAAAAGTGCAGGCAAAACAGGTTATTGCTGAGGAAAATGACTGCAACGTGCTATTGGAATGTGGTTTTTCTTTGAAGAAAAAAATTGAAAATTACTGCCTGTTAAATAAAACTTAACCAGCCCCATTATGCGCCCGGCAGAATTAAAAAAAACAACGTGCCTTAAATGATGTGTGTCTTTAATAGGCAAAAACCATTGGCTTTCGGTGGGATTTAGTGCAGCAAGAAAAAGAGCGTAGCGCAATAAAAAAAGGGCATTATCCAGAGCCGGGGATTTCATTGGTGCTCGCTTGCTATAACGAGGCTGAAATTTTCAAGGATTCCTCGAAAAAAATTGAGGAATTCATGGAATCCCAGGGCTACTCTTACGAACTGGTTTTTGTTGAGGATAAGAGCGTTGACAACACCGTGGAACTAATAAGGGAATTCGCGAGCAACCATAAAAAGGTGAAAACAATTTTCCACGAACACAATATGGGCCGCGGCAGGACAGTTGCAGACGGCATTCGCGCCGCAAAAGGAGAAATAGTCGGATTCATTGACATTGACCTGGAAGTCCCGATAAGCCAGATTGCGCCACTGGTGAATGAAATAAGGGGTGGCGCGGATGCTGCAATAGGAAAAAGGGTATATTTCACGGGAATAAGAACAATTCACCGGCACATTCTAAGCAGGGCTTATTCACTGCTTAGCAGGGTTATGCTGAACCACGACTTTTCCGACACAGAAGCAGGCTGCAAATTTTTTAAAAGGGAAAAAATTCTCTCTTTCCTTTCCCAGATAAAGGAGAACCACTGGTTTTGGGACACCGAGATAGTGCTTAGGCCCTATTTTGCAGGGCTGAAAGTGAAAGAGGTTCCAGTGCTATTCATAAAGAATCGAAATGCGTCCAGCACAGTTAAAATCTTTTCAGACGCGGCATACTATCTCAAAATGCTTTGGAAGTATGCCCCGGAATTCCAGGAGCTTTCACGAAAAATGCTTTAAGGTTTTCGCGGGAACGCCTGCAAGAATTTCGTTGCCACTGTTGTTTTCCACAACTACTGCGCCAGCGGCGACGGCTGTTTTCTCCGCAAGAACAGTTACTCCTACTATTATGCCGCCGAAACCGATGAATGAGTTTTTCCTTATAGTAATAGGGTTTGTTTTCTTTGGGAGGAATTTTTGGAGCGCATGGTCGACATAACCGACATTTGTGTGTGTAATCAGCGCGGAGCGCGAGGCGAGGGTGACATTTTCTTCAAGGGTTATTTTGTCGGACAAATCAAGTAGGCATTCCTGCCCCAGATAGCAGTTGTCGCCTATGGATAAAGCAGAAAAGCCCTTTTTGTGCGCATTGATGAACTTAACGTTTTCAATTACAACATTTTTACCGATCCTTGCGCCAAAAATCGAAAGAAAAAAAACCCTGAACGGAGAAACAAAGAGAAGGGAAAAAAGTCCGCAGGCAATTGAATAAAAAGCATATTTCAGCGCTTGGCCCCACCCTATCTCAGTTATTGCATTCATCCACAGAGAAATAGCCCCCGATAAACTAATATAAATAACCTTGATGTGTGGATAAAATGAATGGCGCAATTAGTGGCAAAAAAGGAAGTTCAGCTATTTTTTCAGGTTTTTTTTCAAAATGCGCTTCACATTTGTAATTATATGTTCCACTTCCTGTTCTTTCAACGCAGGTGATAAAGGAAGCGAGATTGTCCTGTCTGAAATGAATTTGGCGTTTGGAAAATCATTTTCACCATAATTAAAGTTTTCTTTGTAGTACGGGTGCAAATGAAGTGAAATGAAATGAATGCCTGTGCCTATGCCCCTTTTATGAAGCATCTGCTGAAATTCGTCCCTTGAAATGCCCAGCATATCAATGTCAAGCAGAGGCGTGTATAGGTGAAATGAATGCTTGCTGTCCTCCTCGGGTTCTTTTGGCAAAATAAGCGGCAAACCGCTTAATTGCTCTTGATAGCTTTCCCAAATCTTCTTTCGGATTTTCCAGTTTTTTTCTATTCTTTTAAGCTGATGAATGCCCAACGCCGCCTGGAGGTCAGTCATGTTGTATTTGAAGCCAGGGTAAAGAACTTGATAATGCTTAAACCCGTTCCACGAATATCTTTCCCAGGCATCGGCGCTTATTCCATGCAGACTCATCACCCTGATTTTTTCAGCCCATTCGTCATTGTTGGTTGTAACCATGCCGCCTTCACCTGTAGTTATATTTTTCGTCACATAAAAGCTGAAACACGCAGAAGCCCCCACATTTCCAATTTTTTTCCCGTTTTTTGTTGACTCAATGGCATGCGCTGCATCACCGATGACGTTTAAGCCGTGCTTTTCTGCAATCTCAATAATCCGGTCCATCTCACAGGGCCTTCCAGCGAAGTGAACAGGCAGGATTGCCTTTGTTTTTTTTGTAATTGCCGATTCGATTGCGTCTTCGTCAATGTTCATTGAATCCTTATTCACATCAACAAAAATTGGTTTGGCTCCAACATGAACTATCGTGTTGGCTGTTGCAGCAAAAGTTATGGGGGAAGTTATTACTTCGTCACCATTTCCTACGCCCGCCGCAATAAGTGAAAGGTGCATTGCCGCAGTGCAGGAATTAACCGCAATAGCGTGCCTGCAGCCTATATATTCCCTGAATTTTTTCTCAAAGGCCTGCGTTTTGGGTCCAGTGCCAAGCCAGCCTGTCTTAAGGCTATCGACAACTTCTTCGATTTCGTCATCCTCGATTTTGGGCTTGCCAAAAACAATGTAATCGCTTGCATTTTTGCTTATCATCAAACCACTGAATATGCATTAACTATAGTCAGAAAGCTATTTATTCAATTATAGCAGATGCCCTAGGTTGATACGCCAAATAAACAGAAAAATCTTTTCCGCTTAAACCCTTATCGCTTTTCTTCTCGTGAGCTGTTTTATGAGGTAGTTGAGCAATAATAGGAGCACGACTTCAGCCAAGGCAATGATTATTGCAATGGTTGCATTTGAAAGCCTGTTGACCAAAAGGGGCAATGCGAAGAAGGCGATTGCAATGCTTAAGCGTGAAAGGAGCTCTTTTCTTTTCTCGGAAGTGCTTTTGGCTTTCCTGCGCATCATTGAAGCTGACTTGTTGTATGCGAGCACTGCCGCGGCAATGCTTAACGCGAGCAGCAGCAGCAAAAGCAGCGGCGTCTTTAGGATTGCCTCGCCGAAAATCGCAAGAATGCCTTTCCCAAGGAAGCCGAACACTGCCTCAACTCCGCCCGAGACCTCTACTTTTGCTTCAAGCGCTTTCACGCCGTTCCTTGAAACGACAATCGTGTTCGTTCCCCCGCTTGAAAATTTGAGCAGAATATTTCCCTGCGCACTGGAAGTGAAATTAGAGGAAAGCCCGAAATCAGGGGTAACGGAAATATCCGCGTTTGGAACTGTTTTTCCGCTGGCTGTCTTAAGGGTCACGGCTGCCTCATCCCCTGCATTTGCTGTCTGCGGCAATCCCTCCAATACAAACCTTTGGATGAAGAAGGAGCCCGAGTAGGATTCAAATCCTGTCTTTGAGGCAAAAACCGAGTAGTTGCCTGGCTCGCTTAAAACGAATTCAACAGCGCCCGCGGCATCGGATGAAAAGTTAAGTGTTTTTCCCGAGGGAAAGACGGCTTCCACGAACGCCCCTTCAACAGGGTTTCCCCTTGAATCCATTACAATCATCTGCCTTGAATCCCCGATCAACTCGGTTTCATTGGCGTTCAGCCTGACTTCAAGGTAAGGCATTCTAACAGTGAAAGGCCTTTCAGCAGCGTTGTTTTCTTCGTTTGTTTCCTGAACAGAGTTATCGGGATCGGCAATTATTTTAAGCGAGTAAACCCCCAATGGCTTGTCTGCCTTGAATGAAAAATCAATGAGCTTTATCTGGTCCTGGCTTAATGTTCCAATTGTCTTTGCATCCATTTCCTCGTCATCAAGGTTCAGGGCCATTTTAAAGAAAGCGGATTTGCTTAAGCCAACGTTTTTCAGCTGGACAACAACCGAAACGTCAACTATTTCCCCGACAACCGCATTAGCCGGAGCGTCAACTGACTGGATCATTATGTCAGGCAGGAAAACGCAGTCCTCATCAACGTAACCGTCTCCATCGTCATCGATTTTGTTGTTGCATATTTCAGGGCAGCCTAAGACGCCCTTTGGAATTAACTTGAACCAACGGTAATGCGTGTTCTCCGAATCCGCGTTGCCCAGAACATCGGTTGCCGTGACCCTTGAAGAAAGCATTGCGAATTCGCCTTGAAGCGGGCCGAGCATGCCCTTATAGGTTCCATCCGCCTGTTTTTGCAGTGGAAGTGAATGGCTGTAATCGTTTTGCGTTAAGCCGTAAAAGAGCGTAACTGATGACACTGCGTTCAATGCATTAATGTCAGCCAAAACATCGATGAAGAAAGCGGTCTTGTCATCGTTTAGCCTTGCGCTCATTGAGGCGCTTTTAACTGTTATCTGCGCAGGGCCTTGTTCTGGCGGCGGAACAGGGGGAGTGTAAGGCAGTATTTGCTGCAGGAACTGGACATTGACAATGCTTCCATCATTGTCCATGAAATTGTAATAGGCATCGGCGTTCGCAGGAAGCGTTATCCCCAGATTCTGGCCTTTCACTACATTTGTGAATGAATGCTGCTGGTAAGAGCCCCCCACAAGCACAAACACATCCAGTGAGCCGATGCTTGCGTCGTCATCGTATAGGTCGGAAACGAAAAGCGAGCGGTCTGTTGTGCGCATTGAAACAGTTATTGTTGAAAAGCCAGTGAAATCAAACAGGGCAATGTCTTTCTGCTCTCGCAGAACCTGCGATTCCGCGGGGGAAAGGCTTGCAGTTGAACCTGAAGCGCATTCTGTGAGGTCAGGAGTCAAAAGGCTGAAATAGTGAGGCAATAAAAGCACGGTTTCCTTCCTTCCGGTTAAGTCAGTTGCAGTGATTTTTCCGTCAAAAATTATTTCGTTGGTGAACGGGCCGAGGATTTCCTTGTAGGAGCCGTCAGGCTGCTTTGACATTTCAAATTGCTCGGAGAAATCCCCTTCCGCAAAGCCGAAGAAAAGCACGATGTTGGAGTAAGGGTGCAAGTTGTTTACGTCCACGGAAACGTTTACGTAAAAGGAACGCAAGTTGTCGGATACATCGGGTTCAACTGAAAACGAGTAAATCATTTTAGGCGGTGTCTCCGGAGGCGGGCAGTTAGGGCAGGGCTCTGGAGGCGCCTGATAATCGGTGATGTAACGCATGTATTGAACGTTTTGAACCGTGCCATCGTTGTCCATGAAGTTATAGTACGCGCTTTCCCCCGCATTAATTGTTGCGCCTGAAAGGATTTGCCCTTCAATTACTCCTGAGTAGCTGTAGCGCTGCAGCCCTGCTGCCTTTGAAATGAATACATCCGCAAAAGCAATGCTGCCATCGTCGTCAAAAACATCTGATGCCAGGACTGAGCCGTCGGCTTGCTTTACTAAAATCAATTCCGAGTACTCGGCCGCCGCTGCGATTGAGGAAAGGAAAAGCATTGCGCAAAGCAAAAGCAGGATTTTTTTGCCCATCATGCCCCGCCCCCAAGGAATTGCTGCCACCAAATCATGCTCAAATTGTTAATCCTTTCATAATGCATTCTCTTTAAGAACACAGGGTCAAGCCACCATGAAACGCTTGTGCCGTTAATCTGCGAATATGCGGCTGACATGTTTTTGTCAATGATTGAGAAGTCATGCGAGCCGAAAGACACTGCGTTCTTTGAAATATTCAAAGTGTAAGGCGCATTTGTGGAAAGGCTTGAGTTAAGGTAATTGGAGCTGAAGGAATAATCGGGATTGTATTGTGTTTCGCTTATCTCCCTTGAAACCGCAAGGGAGTTTCCCTGCACGCTGAAAGCGTAAGCGCTTGAATCAGCCAAGGGCTTCCAGAATCCCGCGACAATCTGCTCCTGCTGCAAAAACTTTGCATAGGAGTAAATCAGCTCGGTTCCGGCTTCAACGAAAACAAGGTGGAATTTGTTGTTGTTAGTTTCATCACTCTCGGCTATAAGGTTTGAGGGGTCAATGAGTATGTTTATGTCATGGGCTCCGGAAATGCTTCCCGAATTCACGGAGAAGTGCACATTGGCTTTTGCACCTGGCGCAAGAGAGGGCACATTGCCTGATGCAACGGTCTGCTTGTCAAGCAGAACTGAAACCGCGAATGCCCCTGAATCAGCCTGCGAATTGTTTGCAATCACAGCATTAACATCTATCCTCTGGCCCTGGAAAACCGTTGCGGGAACAGATGAACTTTCAAAGGAAAGGTCAGTGATCAAAGAGCCTATGTCAACCTCCATTATGTTGTCCTGCTCGTTTGATTCCGTCACGACTTCAGTTGAGTCAACGAAGACGTAAAAAGTGCTTGCCGTGCCCTCTGACTGGAAAAGCGCTGTTGCCGCTGGCTGCTTTACCGCGCCCGCGGTGTTGATTGTTATCACCTGCGCCACTGGCTCCTCGTAATAGAAGAGCATGATTACATCCTTGTCTTTTTTCAGTGAGCCGATGAAAGTGACTGCGATTCCCTGTGAAGCCAGGGTGTTCTCGAAGAATGAAACGTAAAAGTTGTTGGAGTCAAAGTCCTCTGAGCTTATCAGGACATTAAAGTCAACTCTTACAAGGTCTCCTGCAACAAAGACTGGCTTGCCCACGTCAATGCGCTTGAAGAAGAGGTTTGGAATGCAGCCCTCATCAACCAATCCGTTCAGGTTGTCGTCGAACAGGTTTCCGCACAGCTCAGGGCCTGCGAAGTAAACTGTTGTCGACGCATTGTTGTTTGCCTCGTTTGACTCTGCCACGGAGTTGTCAGGGTCAACGACTTCATAGAATGAAATTGTTTTTCCCTGCCATGAAGCCATTGCCGCGTCGTTTGCGTCGTAAGTGAATTCAAAGAGCAGGCTTGTTCCGTCGCTTCCCGCAAGGCTGTTCACGGTTCTGCTTGCGATTTCCCTTCCTGAAGGGCTTCCTTCCCTTAACGAAACCCTGAAGCTTGTGGCGGAAGTTGAGCCAAGATTGTATACTGCTGCAGCAAATGAAACCTTTGAATTGTTCTGCGCGATTCCACTGCTTGTAAGCGTTGCTGTAAGGTCTGCCTGGACTGAAGTGCAGCTTCCGTCGGTGTTGCAGGTGTCCCCTGAATTAGGGCAGCCGCAGTCAGAGCAATCGTTCACCAAAGAGCCATTTGAGCAGAACAATGGCTTTGCCGCAGAGCAGGCGTTATATGCCGTGCCATCAGAGCAGGATTGCGCCGGGCAGTCGCCTGCACAATTTGCGCTTGATTCATATGGCGAGTCGCAAAAGCTATCGCCGCAAACCCAGCAGTCAGCAGGGCAGTTTGCCCTGGTTTCAGATGTGGTGCAGGAACCGTTGCCGCAGACCTCGCCCCCGGTTGGCCCCCCGCCTGAAGTTACTGTAATGGTAACGCTTTCAGTTGAGCTGTTCTGGTCAAGGTTGTCAGTTGCAATAACTGAATAGGCGTGTTCTCCCAATTCCTGCAAATCGAATGAATAGGAAGTATTGGTTGAATTGTTTATCCAAGCGCTGCTGTCCACTTTGACCCAATAATTTTTGATGCCCGCGCCTGAATCAGATCCAGTGTAAACAATTTCAACTGTTGATGAGGACTGCGAGGCGCCGTCGCTTGGGAAAGTGATTGAAAGCGTTGGCGCGGTTGAATCGTAATAAGTTGAATCGCTTAAAGCGCTTGACCAGTTGCCAGAATCATCTGAAACCTTAACGTAAACAGTTGCCGCCCCGTCAGTTGAACCGCAGCCGTAAGAGCCGGAGGCAATGTCAAAGTTTGTTACGCTTGAAGTATATGCTTGGTTTAGCCAGGGCCCTGAAGCGGAACAGCTGATGTTCATGTCAGAGGCATCAGCGCTTGCGACAAGCGTGATTGTGGGAGTTGAATCGCTTGTGCAGCCCTGTGCCTGATTGCATGTGCTGTCTGAAATCGTTGCGGATGCAAGCGTTGGCGCATTAGTGTCCTCTCCGTAACCCCAGGGCGAGAAGTGGTTCATGTCAGCGGTGATTTTGTTGTTCACGGTGTCAACTGTTGATTGCATTGCAATCCAGTCATTGGAGTCAACATCCCAGCGGTAAATCTTGAGCTTCTGCTCGTCAGCGGTTGAGCAGGTTGGGGCGCAGCTTAGTTCGCCTTCGCTGTATGTGAGTGTGAGCTTTGCGGGCTTGTCGCTCAGGAAAGTAAGCGTTCCTTCGGGTGCGTCAAAGTTGAACGCGGCATACAGCCTTCCCCTCTGGAACGTTGGCGGAGAGCTGTTGTAGTCAATGCTTATGTTCGTGTCAGCGCCTGAAGCCATTCCGGTTGAGGGAATGAAGAGGTTGTAATCTCCGTAAGATGTGCTTCTCACGATTGCCCTTCCGTTTGTGTATGGAACCTGGAAAGGCGATTCCTTGTCGATTGTGCATCTCTTTGTTGTGGAGTTCGCCTTGTTGCCGACGCTGTCGTATGTTTCCACGCGGTAGTACATGAATCCGTCAAGCGAGCCCTGGAATGCGTTAAAGCTTTTTCCGCCTGAAAGCGCAGAGGTGTCATTTGTCGGCACGCAGCCGTTAATGCATGCATTTCCGACTTCACAGGAACTATTGTCCGTTATGCAGTTCTCGCCTATGTCACAAGTGCCATCTCCGCAGACGTAATTGACTGTGGTGGTTTGAACGCAGCCGTCAACTCCCGCGCCTCCCTTGCATACCCAGTCAGAACCATAGGCATCATAGCAGTAAGAGTTGTCGTAAATGCAGTACTCGCCTGTGCTGCAGGTTCCGTTGCCGCATGGGTTTGTGGGGTCATTGATTATCGTGTTCTGGTCAGGCTGGCAGCCGCTTCTGCAGAAGAATCCTGCTGCGCAACCATTTAAAGTGTCTGTCGGGCAGTATTCCCCTGGCGAGCATATTCCGTCACCGCAGGAATAATTAGTTGTTGTTCCTGTCTGCGGCCTGCAGCCGCTTGTGCATGCAGTGCCTATCGGGCAGTTAAGGCTGTCATTTGGGCAGTTTTCGCCGGGATTGCATTTTCCGTCACCGCAGACTCCATTGAGGTCAACTGCAAGGAAGTTAAAGTCATAAGTGGTTTCACCAGCAGTTGAGGTCTGGTGCAGTTCCTGCCATGCCTGGCCGTTCGGGGAAATGAATATCTTGAAGTATGCAAGTGAATTGCTGTCTGATGCCCCAGCCCATGCAAGTGAAACATTTTCGCTTTCAATGAAGTCAGGGCAGTCCTCTAACTCTGCCGCGGAATCAATGTTCATGTCCACATAGATTGTGTCAAAGAAGAAATGCGACAAGTTGTCAAGCGAATCCCTGAATTGGACGTAAACTTCCCTGAAGCCCTGGCCTGCAATGCAACCTCCAATTGTTGTGTCAAATATGTTGAAGTCAGAGTAAGTTGTTGCGTAATTCACATACTGCGCCCATGTGTAGCTGTCGCAGCTGAAGCGCATGTCCTTGAGGCCAATGCCTCCGTTGTCTGCCGCGGAAAGCGTTAGGGTTGGAGTGTCATTGTTTGTTGTCTGGCTTCCCCCTTCAATCTGTATTGTGCCGCTTGGAGCTGCCCTGTCAAGTGTTGTTGTGTCAGAGTAAGAGGAGGAAATGTTTCCGGCTGAGTCCCTGAATTGCACGTAAACTGTCTTTGAGCCGTCTGATGAAGTGCAGCCCGCTGTTGAATCAATGAGGCTTAAGCCAGAGTAGCGTGAAGAGAAAGCGGCCCAGCCTGTCCAGTTGCTGTTGTCGCAGCTGAAGCGCATGGATTCAACGGAACTGGTTGAATCAGTGGCTGAAAGGTTTAAGTCGGGGTTAGTGCTTCTCGTGTAGCCGTTCGTGTCAAGCACAGCAATTGAGCCTGTTGGATTGGAATTGTCTACTATGAAATAAGTTGTTGCACTGCTGTGATTTGCGGCTGTGTCCTGTGCCTGCGCTTCAACCCAGAAAATCGTGCCGTCTGAATAGGCTGAAAGGTTTGCTGTTGTGCCAAGGTATTTTGAGGTTGTGGCTGTTGCCGCAAGGCCGCTTGCTGACTGCGTGCTTATAACTGAATTGCCGTCGGAATTGTTTTTCACCTGCACGTTGGCGTCGTCAAGCAGGAAATGCTGGAAGTAAACATTGTAGTCAATTGAGCCGCTGTAATACCTGTTGTTCGGGTTTGGCACAAGGAACTGTATTGTCGGAGCCGCCCTGCTTACCGCAAAGCTGCGCTGTGCTGTTGAGGTGTTGCCTGCCCTGTCAACAGCGTAAACCGAAAGGGCGTAGAGATCCTCTGCAACAGGGGAATCTGAATTCCAGTCAGCATCCCAGCTTTGCGCGGAGGAGAGATTCACGTCAAATGGATAGCCTGCTGTTGTTCCCTCCGGGCCGGCAGCGGAGTTAATTGTAAGCCAGGCGCTGCTTATGCCTGAGCCGCTGTCTGAAATTGTGTTGTAAAGGAGCACGTTTCCGCTCACAAACTGGTTTTCCCCTGGCGCATCAATTGAGACGCTTGGCACAACAGTGTCAACATAGAATGAGTCAGCGCCAATGCCTGAATTGCTTACAACCGAGAAAACCCCTGCCTTGTCCATTACTTCAACGTAAATTGTCTTGTTTCCGTCCTCTGCAGCGCAGCCGTTGAATCCGCTTTTTACGTCAAAGTCGTTTGTTGAGGAATTGTATGTGTCGCTTCCGTCAAATGCAAACCAGTCAGTGAAGCCAAAGCCGTTGCAGCTGAACCTTGCCTTGCTCAGGCCTGAGATAGTGTCATCTGCGGTCAGCAGGAACTCCGGCGTGCTGTCATTTGTGTATCCGCCTAAGCCAGTGAAAACTTCAATTGATATTGAAAGGTTAAGGGGTGCATTCTGGTCCAAAATCCAATAGCCTGTGTTTGCTTCGCCTGAAACATTGTATGCCCTGTCCCTGAACCTGACGTAAATTATTTTCTGCCCCTGGCCTGTTGTGCAGCCATATTGTTGTGCTGCGGGCCTTGCGTCAAAGGTTGAGTACCTGTAAGAGTATACAATCCAGGGGTAAGTCCAGTCAGAGTTGTCGCAACTGTACTGCATTTCGTATACGCCTGATGTTGCATCCGTTGCAGCCATTACAAGCGGTGGCGCATCATCAAAAGTGTAGCCTGATTCTCCTGTCCAACGCTCTATAAAGATTGACGGGTTTTGCGGTGCCTGAGTGTCAACAATAAGTGAGCGCGCTGCGCTTGCGCTGACATTGTATGCCCTGTCCCTTGCCCTCGCGTAAACAGTTGTGCTTCCGTCAGTTGAACCGCAGCCGTAAGAGCCTGATTCAAGGTTGAAGTTGGATTTTGTTGAAGCGAAAGCCTCCCAGCCTGTCCAATCGCTTGCATTGCAGGAGAACTGCATTCCGGACAATCCGGATAAACCGTCTGTTGCCGATAAAGCCAGTGCCGGGGTTGCAGTGTTAATGTATCCGTCCAGGCCGCTGTAAGTTGTTGAAAGCGCTAAGCTTGTCGGAGGGGCAGTGTCAAGAACAAATGAAGCCGTGTTTACCGCTGCGGCAGAGTTGCCAGCGTAATCCAAGTAAATTGCGTAAACAGTCCTGTTGCCGTCTGAAGTTGGGCAGCCGTAAGCTGTTGCCTGTGGCTTGATGTTGAAAGAATTGTATGTTTCGGAATAAATTGCGGGGTTAGTGTAAGTTATGCCGTTGCAGCTTAGCCTAACCCGGTTTGCGCCTGTGCTTGAAAGCGCAAATGTGGGAAGCGCGGTATTTACATAGCCTGTTGCGCCGGTGTAATTAACAGCAATCGAATTGCCTGTCGGGGGCACTGTGTCATAAGTGGTTGAATCGCTTGCGACATAGCCCCATGTGCCTACAGAGTCCTTGAATTGCACGTAAACTGTTTTTGAGCCGTTTGCAGTGGAGCAGCCGTTTGAGCCTGAGGCAATGTTAAAGGACGAGTATGTTGTGTTGTATGGAACCTCGGCTGCCCATGCGCTGTTGTCGCAGCTGAAGCGCATGTGAGTAAGCGTTGTTCCGCTTACATTTGTTGAAATGTTCATTTGCGGAGTTGCATTGTTTGTGTAGCCGAAATTATCGATTATTGTAATGGAGTTTCCACCGGTTATCGGCGTCCAGTTGAGGATGATTGAATCTGATGCAGCTTCGCCTATGTTGCCAAGCGTGTCCCTAAGCCTTACGAAAACATATTTTGTGCCCGCGGCGTAAGTGCAGCCGCCCAATGCAGAGTTTATAATATTGAAGTCGGAATATGCTGCGGAGAAGTTAACCCATGCCGCGTTCCATGTGCTTCCATTGCAGGAGAACTGCATTTGTGAAACCCCTATTCCCGTGCCGTCGTTTCCGGTTATTGAAAGCGCAGGGGTATAGTCTGATGTTGTTTCTGCGCCGCCTTCAATTGAAATCGTTGCAGTAGGACCAGTGGTGTCAACGTACACTGAATCGCTTCTTATTTCATTGCTGATGTTGTATGCCTTGTCCCTTAGTTGCGCGTAAAGCGTTACGTTGCCGTCAACGCTGTTAAGGCAGCCGTTAAAGCCATACCTTAAATTAATGTTTGGAACCATTGAAGAGGAATAGCTTGCCCAGGCGCCCCATGATGTGCCGTTGCAGCTGAACCTTGCCTCATGGACGCCTGAAGTTGCATCTGAAGCGCTTAAGGTGGCTGAAGGAGTGGTGTCACTGGTGTAACCGCTTGTTTTTGTTATGCTTAAGCTGTTTAGTGCTGGCTTGCTTCTGTCAAGGTAGAAGTAGCCGCCGTTCGCGTAAGTGCTCACAGGGGCAGAGGAATTGTTTGTGTCATCCTCGAATATTGCGTAAACCTGTTTTGCGCCGTCAGTGTTTGAACAGCCTGCGCCTGTCGCAATGTCAAAGGAACTGTAACTGCTTGAATAAGGCGTGTTGCCTGAAAAGCTTGAGGGATTGCTTGAGCAGCTGAAGCGCATATAGCTTGCGCCGTTGCTGGAAATTGCAAGCGGCGGTGTTGTGCTGCTTGTATACCTTGGAGTTCCTGTAAAGCCAGTTACGGATATTGAATTGTTCACAGGCGGGCCTAAGTCAACAAGGATTAAATCCGAAGCGCTCGGGCCTACATT
This sequence comes from Candidatus Iainarchaeum sp., assembly GCA_043809245.1. Classification (GTDB taxonomy): domain Archaea; phylum Iainarchaeota; class Iainarchaeia; order Iainarchaeales; family JAZDDZ01; genus JAZDDZ01. The sequence goes on from JAZDDZ010000007.1 coordinate 36,403, forward strand.
TCCCACTTTATCCCTGAACCTTACGTAAATTCTCCTTAAGCCGTCAGACAGGCTGCAGCCGTAAGAGGTGGTGTAAATGTTGAAAGCCGAATAGCTTGTCGCATAAGGCACCCAGCCACTCCAGCTGCTTGCATTGCAGGAGAACTGCATTTCCGTAACGCCTGAAGCAGCATCAGAAGCTGAAAGGGACAGCAATGGGGTTGAATCGTTTGTTGACGCAGCGCCGTTTTCAATTATAATTGTTCCTGTCGGGGCAGCAGTATCATAGTATGTTGAATCGGAAACAACTGCACTTTCATTTCCGGCAAGGTCAACGAGCTTTGCGTAAACATTTACTGAACCGTTTGCGCCGCTTAGGCAGCCATAGCCTGCCTGTGAAACGTCAAATGATGCAATTGAGCCCTGTGAGATTTTGTAGGAGAATGCCTGCCATGTGCTGCTGTTGTTGCAGTTGAATTTAATGTATGATGCATCCCCTGTTGCGCTTACAAATATTGCTGGCTTGCTGCTGTTGGTGTAGCCGCCTATATCCGATATTGTTATTGAGTTAAGCGTTGGCTGAATTGCGTCAATTGATGCTGTCTTTGACTTCAATGATTCAGTGTTGCCTGCATTGTCAAGCGAGTAATAGTACACTGTGTTTATTCCCTCAAGGTTCAGCACAAAAGGCGATGAATAGAAAACCCATCCCCCTGAATTTATTTTATAGTATGTTCTCTGGCACCCTGATGGGCCGTTTGCGTCAGAGCATGTTAAGGTAACAGTTATTGATGTCTGCCAGCCTGAGGGAATGTCGTCTGTTGTGGTTGGCGCGGTTTTGTCTAATCCCAAATAATATGCATAGTCATAAACCGAGTAGTTTGCCGCATTGTCCTTGTATCTGCATCTTATCGCAAAGTTCAAGTCGTTTGCGGGCGTAACCCATGCATAGCTTCCGTCTGTGTCCCCTGTTGCCAGTTCAGTCCATCCTGTTCCGTCATCGCTTAAAGTGTAGTCGAAATCATATGATGCGACATCGCTTGCGGTTGCAGTGCAGGTAAGGGTTACGGTTGCTCCTCTAACCCATGAGTTCTTTGCATAGCCGTCAATTCCAACTGATGGAGTTGTTGTTGCGGAAGTATCGAATATGATGTCGTCAAACTGAACCTCGCTTTGGTTGTACGCCTTGTCCCTTACAACCGCGTAAACCCTTCTTCCTCCCTCGCCATTAGTGCAGCCATAGACAGGAGAGAGGATATTGAAGTCCGAAATTATTGACGAATAAGAGTAGGTTCTCCATGGGCCGCTTGAGCCGCAACTCATGTTGAGGTCGTAAAGCCCTGAAACAAGGTCATAGGCACTTATTGAAATGGCTGGCGCGGAGTCAGCGGTTGTGTTGTTCATTGAGGAGTCAACCAAAACCGATGAAAGCGTTGGGTTTTCAGTGTCAAGCCACCACACGCCTGTGTCAGCGGAGCCGACAACAGCGTTTCCTGCGCGGTCCGTGATTCTGATGTAAACTTTTCTCTGGCCGTCACGCGTAGTGCAGCCATACTGTGTGGAATTGGGCTTCACGTCAAAGTTGGAATAATATTTTGTGTATTGCCCTTTTGGGCTGAAGTCAACGCCATTGCAGCTGAAAGCCATGTCATGCAATCCCGCGATTAAGTCTTTTCCGTTCACAACCAATGGAGGCGCATCATCGTTCGTGTAGCCTAATGTGCCGCTCCACTGCGCCACATCAAGCTCCACATTCACATCATATGGGTTTGTTGTGTCTATTACAAATGAATCGCCGTCATCGAAAAAGATAAGGCCGCCGAAATCAGTTTTATCTCCCTGCAAGGTAAGCACTGTGTCATTGCTTGAGTTGGCGAGAATCTGGTTGCCTGCCTTGTCCTTGAATTTAACGTAAACAGTCTTGTTTCCGTCAGTGTTGGAGCAGCCTCCCTGCGAATCGTCCAATAAGTTGAAGTCAAAGTACTGCGACTTGTATACAACCCATCCAGTGAAGTTGTTTGCATCGCAGCTGAAGGACATTTCATGCAATCCCGAGAGGGCATCTGAAGCGGTTGTGTTAAGCAGGGGCGTTGTATCGCTTGTATAGCCTGTTACATAGTAGGCAGCGGCATTGATTGCAACGCTTCCGGAAGGCACTGTCGCATCATATGTTGTTGAATCCGATGCGGTGTAAGCCCAGCTTCCTAATGAAGGGGAATAGAACTGCGCGTAAATTGTTTTTGCGCCCTCTGATGCGCTGCAGCCCGCGCCGGAGGTAATGTTGAAACCGTTGTAGTCGCTTTGCATTACCGCTTCAGCGCCCCAGGTGCTGTTGTCGCAGCTGAAGCGGATTGCATTCACATCAAGTGATGCTCCCGCCTGTATTCTCATTTGCGGGTTTGCGTTGTTTGTGTAGCCTGAATTGTCTATAATGTCAATGTCTACTTCGCTTGGGCCGATTGGCAAGTCAAGCGTTGCAGTTGTGTAAACCGTGACCGTGTTGTTCAAATTGTCCCTGGCCTTGGCGTAAATTATTATTGCGCCGTCGTTGTTGGAGCAGCCTGCGCCGGAAAGGGCATTGAAGTCAATCAAGGCAGCCCTGTTTTCATCAACATAGTAACTGTTATAGTCATACCAGGAGCTGTAAGAGGAATTGTCACAGCTTAGGGCGAAATCTTTTACTCCCGAGCCGTCATCGTATGCCGAGATTACAAGCAATAAGTTTGCATCGGTTAGAACAGGCGCATTGCTTGCAATTGAAACGCTTGCATTCGGGGGATTGATGTCATAGTAGGTTGTGTCCGAAATTATTTCGCTTTCATTGAATGCCTTGTCCCTGGCTTTCGCATAAACCGTTACAAGCCCGCTCTCATATCCCGGGCAGCCGAGATTATAGTCGCCTATGTTGAAGTCATCTGTTGAAGCATTCAAAGTGGCTGAATAATTGAACCAGTTGCTCCAGTCCTTTCCATTGCAGGAGAACTTCATTGAATCCAAGCCGCTGCTGCCAGTGTCAGTTGCGGTTATGTCAAATTGCGGGGAAGTGTCATTTGTGTAGCCGCTGGAATCTGTTATTGTGAAAGAGGAAACTATCGGGATTGTGCGGTCCAAGTACAGGGAATTCGCGGGCGAAATCTGGACCGCTGATGCGCTGTTGCCTATGCTGTCGGAGTAAATCGCGTAAACAGTCCTGTTGCTGTCGGATGAAGAGCAGCCGTTTGCTATAAGGGTCACGTCAAATGCGCTGTAGGCAGAGGCATAGCTTGCATTGGATGAATAAGTCGCATTGTCGCAGGAGAACTTCATGTAATATGCAAGGGTTGAGGTTGTAGACATCGGGGGCGTGATGTTGTTTGTGTATCCGTTTCTTCCGCTGAAAGTTGAAATGTTCACTGAGTTGCCTGTTGGAGCGCCTGCGTCATCGTAAAAGATTGTGTCATAGGCGCTTGAGCCGTTGTTGTCTTCCGCGTCCTGGAACCTGGCGTAAACTGTTTTTGAGCCGTAGCCGCTGCTTGCCTCCGCATCGCAGCCCACTGCGCTGTTGTCAGCGCTTAAAATGCTGAAAGACTTTGTGCTGGAAACCGATTCCCATGCAGTCCACGCTGTTCCATTGCAGCTGAATGACATGTTTGCAACGCCTGAAGCGTCATCGGAATATGTGAGGGATAGGTCAAGCGTTGTGCTTGTCGTGCCAATGTCTCCGCTGTTAATCAGTATCGAGCCAGTTGGGCCTGTTGTGTCGGCAAAATTTGAAATAATGAGTTTTGCGGGTGAAGAAATTGTTTTGCTTTTTCCCTGGTCGTCAAAGATGTTTATGTCAATGTAGTATTCGCCTGTTGCAATTGCTGAAAGGTTCCAGTCATAGCCGCAGTCAGCCTGGTTTGAGAAGTTAACGTCAGAGCAGGGCTGCGGGAACGCGAAAAGTTTTTCCCTTAACAGCTCGCCTTTTGAAAGCGCGCGGTTGTAGAGCTTTATTTCGTCAATGCTTAACATTCCCGGGTAATTGGGCAGGGTGCCTGTGTTGGTCATCCTCATTCCGAAATAGGTTGTATTAGTGTAATTTGGATAAATGCAGGGCACGCTGGCAGGCAGTGTTGCGCTTGAATCAGCGTAACCGTTAACGTAAAGGCTGATTGCACTGTTTTCCTGAGAGCAGGTAACTGAAAGATGGTTCCAAACATTGTAAGTGAAATTGGATGTGGATGTGATTGTGGTCAAGTAATTTGGAGTGGACTCTACACTGCGACTGTATGAGACTGTTCCTCCACTGTTCCTTGTAAGCACACCCAACCAATCTGACAGCGCCCAGGTCTGCGCAGAGCCTGAATCCTTAGGGTATACCCACATTGAAAGCGTGAGCGCGTTGGTTAAAGTTGAAAAAGTGAAATCATTGGCGATTCTCAGCTTTTCAATTGTGTTTAAGTCAACTGCCCATTGCCCCATTTTTCCCGCAACCCAGTGGGAGCCCACATTGGTGTATGTAGAGCCGCTGCTTGCGAATATGAGCCCTAAATTAGTGCCGACTCCCCCTTTATCGTGGGCTGTGTACCCGCTGCCTTCGTCCAAGGGCCAGTAACCAATAAGGCTTGGGTTTGCAAGAGAATTCAGGTCAAAGTTCTGCACTAGGGAATTGGAGAACTGCCCTGGAGAAGAGGAATAGTAAATGCTTGCGTGGAGGTTTCCGCTGAAAACATTGAAGTCAGCGTCAGTCACATTGAAGTCTATGAGGAAATTGCTGTTGTATCTTGCGTTAATTGTTGTGTCCTGCAACAGGACATTGAAGTTTGCGTCGGGCGCAACAGGAGTTCCGATTACAGCGTGCATTGTATTGGTTGGCTCTGTTTTGCCTAAATTGTCAATGCTGTAAAACTGGATTGCATAATTTCCGTCAGCGCTGAATGCAATTGCCGAATTGTAGTCAGCCCAGGAACCGTATGACACTGCGTTTGAGGCATCAGAGTCAAGCCTGTATTTTGTGGAAGCGCAGGCTGAATTGTTTTGCGAATAGATTTCCTCGCCTCCAAGCAAGTATGATGGGGGCGTGGCAATGTCTTTTTTTACGCTTAAATTGTCAAAGGAAGCGGCAACGCTGCCTGAATAAACCTGTGAAAACAAGCCAAAGTAAGGCGCACTCGCGGATAAAGGCGCTGAATTAAGGGAAACATAGGAGCCTATTTGCGTCCAGTCAGTTCCGTTAAATGAGATAAGGTAAAGGTTATAGCCGCCCCTCCGTATAATTCTCAGCCACGCAGGCAGGGTCGTGGAGGCATAGCTTGGCATGCTTCCCACATAACACCCGTCAGGATAGCGCCTTACTACTTGGAAATTATCTCCTTCCCCTATAGCTTCCTCCCCACAGTATACGCTCCTACTTGCATACTTATACCTTCCAAAATAGTCTGCAGCTATACCGCTGGTGCCAACCGATAAATTGCCAACATATATGCCTGTATGCGTGTCATTGTTAACAGTATAGCTGTTCAGCTTTGCAGTCAAAGCCCAGTCACCTGAATTGCCTATATTGAAAGCCAGAATCTCATAATCATTAGTGGAGTTAAACAACAGCCTTCCGCTTGTTTCCACAAGTATGTTTGCGTCACTGCCATTATTTGTTCTGAAACCCCTTGCTGGAAGCGTTTTAAGGCTGTTGTCGTTGAAGTTGTCCCCTAAGTAAAAAATGTCAGGGTAATTGTTCGGCGGCGACCCAGCGCTTGGGTTTCCGTAAAAAAGGAAGTAATTGTAGTCAATTGTTCCCGCAGAAATCGTGTTTTGCAGCTTGAATTGGATTACAGTATTTGTTGTATTGCAGCCGATTACTTCCCTGCTTAACTCTGTTGTGCCGTTATAGGCAACCCTTAAGTCACTGCAGTTGCTTTTCATTTTTCCCGCGGCAATAAGCGCTGCAGTGTCAATTGCGTTGACGTCAAGGGTATACGTGTTGTTAAGCGTGGTTGCTGACGCGGAATTGTCAATTGTTATGATTTTCCTGTAAGCGTAATCCGAGTCAAGCCAGCCGCGCGGCGAAGAGCAGAAAAGGCTCGCGCTAAAGCCGCTTGGAATGAAACCGCTGTTTATGTCGCTTGAAGTAACAGGGCCAAGCGCGTTAACAAGGAATGAAACCATGCCAGTGCTTGAGGTGTTAAGCAGTGCATCCCTGCACGCATAATAGCGGGTATAATTTCCGTCGGCAAGATTGCCTAAATCGCATGAGAATTGGCTGGCGCTTCGCGTGCAGGAATTGGGGAGAGAGGCAAATGAAAGGTTTGCTGTTCCCCAGCTGCAGGAAACACTCGCGGCATTAAAGTCAGTTATGTCAAGCACAATGCCTGTTGAAGAATCATTGGTTGAATCAAGGTATGGAGCGGTTGAATCTCCGCCAATGTTGTTGATTGCAATAACTGGAGCAGTGTTATCCAATTCAAAGAATGCATCAGAGGAATCAACTGCGTTATTGTCCTGCGGGTCAAAGGCATTCAGGTCAATGAAGTAATTGCCGTCTGCCACGCCATTGATTGTTTTCCACAGGTAAACGCATTTTGTTGAATCAGAGAAATCGCGGTCAGCGCACCATGAAATCCTGCTTGCCTCAGCTGCGCTTAAAGCCCTTCTGATGAAGAAGGGCTCGTCAATCGTGCCGGCAAAGCCCTTGCCAATGTCTATTTCTTCGCTGTTGTTCATGTTTGCAGTGGAATTGTCTGTTCCAGTGCAGGCAAGTGCGCCGTCAACGTAAAGATAACAACTGTTAGTTGAAACATTCCTAACGCCTATGATGTGGTGCCAGTGGTTGTCGGCAATGCGTGAGCCATAGCATACACAGGATAAGCCGTTCCAAAGATTGTTTCCGACAGAAAATGTGGCTAGTCCATAAGGAACGCTAATAGCCCAGCCTGCAATGGGCAAAGCATAATAAGTAGAGTATTTGCTGATTAGGTCCCCTGACAAATCAGTTGTTTTGACCCACATTCCAACGCTGAAACTGTCAGCCAATTTAATGTCAAAGTCAGGGTCATCGCCTCTTGTGGCGTAAGAGTCAGGGCTGTCCGAAAAAGTTATTGCCTTGTCAAAAACCCCTGAAACCCAGCTTACGGAGCCTGAGAGCGCTAGATTATTTGCAGCCGTGGTGTTTGCGTCGCGCAGTGTTGTTCCACTGCCTTCACCGAACTTCCACCAGGACTGGTAAGTGGCGGGCACAGTAAAAGCATTGGCAAGATTTACATTGTCAGCAATTTGGTTCTGGAAAGCGCCAGCTGCACTGGAATAATAAATGTCTGCGTATAACACGCTGCTGTCTGAATCCAAAACATTGAAGTCAAGTAAATAGTTTCCGTCATTCGGGTAAGAGATTTGCTCTCCGCCATTCGGAAGCGCGAGCACAACTGTTGGAGCTGCACCGCTGTTGTTTATGCGGAAGTTCTGGTCAGAGGAATCAACCGCGTTATTGTCCTGAGGGTCAAAAACGTTGATGTCAATGAAGTAATTGCCGTCAGGAAGAGCGGAGTAATTCCAATCGTAAGTGCATCGCCTTGAAACCGAAAAATTGGAGCTGGCACACCTTCCCGGAACGGAAAGATTATAGTCGTTAAGTATTTGGTTCTCAAAAGCGCCGGGTGTTGAAGAATAATAAATGTCGGCAAACAACTGGTTGCTGTCTGCATCAGATACATTGAAGTCAAGGGTTTTGTTTCCCTGCAGGAAATACGTCCATGTTTGGTTTCCGTTGGGGGAATTAACCAAAGCGGTTGGCGCAGCGCCTTGTACAGTGAATGAAACCGCGGCAGCGGTTGAAGCATTCAATGCATTATCCCTGCAAGAATAATAATAAGTATAAGAGCCGCCAGTCAAGTTTGTGAAATCGCAGGTTACTTGGCTGCCGGAAATCGCGCCGCAGGCATTGGCCATGCTAGCATAGGCAACATTCGTTGAATCCCATTTGCAGGAAACACCATTTGAATTGAAATCCGAAATTGAAAGCAAAAGATTGGTGTCATTGTCAGAAACACTGTCAAGATAAGGCTCTTCGGTGTCCCCTGCCAAAGAAACAACCGAAAGTACAGGCGCTGAATTGTCAAGCGAGAAATACGCATCAGAGGAATCAACGCTGTTGTTGTCCTGAGGGTCAAAAACATTTATATCAAGGAAATAATTGCCGTCGGAAACAGCGATAATGTTCCAATCGTAAGTGCATCTCCTTGAAACCGAGAAATTTGAGCTGGCGCACCTTCCGACAACAGACAAATTCCAGTCATTCACAATCTGTGTGGTAAAAGCGCCAGCGGAAGAAGAATAATAAATGTCGGCAAACAACTGGTTGCTGTCCGCGTCTGAAATGTTAAAATCAAGCACCGCATTCTTATCTCTAACATAAGAATTCGTGTCACCGCCATTAGGGGAATTTACCCGAATTGTTGGCGCAGCGCCTTGTACAGTGAAGGAAATCGCTTCTGCGGTTGAAGCATTCAATGCGTTGTCACTACAGGAATAATAATAATCGTAAGTTCCTGCGGCAACACTTCCGAATGCGCAAGTTATTTGATTGCCATCAATGGCGGAACAATCATTCGCCATGCTCGCATAGGCGACATTCGTTGAATCCCATTTGCAGGAAACACCCGCAAGATTGAAATCCGAAACCGAAAGAAGGAGATTGGAGTCGTTGTCAGAAACACTGTCAAGATAAGGCGCCTCAATGTCGCCAGCCAAAGAAACAACGGAAAGAATTGGCGCATTATTGTCAACAGTGAAAAACGCATCGGATGAATCTGCTGTTGCGGCGTTTGATGGGTCAAACACGTTTATGTCAATGAAGTAATTGCCGTCGCCCAAAGAAGAAAGCATTGTCCAGCCGTAATTGCAGTCAGTGGAGTCAAGGAAATTGGTGTCAGCGCATTGCCCCAAAGCATTTAGGTTCAAGTCATCAACTATCTGCGTGGTGAAAGCGCCTTGGCTGTCTGAATAATAAATGTCAGCGTAAAGCCAGTCGTTGTCAGCGTCCATTACATTGAAGTCAATCGCATAATTGCCGTCCTTTGCGTAAGAAATTGTTTCACCGCCATTGGGTGCGTTTACGTTTGCATCAGGCGCAGTGTTTGCAACGTTGACTGTGAAGGAAAGCGTGGTGATTGCGGAGTTGTTGTCCATTGCGTCGCCGCAGACGTAAAAGCGGTTGTAATCGTTGTTCATCAGGTAGCCGAAATCGCAGGCGTAAAGATTGCTGTTCTTGGCGCATTCTGTTGGCGAAGCCATTTGGGAATCGGAACTCCACCAGCATTTCACTCCAGCAAGCTCAAAGTCGTTGACGTCAAGGATTGCGTTTGTGTCAAAGTCCTTGAGTGTGTCCTCCCAAGGCGCGGAAGCGTCATTGGCTAAGCTTGACACGGAAATTGTTGGCGCAAAATTGTGCACCAAAAAGTTGTAATCGCTTGAATCCGTGGCGGGCGTGTTCTCTCCGTCGGAGACATTCAAGTCAATGAAGAAATTGCCGTCAGGGACAGCGGAAAGATTCCAGTTATACCAGCATTTTGTTGAGGAAGCAAAGGAATTGTTAGTGCAGGAAATTTTGTACAACTGCATTATTTCATCCGCGGAAAGCGCGCGGCTGAATATGCGGAGGTCGTCTGCTTTTCCTGTTGAGTAGGCGCCGCCAGTGGGGTCATAGCCTAAATACAGTGCGCCGCTGGAATCGTTGACGTCGCCTGAAGCTGAAGCGGAATTGCATTCCCCGCCGTTAACGAAAATTTTCCTGTCAGAGCCGTCAAGAGTGCAGGAAACCATATACCATTTGTTTGCGTCAAAGGTTCTCGTGCAGGAAATTGAGTCGCCGCTGGAAGCGGTTGCAAGATAGCATGTGGCGGAAGTGGTTGTAAGGCTTAAGCCCTTGTCTTCAGCGCCTGAAACCCATTTCCTTAACATCATGCTAGGCGTAGCCCACATGGAAATCGTCGCACTGGTTCCGAGTGCAAGTGAAGTCGGGCCGCTTGCATACTTGTTTGTTGCTGCCTGCAAGCCCGGGCCGAATTTTCCTGAAACCCAGCTCATTCCTCCATAAGTTGTTCCATTGCCTCCATTGCCGCTAAGGTCATTCACAGTGCTGCCGTTGTTTTCATCAATTGGCCACCAGAGCAGAAGCGAGGCGTCGCTTAGGATTCCGAGGTTTGCGTCCAAAAGTTTTGTGCCATATGCTGCTGGAGACATTGAATAGTAAATTGATACATTTAAGTCAGTTGAATCTGCATCGCTTACGTTGAAGTCAATTGAGATGTTTCCGTCGCGGTTATAGCTGTAGCGCTCGTAGCCAAGGGGCGAGAAAAGTGTTGCGTAAGTCGGCTGGGTTGACAGAACTTGGAAGGAAATTGAAGCGGTTGCAGAGGTATTAAGGCCAAGGTCTTTGCAGGCATAATAGCGGTCGTAAGCGCCTGAGCTTAAGTTTCCGAACGAACAGGTTTTAAGGCCTGTTGAACCAGAGCAATCGTTTGCCATGCTCGCATAAGCCACATTGCTTGAATCCCATTTGCAGGAAACCCCATTGGCGTTCAAATCGGAAATTGAAAGGGCAAGGTTTGTGTTGGAATCAACTAGAGAATCAGTGTAAGGTGCAGTGCTGTCGCCGTCAAGGTTGTTAATTGAAACTACTGGCGCATTGTTGTCAAGCTGGAATAAAGCGTTGGAGGAATCTGTTCCAATGTTCTGCATGCTGTCAAACAGGTTTATGTCAATGAAGTAATTGCCGTCGCCTAAGCCCATTAGGTTCCAGTCGTAATAGCATTCTGTTGATGCGGCGAAGCTGGTGTCGCGGCAGCTTGTAAGGTAAAGTGCCTGTATCTCCGAGGAAGTTAGTGCGGTTTTTGTGAAAAAGGGGTCGTCTATTAAGCCGTTGAAGTGCCCTCCGCAAGTTCCAAGCGAACAAGTTATACAAGCAGGGTAAGCTCCGATTGCCAATGGTTGAGTGTTATTCATGTTTGCATTGCTGTTATCCGTTCCCTGCCCTTCTAATGCTCCGTCAACGTAAATATAGCATTTGTCGTCTGCAACGCTTCTTACACCTATTACATTGTGCCATTGGTTGTCGTTTAAATCCGTTGTGCCTGTTGCTTGGCAAAACTTTGTTCCGTCACCCCAATCGCCAATGTAAACGTTTGCCTTTGCATTTGGGGCCACATTTATTCGGTAACCAATTACTGTGCAAATTGTTTTCGCAATTATTGCTTCCCCGCCCCCTCCAAGTGTTCGCACTTGTTCTATCGGGTGCTTTATCCACGCTCCCATTGAAAAACTTGTCGTTAAAAGCACGTTAAAGTCTACATCGTCGTTTCTGTATAGGTATTGGTTTTGGTCTGGATTAAAGGATATTGCTGAACCATATCTCCCGTTTGCAGTCCAAGTTGGCGCATAGTTTCCTGTGCCGAATGAAAGATTGTTGGCGCCCGATGTGCTGTCAAGAGTTGTGGTGCCTGAGCCCTCGGAAAAATGCCACAGGCCTTTCAGGAGACCTGAGCCGTAAACTGAAAGGTTTAAGTCGTCTGCAATTTGCTTTGTGAAGGCGCCTGCAGTTGAAGAATAATATATGTCTGCGTAAATGGAATTGCTGTCTGAATCCGTTACATTGAAGTCGATTGAAATGTTTTTGTCGCTGTTGTAAGAGAATGACTGGCCTCCATTGGGGTAATTGACCAAAGCGGTTGGCGCGTTGCCTGAAACAGTGAAGTCAACTGAAGCGGTTGAAGAGGCGTTTGCAACCGCGTCCTGGCAGGCATAGTAAATTGTGTAAGAGCCTTTGAGCCCAGTGGCCTTGCACGATGACTTTCCTCCGGAAATTGCACTGCAGGAATTCGGAAGCGAAGCGTATGCAACGTTTGTTGTTCCCCACTTGCATGCCGCCGGGCTTCCCACGCCTGCATTTGAGTCGGAAACATTCAGTAGCACGTTTGTGCTGCCGTTGTCAATCGTGTCCTCATATGGGCCTGTTGTGTCGCCTTCCACGCTGTTCAAGGAAACCGTTGGCGCGATTAAATCTGTTGTGTAATTGCCTGTAATTGGATTGTTTGTTGCTGCAAGCGTGTTGTCGAAAAGGAAAGCAAACCAATTGTGCGTTGCGTTGTCTGATTCTGAAGTGAAGGAACAGGAGGGGTTTGCGGCGTAACTGCTTTGGCTGACTGAGCAATAGGTGCCTGCGCCGCAGCCGGAAATTGTTGCGCTGTTTGTCTGGCAGACGAATAGCTTCAAGGGATTGCTTTCGGAATCCGTCGCGCTTGTGCAGATGTAAACAGTTGAGCCGCCCTTTATTGTTGTCGCGGCTGTGCCGCAGCCCGCAACTTTTCCATCGGAAGCTGAAGTGAATGTCGGAGCGTAAGTGCCGAAGTAAATTATGTCTTCAACTGTCTTGTCGCTTACTTCCGCTTCAACTGCAGGGAATAAAAGGGTTTCCTGCGCGGCGGAGAGATTGTCCTTGAAAACCGTTGAGTCAAGCTCTTCCTGCGTGAAGGCATTGCGCCAGTCAAGGAAAGAGAAGGCATCGGAGCCTTTTGAAAAATCACCGAATGCGTTAACAAGAAGGGAAAGGCATACAATGCAGAGAATTAACGCTAAAGCTAACCTGATTCTGCCGCTTTCATTCATGAAATTACGCCTACCGTTAAAGCGATTTTCGCTGTGATGCCCCTGTGTGGTTTTATTGCTTAATATATCTCTTAATATATCATCTCTAATATTTATAAATTTTGGCTAAAAGGAGGCTGGAAAATGCTTGTTTTTTGAAAAAATCAGCTGCTTGGAGTGAATTCGTAAATTAATGCGTTGCCTGAATTGAACCGTTCAACAAGGAAAGGGCATTGCTGCAGGGGGATTGAAACTGTTTCTCCGCCTAGCACCATTGCCTTTGGCTGCAGCAAAAAATTGGCGCCATAATCTTCTAAAAGCTTTTTCTTTGAATCGCATGAAGCGAAAAAAAGCTTTACGAATGCCTCGCTTAATTCAGGCGTGCACTGGAAGCGCGTTGGGGAAGTGCATAACGCTTTTCTGCCTGTGTAAATGGCCACTGGCTTTGCCAGAGCCGGCGGCAGGATAACAAAAACACTTTCCTTAGAAGTGTTCGAGGAAATCCATTCAAGCAGCGGAAGGCTTTGCCCGTCAATGGATTTGTAAAAGCTTGAGTCAAAGGAAAACGGGAGGAAAAACAGCAAAAAAATTGTGGCTGCAAAAAAAGCCGCGGGGAAAAATTTTTCCGGAGCGCCTTTCGCATCAGCGGAAATTTTTTTGAACAAAAGGCAAAAGCCCGCGCCGGAAAACGCAAGGCAGAAAAGCAGAAAGAAATTCAGCGCGCGCTCAAATGGAACCATGAGATTGAAGCCCAATGCAAACGGGAAGAAAAGGAAGAAAGCGAGCGAAAGGAAAACCGGGAGGAAAAATTTTTCATTTCCGGTTTTTTCTGAAAAAATTTTCTTCAGCAGGAAAATGAATGGAATTGCCACAACTGCAAGCGACAGGAGCAGCAGCGCGGGGTTGAATGGCTGCAGGGAAAAATTTTCAAAACTTGCGGGCGCGGACAAAAGGAAATTTTCAATGACCGCCGCGGGACCCCAGATGAATATCATGGGAAAGGAAGCCAAAAGTTTTTCCACGCCAAAGCCGCCGGAAAAAGAATAGTAAATGCTGAACAGGACCGTGGCAATTTCAATTGAAAGCAGGCCGGCGAAAAAGGCGGTTAACTTTTTTCTCAGCGTGGAACGGGTGAAAACAAAAAACAGGAAAAATGAAAGCGCTGCGAAAATAAATGCGGGGGGATAGGCTGCCGCGGAAAAAAGCATGAGAATCAGAAAAATGGAAAGGTATTTTTTTGAGCTGAATGATTTTTCCATGAAAAAAAGCAGGGGAAAAAAAAGCGCCAAGCCAAGGGAAGATGGAACCATTAGCTGCATGCCGAGAAGCCATACGCTGGAGGGAAGGAACAGCGAGAAAATTGCCGCGGAGAATGCCGCGTTTTTTTCTGGAAAAAATTTTCGGAACAAAACAAACGCGGAAAGCGAGAGAATGAACAGAAGCAGTGCGGGAAGGAAAAAAATCAGCTGTTCTGCGGGAATTCCTGAAAAAATTGAAATGAATGAAATGAGTGAAGTGAAGCCGTTCTCCAGGCCCGGCTGTTCCGGGAGGATTGCGGAAAGGCTTTCAGGAATGTACGGGTCTTTGCCTGAAAGCACGCCTGAACTGATCGTGCCTTGCGCTGCGGCGATTGAATCGTATTCGTCTCCGTGAAGCGGGAACAAGTAGCCGAGCCTTGGAAGCGCTGCAATGAAAACAGATGCCAGCAGAAGCGCAAGCAAAATTAATTTTGGGTTTAATGCCTTTTGCAAGCCAAGCATATGAAAGTGAAAGTGCTGCATTATGGTTAAAAGAATTCCTTAAACTGCGCTTTCAAAGCTCCAGGAATTTCGCGGTTGTTTTCTCCCTGTATTCCGGAAAGTTAACCATGCACTGGCCGGTGCAGTAAGGGAATCTTTTGAAGTCTTTCTCTATTTTTTTGTGGATTTCTTTGATGTCTTCATTCCAGATGTTGCCGTAAGAGTAAGGCACCGGGGGGCAGGGGGTTACTTCGCCGTTTGGAAGGATGTTTACGTGAAGGTTTCCCATTCCCCTGCATAAGCCTGATTCCTTTTTGAATTCCACGGCAAGCTTGTCTGAAGCATTGAACCTGTTTCTCAGTTCATTCCTTTCCTTTGGCGAAAGGTTTTTTTCAAATGAATTGAATAGCCTTCCTGAAAGGATTGGAAGGAAAACAAAAACCCTTTTAACGCCAAGCCTTTGCCCAAGGGATTCAAGCTTTTCCAGCTTGTTTTTTTCGCCTTTCATTGCAAAACTCCATATCTCGGTGTTCAAGCCGAGCGCAGCCGAGGACTTAATTCCTGAAACAGCCTTTTCAAACAAGCCGGGCATTCCCCTGTTTGAATCATGCTCTTTGCTTTCCGCGCTGTCAAGGGAAAAAATCATGAGGAAAATTCCCGCCTTTTTCAGGCTTTCAAGGGTTTCGGGGGAAACAGTTGAGCCGTTGGTTACTATTGCCGGAAGCAGGCCCAAAGATTTTGCGTATGAGACAAGTTCAAGGGCGTCAGGCCGTAAAAGGAATTCCCCGCTGCAGAACACGACAATGCATGCGTGAAGCCGCAGGATTTTTTGCATGGCTTCCTTTGCCTGTGCAGTTGCCATATAGTCCTGCATTTTTTCCCTTTCGGGGAAAAGCTCATAGCAGTGCATGCACTTCAGGTTGCATTGCCTTGAAGGGGAAAGGAACACTGAGAAAAGACGCTGCATTCCGAGGAATTTCGCGGCATTGAATTTCAGTACGCGCGTTTTTTGCCTTGAATCAAGGCCCTTTAAGAAAAGCGCCTGCAACGCGGTTATTGTGTCGCCTGGAAAGCTGTCTTCCTTGGAATTGAAAAAGCCCATTTTCCTGCCTTAGATAGTTTTCTTTAAGAAATCAATTTAAATTATTGCAACCATAGTTCATCTTGGTTGGATGGGGTTCAGGACTTTATTGTACGAGGCCATTGGAAGCACTGGCTTGGTTTACTTCAACAGGCCTGAAAAGATGAATTCGTTCAACAGCCTTATGGTAAGGGAAACAAGGGAGCTTGCAGAAAAGCTGAAAGCGGATGAAAGCATAAGGTCTGTTGTAATCAGCGGAAAAGGCAGGGCTTTTTCAACAGGAATTGACCTAAAGGAAATGAGTGGATTGGGCAGGAAAGATTTCGGCAAATTAGTCAAAAGCGCAACAACCGCGTTCCTTGATTTCATGGGAATGCACAAGCCCGTAATCGCGGCTGTGAATGGCTATGCGTACGGTGGCGGCGCGGAAATAGCGATAAACTGCGATTACGTTATAGCGGCAAGCAATGCCTCGCTTTGTTTTCCGGAAATAAATTTTGGATACGTGCCTTTTCTGGGCTCAATCCACAAGCTGCATGAATTGGCAGGAAAGCAGAGGGCAAATGAACTGGTCATGCTTGGAAAAAAAATCAATGCGAAAAAAATGCGTGAAATGGGAATTGCAAACGAAGTTACAGGGAAAAAAAACCTAATCAGGCGCGCGCTTCAGGTCGCCCAGGAAATGAACAAAAAGCCTTTGGGGGCAATGAGCGGCGTTAAAAGGCTTGTGAGAAAAAGGGAAAGGAAAAAAATTTCAGCTGCGATAGCGGAAGAGCAGATGCTTTTCTGGGAATGCTATGAAAGCAATGAGTGGAAAAAGGAAGCGGAAAAATTTCTGGGAAGGGAAAAAAAATGAAGGCAGCGGGAATTTCCGGAACAGGCTCTTATCTCCCGGAAAGAATTGTTTCAAACAAGGAGCTTGAAAAATCGCTTGACACAAGCGATGAATGGATTTGGAAGCACATAGGCATAAGGGAAAGGAGGTTCGCGGAAAAAAACCAGCCGACATCGCATCTCTCGCTTAAGGCCGCTGAAAAGGCATTGAAGGCAGCGGGAACAAGCGCGGAAGAGCTTGACCTGATAATAGTTGCAACCGCATCCCCGGACATGCCCACGCCGAGCACTGCATGCATTCTGCAGGACAAGCTCAAGGCAAACAAGGCAGGGGCATTTGACTTGAACAATGCATGCACTGGATTTGTTTACGGATTGGCTGCTGGAGCCAAATTCATTGCGGATGAAAGCTGCAAAAAAGTTTTATTGGTGGGAGCGGAAACACCGCACGCGTTCATGGACCCAAAGGACCGCGGAACATATGTTTTTTTCGGTGACGGCGCAGGAGCGGTTGTGTTAAGCGAAACAGAGAAAGGAAGGGGCGTGCTTGGAAGCTATCTGAGAAGCGACGGCTCAGGCGCAATGGATTTGGGCGTGCCCGGGGGAGGCACAATGATGCCGCCGTCAATTGAAACAATCAAGAACAGGCAGCACTTCATTAAAATGAACGCGCAAAAAATAAAGGAATTTGTAATAAAAGCGTTTCCGGATTCAGTGCACGGAACCCTGCGCAATGCGGGTTTAAAGCTGGAGGACGTGGACATGATTATTCCGCACCAGGCGAACGCGCGGCTCATAGAATACGGAATGAAAGCATTGGGATTGCCAATGGAGAAAGCCTTCATTAACATGCACAAGTACGGCAACACAATTGGAGCTTCAATTCCCATTGCATTGGATGAAGCCGTTCACGAAGGAAAGATAAGCAAGGGGGACCTTGTTTTGCTTGTGGGATTCGGAGGAGGCTTAAGCTGGGGCGGAGTAGCATTAAGGTGGTAGGATGAATGAATTCTCTGGAAAGGTTGCAATAGTCACAGGAGCTTCTGGCGGAATAGGGAAAGCGATTGCCGTGGCTTTAGGGGAACAAAAGGCAAAAGTAGTGGTGAATTACAACGGCAATGCATTGGGGGCAAATGAAACAAAGGCGGAAATAGAAAAGCTTGGGGGAAAGGCAATTGCGGTTAAAGCTGATGTAAGCAAGCCGGCTGAAGTTGAAAAAATGGTTGAAGCCGCGGTAAAGGAATTCGGCGGCATTGATTTTTTGGTGAACAATGCGGGAATCACCGCGGATGCAACTCTGAAAAACATGCGCGCGGAGCAATGGAACAGGGTAATGGAAACAAACTTGAACGGCACATTTAACTGCACCAAGGCAGTGCTTCCGTTAATGCTGGGAAAAGGAAAGGGAAGCATTGTAAACATTTCATCAATAAGCGGCAGCAGGGGAAGCTTCGGGCAATGCAATTATTCCGCGGCAAAGGCCGCGGTCATTGGCTTCACGAAATCGGTTTCAAGGGAAACCGCGGGAAAAGGCGTTAGGGTCAACGCCATATGCCCCGGCTATGTCAAGACAAAAATGACTGAATCGGTTCCAAAAGAATTGATTGAAAAATTTGTGGAAATGATTCCAATGAAAAGGCCAGGAACAACCGGGGAAATCGCGGAAGCAGTTCTATTTTTTCTTTCAGAAAAATCAAGCTACATCAGCGGGCAGGCGCTGAATGTCGACGGCGGATTCATGTAAAGGTGCAATGAAATGCCAAAGGTCGTTGGAATAAACGGAAGCGCAAACAAAAAAGGCAACACTTTTTTCCTGTTGAATGAATGCATTGAGTCGGCAAAGGAAAACGGCATGGAAACAGAACTGCTTCAGCTAGCTGAATTCAATGTAAAGCCATGCGACCACTGCCTTGAATGCGTTAAGGGAAAAAAATGCCCAATAAAAGACGATTTTGCAAAAATTGAAAAAAAAATGATTGAAGCTGATGCGATAATTTTTGCAACGCCTGTTTACTCCGCGGGAATCTCACAGGCAATGAAGAATATAATGGAGAGAAGCTATCCCTTAAGGCTCGGGGGGCTAAAGCTTAAGGACAAATTCGCTTCATTCATATGCATGGGCGGCCTTGTGCATGGCTTCCAGGAGCTGGCGGCACTTGAACTCAATGCGTTCGCGCTATACCATGGAATGCTTGTATTCGGAAACGCTGCATTCGAAGACCCCTTGAAGCCTTATTCAATGGGGCCTTTTGTAATCGGCTCACAGCAAAGGGACGACGGCCTGATGCATTTCGTGAAAAAAGACAATTATGCGGTTGAAGGCGCGAAAGCGCTTGGAAAAAGGGCCGCGGAGCTTTTGAAAAAATAATCAGCCGATGAACTTGTCGGTTGAAGTTTCCACAAGAACAGTTTCCCCAAACTGGTTCCTGAATTCTGTTGAAAAAACAGCAATCCTTTTTTTCCCTATCTTTTCAATGCACTCAATTGTCGCGGTGATTGTGTCGCCTGCCTTAACCGGCTTTAAGAACCTGACCTTTTGCTTCATGTAAACATAGCCTGAACCGGGGAGCTTTGAGGAAGCAAGGTCGCTTAACAATGCAATTAGAAGAGCTCCGGGCACAATCGTTTCCCGGAAAATTGTTTTTTTGGCAAAAGCCAAGTCATTATGGATCGGGTTGCTGTCGCCTAGAAGGCGGTTTGATTCACGCACATCCTTTTCAGTGAAAGTGCGGGTGGTTGAAGCGGTTTGCCCTATCTTGAGCTCATCAAAAGGAATTTCCGCATTCATTCATTTCACCATCAGATCGCTTAACAGCTTTTCAGTGGAAGAAATCGAAACCAGCAGTTCGCCCCTGCTATTTCTTATCTCTGTTTTGTCACTGAAGCGCCTTTTTTCAAGGTCAACTGAAACAATTTCACGGGTGATTAACAGCTCATCATCAATCCTTGCGGGTTTCAAAAAATTCGCCTCATAGCTTAAGGCAACTGAGTTTACGCCGTTAAGCGGATACGCGCTTGCCGCAATGCCAAGCAAATGCATTCCGTGAAGGATTCTTGAGCGAAAAATTGTTTTGGAGCAATAAGCTTCATCCAAATGCAGCCTGTTGAAATCACGGCTTAATTCCGCGTAACGCCTTACCCCGCTTTCGCTGACCTTTTTCTTCAGGGAAAATTTTTGGCGGGGCTTCAGCTGCTCAAGCGACAGAATATGCGAAGTGCTTTCTCCAGCCATAATTAAACTTGCGCCCAAAAATTCTTTTAATAAGAATGCACGAATCTCAGCTTATGGGAAGCCTGAAAGAAGGTTACAGTTATTGCCGCTACGAAAAAGGAGACGGGAAAGGAATAAACCGGCTAATAAATGAAGCGTTTAAAGGGAAAAGGGAGAAGGGCTACTTTGAATGGCAGTATTTGGAAAATCCAGCGGGAAAGCCTGAGATAAGGCTGTTGAAGGAAAGCCACAACGAAACAGTAGGGCACGCCGCGGCAATTCCCCTGGCATTCAGTTTTTTCGGTGAAAGGAAAAAATTTTTACAGGGAATGGACGGCGCGCTTGCAGCCAATGCGAGGGGAAAAGGGCAATCAAGGCCTTTCTTTGAAAAATTCATGGAAGAGGTTTCAGGCAAAACCGAAGTCTACTTTCTTTTTCCCAACAAGGCACACTTTGAGAGGATAAAAAATCAGCAGGGCTTCAGGCACAAGCCGCTTTATAGGCTGGTTAAGCCATTGGATTCAACCGCAATTTTGGGAAAAATTTCCAGAAACAAAAGTTTCACCAGGCTTATGAAGCCTTTGGGGGATGTGCTGTTTAAAGTTTTTTTTCCGCTGAAAAAAGCAGCGCTTGAAGAAGGCGAGGAAATAAAAAAAATTGAAAAATTTGATGAACGGGCTGATGTGCTGTGGGAAAAAACCAAAAGCGGGAAAAAAATAATTGCTGAAAGGAAAAAGGATTTTCTCAACTGGAGGTATTTCGGCGGAGTGAAGAAATACGAAGCGTTTTCTTTGGAAAATGCGGGCGCAATGGAAGGGTACATTGTTTTCGCACAGGACGGAAAAACAGGGAACTTTGCTGACCTCGCTGCAACAGGCAAAAAAGCAGGGGAAAAACTTCTCTCGCATGCGCTTGAATATCTCGCGGGAAAAGGGTGTGAAGCGGCTTTCTTTTACACGCTTGACGATGCGCTAAAGGAAAGACTGAAGAAAGCAAGTTTCATTGAAACAAAAACAGACGCCTATTTTTCTTTCATTAAAACAGGCGGAATTGAAAGGGAAATAAGCGCAGATGACTGGTTCATTAACCTCGGGGACAGCAACCAGGTTTAAGGTGAAAAAATGTGCGCAAAAATCATTGACACTATGGCTTCCTGGATTTACTCCAAGCCATTGCTGAGAAAAAAATGGTACGGTTATCTTTCAAGGCTTGACCGTGAAGGGCAGGTTACCTTCATGAACCTAGGCTATGCAGGCATCGGCGCGGAAAAAGGAATGCCCGTGGAAAAAAAAGGAGAACATGAAAGCTACGGAGAGCTGCTGTACAATCGCGTTGCAGGCAACGCAAAACTTTGTGGGCTTGATGTTTTGGAGATTGGCTGCGGAAGGGGCGGAGGCGCAGCATACACAATGAAAAAATTCATGCCAAAAAAAATGGTTGCAGCAGACCTTTGCAAAGAGGCAATTGATTTCTGCAAAAAAAATTATGAAATTAAAGGGCTTTCATTTGAAAGGGAGGACGCGCAGAAATTAAGCTTTGCAAACAGCTCTTTTGATTCGGTTCTAAGCGTTGAATCATCGCACGGCTATGCGTCAATGGAAAAATTTCTCAGGGAAGTTAACAGGGTGCTGAAGCAAGATGGGTGCTTTTTGTTCGCTGATTTCAGGGGAAAAAATGAATTGAAAAAACTGCACGCGCAAATGGAGCGCGCGGGATTTGAATTTGAAAAACAGGAAATGATAACAGAGAATGTAGCCAAAGCGATTGAACTTGACAGCGAAAGGAAACAGGCGCTGATTGAAAGGCTTGTGCCAAAGCGGCTGAGAAAGCCTTTCGTGCTGTTTGCGGGAATAAAGGGCACGCCAATGCATGAAGCACTGGTTAAAGGCGAAATTGAATACGTGAGCGCAGTTCTGCGGAAAACAGAAGCGCCCTGAGAAAAAAATCCTTCAAACCGCTGCCTGAAAAAAGCATTGTTTTCCTCTGCGTTGTTTTTGCGCCCCGCAGTTTTTTTGTTTCAATGTCTGATGAAAGCAAATTTAGTTTGCTAAAGCCGTTGTCGAACGCAAAGCGAAGCGGCGCATAATAGCTTGTCTCGAAAAAAGCGAAGTTTCCGCCAGGCAAAGCCCCGGAGCCGCTTGAAAAAAAGGTGAGCTCCCTGTTCCCTGCGAAATAAAGCGAAAAACACAAAATCGAGCCGTTTTTTTCAGCCAAAAAGAAACGCGCTTTTTCCCCCATGTTTCCCTGTATTGAACGGAAAAATGATTCAGTGAAGGGGCTTTTGCAGCCGTTGTGCTTAAAGAATGTGTTGTCCGCGAGTGATGAAAGCAGGCCGCTGCCCTCGAAGGAAATGGAAGAAAAGAACCTTGTTCCAGAGGCCTTGTTTGCATTCATCTCCTTTATTACTTTCTGCCTGCGATTTTTAGAAAGGCTTGAAAGAAACGCATCAAAAGAAGCCGCACTGCAGTCTATCTCAGCGCAGTCAAATGCTCCCTTTGAATAAAAGCCGTTATTTGAAAGCAGGGATTCAAGCAGAGCGCCTTTACCTGAAACATAAGGCGCTGCAATGAACTGGTTTTTTTTGCGTGCCTTTTCCTTAATTGCTTCAAGCGCAAGGGAAAAAAGTTTTTCACGGTCTGCCGAAAATGCCGAGTTGACCAAGAATCGCGATTCAAGGCAGTAAGGGGAAAAAACGCTTAAGTAAGAGTTGTCTTTGAATCCGAGAAAGCGGAAAAAAGGGGAAAGGGTTCCGAGTGTTTTTGAAAAGGGAATGAATTCCGCGCCATGCATTTCATAGCAGGGAAGGAACGCGGCAAGGGTTTTGCCTGAGAAAACCGCGGCATGCATTGGCTTGGCTGGAAGGCACGCCGCTTCCTCTATTGCCTTGAACCATTCAAATGAAAAAAAAAGGGAATCGCTTAAAGGGTTAAGCTCTTTACTTTCCAGTTCGCTTATTGAAGCCAAAAGCCTTACTGAAAAATTTTTTTCCATAAATCATTTCCCCGCGGATTTAACTTTTTCAAAAAACGCTTTTCTTTTTTTCAGCATTTTCGGCAGCAATGGAAGCGCGGAAAATTTTCCCTTGATGAATGGAATGCCTTCCCCAAAGTAAAAGTTTCCAGCCAACTCTGAAAAAAAATCAGCCAAAATGAACGGCAGCCTTGAAAAAAATTCCCCCGCGCGCAAATTCTTGAAAATAACAAGAAGGCTGTTCCTTGAAATAAGAAAGGGGCGCATTGACCCCATTCCGCGCGTTGTTGCAGACCCTTCATGGACCGCAACCGCTTTTTCTGCAAAAGCACAGCGCCAGCCCAAGCGCCTTGCCCTCAAGCCGATGTCGCAGTCCTCGTGGTAAATGAAAAAATCATTGTCATAGATTTCGCCTGAAACGCTTATTTCTTCAAGCATTTTTTTGCGCCACAGGCACGCGCCGTCATCAGGGCAGAAAACCTTTGAGGCATCATACGTTGGAACAAGCCTGAAGCCACGGAGCAATTCAAGGCCAACACACTCAATTTTTCCTGAAGAAAAAAAACGCGTGCATGAAACCATTCCAATGCGTTCATCTGACCCTGCCGCATTAAGCATATGCCTAAGATAATCTTTATGCAGCACAACGTCGTTGTTAACTGTTGCAATGAATTCGCCTTTGGATGCCGCGATTGCCTGGTTGTTTGCAGCGCAGAAACCCAGATTTGATTTGTTTTTTATGAGCCTGGCTGATGGAAAATTTTTTTCAATGAATTCAGCAGAGCCGTCGCTTGAGCCGTTGTCCACAGCAATTACTTCAAAATCACTGAATGACTGCGCTTGAATCGCTTCAAGGCATTTGCCAATCCGTCCAATGCCATTAAGGTTAACGACAACGAATGAAACAAGCGGGTCCACTGTCAAAAAAGCACTCTCCTGAATTTAATGGCAGCCAAAAAAGTGAAAAAAAGCTCTGCAAAGGCGACAAGCCAAACCACGAAAAAAGACGAGGCAAGTGAAAAGGGATGGAAAAAAACTCTTTTCATAGAAGCGCCCTGCTTGAGCCTAGTGTTAAGAAAAACCGAGAGAGAGTAGAATGCAAGCAAAACCAATGCCCTTAAAAAAAACGGGTAAGGGAAAAAAAGAAAAAATGCAAGGGAAAAATAAAAGGGGTAATTCGGCACTAGAACAGGGTTGAATAAGCCAAGGAAAGCGCGCTCCTTTGCATAAACTAAAGGGTGTTTTGCCGCGAGCAAAACATTCCAGTAAGAGGTTTTCAGGTTAAGGCGCTTTGAAAGGAATGAGAATGCATTGGAGGGAATAACGGAATGGAAAACAAGCGAGCCGGGGGAAAATTTTATGATGAATTTTTTTTCTTTTGCACGCCAGGCAAGGTCAGTGTCCTCGCACATCGGAGAGGAAAAAACAGGGTCAAAGCCCCCAAGCGAATCAAAGCAGGGCTTTGAATAAAAAATATTGCAGGTAAGAAAGTTTCCGCCTGAAAGGTTCTCGCACTGGAAGGAAATTGCGCAGACTTTTTCGGGAGAAGCAATTTTTGTAGCGCCCTCAACGATGTCAACTTTTTCTTTCAAAAAGATTTTTTTTGCGGAGGAAAGCCATTCAGAATCCGCAGTGCAGTCGTCATCAATGAACGCGAGAATTTTCCCTTTTGCGGCTGCAGCGCCCGCGTTGCGCGCTGCCGCGGGCCCCTTGTTTTCCTGCCTGAGAAAAGCCAGGGAAAAGCGCGGTGAAAAAGAGGCAAGGGATTCATGCAATGGTTTTCTTGAGCCGTCATCAACAACAATCACTTCAAATTCATTTGGAGGAATGCTTTGCCTTTCAAGCGATGAAAGGCAGTTGAAGAGAAGCTCGGCGCGGTCCTTTGAGGGAATCACCACGCTGAAAAAAGGCGCTTTTTCAGGCATTCAGTTTTCACCCAAAATTTTTTCGTAAAAGGAAAGTGTTTTCTGGGAAATTTTGCCCCAATCAAATTCTTCCAGGCCAGAGGAAGCGCTTATTGAAAGCCTTTTCCTCAAGGCGCTGTCTTCCGCGAGCAGGGAAATTTTTTCCGCAATCGCTTCAGCGGTTAAAGGGACAACAAAGCCGTTTTCGCCTTCGCGCACCAAATCAGAGGCAGCATTGCCAGCGTGAGCAACAGTTATCAGCGGCAGCCCACAGGCAAGGGATTCAAGCGAGGAAATGCTGAAGCCCTCGCGAGTTGAAGGAAGAACTGAAACACCGCAGGATTTAAGGAAAGAGAACAACTGCAGCTTTTCTGGAAAAAAATCAAGAAAGGAAACACTGTTGGAAATGTTTAGGGAAGATGCGAGTTTCACCAGTTTTTCCTTTTCAGGGCCATTGCCTATTATCGCCGCGGTCTGCGTTATCCCTTTTTCTTTCAGTATGGCTACTGCTTTCAAAAGCAAATCAAGGTTTTTGTGCTTCGCAAGGCGGCCGAAAAAAACCAGGTCAGCGCCTTTGCCGGAAGGCAATGCCTCTTTTACCGCCGTGAAGTCAAATCCGTTCTCCATAAGCTCGATTTTTTCAGGGGGAATTCCGAGAGTGGAAAGATTCGATGCAACGCGTTTTGAGCCGGCCATGTTGTGTTCCGAGAAAGCCGCTGCAAGCCTTTCCGTTGCGGATCCGGCAAAGCCAGCCGGGCCGAGATAGCTGAGCCAGTATCGCAGGCCCCAGACCTCCTGCCACATCACGGCAAGAGGAACTGAATTCTTATCCGCAAAGCGTTTCGCGGGAAAAAAGGGAAGGAATGGAAAGGCATTGCAGTCAATCACGTCAAACTTTTTTCCATTAAGTGCGCTGCGGAGTGCGAGGGAAAATTTTAACGGCTCCACAATTGTCCTTTTCCCGGAAAAATTGTAAATTCCGCGGTAAGAGCAGATGCCATGATAATTGATGCCGTCAAGAAAAAGGTCTTTTTCGCCTTGCCAGCACTTGGATGAAAAAAAATGAATCTCGTGCCCTTGTGCTGCAAGGCGTTTTCCGATTTCATAGTTGCGCAATTCCCCGCCCCCCACAACAAAGGGATATGCGAGGTCGTAAATGAATGCGATTTTCATGAAAAGCGCGCCCCCAAAATAAAGAAAAAATGCTTTAAGCCGTCCCGCAAGGAATTCATTTTTGAAACCCCTGAACGCGCGGAATAAGTGATTGGAACCTCTGAGATTTCAAGTTTTTGCTTTTTAGCATTCACAAGCATTTCCAATGCGAACTGCATTCCCAACTGCCTGAACTCGGCTTTCTCCAGAAAAGACTTTTTGAACGCGCGGAAGCCGGAGTGGGTGTCGGAAAGTGAAGAGGAAAAAAAAAGATTGAAAACAAATGTGAGCAAAGGGTTGCCAATGAATTGGTGCAGGGGCTTCATTGCGCCTGGCGCAATTTTTCCCTTGAAGCGCGAGCCGATTACAAAATCAGCAGAGCCGGAGTCAATTGGCGAGAGAAGCGATGGAATTTCGGAAAAATCGTAAGTGCCGTCTGAGTCGGCCATCACAATTGTTTCACCTTTCGCTTCATTGAAGCCAAGGAGATATGCCGCGCCGTAGCCGCGCACGTTCTGGTGCAAAACCTTGACGCCCAAAGCGCGCGCTATTTCAGCCGAGCCATCATTTGAGCCGTTGTCCACGACAATGATTTCGCCGTTGATTGCATTGGCCCGTAAAACGGATTTTATTTTCTCAATGCAGCGGGAAATGGTTGGCTGTTCGTTAAGGCAGGGAAGAACGACTGAGACAAATTTTTGGTTCATGCTTAATGGAATTTTTTCCCGAAAAGCTTAACTGCATTAATAACGCGTGAAACCTCGGCAGCGGAAAGGGCGGGGTGCAGGGGAAGCGAGAGAATGCGCTTCCATTCGCGCATTGCCACAGGAAGGTTTGCGTGCGGAAATTTTTTGTAAAAAGAGAAAAGCGGCAGGGGCTTGTAGTAAACAGTGGATTCTATTTCCTTGGAGCGCAGGAATTCGGATAATGCATCGCGCTTTCCGTTCAAAACCTTTAAAGTGTAACAGTAATTTGAACTTTTAACGTGTTTTCTCTGCTCCAATGGTTCAAGCCAGCCAAGCGAAGAAAAAGCCTCATCGTATTGGCGCGCTATTTCCGCGCGCCTTTTGTTCATGAATTTGAGCTTTTTCAGCTGCTCTAAGCAGATTGAGGCGTCAATGTCGTTCATCTGAGCCTTGAAGCCTAACTGCTTCACATTGTAAGATAAAAAATCCTTTTCGCGCTCAACGCCCAGAAAGCGAAGCCGTTCAAGCGCAGGCTTTAGCGAAGCGCGGCTGAAGCATATTGCCCCTGCATCGCCGGCTGAAATGTTTTTTCCGCCGCGAAAAGAAAAACAGGAAGCCGCGCCAAAAGAACCTGCTTTTTTTCCACGGAACTCTGCGCCGGTGGCGTGCGCGCAGTCCTCAACCAATGGAATTCCATTGCGCTTTGCGATTTTTTTGAATTCATTCATCTCGCAGCAGTGGCCGCGGTAATGCACCAAAAGAATCGCCTTTGTGCGGGGGGAAATTTTTTCCTCAACCGCGGAAGGGGAAAGGTTTAATGTGCCGGGCTCAACGTCAGCGAAAACAGGCTTTGCACCCGCAAAAATAATCGCGTGCGCAGTTGAAACAAAAGTCATTGGAGTGGTTATCACCTCTGAGCCTTTAACGCCCCGGGCTTCAAGCGATAAATGCAGCGCGGAAGTGCATGAATCGGTTCCCAAGGCAAAGCGCGTGCCGATAAAGCTTGAGAATTTTTTTTCGAATTCCCTTGTTTTAGGGCCGGAGATGATGTAACGGCTTTTCAGCACGCGTGCGACTGCCTTTGCTTCCCTTGAATCGAAAAACGGCTCTGAAAGGCGGATCATGAAATGAATGGGAAGCGATAATTATAAGTGGGTTTCCGTGAAAAAAATTGTTGTGGAAAAATGTTTTCGGAAATAAAAGGCATCGGGGCGCATTTGCCCGGGAAGGAATTGGACAACGAGGAAGTAATTGCAATAAAGGGCATTGACACCTCTGACAAATTCATCAGGGAAAGGTTCGGCGTGCAAAAGAGAAGGGTTATTGAAGGCGGTGAAAAGAATTCTGATTTGGGCGCGGAAGCGCTGAAAAAAGCAGCAGAGAAAGCGGGAATCACGCTGAAAGAAATTGACGCGATTGTCTGCGCGACAATGACTCCTGAAAAGCCCTCGCCGAGCACTGCGTGCATAATCCAGGGAAAACTTGGATTAAAGGGAGTGCCTGCATTTGATGTGAGCGCTGCGTGCTCAGGCTTTGTTTATGGATTGGATTCCGCTGCAAGAATGGTTTCGGGAGGGGAATACAAAAACATTGCGCTGGTTGCAACGGAAACAATGAGCAAAATAGTTGACTGGAGTGACAGGGTTGTATGCCCGGTTTTCGGGGACGCAGGAACCGCAACGATTGTAAGCCATTCGAAAAAAGAAAAAGTGCTTGCAACACACTTAACTGCTGACGGCGGGGGAAGCGGCGTGCTGCACGTTCCCGAGAATGAAAAATTTTTGCGGATGAACGGAAAGGACGTGTATGAATTCGCGGTAAAGCTTTTCCCTGAAACAGCGAGAAAAACCGTGAAAAAAGCAGGAATCGGATTAAAGGACATTGACTGGGTTTTCCCGCACCAGGCAAACATCAACATCATAAGGGATGGAATGAAAGAGCTTGGCTTGGGAATGGAGAAAACGCATTTGAACATGCAAAAATACGGCAACACCGCCGCTGCGTCAATTCCGCTTGCAATAGAGGAAGCGGAAAGAATCGGAAAGGTTAAGAAAGGCGATTTGCTTTTGTGCGTTGGATTCGGCGCGGGATGGAGTGCAGGGGGCGCGGTGGTTGAGTGGTGAGCGTTAACGCCTATTTTTCTTCTGCTTTTTTGCTGCCGCAATTGCAACAACTTTCTGTTTCGGCGAAGTCGCCTCAATTAACCCGATTTCCAGGTTGATGATGTTTTTTACAACAGGGCTTTCAAGGTTGACTGTGTAAAGGCGCGTGTTGCCGAAAGCGCGCGTCTGCTTTACAATGCCGCTTTCCTCCAATTTGCCCCAGTGCGCGAAAAGCGCGCCCTTGCTTATGCAGGAAAGCTCTTGAATCTCTTTTTTGGAAAAATCCGAGCCAACATTGTCAATGAACGCATCCACTATTTTAATGAAAGGCGAAGCGCCAAAAAATTTCACGAGGTTTGATTCGTCAGGCATAAAAAGAATGAAATTAGAACAGTTTATAAATTAATACTTTGAAAGTCCATTATTATGGACCTCTCTTCCGATGCCTTTTTGCGCGCAAAAATCCTTTTCAGGCTTGCGAGGAAAAGGAAATGGGGGCACTCGCACACGGCATTTGACAACCTGAAAATGGGATTCAAACCGCGCGAGCATGGAAAGGTGAAAGAATTGGCGGAAACGCTGATTAAGGAAGGGCTGATTTTAAGGAAGCCGACAGGTTATGGCCTTCATGTATCGCTGAACCATGAAAGGGCACAGGAAATAAAGCAGATAATTAAAAATATGCTGGGTCGGCTTATTGAATGAATCATTTCACTCAATGAACTGCTCATAGCTGTCGCGGTTGAACTTGTAGAGGAAGCGCTTTATTTTCGCGCCCCTGAAGGAATATTTTTTCAAAACGTCCTTTTTTTCCCCGGAGAATTCATTGAACGGCTTTTTCTGCGAGGGGTCCAATAGGAAAAATTTGCCCCCTAGTTCAGTTGAAACCACTGCGTGCGTGGAAAGGTTGTCAAGCTCCGCGATAATCACTTCCGCTTTCCTGTCACCCAAAGCCATAAGGCAAGAACACAATAAGACTGACAGGTCTTCGTCGTCGCCGAGTTTTTCCGTGAGGATTTCAGAGGGTGAAAGCCAGAAATTTATTTCCAGTTCCGCGTCAACAAATGAAATGTTTGAAACAATGAAATCGAATACCTGTTCCGCTGACTGCAGAAAATTTTTTTCAAAGGAATAATTCTCGGGCTTGAAGTCGTTCACAAGTGACTGAACGGAAAGGTCCTGGCCGTCAACAAGCGCCTTCAGCTCGCCGACTGTTTTTTTTTCGGATTCGTTTATCAGGCCAGTGTATTTTTCAAGAAGGATTCGGTAAAGCCTGAATTTAACTGAGTGGTCTTCTTCACTTGGGCCAATTGCTGAAATTGAGCCGTAGCGCTTGCGGAGCTCAGAGTACTTCTGCTTAACATCATCCAATTCCGATTCAAGCAAAGAGCAGTTGTTTTTCAGCTCCGTGTTGCGCTCCACAAGAAGTTCAATGGAAGGGGAGGAAACATGGGACAACTGCTGCTTGAGCAAAGCGATTTGTTCCTCCAATTCGATTTTCCTGTCAAAGGAAACGTTTTCGGAAAGTTCAGATTGAAGCGCTTCAAGGGTCCTAAGGAGGGATTGCTCGGCAGAGGTCTTCCTCAAAGCCTCAAAAGGCAGGGACTTCGCCATAACTAAAATAATCTGCAGGAAAAAGAAGAAAAACCAAACGGATTAAGGCAAAAAACGAAAAAAAGCGGGAAAAGGGGATTGGTTTAAATTAAGTGCAAGCCTTACATTTAAAGGGAAAAAGTTATGGCAAAAGGAGGGCACGGGCAGCGAGGAAGAACACAGGGTGCGTTTGGGAAAGGCAGGGGCGGATTCAGAATGCCTGAAAGGAGTAGTGAGGGAGGCTTGATGGACAACCCAATGTATAATAAGGGGGAGTCCAGAACAAGGCCTACAAGAAAAGGCGATTTACCGGACGTACGACCCAGAGGAGATTATTCGCGGGAAATAAACCATTTACAGGTACTCGAAAGCCGATTGGCGGCATTTGAAAAACAGTTAAGCCACCCTTACGCCGGACCTGCAATCAGGCAAAAGGCTGACGCGATTATGGCGGAAATACAAAAATTACGCGCAAAAATTCCCGCGGAAGAACTTGCCGGAAGAAAAGCCGCAGGTCCTAAGAAAGTTAAAATAAGGAAAAGCCGTGAAGAGCTAGATGCACAAATATTTAAAACTACAATAGCAATTAACAGCGCATTGGGCAGTAGAAAAAGGCAATTAATTGAACAGCTCGGCAAGCTTAAGAGAGAAAGAGATGGGCTTGAAAAATAAATTGCATTAATGAAAAAATTGAGTTAAAATGCCGCTTTGAAAAACCGCATAGCACTCTTTTTATAGGTTGAAGTCGTTTTATTATAGAGGCTCTCCAATGGATAAAAACGCAAAGTACGCGTTAATCATTTGCATTGCAATCATTCTTTTTGCCGCGGCTTATCTGCTGTTGGAGAAGAAACGCCAGGCAATCTGCGGCAACGGAGCCATAGAGCTGTTAGAGCAATGCGATGGAGTGCTAGGCTGCGCCGAGGGAGAAAAATGCTCGGCTGCGTGCGTTTGCGAAGAAATTGTGAAAGAAAATGCCTGGGAGAGGCAAACTGATGCAAGCCTTTACGACTGCAATGCATTCAATGGAATAGAGTGCGGCGAGGGAAGCAAATGCATAAGCGGGTTTGAGATTGAGGCAAAGCAGGAAAACTGCTGTGTTGCGGAAGGCTGCATTGATGTTGGGGGCGAGGAAAACCAGCCTGTTGATGAAAACGCGGGAAAAGTTATTGGGGTTAAGGATGAGAATGCTGTAAACAACGGAGGCAGTGGAATCACGCAAACAGAACCGCCTGAAATAACTCCATGCGATTTCAATGCGGAAATAGTTGGAGTGGTTTGCCTGCAGGACGACTGTTTGGGGGAATTCAAGGACGGCTGCTGCAACGGCTACTGCTCGAACGAGGAAGCTGAATTCGCTGAATGCGTCAGCAACTGCCTTGCAGCAGGAACATTTGAGCTTGACGCGTGCAGGGAGATATGCGCTTCATGAATTGGATGAAAAAAAAGAAGGTGAAAAAATGATTGGAAAAAAAGGCCAAGCCGGAGTGGAATACATGCTGGTGATTGCATTCATTTTGCTTGTGGCAGGAATCCTCTCAGCATATTCTTATACTACACTCGCGGAAAACGTGAAATATGACAAGGTTTCAAAGGCAGCCAAAAAAATCGGGGACTCAATCGACGGCGTCAACAGTTTCGGGGAAGGGAACACTGTTTTCGCGTCATTCGAGCTTCCGAACGGCGTGATATCCGCAAGCGCAATGGGCTCGACAGTCAGCTTTACAGTCAGCACTTCAGCCGGAAACTCGGATTTTGTGGCATATACAAATGCAAGGATAACGCCTGTCACGCTTCCTTCAGCAGAAGGGCAGCATGAAGTCAAAATTGAAATAATTGACGGGAACGCGCAACTGATCGTGGTTTCATGAATGGAAAGGCGCAGATTTCAACAGAGGCAATCGGTGCAATTGCCTTCGTGGTGCTGTTGTTGATAGTCATAGGAATCACTGTTTCTGACCTGAACGCACAGAAAGATTACATTGAGCAGACAACTGAAAACCAGAACGAATGCAAAAAAATTTCGGAAACAATAAGCCTTTTCACACTAGGCGAAGGAAGGGAACAAATGACCATTTGGATGGGAAACACCGCAACAGTTTCAAGCGGTTCGGTAACTGTCGGTGAAAGCTATTGCCATTATTTCGGTGAAGCCTATGACGCAATCCTTTCAGCCGGAAGCGTCAGGGTATACGATGAAAACGGAGTGGTAAAGCTTGAAAACATTTAACAGCAAAGGCCAGGCAATAGCAGTCGACCTAGTCATTGCCACAATAATTTTTGCAATAATTGTTTTCACGCTTTTGGGCATCGGCGAGGAAAATGTCGGAGCAATAAATGAAAAAGTTGAACTGAACGAAATCCATTCAAGGGCTGAAGGCGCGTTAATGCAGCTGGTTGAAGGAAATGGAAACCCGGAAAACTGGGAGGGAATTCCCGCTGCACAAGTGCAGGAAATCGGCTTGGCTGAAAAAAGGCTTGAAGTGGATGAAAAAAAGCTGAACGCGTTAAAAAACTTCGGATATGACGGCGCAAGAACACTGCTTGAAATAAACCCCTATGATTTCTTTTTCGACGTAAACGCATTAAGCGGCGAATATGTTTTCGCCGGGCTTCCCCCTATTGCGGATGCGACAATTGTTTCAATCAAAAGGGCGGTAACTTACAAGGGAGGCGAGGCTGTTGCCACAATTAAGGTCTACAGGGCAAAGTGAAAAAGCATTTGCATTCTCGCTTGACGCGACAATAGCGGTAATCATCCTTGTAAGTGTGCTGGCGGTAATCGGCGCAAACGCAACCGAAAAAAATCTTTCAGCGGAAAGCTGGCAAAGGCAGGCAACAGCAGACACATTCAATGTGCTGGAAAAAAGCGGTTTCCTGCTTGAGGAAATTGACGCGAACGGCGCGGCCTTGGCAGCGCAAAACATACAGCAGAGGGCACTGCTGCTTCTTCCGGAAAACCTTGACCTGAATGTTTGGATAAAAGTGTATGATGCAAACATCGGGAGATGCAGGCAAAACCAGCAGTTCAGCGAATGCTTTTCAGGCACGCCAAGCGCAGCCGCAAGCGTGGGAAGCGCGCAGCCAAGCGGAAAAAACATAATCTCCGGAAAAAAAATTTTCCTCAGAAAACAGCCGCCAAGCGACTGCGAACTGAATTATGCGGGATTCGCGAAGAAAAACGAAAAGCCATGGAATGCAATCACTTCCCCTGAAGCAATCTTTTTCGATGAAGATATTGGGGCGCGCGTTGACTTCAACGTATTCGTGAGCACAGAAGATGCAATAGAGTGCGGAATGGATGTAACTGTTACACTGATGGCATCTGTTCCGGACAACATAAGGAATCCTGTTGACATAATGCTCATTCTTGACAGGAGCGGAAGCATGGGCTGGCCGCTCACAAGCCTTGACACCTCAGGAACAGGCAATGCAGTATTCGTGGACAACAATTACGCTTACTTGGCGGATGGAAGCGGGGGCTTGAGAATAATTGACGTGAACGAACCGCTTCAGCCAGCGCTTGCAGGAACATACAACACAAGCGGCACAGCCTACGGCGTGTTTGTGCAGGGAAATTACGCATATGTTGCGGATGGACGCGCGGGATTAAGGATAGTGGACATTTCAAGCAAGTCAGCGCCAACGCTTGTGGGAACATACAATTCATCGGGAACCGCAATGGACGTATTTGTTTCAGGAAACCTTGCATATCTTGCGGACTACGACAGGGGGCTGATAATTGTTAATGTGACAAACAAAAGCAGCCCGGCTTCTGTTGGAAGCTACAATACAGGGGGATACTCTTATGGAGTATTCGTGGACAACAATTACGCGTACGTTGCGGATGGAAGCGCGGGATTAAGGATTTTTGACGTCAACACACAGGCATCACCGCAAGCGCGCGGAACATACAACTCTTCAGGAAGCGCAAGGGGAGTAAGGGTTATAGGGGACACAGCGTACCTTGCGGATTACGACGGCGGGCTTAGGATAATTGACGTAACAAACAAAAGCAGCCTGTCATCAATCGGAAGCTACAACACAAGCGGAAGGACATATGGCGTGTTTGTTGAAAACCAGTACGCATACATCGCAGATGGAAGCGCGGGCGCGAGAAAAATAGACATTTCAAACCCCTCAAACCCACAGCTTGTAAAGACAGTTGACACGGAAAACAGCCACAACGGAGTATTCATTGACCGGAATTACGCGTTCATGGCAGCGGGCAGCAGCGGCCTTGAAATAATTGACGCAAACACCTTTTACAACCGGCTAAACTATGCACAGGTTTCCGCGGATTCTTTTGTTGATTACAATGCATGGCAGTTCGCGGACCAGTTAGGCCTTGCATCATACTCAACAACCGCAACGCTTAACAGGCAGCTAATGCATGCAAGCGACGAGAACAGGATTGTGATAAAGTCATCAATTGATGCGCTTGTTGCAAACGGCTCAACCGCGACAGGTGATGGAATAAATGTTGCAAACAACGAGCTGACCTCAAGCAGGTCAAACCCTTACGCGAAAAAATTCGAGGTGCTGCTTTCGGACGGCGGCACAAATTACGGAATGTCATCGACGACTGCAGCACAGCAGGCGGCAGCGGATAACATAGTGATTTACACTATTGGATTCAGTTCCTCGGTTGATGAGGGTGAAATGCAGAACATCGCAAACATAACAGACGGAAACTATTACTTTGCCGCGGATGCCAACACCTTGCAGCACATATACCGGCTGATTGCCCTGCAGATACAGGAAAGCGCAAACGATGCCAATGTATCGGTGCCAGTCATCAGCGGGGCAACAGTAGTGGACATGGGTGGAGCAACAATCGTTGACGGGAACATGCTTTTCAACGCGGGAAGCATCCTGCCGGGAAGGCCCTGGACAGGAAGCTATGTGCTGAATTTTCCCTGCGACCACATTGCAAACTGCGGAGTAGATGCATTGAGCTTTCCGGGCCCCGGGGCATTCTTCACCTACACAGACTCAAATGGAGTCCATGTGATTGACTTCAATGCCTCGCGAACAGTCTCATTCCTAAACAGGGATTTGACTGTAAACGCATACGGGGCAAGGCTATTGGGGGAAAATTTGGTTGAATTGGACGTGAACGTTGCAAACATCGGCGACCTAAACTCAGGGGAAACAGATTTGAATTTTCATTTGGGCGCAATAGACGGCTTGCCGCTTGGAAAACAAACCGTGGGATTCCTGTGTGGAAAAAACGACGAGGGATGCACGCAGACAGTGCAGCTATTTTCGCCGGTAAGCATCTCACAACAGGGCGTCATCTACATAACTGTGAATGACGGCAACGCAGTAAGCGAATGCCCAGGCAACAACACTGATGCCGTAAACTGCTATTCGGTTCCCGCAACGCAGATAATAGAGCTTGAGTACAGGGTGTGGGAAAAATGAACCGCAGGGGAATAATTTTTTCTTTCACGGCAATGCTTTTGGCTCTCGCTGTGCTTGGCTTGAGCGGAATCGGCACTTCAATGGAGTCAATGAACGCGCAGAAAAACGCGCAGATGAATTCCGTGAAGCTTGTGAATGAAAAATTCATGGAAATAGGCTCTTCCGCGACAGCACTTGAAAGGGATGGAAAGGCAAAAGAAATACAGGAAAGGGCGCTTCCGTTTGATTACGAAGTTGACGGGAATGCATTGGTGCTTTCGCACATGCTGCCGTTAAGCGAGGCGCGTGTGATTTCATTCTTTGACGCGGTGAACGTTTACCTGCTTTTTGTTTCGGATAAAAATTATGCAAACGCATTCAGCGGGTTAAGCGTTGACGTTAACAGCATAAGGAACAGCTTTTGGGGAGGCGCCGATTCAAATGCCTCCTTCATCGTGCAGCCTTTCTGCCTTGAGGTGAAAATCTTTGACCTGAATTTTGAATTCGGAAAAAAGAATTGCGCTGCAAAAACTTTCAGCGCAGCAGCTGATGTGAAAAGGGCCGACCTGAATATTTTCATCGGCGCCGGCGAGGACTACAATTCCGTTTCATGCATTTCAAACGGCGCGGCCGTGTGCCCAACAGATTCATTTAACCCGCCGAGTTCGCTGCCCTACTTCTCGCTGAACATTGACGACACCAATTGCTCCGGCTGCCTGCCTGATGGAAGCGAAAGCATTTCCTGGCATTTTGACCCCGCGCTTGAGAACAGCATAACTGTTTCATGCATTGGCGGCACCTGCAGCTCAAAGCCGATTGAGCTTGTTTTTGGGGAGCTGTTAAGGGAAATGCATTCAGGGCAGGCAGTTGAAGTGCATTCAAGGATTGAGTTCAGGAAAAAACTGGAAGCGTTTGAATTCAATGACTTCAATTACAGTGTAAGCATTCGCGACTTCAACCTAATGATAAAAAACAGGGATGAATGAAATGGGCTGGAAAATTTTGGCGGTTGTTTTCCTGGTTGCATTGGTTGCACTTGCAGCGTTCATGATTTTGCCGCAGCAAGAGGAAAAAAAAGAAATTCAGGCAATGGCTGTTGACGTGCTGGGCGCGCCAGAAAGCGTGAGCGCGGGGGAAACTTTTTTGCTCAGTGCGTCTGCGAAAAACGAAAACGGAGTGAGTAAAATAATATTTGAAGCTGCGGGAAAGGAGAATGCGTTTGATTGCGCGGGAAAAACTGAATGCACTGTTGAGTCTGCAATTGCATTTGGGGAAATAGGCGTGCAACAGGTGAAAATCAGGGCAATCGGCATTGATGCAAGGGAAGCAGGGAAAAAAATAATCGTGCGGGTAATGCCAAGGGAAAAGCAGTGCAATGACGAAACGCCTTTCGGGAAATGTTCGGGGAAAAAACCGCTTTACTGCGAGAATGGGGCGCTGATTGAGATGTGCGGAGAGTGCGGCTGCATAGAGGGAATGGAATGTGGGCAGGGAGGGAATTGCTCTGCGAAAGCGATTGCGCTGAAAATTGAGGGCTTGAGCGCCGAGCCGGCAAAAACAAAGCCAATGAGAGCAGTTACGCTAAAACTGGAATTGGCGAATAAAACCACTATTACCGCCAAAAAAGGCGCTGAGTACAGGTTAAGGGTGGAAATTTTTGATGAAAAAGGCAACAATGTGTGGGAAAAGGAAAAAAACTTTGTGTTAAATGCTGATTTGGCTCCTAATTCTGGTTTAATCCAGGGTTTTGGGGGAGTTGTGCTTGGCAGGGGAATTTTTTCCGCGCGCGCGGAAATTTTTGACGGGAACACTTTGCTTGATTCAGCGGAAGCCGCAGGAATTGTTGAAGTGATTGACGAGGATTTAGCGCCTGCCGCGCCTACAGGCCTTGGTGCGTTTCCGGTTGTCAATGGGTTAAGGGTTTACTGGAGTGCGAACACGGAAAGCGACCTCGCCGCTTACAGGCTGTATGGAAACGTTGAAGCAAACTCGGCATACATAAGCTATGCATTCTTGAAGGAAATCAAAGCGCCAGAGACTGGAGTTGAACTGCTTGATTTGAATGCGGGAAAGTATTATTTTGTGTTGACAGCTGTTGACGGGCTTGGAAATGAAAGCCCTTACAGCCAGATAGCAGCAGCAAATGTTAAATAATGGAAATGCATATCATTTTAGGGGAGAATTTTCAGGGGGTGGCTTTGAATGAAGAGGCAGGGTTTTTTCAGGCGAATACTCGCAAAAATAAGGCGCGAGAAAAAAGAGGAGAAAAAAAAGGCAAAGCCAAAGGCACATGCCAAGGCACAGCATCCCTTGGTCAAGCACGGGAAAAAATTTAAAATAGATGAAAAAAAGCTAAGGCACCTGGAGAAAAAGGTAAGTGCGCTTGCAAAAAAACACAATGTGCCGGAAAAGGAAATTCAAGAGCATGTGAAAAAAATCGAGGCAAAGAAAGTGATACTTAAAGCGCACGAGCTTCCAAATCTTGAGGAACTGGAGAAAAGGGTTCTACTTGCAAGCGGGCTGCCTGCTGAAGCGCCTAAAGGGCTGAAAACCATTGGCGCTCCCGCGGCTTCAAAAGCCGAAGAGGTGAAAGCAATCGCGGTCGAGCTTAAAAAGCACAGGATTATTACGGACTTTGACAGGGTTCTTTCGGCAGTGCAGGGGGAAGGGAAGACAAGCGTTCGGGTGCTAAACCTGGAACTCGGAATAGAAAAGAAAACAATCGATGAATGCTGTGCAATACTCGAGGAAAGTGGGCTGATTGAAATGCGGTATCCTGCGATTGGCTCTCCCATGATTGAGGCCGCGGGATTTGAGGCGAAAAGAAAAGAGGAACTCTCGAAGAAAAAAGAGGAAAAAAAAGCCGCAAAGAAAAAGGCCAAGGGGGGAAGATGATGGCTGACAGGCTCCTGAAGGAATACGACCTTATCATAGATGAAATGAAGGCGAACGTAAAGATTGTGGAAAAGGAAAACGAGTTTGTCAAAATATACTGGCTTGATTTGCCTGAATTCGGGGAGGGAACAGAGGCGCTGATGAAAAACATAAAGCAAAAACTGCTTGTGGACAGCTCCATCCGCACGGATAAAATGCTTGACCCGAAATTCATCGATGAGCTTAAGGGAAAATTCAGGGAAAAGGCAGTGAAAATAATACAAAGGGAATTGCCGGCAATCGATGAAAAATCAAAAATATCGCTGATTGCGGTTCTACTGAATGACATGCTTGGCCTTGGAAAAGTGGAATTCCTTTTGTCTGACGGGAATCTGGAAGAGATTGTCATCAATTCCGCGAAGGAGCCCCTTTGGATTTACCACAAGGAATTCGGCTGGCTGAAAACAAACGTTACTGTGGAAAGCGAGGCCGAAACCCAGAACTATGCAAGCATCATTGCGAGAAGAGTCGGAAAACAAATAACCACGCTTAACCCTTTGCTTGACGCGCACCTCATAACAGGCGACAGGGCAAACGCAACGCTTTTCCCGATTTCGGGCGCGGGAAACACGATAACAATAAGGCGATTCAGGAGAGACCCCTGGACCGTTACTGACTTTATCAAGAACAACACTGTCAGCAGCGAAATGATGGCGTTAATCTGGCTGTCAATGCAGTTTGAATTGAACATCATTTTATCAGGGGGCACGGCAAGCGGAAAAACTTCATTTCTCAACGTATGCCTTCCTTTCATCCAGCCAAACCACAGGATCATATCAATCGAGGACACCCGCGAGATTGCGCTCCCCGAATTCCTGCACTGGGTGCCAATGACTACA
This sequence comes from Candidatus Iainarchaeum sp., assembly GCA_043809245.1. Lineage (GTDB taxonomy): Archaea > Iainarchaeota > Iainarchaeia > Iainarchaeales > JAZDDZ01 > JAZDDZ01. The sequence continues at coordinate 75,424 of JAZDDZ010000007.1, forward strand.
AGGGAGCCGAATCCTGAGGGAAAAGGAGCAGTGCAAATGATTGACTTGTTAGTGAACTCTTTGAGAATGCGCCCTGACAGGATAATTGTGGGAGAGGTAAGGAGGCAGAGGGAAGCGGAAGTGATGTTTGAGGCAATGCACACAGGGCACTCTGTTTACACCACGGTTCACGCAAACACCTCTGAGGAAACAATAAGGAGATTGACAAACCCGCCAATCGAGATTCCGGCGGTAATGCTTGAAGCGGTTCACTTGAATGTCGTGATGTTCAGAAACAGAAGGCTTGGGGTTAGGAGAGTGCTTGAGGTCGGGGAATTCGTTCCGGAAAAAGTCGGGGCGGAAAAGGAAAGGGTCAAGGCAAACATCCTTTACAGGTGGAAGCCGGGCATTGACAAAATAGAAAAGCATGCGGACAGCATTAGGCTTTTCGATGAATTGTCGCTGCACACAGGGCTGATTGCAAGCGAGCTAGGGGAAGAAATACTGAAAAAGCAGAGGATACTTGACTGGATGGTTAAGAATGACCTCCGCTCTTTGAAAGATGTCGGAAGGGTCATGGCAACCTATTACATGCACCCGGAGGAAATAGAGGAAATGGTGCAAAAAAACAAGACCTGGAAGGGAAAATGAAAGGCTCCGGAAAAAAAGTGAAATGAATGAACAGCACAATGATTCCATTCAACCCCTTTCCGCCAAACGTATTGATTGCATTAAGCAAAAGGTTCAGGGGGATGGGGGCAAAAGTCGCAAGCGCGTTCCCTTACCTAAAGATTGAGCTGAAGCAGGCTGAAATAGATTTAAGGGCAGAGGAATACGGCGCGATAATTTTCGTGCTGTCCGCTTTCTACTTTGTAATGCCTGTGCTTATCTTTTACGTGCTTGCAACAAGGTTTTCGCCGGAAAATGCATTGCCCCTCTCGCTAACGATTGGCGCGATTTTCTCTTTTCTCGTTATCCTGCAGCTCAGCCTATACCCTAAAATGAAAATCAAGAAAAAATTAAGGAACCTGGAGCAAAACCTTGTGTTTGCGTTAAGGACAATTTTAGTGGAAATAAAGTCAGGGGTAAGCCTTTTTGACTCGGTTAACATGATTGCATTGGGAAATTATGGCGCGGTAAGCGAGGAATTCAAAAAAGCGGTTGACGCAATAAACACAGGCACAAATGAGGAAACCGCATTGGAGGACATGGCTGCAAGAAACCCCTCGCTTTTTTTCCGGAGAACCGTGTGGCAGCTAGTGAGCGGGTTAAGGGCTGGGGCTGATGTAAGCGTTGTCATAGGCGCGCTTGTGGACATGCTGATAAAAGAGCAGAAAAACCAGGTGGTACAGTATGGTTCGGACTTGAGAATGCTTTCGCTTGTTTACATGATGCTTGGAGTGATAATTCCCGCGCTGGGCCTAACATTCCTCATAATCCTCGCCTCTTTCCCGCAGATAAACGTGACTGAGATGCTTTTCTGGGGAATGCTTGGCGGCATAATAATCGCGCAATTCATGTACCTCGGCATAATCAAGTCAAAAAGGCCGACTCTGTTGGGGAGCTGAAAAAAAATGTATTACCGCATTTCAGCGCTTGTGCCAAAAAAAGTTTTGGATGCGTTCAGAAAGGAACTGGACTACCTAAACATAGACATAAGCGAAAAAAAATTCGTTGGCTTCATTGTGAGCTACGGGTTTTTTTTAAGCATTGGAATCGCGCTTAACTTATGGCTTTTCCTTGCAATGCCCGTTTACTCTTTCTTTTTGCTTTACGCGCTTTTCCTTGCGGGAAGCTATTTATGGCTGAGCATTACCTCTGAAAGCAAGGGAAAATTCGCGGAAAAAATTCTGCCGGACGCACTGCAGCTGATTGCCTCAAACGTTAAGTCAGGATTGACAACGGAAAAGGCATTGTTTGCCTCTGCAAGGCCTGAATTCGGGCCGCTTGAACTGGAGTTAAGGAGAGCCGGGCAGAAAATACTCGGCGGAGTTCCAGCGGAACAGGCATTGAACGATATCCCAAAGCGCATCAAATCGCTCACGCTTGAAAGGACAATATGGCTTTTAAGCCAGGGAATCAACAGCGGCGGCCAGATGTCAGACTTGCTGATTCAGTTAAGCGACGACTTGAGGCAGCAGAATTCGTTGCAGCAGGAAATCAGCGCAAACGTTTCAATGTATGTCATGATGATTTTTTTTGCTGCGGCACTGATTGCGCCAATGCTTTTCGGCATAAGCAGCTTCATAGTGCAGATTTTCGCAAAGCAAATGCAGCTCATTCCATCAATTCCCGCTGACGCAGTTGCATCTGCGGGAAGCAAGTTCCAGATAATAACGCAGTTTGTTACAACGCAGAGAAAGCCAATTGCCCCGGAATTCATTCAGGAATTCTCATTCTATTCGCTTGTAGTGACAGGGGTGTTTGCGGCGCTGACCATTGGAATAATCAACACTGGAAAAGAAAAAGGCGGAATGAAATTCATTCCCATCCTTTTGATTGTGATGATTGTGCTTTTCTTCCTGACAAGGTGGGCACTGACCTTGCTGTTCGGGGAAATGCTGCTGTAGCAAAAGGTAAACTGCTAACACCAGCCGATGTTGCCCAGCGTAACCTAGCCGCTGTCAAAAAAAGAAAAAAAGAAAGGGAAACATTAAATTGTTCCCTTGCATGAGCCTGAAACTTGCCTTGTGAAGTCGCCGTCGAAGTAGGATAATACCAAGTCGACTGCATGGCTGCCTGCGTTCAAAGTGGTTGGCGCTGTAAAGGTCATGGTTCCTGCCGCGTTTGCCTGCATTGCTTGTGTACCGTCAAATTCTGTTGCCAAATCCCTCTGTTCACTGGCTGTGTTTGCATCAAATATTGCTGTGGCTGTGACGAGGCTTAAGGCTCTTCCTGTTTCATTCGTGGTTCTTAACGTAAGACCCCCTGAATTTAACTGGAAGTTTGCGATTGGAATCTTCTCAAACCCGGTGCACCCTGATGTTCCAACCTGTGATGGGTTAATCAGGAACACCAATGCCACAATGACTATGACTATCACAACCAAAGCCCATCCGTAGGTCATCAAGTATTCGAGTGCTGATTGTCCTTTTTTGTCCATTTTTTTATACCTCCTTTCAAATTTTATAAATGCAATGTTGAAGTAATAACGCATTCGGGGTTTAAATAGGTTGCGGTGGCAAGTAAGTGCTAACCGCTTATGGCTTTTTTGAGTGTTGGGTAGAGGGGTTTGCCTTGTTGTTTCCATGTGGCGAACATGGAGGCGATTGTTTCCATTGTTCGTGCGCCGGTTTCGCGGCGTAGTCCGCCAATGATTTTTCT
>JAZDDZ010000008.1:0-85277 GCA_043809245.1 Candidatus Iainarchaeum sp.
AAAATCACCAACGCAGCAAGCGAAGCATTCAACAACAAAATCGGTCTACTGAAAAGACGAGCATACGGTTACAAGGACTTGGAATACTTCAAACTCAAAATCATAAACTCATGCTGGAGGTCCTAAATATGCAGAAGAGCCGATTTAATATAACGTAAAAGACAACTGATATAAGGCCAGCCACAGAGTAATTAAAAAAGCCGTTATCCAGTGAGGCTTTTGCTTTTTCTGCTGCAAAAGTTTCCTCAGGATTGGTAACTGAATTAATCCAGAGATTTATCCGATTTTTCCATTCAGCATTCATTTAATCTATGTTGTTTATTCAGATATAAAAAGCTATCTGATTAATTTCACTGATTAATTGCGAGATTTTGAGGAGCATTCGCCTCTACATCTTTCTTTTTCTGCTGCTTTTGTTCGCCGAAGTATTCAGTGAATTTTTTTGTGGTGTAAAGTACGAAAGTGATTCCTTTTTTTTCACGCCTGATAAAGCCCTTTTCATTGAGCATGTGAATGTGGTCATAGGCTTTTGTGTTGCGGTATTTGATGACATCAGCCTGCTTTATGGGCTGCTTGTAGGCAATCAATGCAAGTGTTTTCATCACGCTTTTGTTGAATTCGCTTGAAGCGGCTAGATGCCGAACCTTTTGCTCCAAATCGGGCTTGAGCCCCATGCGATAGCCTGCCGGCTCTTCCTTTATCTCCAAAGCTGAATCCCTTTCAAGGTAATTGCTTGAAAGCTCGTTCAATGCCATCCTTGCCTCTGCAATGCTTACTCCTGAAATCCGCGCTAGCTCGTCAACAGGCATGTGCGTTGGCGCAATGAATAAGGCGGCTTCAATTGTTTTCTTGGTTTCCTGCAATTCCATTACCAGCCTTTTATTATTCTTACTTATTTAATTATATAGTAAACTTATATTAATTTATTAAATTAAATGCTCCAGTGCTTTGAATGCAGGCAGAAAAACTGAAAATCGGTGAAAAAGAGGTCTTTCTTGTAGGCACAGCGCATGTTTCAAGCGAAAGCGTGGAGCTTGTGAGGAAAACCATTGAAAAGGAAAAGCCTGACGCGGTTGGAGTGGAACTTGACCTTGAACGCCTTAACCAGCTGAAATCCGGGGAAAAATGGCGTGAAACAAACATTGTGGACATAGTGAAGCACGGAAAAACATACCTCTTTCTCATCAACTTGTTGTTATCCAATTACCAGCGCAAAATCGGAAGGGATTTGGGGGTCATGCCCGGAGCCGAAATGCTTGAAGCAGTCAAGGCAGCTGAAGAAAAAGGCATTCCAATTGAACTGCTTGACAGGAGCGTAAAGGTTTCATTGAAGCGCGCCTTGAATGCAATGGGCTTGATTGAAAAGGCAAAGCTTTTCTTCAGCCTTTTCATTGGCTTGTTTGAATCCGAAAAAATTGAGCTCACAGAGGAAAAACTAAAGGAGTTAAAAGATAAGGATGTGTTGAATGAACTGCTTGCCGAGCTTTCAAAAGAGTTTCCTGCGATGAAAAAGGTTTTGGTTGATGAGAGGGACGCGTTCATTGCGCAAAAAATCAGGGAGTCACGCGGAAAAAAAGTCGTGGCAGTTGTCGGGGCAGGGCATGTTGAAGGCATAAAAAAATTAATGCAAAAGGAAAGCGACTTAAATGAACTGCAGAAAATGCCCATTGAAAAAAACTATCTTGCTGCAGTCGGCTGGCTTATCCCTGTTTTGTTCATTGCATTGTTTGGGTATGCTTTTTTCACTAAAGGAATTGAAACAAGCCTCATTGTTTTGCTTTCCTGGGCAGCAATAACAGGCATTCTTGCAGCGATTGGCACAGCGCTTGCCGGGGGCCACATTTACTCCATTCTAACCTCGCTTGTGGCGGCGCCGATAACCACGCTGCATCCCTTGCTTGCAGTGGGATGGTTCGCAGGCTATGTAGAAGCCAGGGTAAGGGTGCCAAAGGTCAAGGACTTTGAATCACTGCACGCAATTGAATCATTAGGCGACTTGTACAAGAACCAAGTCACAAGAATTTTAATGGTCACAGCGCTCGCGAATTTAGGGGCAACAATCGGCACGCTGATTGCCTTCCCCTACATTGCGGGGCTGGTGCTCTAGCGAATGATGCTGCAGGCAAACATATAAATATGACCTGCTGTATAATTATATTAGTGGTATAATTTGTCCAAGGCAGTTGTTGTTGTAAGGAAATGGGGCAATTCGATTGGCATAACCCTGCCTATTGGCGTGGTTAAGCGTGAGAAAATCAAAGCTAATGATGCAGTGGTTATAACTGTGGAAAAAGCAGCGCCCCTTGAAAGCCTTTTTGGCACGCTTAAAACAAGGCATTCCACCAAAGAAATAATGGGCGAGATAAGGAAGGGCTGGGATTAATGCCTGATTATTTTGTGGACACTTATGCATTGGTTGAATTTTTCAGGGGAAACCGCGCATACAAAGGGTATTTCCTGAACAAGGGAATTGTTACCTGCCGGCTTAATCTGATGGAACTTTATTACAGCGCGCTTATTGAGGGCGGCGAGGAATTGGCTGAGAGATATTATGAGTCCCTTCTTTCAAAGGTTGTTGAATTCGGCGATGAAACAATAAAGAATGCGATGAAACTCAGGTTTAAAGACAGGGCGAAAAAATTTTCCTATGTTGATGCAGTAGGCTACGAGATAGCGCGGGAATTGAAGATAAAATTTCTAACCGGCGATAAGGCATTTAAGGGAATGGAAAACGTGGAATTCGTAAAATGATGCCTATCGGGTTTCACCTGAAACAAGCGAAATGAATATTTCCCCGAAGAATAGTGTATTAGGGGGTTAAATATTTTCCTTTTCCTTGTTTCTTGCCATTAAAAAGGGGCTTTTTTATACCACTACTATATACACTGGCTGCTTTACCTGGGCCTTAAAACTTTCTAATGATTGGTTCAGCGTATTTTCCACCTGCAATTAAGCGGGCAAAAAAATCAGCGTGCCTTTCAGAATCTTTTTTGAAATCAATCAATGAAACCACCACCTGTTTTTGTTAAAGATTTAATTCTTTATATGTGTTTTTAAAAGAAGCCGATATTCCAATGGGTTTAACTTGCGCTAAGGCCCTCTCCCTTAAATCATTTAAGATTTTTATGTTCTCCTTTTTGTGCGTCATTGCCTTGATTGCCTCAAAGTTTTGAATGAAAAAAAATGGGAAGCCCTGGACAGCTTCACTAATAGTTGGGTAAACCTTTTTTTCTTCAAATATTTTTTTGGTTTCCTTTGGATCTACTTGTTTCCCAGGGTATTCTTTGATAACCCCATTTTCTAAATTAAAAGTTGAACCTTTAATTTTTTTTACTATATCCATAAAGGTTTTGTTTTCCCTAAACTCTTTCCGCATATGTAAATTCTGAACCCATTCCGAAAAATCCGTGGTTTTGAAATAAAGCTCAATAATTTTTTCTACAAACGCACTTTTTTTCTTATATTCTGGTTTCACCATATCCTGTAAACTTATTTTTTCAGGCGCATCAGGCAGATTTATTTTGTTATCAGAATAGTATCCATCCCTTTTGTTATCAGAATAGTATCCCTCCTTTTTTCTCACAAAGGATATTGTTATTGTTGGATGATCATCTTTCAATTCAGAATGGTATAGGCTCACAAAGCAGTTGAGGGTTAATTTTTGGAAATTAACTGAATAATATTTTTCTTTCAAATCTTTTGAATGGCCTGTTATGTAATCAGCTTTTTCAAGCAAGTAAACCCTTTCGGAAATAGTAGGCTGGCTTTTCCCCAAATGCTCTGCTAATTTTTTTTGGCTATCAAAACCTTTTACTATTGAAAAGAGTGTTTCACCAAATTCCCTGCTAATCCTTATGCCTTTGTATTTTTTAAGAATCTTAATGGCCTTGGGATCCTCTCTAATTTTTTTAATGAGAAATTCATCCCGCATAAACTCTTTCATATACCCTTCTCTCCTTATTGATCTGTCATGCATCTATCTATTACTAAACACAATACATTTTAAAAATATTGCCTGGCGCTTTAAACTGCAAATAGTTGCCTATTACTGCTTTAAAATGGCAATAAACCATTTATAGCTAATCGCTCTTAATTGGCTATGAATGGATTTCTTTTTAATTATTTATTGCTGAAAGTAATATATGTCAGAGCTGAAACCGCAAACCTGTGCCAAATGCGGGCAAATATTAATGGATAAAGCCTATTTTGAGCAAATACACAACAAGCCATTTCTTTATGCCTTACAGCAACTTGAGCTCTGGCAATCGTTAAAAGAAGAGGGAAAAAAGCATGGAAAAGGATCAAAACAAGGGCCTGAGCAAGATTGAGGCCTCTATTTTCAGGCAATACGAACCTATTCTGGCAAAAGATTGCGTTTATAACTGTTTAAAGGAAACCCTACATAATGGCCAGGTAATCAAGGAAAACCTGTTTAATTGTTATGAGTGCTATAAGGGGAAGGGCCAGAATCGCATTATTCTGATAACCCAAATGCAGGAAAGCCTGCCCCTGGGAGAAATAGAGTTGTGTTTTGCCCCATTGAAAATAATGGAAACCCAGGCTGGAAAAGAATTTGAGCTCATAGAGGAATTCAAGCCATACATTGAGCTTTATGGATTAACAAAGATCAGCCCTAAAAACTTGATTGAAGGCATTAAAGAAGAGGCAGTAGAAAAAGAAATTTTCCTAACCCCTGAGATGTTAAAGGAAAAAATCTGGGAGGGCCTGAAAGACATTGCCTGGGGCAACAAAGAAGGCATATATAGCAAACTATTCTACAAAAAAATCCCTCCAGTGGATATCAATGCGGTTTTAAGGTTTTCAAACAAAGAGGCAAATGAAAAAATTGATGCATTCATTGATGATAACTGCAACAAGGATCCTGTAATAAATTATTTATTCAAGCATTCAGTTTTGTTTCCAAATATCAATGTGGTGAAACCCCATAGATATCAACCATTTAACCCTCATCAAATTTTGATTACCAATTCTGGAACCGCTAAAACAACCACTGCAGAAAAATTCGGAAGGGTATATGAGAACGCCTCAATCATTGGCCTGGTGGGATATGCGGATGCTCAAAAGATTTGCTATGGAACTCTTCATAACTCCTATCAGGATATTGCGCTTGATGAACTTGAGGCGGTCCAGGAATCGGATATTTACTCCAAGTTTTTGAAAATTTTGCAGGATGGAAAAACCACTTCCGCAAAGGCAGGCAGAGAAATCCCATGTAGAAGCTGGAGCCCTCTTAGAATAATGAGCAACCCCGTGAGATTGAGAGCTCAAGAAAGCCTTTTTATAAACGATTATGAGCTTGTGCAAATTTTTGAGGATCTTATTAACTGCATTACCAAAAACCCAGAGGCCCTGGGCAATAGAATTCCCATAGTGCTTTTCAGCAAAAAAATAAAGGCATTGAAGAAAGGCGCTGCAGTGCATCCCCTTGAAGAAATTGAAAGGCTTCAGAAGTATGTGCAAACCTTAGGAGAGCTTGCGAAAACAAATTATTCCAGGCTATTCAATGAACAGAGAGTTGTTGAATGGTTGAGACAAGGTTATCCAGAGCAGTATGAGAAAGAGGTTAAGGCCTTAGCTGCAAGCGAAGAGGATGCAGGCTTCCAAGTGTTCAGGGATTTTCTAAATGGCTCAGTTGAAGGCTCTGGGGCCACACACTGCAGAGGTTTTGCCCTCAAGCAAGCCTGTGTGGATTCCATAATGGATTTAATTAACGGAAGGCACGATATAGGAAAACTACTCAAGGATGCGGATTTCCACTTCCAAAAAATCTTAGGGATAAACCTGAAATCCTTTGAATCTATTGTGGAGATAACCCAAAAGCAAAACCTCATGGCGCAGTTAGTGGAGAGTAGATTCCATGCCCTGGCAAAGGAAGGCCAGATCCTGTGCAGTGTTTTAAAACAATTCCTGGCGAAAGAGCTCCCTGAATCAAGGGAAATCATTACTGATTCATTCCAGGCCCTTCTCTTGGAGAATGAGGCATTCAAAGGCACAGGAAGGAGCCTCCCCACCTATTGGAGCAGGCTTTTCAAGCAGAGGAAGAGGCTGAACCTGCAATTCATGGCCCTGGGCTTTGAGTTGGGCCAGAGGAAAACAAAGGTGGGAATGATCCAATTCGTTAAAATTCTGGATGAAGCACTGCTTAAGCTCCTAAAAACAGGGGAGGAAACGAAATGAAGAAATTGGAGCCTATACTGGTTTTTTGGTTTGATCCTTTGGATGGCCCAAAGTTTACTGTGTTGTTTGATAAAAAGGAGGAAAAAAAATGAACCCCCCCACCTTGCTTGGCAAAATGGCTAAAATGGCTATTATGGCTGGCGTTTTCCAGCTAAATTCAGTAGCCAAATTAGCCAAAACAGCCTTTTTGCCAGGGCAGGTAGGGGCTCTTTTTTTTAAAAATCAACCATTGGAGGTGGTTTTGAATGTCTTTAAAGAGAAATAGAGGGATAACTCAAGCGGATTATCTGGCGGCAGGATTTGATGAAACCGAGCCGACGGAGCCGACAGCAGCAGAGAAAGCGGATGGATTGCAGCAAGCCTTTGACAAGGCACAAGCGAAATGGCAGGACATACTGATTATGGTGGGGAATGGTAATTGCTTGATGCAGTGCAATTTCACGCCGACAGATTTGAGAGCATTCATTGATGACATCAAATACATGGAGAAAATGGGGCAGGATGCGATTGATGGAATCAAAGAAATGATTCAGCGAATAGAAAAGGAGGAACCGAATGAACGAAAATAGAACCGATCTGCCTTTTCTGGCAGCAAAATATGATGCTATTGGTGTGCCATTCAAGCATTTGCTTGAAGTTGTAATGGGCAAAATTCCAGGCACAGGCTGGTATCCTATTCAAAAAAACAAGAAGGATGTTGGTTTGCTGTGTTTTGAACTTTCAAAAGACAAGGAAACTCTTTGGGTTAGTTTTCTTTGGCACGACTTGGAATGGGAAAAGCATGAATTGAAAGAAAAAAAAAGATTGCTTGAAAGACAACCACTGGAGGCGGTTTTAAATGCAAAAAAAACAAAATGAAAAAAAGAATGAGAAAGAAATACGGATAGCAGCCATTGAATGGGTTAATGCAAAAATTGCAAGGCTAATGAATGAAATGGTTGCATTGGAGGAAGCCCACAGCAAAGCAAAAAAAACAGCGAGATCAATAAAGGATCTTAACTTTGTTCAGGCCCTTGTTAAGCAAAACCTTGAGCGTTGGGAGCGCCTTGATGAGGAACTATTAAACACCGAAATGGATTATGGAGAGGCAAGAGCTTTCATTTGTGCATTCCAGCCAGGCCAGGGAATTAATAAAGCCATTCTCGGAAATCCCCCGAAAGAATTGGAGGAAGATGAAGATGATTGAAAACAAGGGAAACCTAAACGAAGAGGCTATTAGGTTTTACTATAAACAATTACAGCACGAAGAGGAAACAGAAATAAGGCATGGCATAGAAAATAATTTTTCATCAGATTTCGTGCACAGCGCAGATGCTTTTCTTTATGTTTGCCAGCGCTGGAATGGCATTCATAACATATACGCTGGCCTGAATGAAAGAAAACAGGGGGGCACAAAAAGCGAGCATGTTATAACCGCAGATAAATTCAGGCTTGATATTGAAAGAAAGGAAAGCAAACGAAAGGCAACAGAGGAAGAGATAGATAAAGCTGAAAAAGTTGCGGATAAAATCATGCTGTGGTTTAAAGAGCAGGGTTTTGATGAACCGCTTAAAGCCTTTACTGGAAATGGCTTTGCTTTGATCTGCTATCATAAGCCATTCAAAGAACTGAATCAACAAAAAAGAAACAGCATAGCAGAAAAATATAATTCCTTTTTTGAAATGGTAAAGCAAAAATTTGAAACAGAGGATATAAAGATTGATAAAACACACGATCTGGCGAGAGTGGATAGGGTAATTGGAACCTGGAACCTTAAAGGGGAGCGCTTGAGTTTTTTCTGCAATGCCCAGGGTTTTGAAAGAAAGGATAACCTGAAACTGATTGAATTCTTTGAGGGTTTAAAGATTGAAAAGCCAGGAACAGCAAGGGGAAGCCAGGCAAAGGTTAAATTAACTGCCTGGGAGATTTTGCGGAAAAAACACCCTGATAATCAGGAGCGCTGCAGTTGTGTGCTGAAAATATTCAACAGGCAAAGGGCGAAAGGATGGGGTGTGAATGAGATTTGCGAGTATATTGCAAAGAATTGTGTATGGGATGATTATGATCCTGTGCGAACAAGAACCATGATTGAGGATTATTTGAGCAGATATTTTGAGAATCCCAATCCTTTAACGCAAAAGAAGGCGTTCAGGCTCCGCTATGATTGCGAATGCGGAAGGGTTTATTTTCTGGCCCCTATTAGTGAACAGGTGGTTAATTGTTCTTGCGGAAAACTTAGGAGAGTTGTTGTTTATGGTTGAATTGAATTGCCAAAAAAACGCAAATAATGGCGTTTTGCCCTATACCTTGCTATCCTTAAACAAAATCTTAACGCTTACATACAAGTTATTTAAATGCTCTTTTAACTGCCTGCTTAAACAAACGCCAGAGGGGTGTTCTAATGAAAATTAGGCACAGGGCCTTTGATTGCCTCAATAAACCCAGGTATAACATCTTACTGGCTTTAAGGGATGTTTTGCTTGAAGTAAGGGAGTTATGCCAGGCCACAGGTCTGAGCTGGCATAATTGTTATTATCATTTGGAGATCTTGCAAGAAAAAAAACTGGTTGAAAAGATTGCATCAAAAAAAGAGAACCTTTCAAGGAAAACATACAGGAAAGAAAGGCCAGTGAACAGGTTCAAATTAACACAGTTAGGCTCTGAGGCGCTTGAATATTTTCCTAACTCTAAATTAGGGGGAAAATATTTATGAATATGGAATGCAGGGCAAGACTAAGGGCATCCAATGCTGCCCATCCCTCTTCCCTGCACATATTGGACAGCAAGTTATGGTTTGGCTTGCTGTTCCTATTCCTCCATAGGGGCGCAAGAATTGGATGTCTTGCGCCCATTTCCTCTTTTCAGGCAGTTGATCTCAAATGAATTTGAAAAGAAACCTTTACAGGAAAGGAAATAGTTTTTTCACAGGAATCCCAATCCAGGCCCTGGGTAATTTGAACAAAGAAAAAAAATATTCTGTTCTCTGGGTTTTTGATCCTAAAAAAGATTGTTGGGAGATTCGTTTTGAAGAAAGAAATGAGGAGGGGAAAAAATGAAAGTTAAATTCACTTGCTGCTCTTGCGAGCAGCGAATAACAAAAGGTTCAGGCAAGCGCCTGATTGTATGCAATTCTTGCCATGAAAAGCTAACAGAAAACTTGGCGGTGGTTTGATGCAGCGGGAACGGGTTGCGCAGTGCGAAATGTGCCGAGAAAAACCAGTTAAAGTTTTTTTTGTGGGTTGCCTTTGGCTTTGTGAAACTTGTTTAAAGGAGGGAGAATAAATGCCCACTGCATTTGAGCAAAGATTGAAAGACAAATCCAAAAGAATGATTTTGAACCTTGACGCTTCAAGCCAAGAAGAACTTTACTCGGAGATTGCGAAAATGGAGGAACACGGTTTCAAGTTATGGCGAGTTAAAGAATATCAAACAGAGTTTTTTGGAGGTATTAAAGCGGTCTTAATTCGTGGAATGTCTGAAAAGGATGAAGACGCGTGCTTGTTTTGCGGAAAGGAAGTGTTGCAAAATGGGGTTTTTCTAACGCCTTTAAAACCCACTGGAGAGTCTACAAGGATTTGTTTTTCTTGCTTGGATGTTTTTAATTTTTTGCAGGCAAGGTTTTGGGAAAAGAAGAATAAAATTAAAAAACAAAAAAAGGAGGTGAAAAAATGAATGATTTAAAATTAATGAACGAATACGCGCAAAAGCGGTTTGCGAAAGCCGAGAAAAACAAAAAGCGACCTTTAAGCGCTTTTGAAACGTGCCAAATGATTGAGATAATTGAAAACGAAATCAAGCACGGGTTTCATTTACCTAAAAAGGAGGAAAAAAAATGAACGAAGAAAAGCAAAGAACAGATGTAATGCCTTACTTGGTTGCACATTCGCCTTTTCTGGCGGATGTTTGGCGACAGGTTCACCGAAACAAAGGCTCGCAAATAATTTTAGTGAATGGCCTGCCGAGAACTGGAAAATCCGAGCTTTGTTTGGTTTTTGCCCACGCATTAGACCCGAACTTTTCAGTGCAGAATAATGTTGCGTTCAACAAGCTGGAATTTTTGCAGTTAGTGCGAAAAAACAAATATGTTGGCGCGGTGAACATTTGGGAGGAAGCAGGGTTAATGGAATACGGTGCAAGTGCCAGAGAGTTTTGGAGTGCGGATAACAGGCGAATGAGCAGCTTGTTTCAGTCAATGGGTTTTCACCGCCAAATTTGCATTGTGAACCTGCCTCAAAAAATAATGCTGGACAAGCACTTGAGGTCGCTGTGCCACTGGATTGTGGAAACAAAAAGCATTGACGTGCAAAGAGGAAAAGTGAAGTTTAAGGTTTTTCACATTCAGCCAAGCGACAAAATTTTTTACAAAAAATATATCAGGGTTTTTGAAGATGGTGGCGTGACAAAGATTATGTCTTTTGTTGCCCCAAGACCCCCACAGCATATTCTGGAAGAATACTGGGCGAGGGAAAAATTGTTCAAAGACATGGTTTCGGATAACTTGGAGAAGGAAATGCTGGAAGAGGAAAAAAAACCTAACGATAGCGAGACAAGGAAGCTGACCACGCAGAAGAGAAACGCTGCATTGGTTGAAGCGATTGCCAAAGAGCCTAAAGCGTTCAGCAAGCCAAAGAAAAACAAGTTGGAATTGAACGCTGACTTGATTGCAGGCACATTTGGAATTTCTGTGCCAACGGCAAGGGTAATTAAAGCGCTTTACACGCAACAGCACGGCGAAGTCAAGATATAGGAATAAAAAAAAAGCAAATAACATTTGCCTTCCTATTAATGACTTGTATAGTGGTTTCGGCGTGGCGTTCTTTCCTTGACTTAAACATAAAACCTTTTTCTGCTTTTCGCAAGCATTTCTTTGTATGGATTACTGCAAAAATTGCGAAACCCGCTTGTGCTGTAAAAACATAGCATTGCCTGTAGAATTGAGCATATTTGATATTTACCGAATAGCCAAAGATAAAGAAATTAAGTTATCCGATTTGTTTTCTACGCAATGTGCTCTTATACCCGTTAAATCAATTCACCCCTATTTTGCAATATGGTTCAGTTTTGGGATACACTGTTCTTTTCTAACTGATACGGGGTGTGCTTGCCATAAAGTGAAGCCAGTAACTTGCATGCAGTTTCCCGCTTCAATTATATTCCAAAGAACAATTGATGATTATTCTATGTATCCCTGTGAGAAATTTGTCTTGCCTGAACAAGACTCCCTTAATGATTTGAGTCAATTTCACAGGAAAGAAATGCGCAAACATTATGCGCTTGTTTTTAATAACAGGATTCCAATTCTGCCTGTTAAAAATCTGCCAAAAAAAGAACTGGCTGAAATACTTGCTAATGATTCTAAGATATCGGCTTTGAATATATCTCAAACTAAAAGAAATGAATTGGCATTAGAGTTTATGATTCCATTAGCAAATAATCTTATGATGAAATCCGATTTGACTTATGAATTTCATTTTGAGGATGGTCGCTCTGAAGAAATTACTGTAAATTTATGGCAGCATAGTCTTGAACGAATAAAAGAAATTGAACAGAATAGAGGTTTCACACAGCAGGCTGAATTTTATTCAAGAAAATATTCTAAGATTAGAAAAAAATACATGATATAACACAAAAGATTAACAGCCCTTTGCACGGCGGGGGGGCAGTTTAAAACTTTTTCAAGATTGGCTCACAGGCTTACATTACCGCCTCGTTAATAGTATAGTGGCACACCCCCCTATTCTTTATATTTAATTTAAGTTAGAAATAGAGCCTGTTTTTTTGGCCTTTGCTTAACTGAAAGAGTTTATTGTTATTTTGCATCTACTTTTTGCCTTAACTCTGAAATCTCTTGCCTCATTTGCTGCATTATTTCAACCACTGCCCTGTTATCAAGCTCTTCAATCTGTTTGCTCTTTCTATCCAGATCTAATGCAGCCTGAATAGTTAGGGGAGTAGAACATTGTAAGCAAAATTTTTCACTTGGAGAGTTTTGCTTTCCGCAAATTTCGCAGGTTTTGGGTTTCAAAACATCTTCCTCTTCCTCTCCTTTTTCCAAGAGCCCTGCCTGTTTCAATATGGCTTTATCTAAATCCCTATGGCTCAAATGCACATACACTTTAACCATATCTGAATCACTGCCCCATCCAGCGAAAAGCCTTAACTCAGATTCAGTTAAACTTTTGGCAAGCTCTGTTAATCTTGAATGCCTCATTAAGTGGGGCCATATTGGTTTAGTTTTAAACCCTGCTTGCCTTGCAGCATTCTTCAGCAAGCGGTTTAAGTTGTTTACTCCAAGCCTGGCTTGTTCTTTGCTCCTTGTTGAATCAGCAACCCAAAGCGGGGCATCAGGTTCATCTTTGAATGGGTGGATGGAAAGCCATTGGGCAATGTAAGGAATTGATTTGATTAACCTTATGGGCCTATCGCCAGTTTTACCGCTTACAACAATCATATAGGAATACTTGTCTTTTTTCAGCGAACCCACATCTAAATCCAAAAACTCCGATGCCCTTGCAGCAGATTCGTAAAGGCAGGATATGATGGCCTTATTCCTAATGTTTTTTTCTTTATCAATCAAAGCAAGGATTTCTTTCGGATAATAAATATCTTTCGGGAGCTTTGATCTATCCCTGTCAATTTTAATCCATTCAACAATTTCCCCTTTCTGCAGCCATTTGAAAAAACACTTTATCTGGGATTTGAAAGTGCTGATTGATTTTTTTGCATACCTTTGCTTTTCAATGGGGGCAAATTTATCAGGATCCTTTCCAATAAAAGTTAGTGTGTGCGGAACAGGTTTAGGCGCTGTGTGGCCTGGTGTTAAAGCGAAATCATCAGGGCATTCTTTTGCGATATTGTTCATCATGGTTCTTGCATAAAAACGAGAAATCTTAAAATGCTCTCTAACTTGGGGAGAAGTTATCTTTCCCTTTTTTGCAACCATTCTTTTAAGATCCAAAACCTTGCCATAGTTTTTTTTCCTCATTCGGCCTAACTCATTCACAAAGCCAATCAATTCTTCCTTACTCATTTTTTTGAATGGCTTGCTGAGGTAATGATCTAACTGGAGCATGGTTTTCAGGAAGTGGATCCTGGTTGAGGGAACCTTTCCATTAGTGCCTATGCCTTGGGCCTCTCTTTCAGCATCATACTCTAAAATGAGTTTCTTGTTTTCCGCAGGGATGTGTGGGTTATCCTTAATTTCCTGTATTGTTCTGTTCAAATAGCCTGTTTTATCGTCAGCCATACCTATTAGGGTATGGCAACAAGTATTTAAACCCTGCTATTTCACTATGCTAATGAATATTTCCCCGAACCAGTCGTCTTGCCATAGCGTGATTTTGCCTTTGTTGTGAAGGAACAGGCAGGGGATGAATGTGTCCACTATTTTGTAGGAGTTTGTTTCAGAGCCGTTTATTAGGCGGGAGAAAAGCACTAAGCCTTGGCTGTCCGCGTTTTCTTTGATTTTTTCAAAGACGACCTCCATTTTTTCGTCAATGTTTTCGGAAGCGAAAGGAATCTTGAATTCAGGCACTTCAATCGGCCTTTCCTTTAAGCGTTTCTGCTTTGTTTTTTCAAGCACGGCTTCAATGCTTTCAACAAGTTCATCCAATGAAATTCTGCCTTCCTTTATTTTTTTGATGTTCATTAATTCAGGCAATTCTGAGTCAAGCTGCCAAAGCTCCCTTTGCCTTGCCTCCTCTTGTTTCAGGAACTCGTCATCCTCATCCAAATCGCTTAAGCGCAGAACACGGCTCTTGAACTTCAATAGAATTGCGGATGCAAGGATTGCATTTGCAGGAAGCCTTAAATCAGTGTTTTCAAGCGCTGAGATTTTCTTGATGTATTTGTCCGCCAATTCAGCTATGTCAATGCCCCATGCATCCATTTTCTCTGATTTAACCAAGTCAAGCAGAATTGTTTTCCATGCAGGCTGGTCTATGAGGTCCACTAAGTCTATTTTTCCTTCGTGTGCCTGCACTTCAGCGTTAAAAGAAGCCTCTTCAGCCATATAGAAAATTAAGGGTGTGGAAGGTATTTAATCCTTTTATCCCTCTTTTTTAGTCATGGAAGGCAAATTAGGGGAAGGCATGAAAAAACGCCTTTTGGAGGCGCAGAAAAACGAGATAACCGAGCATTTGATTTACAAGCGGCTTTCATGGGCGACAAAGGACAAGCCTAACAGCGAAGTCCTTGAGGCGATTTCAAAGGACGAATTAAAGCATTACAACCAGTGGAAAGCACTTACAGGCGAAAACGTTAGGCCTGATGCGCTGAAACTGTCCTGGTTTGTCTGGGTTTCAAGGATTTTCGGGCTGACTTTTGGCGTAAAGCTCATGGAAAAAGGAGAGGAAGGCGCTCAAAAAAATTACTCGGAGATAGCGAAAACAATTCCAGAAGCAAAAGCGATTTTGGATGACGAGGACAGGCATGAAAAGGAATTGGTTGCAATGATTAACGAGGAAAGGCTGCAGTATGTGGGCTCAATTGTTTTGGGCATAAATGACGCGCTGGTTGAATTAACAGGCGCTTTGGCTGGCTTCACGCTTGCACTGCAGAACTCCGCCATTATCGCAATGGTGGGGCTGATAACCGGAATTGCCGCTGCGCTTTCAATGGGCGCCTCGGAATACCTTTCAACTAAAACAGAGAAAAACGTGAAGAACCCGAAAAAGGCGGCAATTTACACTGGCTCGGTTTACATGGTTACTGTTCTCTTGCTTGTGCTCCCGTTCTTTGTTTTTTCAGAGGTTCTTGTCTCGCTTTTCTTCACGCTTTGCGTTGCTGTTGCAGTTATCTTCATTTTCACGTTCTATGTATCCGTTGCACAGGACATTAATTTTCGTGAAAGGTTTCTGGAGATGGCATTGATTAGCTTGGGTGTTGCAGCAATCAGTTTCGGCATAGGTTTTCTTGTGAGGATTTTTTTGAACATTGATGTGTGAGCTTAATGATTTTTTTCACAACCTGTTCTTTGTTGAAATCCGCAGGCACCTTAACGGTTAAGCCAGCGTATTTTTTGTAAAGCGCAAGCCTTTCGTCGAACAGTTCTTCCAAACTTTTGTTTTTTAAGCCGACAATTCCCCTTGTATCGCGGTTTTCTGTCCTTGAATAAATGCTTTTGAAGGGTGCGTCAAGGAAAACGATTAAAGAATTTTTCCGAAGCGAATCCATTGCCTTAGCGCAGTAAACAACGCTTCCTCCGGGTGAAAAAACGCACTCACAGTTGTTTTTTTTCACACAGCCAATGACCGCCGCCTCCTCGATTTTGATAAATTTTTCATAGCCGAATTTGTCGATTATCTGCTGCAGCTTCATGCCTGTCTTTTCCTCAATTGTGCGGTCGGAATCAATGAAGCGGTAGCCAAGCAATTCCGCCAGTTCTTTTCCAATAACGCTTTTTCCCGAACCGGGCATTCCAATCAGGGTTATGTTCATTTGCAGACCTTTCCCAGTAGCCTAATCAAAAGAAAGGGTTAAAAAAAGAAGAAGCTTTAATTTATCGGGAAATTTGTTTTAGGGGGTTTTTGTTTGGAGAGGATTAAAACTGGAATAATGGGGTTTGACGAGTTGGTTGACAAGGGAATTCCAAAGGGAAGCACTGTATTGGTTTCAGGCGGTTCGGGAACTGGAAAAACTATTTTCACAATGCAGTACATTTACGAGGGCGCAAAGCAATTCAATGAGCCCGGCTTATATGTGACGCTTGAGGGAAACGTGAAAACAATCACCTGGAACATGCAGAATTTTCAGTGGGATATAAAAAAACTGCAGGACAAGGGGTTAATGAAAATTTACCGCTTGAACCTTGCATCACAGCGCCCTAGAATAGACTTGGAGGAGCAGATTGACCGCGAATTAGAGGTCATTTCCGCAATGGTGAAGGAAATAAACGCAACAAGGCTTGTTGTTGACCCAACAACTGCTTTCAGCGTGTGGATAAAAGAGGAAGGGCTTCTTCGCTCAATCCTTTACAAGTTCACCAACGCGTTAAAGGACCTTGACTGCACCACAATTCTCACAAGCGAAACAATGGGCGGAAAAAACCAGTACTCTGCATTTGGCGTGGAAGAATTTGTTGCGGACGGAGTTGTCGCGCTTTACTTCACGCCCCCAAACCGCTCAATCTTTGTCAGGAAAATGCGCGGAACAAACCACTCGAAATCCGTTCACCCATTTGAGATAACCGCGAACGGCATTGAGATAAAGCCGCGCGACGAAATAATGTGGGAAGCAATAAAGTGAAAAAAAATTAGAGCCGCCGGATTCGGTTATTTCACTAACTGTGATTCAACGCATTTAGTTGCAGGGGTTATTTCGCTCGGGTAATATTTTTCAAGTTCCGAGTAAAGGAATTCTGTGTTCCACCAGAAATTAACGCGGTTTTCGGAGATGCCCGCGCATGCTTTTCCATTGGATACAAGGCTGAAAATATTTTCCAAAGAGTCAATGCTTATCCCGAGCCTTCCGTTTTCCTCAATGGGGGCAGTGAAACGCAGGTCAAAGGGAACAGTGTTCTGGTTCACTAAATTGCCCTGAGGTGAAATGATTGTCTCATTGTTGCAGGAAGCGTAAAGCTGTATTTTCTGGTTTTTTGGCGTGAAGAAAATTGATTTAAGGTAAATGTAGTCATTTGGTTCGGCGTTGCCCCATGCAAATCCCCTGAGTGCGCTATCCGCTTCGTTTAAGCCCTGGCAGCCAAAAGAGAAATTGCCAAGCGGGTAATCGTTTCTCTCATAGAAAAGGTAGTTGCCAGTAAAGTCAAGGCATGCATCTGATTCAATGTTTCTCACAGTTGAAGCAGCGCCATCCCAAAGGCTGGTGTAAGAGCCCAATTCAATGGGTATTGTTTTCCCGTATTCCTTCAAGTGATAGAATGCGCCTGCTTCGCCGCTTGCATTTGCCTTTAACTTCATTGCAACAGGCGTTGCATCGCTTGGGGAAAACTTGAATGAAACAGGCCCGTTTGCAGAATTCATTGTGATTAATGCAAGGCTTCCCCTGTTTGTTTTGTTTGTCGTTGTAAAGTCGTTTATGTACTTTGCCTGCACGCTTGCAAGGCCTGTTCCTCCTGGCTTGGTTTCAATTTCCTCGAGGTTGCCTGAGGAAAAGCTTCTTATCGGCAGCGCGTCACCGCTGTAAGAGGAGCCATAGCCTTCCCTTAAGAGAACACCGTTTTGTTCGCCGATCATTGAATCAAATGGCATGAAGTAAAGCGGGTTTGCGTCCTTTGATTCCTGGAGGCTGTCAATCTTTACCTTCACTTTAACGTTAGGCGAGTCATCTGATTTGAAGAAGCGGCCTATCTGCCCGTCATCAAATGAAAGCTCTATGTTCACCGAGTAAAGCCCTGGTGCGGGCAAGGGCGACACATTATAGCGGGGATTATTTTCAGGCGCCTGCATTGAAGTGAAAACAAACCTTGTTGAATCGGAGAAAACCCTTGAAAAAGCCCTTGAGCCCGAGACAAACCACTGGTTTGGCCCGAAAAAATCCCTGTTAACAGCGGAGTAAGTGAAGTCAGCCTGGAAGTCAGGCGAAAATCCATCCTTCATAAGGTATGCCTGGAAGTGAAGCAAGGGGTCAATTTGCCCAATGTTTCCATCAGCGTACAGTGCTTCAACCATCTGGAGTTTTTTGAGAACTTCAATTGTGAACTGAGTTGAATCGCAGTAAACAAATCCGGGATTGGAGTAATCGCATGTGCCAATCGGAATGTTCTGCCACAGCCAGCTTAGTTTCAGGCGCGGCAATGCGTTTTCTCCAGTGAAGCCAATTTCATCGTTCACGCCGTAACACGTGTTTTCTGTTCCTGCTTCAAGTTTCACGTGGAATTTTTCGGATTCAGTGCCGTATTTCGGCGGGCAGCTTGAATCGCATTTTCCATCCATGTCATAGTCAACGCAGGCGTAAAGGTCTGCGCCCTGCTTCAGGATAAGCACGCGGTTTTCATCCGTTGAATAATTTGCCTCGCATCCCGGGGAAATGGTTGCAAAGTCAAGGATTTTTTTTGAAGGAGTCCTGTCGTCTTCAGTGCAAAGCGTTGCAATGCCGCTCACCGTGCTCAGCCCGATTGGCGCTTCATTGTAATCGGGAACCGGCGCAGGAGTGATTGAGCCTCTTTTTAATGCATTGAATGCAATGCAGTAATAGGTTCCCCCTGCCTTTGGGCTTGCAATGTAATCCCAGTTATCATAAGTGTAGACATCGTTGTGGCAGTACACTTCAGCGCTTTCATTGCGGCTGCTGGTTCCGCCGCTGAAACCCACATAAGTTCTTGTGTCCTTGAATGCCTCGCGCACCCAGATGCGCGGCGTGTCATTCAACTGGCTTATCTCCGCTTTTGCCTGCCCGCTTTCATCGGTCGGCCCGAAAGTGTGCCAGCCGCTTCCCGCAATTCCAACAGTGTCCTTTGGCTTTGAAACTCCGTCATAGCCCCACTGGAAACTCCAGCCGCTTTCAACGCGGCAGCCTGGATGGGTTTTAAGGAAATCAATCGCAGTGTTTTTTGTTATGTCTGGGCCGCCTGCGCCCCAGTTCGGGAGGTCGCTTTCATGACTGCATAGTATCTTGGTTGCAATTATTGTGGCATTGCTGTTTGGCGGAGCTGAACAGCCTGAAAGGCTCCATTCAAAAGTAATGTCGTTGACGTTTCCTGTTGGCTTCCTGTCGCTGTGGTCTTCAACTGAAAGCAAGGCATACTGTGTTGAGGGAAGCCCTGTGTTGACAGCATCAAAGGCTATTTCGCTTCCCAAGTCAACGTCTTTTCCCTTAAACCTTCCAAAAACCCTGCCTTTAACTTCAAAGTTGTTTGTGCTTTTCTTGGTTATCGTCAGGCTTGAGGGGTCAATCCATGAAACAACAAGGCCGTTTGAATTGTTTTCAACTGAAACGCTTACCTGCTGGACTGTTGCATCAGCAATTGTGGTGAATGAAAAATTTATTTCCCCAAGGTCATAGGTTATGTCCTGCGGCTGCACAAGGCGAACCATTTTTGGCGTGCTGCCGAATTCCTCGTTCACGACTGCGCGGGTGAATTTTGCCTCAACCAATGGCTTGAAGAAAGCATAGCCTTCGGCTGCATCATCCAATGAGAATTCAAGGTAATCGGATCCGCTGTGGCTCACTGAAACAGTGGGCTGCCTGTTTGCCTGCTGTGCGGTGAGCCTTGCCTCAACAATGCCGTTTAAGCCTAACCATTCTTCATTGCCGTAATTCGCAACGTTTCCGCTGAATGAAGGGGAGAAAGCAAATGGCTGCGCGCTTATTGTGTGCGTGTTTTTCCATTCATCCGTGCTTGAGTCGGGAGCGCCGAATCCGCTCAACGTGAATGAACCATCGGGGTTTAACCTGAATGTTCCCTTTGAGTCAAGGACCTCGAAAAGGTTTTGCTGTGAAAAATTCTCAAGGTTAAGCAGTTCAACCCAATCGCTTACGTATGTTCCGCCTGCTGCGACCCTTGCATTTGCCTTCCATTTAAATTCATAAGTCAATGGAATCTGCGGCTTGGCGTAATCAGCTGCGGCGTGATGAGTGTCAAACTCTATGTCTGGAATGAACGGGTTCTGCACATACGCATAGCATTTGTTTGAAATGACTGCTGAATCGCTTGAATGCAGCAGGTCAAAGGAAGTCTTGTTTATGCTGAAGCAGCTGTTCGGGTCTGTTATGTACACTGTCAGTTCGTTCACGTCATAGAATTCCGTGTCAGAGGGAAACTTTGCCTTAACGTAAACAGGGTATTCCCCTAAAAACTTGTCAGCGGAGACAAGCACGTTTTTTGCGTCTGTTGGCGCGAGCGTGAAGCCTACGGAATCAAGTGTGAGTTCGCTTTGCAGTTGGAATGAAACGCTTTGCGCGCATCCCTGTGCCCTGACAGTGAAGTTTTCCTTCAGGCCCCTCAAAGTATTAACTTCACCTGGGTTAATGCTCACGCAGTTAAACCTTCCCGCAGGGGGAATAATGAAACTTGATTCAACTGGAATGCTTTTTGCTTTTCCGTTATAGCCTGCCTTTGATGCCTTGACGTAAACTGTTGTGTCAGCGGAAAGCGCAGGCAACTGGAAGCCAATGAAGCCGCTTGAATCCGTTGTTCCAATGAATTCCGGGGAAGTGAATGAATCATCCCCTATGTCAACGGAAATGCTTGCACCTGAAATCCTCTGCCCTGTGGAGGCGTCCTTTAATTGTATGTTAAGGATGTTTGAAATCCCTGGAACCAGAGATGAAGGGTAAACGAATAGGTTCAGGTCGTTTTTTGCCTTTACATTGAAATCGTAAACAGCGTTGTTGTCCTCGGCGTTAACGCTTAATGCAAGCGAAAGCCTTGAAAGCGTTGACTGCTTTAACGCGCTTAACTCCGCTTTTGCGTTAAAGCTTGCGCCGAATTCAAGGGATGCGATTGAAACACTGGAAGGCGTTGCCTCTATTGCTGTGTTGTCGTTCAGCAATTCAAGCACTATGCCTGAAAAATTTTCCTTTCCCTTTGCCCTGTTGAATACAGTGAAGTCAAGTTCGTATGGAATGTCCTGCCATAGCTCCACTTCCTTTCCCTGTTCTAATGCAATAGGCAGGGGGAATTGCGTTCCGCTTTTGTCTGTGAGTATTGCGGTAAATACAAATTCAGGGCAGCCTGCGCCGGAACAGTCAATTGGCTGGCCTAAAACGAAAACAGTTTTATAAAGCTTTTCCGACGATTCCTCGGGCGAAGGCCGCCTTATTTCCGCGCCACCATTGGTTAAGCCTTTCAGGCCGTAGCGCAGTTCAATTACCTCGTCTTTCTGCGCAGTGCTTTTAATGAATGCCTCTGCCTCAAAGTAATAGATTCCTTTTCCCAGCCCCCCTAAGTCAAGCCTTGCCTGTTTTGCGTCTCCATCCGTCAGGTTTTCGTCCACGTAAGGGTCAAGGGAATTAAAGCCATAGGAATGGAATGCGCCGCCTTTTGGTGAAACAATTTTCCTTAAAACCATTTTAGACTGCGAGGCATTCAGCTGGCTTTCAAGGCCGCTTCTCACAACTGATTGAACGTTGCTGTAGGAATCATCCGGCACGACTAACTTGAATTCAAAGAAATAAGTTGAATTTTTATTCAAGGAAGTTGCGGGCTTCCTGTCCTGTTTCAATATGCTGTCAAGAACTATTGCCGGCCTGTCAAAGGCGCTTTCCGGTTCAAGGTAAACTGTTGCCAGGAGGTTTGCATCAGGCGATAAGGTGAAGGGAAGCGTTGTCACCGGGTAAAACCCTTCTTTGCTTACAACAATGTATGGCTTTTTGTTCCATTTGATTGACTCTGAAACGAAACCGCTTGCAGGAGTGCCTTTCTGTGAAATGTTTTCATCGCTTCCGAAGTCAAAAAATTCAACTTTTGCCCCGGCAACAGGCCTGTTGTTCGCCTTTTCCAAAACCCTTACGTTTAGCTTTGCTTCTTTCAGCACAAGCACGACTTCAAGGCCAACTGATGCCCCTAAAACAAGTGACTTGTGCTCTGATTCTCCCGCTTCTCCGAACTCCTCAAGCTCTGCCTTTGCATAATATGTGCCTGAGGGAAGGTTTGCAAAGCTTTTCATTCCATTGCTGCCGGTTATTCCCTGCGCCACAAAAAAAGAATAGCGGGTGTCATAAAGGCTTACTTTTGCGCCTTCCAAAAACTTGCCTTCAAAGCTTTTCACTGAAACATTTGCGCCGCTTGAATTGTTTGAATCAGGCGGCACGCTTGCCTTTGCCAAAATCACGTTGAATGCAGTGGAGTCCCCCGCGCCAATAAGCGGCACGTTTGGCACTGCCTTTAAAACAAAATCGGGATGGGACGCGGAAATGCTGTAGCTTTTGTTTTCATCAAGGTTCCTGAACTCCAGCATTCCCTTCAGGTCAGAGGAGCCTTCGCTTACAGGCGCGTCCCCTTCAAAAAGGATTGCGTGTGCATCCACTATTGCTTGCCCGAGTTCATCGGAGAAAAACAGCCTGATTTTTTTTCCGGGAACAATGTTTTTTGAAAGCAAGATTTCTGCCCGCTCAGCCTGGTTTGCTGCAAGCATTATTGTTCCTGAGCTATCCGGGCCATATGCCGCGCTTTCATCGCTTGCCCTCGCGTAATATGTGCCTGGCGCCAAATCAAATTCCGCTGAACCGCTTTCATCCGTTGAATCAGCTGCCTTGGTTATGTTTTCCGAGGAATAAATTGAAACCCTTATGTCAGGCAAGGCACCCATTGCCTCAGAGTCTTTTACTGTTACGATTATTTTTCCCTTTTCAACTTTTTTCTTTGTAAGGCAAACGCTTTGCCTTTCACTTAACAATGAACGGTCACTCCCATCATAGCCAGATGAACTGACAAATGCCTTCAGCACACCGCAGTCTTCGGGTGGAAGAACCTCTATTTTTCCATTGGCTGTTGTAATGCTGCTTGGCGCCTTTCCTTTTCCACTGCATGAAAAGCTCACGTTAACTGTTCCCTTCAGCAATCCGCTGCAGTTTGATTCCGAGTCATAAATTTCCAAAAGCGTTTTTGCCTGCAGTGCAGCTGTTTCAGGATCAAGGGTTATATTGTTCACGCCTTTTGCCTGCGCCTGAAAATATTCCTTGTAATGCTTGAATCCGTCTTCCGAAATGTCCACAAAAATGTTCAGGTCCCTTGCGTTTACCGTGAATTCACCTAAACTATTTGTTGTTTTTTCAACTGTTTTCTGGTCAAAGCCAAGAGTTACATCAACACCAGCCAAAGGGTTTGAGTCACTGCCCAAAACCTTAAACCTTAAAGCAGTTTCCCCGCCACCGAGAAGCCAGGGCAGGCCAAATAAAAGCAATAGGATAATAACGACTACCAGCAGGCAGGCAAGGGGAAAAGACGGAACTGCCTCGTCAACCGGGTCAACGACCTTGTATACCGGCAGGCGCTCATTCACCTTGTCAAGAAAAGCGTAATACTTGTCCTCAAAGAAATAATAAACGCCTTTCAGCCCTTCGGTTACCTGGCTTAAATCCATTAGAATCTCTAATTATAAGGAATATTTGATTAATAAATGTTTTCCCGCAAGTTTTTTGGCGGAAATTCATGTCCCCTCATCCCAAGAGGAAAGGTATTTTTTCTGCTCCTGCGTCAGCTCGTCCTTTCGCCAGCCCAATGCATTCAACTGCAGCTGCGCTATTTCACTGTCAACCCTTTCAGGCAGCACATGCACTCCCGCCTGCAATTTGTTTTTCACGCCGAATTCAACTGCAAGCGCCTGCCCGCAAAAACTCAGGGACATGACTTCGCTTGGATGCCCTTCCGCAGCCGCAAGGTTAACCAATCTTCCTTCGCCGCACAAGTAAACCTTTCTCCCGTTAGGCAAAACGTATTCGTCCAGCTGCCATCTCACGCGCCTCTTTGACTTCGCTTTTTCCTCCAATGCCTTGACATCAATTTCAACATCAAAGTGCCCTGAATTCGCGAGAATTGCACCGCTTTTCATCTGCTGGATGTGCTCAAAGCGAATAACATGCTTGTCTCCTGTAACAGTTGAAAAAATGTCGCCTATCTTTGCCGCTTCCGCCATTGGCATCAGGCGATGGCCATCCATTTGCGCCTGCAGTGCCTTAAGCGGTTCCACTTCGCAGACAATTACGTTTGCACCCATTCCCTTTGCCCTTTGCGCAACGCCTTTTCCGCACGAGCCATAGCCGCATACAACAAAGTTTTTTCCCGCAATCAGGACATTTGTCGCCCTTAGAATTCCGTCAATTGTGCTCTGGCCTGTTCCATAATAATTGTCAAACAAGTGCTTGGTTTTGTTGTCGTTCACTGCAATGACAGGATACTTTAACGCTTTGTCTTTTTCCATTGCCCTGAGCCTAATGACGCCAGTAGTTGTTTCCTCTGTTCCTACAATCAATTCCTTTAACAGCTCGGTTCGCTTTGTGTGAATCTCCATGATAAGGTCTGCGCCGTCGTCAATTGTTGCATTGGGCTTGAAATCCAAAACCTTGTTCAAATACTCGTAATACTCTTCGCGTGTTTCGCCTTTTTTCGCGTAAACCTTTACGCCTTCCTTTGCAAGCGCAGCAGCAACATCGTCCTGCGTGCTCAATGGATTGCAGCCAGTGATTGCCACCTTTGCGCCGCCTGCCTCAAGCGTTCTAACCAAGTTAGCGGTTTCTTTTGTCACATGCAAAGCCATTCCAATGCGCAGGCCTTTCAATGGCTTTTCTTTTTCAAAGCGCTTTTTGACTTCCATCAATGCGCCCATCTGGCCTTCCGCGTACTCCAAGTTCATTGCGCCTTTTTCCGCCAAAGAAATGTCCTTCACCTTGAATTCAGCCACAATAATACCTCCGAATTAGCAATAACAATTTGGAAAAGAAAGGGTTTTTAATGGATTACCGCAAAATACCGCACAAAAAGTAATAAATATTGTTTTTAGATGTCTTTATGTATGAGAGTTTGGGTAATTCTGAATCTTATCTTCAGCGTATGGATTTTTTCAATTGGACTTGATTTGTTTTATGCTACTGCTGGGAACGCTTTGGCAGCAGTATATGTTGTCGTTGGAATCATAATATTCGGAGCTACAACTGCTTTAATAAAGAAAAACAATTGGCCTGCTTATTTAACAACAGGGGGATTTATTGCTATGGTGCTACTTTCGGCATATAGCGGGAACGCGTTTTTGGAAACTGCCTCAGCCATAATGGCAATTTACAATTTTACTCTTCTCGACTGGGTAGCTAAAAAAATTAAGCGAGAAAATTTATCCATTTAACAGGAACTCGTATTCGGTTTATTACCTTTTAAAATTCCACTCCCTCTGCGAAAACCTCTCCCGCGCGATTTTTTCCGCCAAAGCGCTTTCTTCAGCAGTTAATGCGCCTTCAACCAATTCAACCGCAAAATTTTCCTCAAATCCCTTGCGCATAGCTGCGGCAACCTTCTCAAAACCAACATCTGCACCCGCTTCTTTCTCAACTGATGTCACCCTTTGCTTCACATCCTCAATCATTTTTCCCTTCAGTTTTTCATTTGGCACCTTGAGCAATGAAAACATTTTCTCCACGTCCACTTTCAGAATAATCGTTCCATGCTGCAAAACCTTTCCTTCGCGCCTTGTCTGCGCGTTGCCTGAAATCTTTTTTCCGTTGCAGATAATGTCGTTTAAGGGCGCGAAAGAGGCAGTCAAGCCAAGTTCCTTAAAGCCCAAAATCAGGGAATCGCATATCTTCCGATAAGAGTCCAGAATATTCCCTGGCACAACCCCACTTTTTTCCGAGCAAACAAAACTGTAGGTCAGTTCAGAGTCATGGAACACCGCGCCGCCCCCAGTAATTCTTCTGACAAAATCAACACCAAGCTCTTTGCATTTCTGCAAATCCACTTCTTCTTCAAGCGACTGGAAATAACCGATTGAAATCGCGCTTGGTTTCCAGCCATAAAACCTAACAACAGCGCCGTCGCCTGCATGCAGGCGCATTACCGCTTCATCAATTGACATGTTTTTTGCCGCGGAATTAAAGCCAGTGGAAAGGAACCGCCATTCAGCCATTTTTTTCAGCCCCTGAATTTTTTGCCAAAAAAATCGCCTGCACAAGTGAAGCGGAGTCAAAGCCGAACAACTGCAGCGAGTTTTCCTTCACCGCAGAATCAATCGCTTCCAGCAGAATTTTTTCCTCCAATCCTTTTTCAGCCAGCGCTTTTTCAATCAGCTCAATCCCGTTTTCCGGGTGCAGGAAAAAGTCGCCGGTTATTTTCACGGAGGAAATTTTTCCATCATCTGACTGCAACGCTATTTTCAGCAGCTTTCCATTGGGCACCTTGAGAATGGATTTATGATTCACTTTTTCACTTCCCATCGCCCGCCTTTATCTGGCCCAATGCGTTTGAGAATGCCTTTATCTTTGAGCTGCTTTAGATTCCATTCAATTCCTCTTCTGCTCAATTTTGTTTTTTTCGCAAGCTCTTTTTGTGTTATGGCGGGGTTTTTCCTTATCATGATAATGATTTTCTCCACAGTTTTCTCCACAGTTTTCTCCACAGTTTTCTCCACAGTTTTCACTTCTTCTATTTTGGGCCTTGCGAATGTTACCGCAAAGAATGTTGTAAATTCAAATTTTGGTTCCGGAAGACCCGCTTCCCGCATCGCCTTTCGCATTCTTCCAATTCCTGAACCAACGTGTTCGACCAGTTCCATTTGCTGCAATAAGCTGAACAAAAGAGGGTTTCTTGACAGGCTTCTTTTGCCAAAATCGCTTTCTTTGATGATCAATCCGCCTGGATTTGAAATTTCCACCCTGTTGTCAAATACGTCTATTTGCGTGACTGCGCCTCTCTCCCCGTAATCCCTGTGGCAGATGGCATTGATGATTGCTTCCTTTAGCGCTTCTTCGGGAATCTCCAGCATTTCCTGTCGCGGGCCAAAGCCTTTGATTTCGTAACGGAGCTTTAGGTTTCGGTAAAGAAAGTTGAATGCTTCATTGTAATTGGAAATTACGTCACTCTTGAAATCCTTTTTGTCTATAATGGCGGGTTTATCATTGCCCTTGTAAAGTACGCAAGTTATGATTCCTTGAGAAATAAATCTTGAAGGGGTTTTTCCAAAAAAGAGGATTGCTGCGTTTTTGAATTTTCCTTTTTGGTTAGTGAGCCCAAGATTGTAAATCAAATCTTTTTTTGGAATGGTTTTGGATATTTTGGCTTTTTTGAGGAAATCGGTGAATTTTTTTGCCGAAAAATCTTTCATGGAGAAATCACGGTTAACCATTTCTTCAAACAGGAGTTTGCCGTGCTTGTTGAAAAGTTCCCGTATCTCATCTACTTCAAGTTTTTGGGAGGTTGGGCCAATGCGCAAATAGAAGCCCTGTGAGCAGCGATGAGGTTTTCTGTCACTTTCTGCCACAGTAACAGTCAGAACGTTCTCGAGTTCTGAGATGCCTATCTGAATTGGCGGGTCGCAGTTTCTTGCAATGCTTTGCAATTCTGCTTTCAGCCTGTTGTTAATTTCAATTCCCTTGATTTTGTTGTTGTCACTGATTCCGACAAGAATGTGGCCGCCTTCAGCGTTTGCAAAAGCAACAATATCCTTTTCAATTCCATTCAGGTTTTCCTTGAATTCAGCGCGATAGTCTTCCCCTTTGGCCAAAATAAAATCAAATGTTTTCCTGTCCATCAAATCATCCTTTTACCAGCATTTGGCTCAAACGATATTTTCAGCAGCTTTCCTTCCGGTACCTTGAAAACGGATTTTCCTAGCATTTTAGGCACAAATAAGTGGGTTAGGCAAATTCCTTATAAAAACAATGCCTATTTATTAACCCTAAGCGAAAGATTGTTAAGGAAAAATTTTTGAGGTGGAATTGAATGAATTTTAACGGTCAGAATTCTGCAGTGATTGTAGTTGTTTTGGTAGTGGTTTTCGCTGCATTTATGGTGAGCCTTGATTTTATTGGAAGAAACCCAGACAATGGAGGCACGCCGGGTGAAAATGGAACCGGAATAAATCTTTTCGGAACGCAGGAAACCCCTAAATTTTCATCGTGCAGCGCGATAACCGCTTCATTCAAGGAATACCAGGAAAAAAGCCAGCGCGCCTACGGCGGCCTTGACTTTTTTTCGCTTGGAATGGGGCTGAAATCAATGACCACGCAAAACGCTATTGCGCCGATGGCTTCAGAAGGCGTTGCTGGTTCTTCTTCTCCGCGTTATTCGGAGACAAACATTCAGGTTGCAGGGGTTGATGAAGCAGACATAGTTAAGACAGACGGAAAATACATTTACGCAATTTCCGGCAGCAAACTATTCATTGTTGAAGCCTATCCCGCGGAAAACGCTGAAATTGTTTCAACAATCAGCCTGAGCACAAATTCTTATGCAGTGAATGAAATGTTCATCAACGATAATTCGCTCCTTGTGATTGGGCAGGGACGCGGAACCTATGCAATGCCGATGGAGAAAGGCATTGCTGTGCCGGGAATAATTGCACAGGAATATTACCCTTACCCTTATTCCTTTGACACAACGCTTGTGCAGTTGTATGACATCAGCGACAGGGAAAACCCAAAGCTTGAAAGGGAAGTGGAATTCGAGGGACGCTATGTTTCTTCAAGGAAAATCGGCTCTGATGCTTATTTTGTAATGAGCTCTTACCCCCAATACAGGGTTTTGGAGGAAAATGTTTCGGAAAACGAAATCATTCCCAAGTACAGGGAAAACGCAGATGAAAACTTTGTTCCTGTCGGTGGCTGCGGAGACATTGGCTATCTTGAGCCCATTGCAGCCGAAAGCTTTGTGACAGTCGCATCAATTTCAATGAGTGATTACAGCAAGGAGATAACAAAGGAAACCGCTGTTGGCTCTGCGCAGAATGTTTTTGCCTCAAGCGAAAACCTTTATTTGGCGCAGTCAAGCTGGAATTACGAGGAGCCCATACCTCTTCCCTTGATTGGAAGCATTGTGCCGCAAAGTTCTGGCGAAAGCACAAAAGTTCACAAGTTTTCATTGGAAAATGGAAACATAAAATACCTCGGCTCAATGGATGCGCCGGGGCACATATTAAACCAGTTTTCAATGGATGAATTCGAAGGCTACTTCCGCATTGCGACTACAAGGGGCAATGTTTCAAGGCAAGGCGGAGGCACCTCAAACAACATTTACTTGTTTGACAAGAACCTGAAACGCGTTGGAGTGCTGGAAGACTTGGCGCCGGGGGAAAAGATTTACTCCGCGCGCTTCATGGGAAACAAGGCGTATCTTGTTACCTTCAAAAAAGTTGACCCTCTTTTCGTGATTGACTTAAGCGAACCCTCAAACCCTAAAGTGCTTGGAAAGCTGAAAATTCCGGGCTACTCCGACTACTTGCACCCAATTGACGAAACGCATATCCTTGGCCTTGGAAAGGACACGATTGAGGCAGAGGAAGGCGACTTTGCATGGTATCAGGGAATAAAGCTGGCTGTGTTTGACGTATCTGATGTGGAGCACCCAAAGGAAATGTTCAAGGAAGTCATCGGCGTGAGGGGAACAGACTCTTATGCTTTGAGGGACCACAAGGCCTTCCTTTTCGACAAGGAAAAAGAATTATTGGTGTTGCCAATCCTGCTTGCAGAGGATACAGGCTCAAGCGAATCGCCAAGGTACAGCGGAATGCCAAGCTACGGCGACTACACTTTCCAGGGCGCATACGTGTACCATCTCTCGCTTGAAGACGGATTTGAGTTGCAGGGAAGGATTTCACACATTGACGACGAGCAGGTGTACAAAAAGTCGGGCTATTACTTCGGCGGAGACGAATATTCAGTTAAGCGCTCGCTTTTCATCGGCGAAACATTGTACACTTTTTCCGATGCAATGCTGAAGGCAAACGATTTAAGCGATTTGAGCGAAATTAAAGAGGTCCTGCTGAAATAGCGCAGGCCTCTTCTCACCCCTTTTTTATTGCAGTAATAATGTGGGGCCAGAAAAAATTGATAAAGTTATCCAAGGTTTTTATTTCGCGAATTTTTTGCGCTCTAGCCTCTCGCAATTCTGTATCACGCATTGCTAAAGCCTCTTTTAGAAGATCTTCTTTTACGGCCCTCAAATATGCTTGTTGGGATTCCGCGCTGCGAAGATGGCCTGTCGGACTGCGCCAGCTATTAATTTCAGATATTACTGCGCTTATCTCCCCCCCTAATCCATGATTTAAACTATGCAATTCCATTTTATTTAGAGGTCTTGCTCGCACATCAAACCCTGCTTTGCGAAGTTTTTTTTCCAGAACCTGTATCTCCGGTGTCGTTTGTAGCCACGAAAATTCTCCATTTGGTATAAGCACCCTTTTTATTTGATTAATTGCACTGTGGATTTTTTCAGATGACAAATCATAGAGAAAAAATTCCGCACTAAATTTTCTGACGCTATTTTCTTTCATGCGAGGTAAACAATCAAGCACGTCAGCCGTTGCAAGTCTTAGGTTCTTTGCCCTCTGCGAGGGATTCATCCTTGCAGCATCCAAAGCAAGAAAATTTCCTTGCTTCATTAAAGCTTTATGCGTTAACCTTTTCGGGTCAGGGCCTGAACCCAATTCAATTTCATCCCAAACAATTTGCTGTTTTGGCGATTCTGGTTTAAATGGCTTTCTGAAATGCATACATGAAGCAATCAAACCAAATTCTTTTATATTCTTTCACCCCCATCTCTAATTGGAGGCGAGGTTTTGGCTAAAGGCATTGAGGCTTATCTGAAAAAAACATCGGTTAAAGTGGACAGGGAAATCGCAAAAATTTTCCCGAAAAAAATCTCAGGCAAGTGGCTTGAATTCTCACTTGGCAAAGCCATTTACGCTTATGACGCTGAAACCGTCAGCAACTCAATTGCTTCCCCGATATGGGATTTATTGCGCCGCGGCGGAAAACGGTGGAGGCCGGCGCTTATGCTTTTATGCAATGAAGCACTGGGCGGAAGCGAAAAAAACGCCTTGCATTTCACTGTTTTGCCCGAACTGGTGCACAACGGCTGCTTGTCCGAAGACACCGTAATTTGGATGGCTGACGGAACGCCTCGAAAGATTACGGATGCAAAGGAGGGGGAATTTGTTCTTTCCGTGGGAAGCGATTTCCGGATAACTGAAAGGAAGATTGAGAAATTCCACGATAATGGAGAAAAGCCAACGCTTAGAATTAAAACTGACCACAGGGAAATCATTGCGACAGGGGAGCACCCTGTTCTTGTCGTTTCAAAGAAACAGCCAGTGCGATATAAAATCACGAAAAGCGGAAAGGCGCTAATCCAACAAAAATTATTTGAGGCAGATTTGACTATTTCGGAATTCTGTGACAAGATCTCCAAGGAAATCAAAACAGACATGCATCCGAAGGCACTTAAGAATAGTTTTTACGGGTATTCAAACTGTTTGATTCCGTTACGTATTGCAGATTATGTCAGTGCGATGTTTTCCTTGGATAAGAAGGACCTGTTTAATGAGACGCAATGCCAGTTTGATAAAGCGGAAATAATTTTTTCTTGGAAAAAAGCAAGCGAATTGCGCCAAGGGGACTTTGCAGTCATTGCGAAACAATCATTCTTCGGGAGTCCCAAGGTGCCAGAATTGGGTGCCTTTGAAAAAAACTGCAAAGACAGGTTCCGAATGCCAAAAGAGTTTTCGCCTGAGCTCGCCCAGCTCTGCGGCTTTTTAGTTGGAGATGGGTGCATCCAGCTGAACTATAATGGGGGAAAAGTTGATTTTTGCGTGCCGAAAAATGGCGCAGGAAGAAAAGAGTATGAGTCACTGATAGAAAAAGTGTTTGGCGCAAAGCCTTATCTGGGCGAAGGCTCTGTAACTATGTGTTCAAAAGCGGTTGCAGAATTGTTTATTGGTTTGGGCTTGAAAGCGAAATGTACCGAAAAGAGCCTCCCAAATTGGGTTTATTCTTTGCCTCTAGAATATAAGAGGGCGTTCGTGAAAGGTTATATAGACGCTGATGGCACTGTTACAAAAACAGGCATAACGCGGTTTGGCTGTGCAAATAGGTTGCTAATGGAGGAATTAAAGTTTTTGCTTGATGGCATGGGCTTTCTTACTACAAATATCTGCGAAAAAAGGGTTAGCAACGAGCATTTTGGAGAAAGAGCAAAGAAAAAAGAGACAATTCTTTACTGCTTTGAAATGGGCCAACGAGAAAAAGTATTGCAAGAAATTGGTTCGGAAATCGCATTTTACAAAACAAGGCTGGGAATGCAGGCTCAAAGAATGGTGCAACTGAGATTCAGAGATGCAATCCCTTCCCTGCCTGAATCGTTCGACCGCGAACATCTCGGATTTGAAAAAATAAGAAAAATAGAAAACGCTGGAACAAGGAAAACCTTTGACTTGCAAATAGAAGGAACGCACAACTATGTTTCCAATGGAATTATAACGCACAATACGATAATGGCTGATGACATTGAGGACTGCAGCGAACTGCGGAGAGGCAAGCCGTGCACGCACCTTGTTTTCGGGGAAGACATTGCAATCAATGCGTCCAACACGCTTTACTTTCTTCCGTTGATTTTGCTGTACCGCAACACGCAAAAGCTTGACGAAAAAACGCGCAGGATGATTTACGATGTTTACTCTGAGGAAATGCTGCGCGTTTCAATCGGGCAGGGAATGGACATTTACTGGCATCGCGGCAAGAAAAAAAATGTAACGGAAAAACAATACCTGCAAATGTGCTCTTATAAGACCGGGGTGCTTGCGCGTTTTGCGGCAAAACTTGGCGCGATTCTCGCGGGCGGAACGCAAAAACAGATTGAGGCACTGGGAAAATTCGGTGAAACAATCGGCGTCGCCTTCCAGATTCAGGACGATGTCTTGAACCTGAGCAGCAAAAAATTTGCGAAAGGAAAAGGCCTGGGAGAAGACATCAACGAGGGAAAACGCTCTCTTATCATAATCAAAACGCTTGAACGCGCCACTGCTGCGGAAAAAAAGGAATTGCTGAAAATCCTTGACTCCAAAAAGACGTCAAAAAAGCAAATCAACCGCGCGCTTTCAATCATCAAAAAATACGGTGCGCTGGATTACGCGCGGAAAAAAGCGCAAAAAATCGTTAAGGAAAGCTGGAAGCGCGCTGAAAAAGTGCTGCCGGAATCGCACGCGAAAAAACTGCTGAAAGAATTCGCTGACTTCCTTGTGGAGAGGGAGATTTAAAGCAAGGTTTCATTTCGGCCCATGTTTCATGTGCCCGCGCATCATTGCTGCAAAAAGCATTGTTTTTCTTTTATTTAGTTCAGCAATAGCACCTAAACCTTTACCTGTTGGAATCCCCTCCAACGTCCTTCCCTCGTTTTGTAATTTTCTTGAAACAAAATTAAAAATCCTTTTTCCCGCACCCTTAGATATTGAACTCAAATAGTTAAGATGTGCAACTCGACTACCATCCCGCAGTCTGTAAATAAATATTGTAGAAACAATTTTTCCATCCCGCTTCAATGCTAAAAATTCCCCGAGTTTATAACTATGTTCAAAACCTGCCTTTTCCACTTCCGGGTGCTTTAACATAACCAGTTTACACAATTCTTCCTTATCGACATCAGTGAAACCACTATCCCTTGAGGAAACAATCTTGGTTATGTGCTTCTGGTCAAGCATAACAATCACAACTTGTTTTCCCTGAACCAATTAATTTTCGGTTCCCTCGCGGCTTTAACCGCGTCCAAGCGCTTCACTGGCGTGGAGTGCGGCGCGCCTTTCACCAATTCGGGCTTCTCTTTTGCCTCTCCAAGGATTTTTTCCATTGCTTCGCAGAATTCATCAAGAGTTTCTTTCGATTCTGTTTCAGTCGGCTCAATCATTATCGCGCCGTGAACTATGAGCGGGAAATAAATTGTAGGGGGATGGAAGCCGTAATCGATGAGCCTCTTTGCAAGGTCATTAGTGGTCACGCCGTTAGGCATATTCTTATCGGATAAAACAAACTCGTGCTGGCATATGCGGTCATAGGGAAGGTCAAACGACTTCTTCAGCCTTTCCTTCATGTAATTCGCGTTAAGCACTGCGTTTTCCGCGGCCTCTTTCAGGCCTTTTGCGCCCAAAGCGCGAATGAAGGTGTAAGCGCGGACAAGGACGCCAAAATTTCCGTAGAATGCCTTTATTTTTCCGATTGAATCAGGCAAGGCAAAGTTCATTTCGAATTTTTCGCCTTTTTTTTCAACTGTTGGCCTCGGAAGGAATTGCGCAAGCTGTTTTTTCACGGCAATCGCGCCTGCGCCAGGGCCTCCGCCGCCATGCGGAGTGCTGAAAGTCTTGTGCAGGTTCAAATGAACCGCATCAATGCCTAAATCCCCGAAACGCCATTTGCCCAGGGAAGCGTTCGCGTTCGCGCCGTCACAGTAAACAAGCGCGCCAGCGGAATGCACTATGCGGCAAATTTCAACAATCTGCTTTTCAAAAAGCCCCAAAGTATTGGGGTTTGTAAGCATAATGACTGCCACATCCTTGCTGAGTGCTTTCTTCAGTTCGCTTAGGTCAAGGCATCCATCGCCGTTGCTTTTAACAGTTACTGCCTCCAAACCGCAGAGCGTGGCAGAAGCGGGGTTTGTGCCATGCGAAGAGTCAGCCACCAGAACTTTGGAGCGCTTTTCGCCTTTTTTTTCAAAAAACTTTTTCGCAAGCATTAAGCCACAAAGCTCGCCGTGCGCTCCCGCGGCAGGCTGCAGTGTAACGGAATCCATTCCGGTTATTTCCGCGAGAAACTGCTGCAACTCAAAAATCAACTGCAAATTTCCCTGTGAAAGGTGGCGGGGCTGCAATGGATGTGATAAAGCAAAGCCCTGCAGTTTCGCTGCCTCTTCATTTGCCTTTGGATTGTATTTCATTGTGCAGGAACCAAGCGGATAAAAGCCGGAATCAACGCCGAAGTTTTTTTGGGAGAGGCACGTGAAATGCCTTACCACATCCACTTCGGACAGCTCAGGCAGTTCTAGTTTTTTTCGCAGAAAATTTTTCGGCAGCAATTGTTCCAAAGGCTTTTCCTTTAACCTTGTTTCCGCAAATTCCACAGCGCTTCTTCCCTCAACGCTTTTCTCGAAAACTGTTTTCATTTTCTCATAACCCCTTCACGATTGCAATCAATTCGTCAATCTGTTCGCGGGAATTCATCTCCGTTGCACAGAGCAAAAGGCAGTTCTCCATTCCCTTAAAATTTTCGCCCAACGGCACGCCGGCAATAAAGCCTTTTTCCTCCAGTTTTTTCTGGAACCTGTCAGCGCTTTCCTTTACCATTACAACAAATTCGTTGTAAAAAGGCGCTGAGAAAACCAGCTCGGCTTTGCGTGTTTTCCGCAGCTCTCCAGCAAGATAGTGGGCGAGCTGCAGGTTTATTTCCGCCAAGCGCTTAAAGCCGCTTTTTCCCAAAGCGCTGAGGTAAACTGTGTTTGCAAGCGCTACAAGCGCCTGGTTTGTGCAGATGTTGCTTGCTGCCTTTTCTCTCCGAATATGCTGTTCGCGTGCCTGAAGCGTGAGAATAAAGCCCCTTTTTCCTTCCAGGTCAACTGTTTCACCGCAAATCCTTCCCGGCAAGTGGCGCAGGAATTCTTCTTTCGTTGCCATCCAGCCAACTCCCGGGCCGCCAAAGTTAAGCGTGCTGCCAAGGCTCTGCCCTTCCGCGACTACAATGTCCGCGCCGAGAGTTCCCGGCGCTTCCAGCAAACCAAGTGAGGAAGGTTCCACAACCGAAACAATGAACAAGGCTTTTTTTGCGTGAACTATTTTTTCAATTGCGGCTAGGTCCTCAATGCAGCCGAAAAAATTAGGGCTCTGTGAAATGAAGCACGCCGTGTTTTCGGAGATTTCTTTTTTCAGTTTTTCAATGGAAACTGTTCCCTTTTTGTTGTCAAATTCTATCTCTTTAACCGCCAGGCTGTTTGCCCAGCAATAGGTTTCAAGCACTGCGCGGTATTCTGGGTGAATGTTTGCGGCAACCAAAACTTCTTTTTTTTCGGAAATGTTTTTCGCCATAATCACGGCTTCAGCCAGCGCGGTTGCACCGTCATACATGGATGCGTTTGCAGCATCCATTCCCGTAAGCGAACAAACAAGGCTCTGGAATTCGTATATTGCCTGAAGCATTCCCTGGCTTGCCTCTGCCTGGTAAGGCGTGTAAGAAGTGTAGAACTCGGAGCGGAAAACCAGGTGCGGAACAATTGAGGGAATGAAGCGGTTGTATAGCCCCGCGCCAATAAAATATTTGTGTGTTCTTGCGTTCGCGTTTTTTGCGGCAATTGAGGAAAGTTCCTCCAGCAGTTCTTTTTCGCTTAATGCTGACGGAAGGTTTAATTGTTTTTTTAAAATTTTTTGCTTTGGAACATCGGCGAACAATTCATCAATTGATTTCACGCCAATGCTTTTCAGCATTTCTTGGCGCTGTTTTTCCGTGTTGGAAATGAAGTTCATTTCATCACTTTTTTGCTTCAGTGCTTTAAGCCCGCAAGGTATTTTTCGTATTCCTCTGCGTTCATGAGTTTTTCCGCTTCAGCCGGGTTTGAGAGCCTGATTTTGGCAATCCATCCTTTTCCGTAAGGCTCTTTGTTTACGAGTTCAGGCGAACTTGGCAGGGTTTCGTTTACCTCTATGACTTCCCCGCTTAACGGCGCGAAGACGTCTGAAACGCTTTTCACTGATTCAACGACTGCAATGCTTTTCAGGCGCTCGGCTTTTGCGCCGATTTTTGGAAGCTCAACGAAAACAATGTCAGTAAGCTGCTGCTGCGCGAAATCGGTTATGCCGACTGTTGCAATGCCGCCATCAATCTTGGCCCATTCATGGTCTTTAGTGTACTTCAGGTTTCTTGGAACATTCAAAATGCTCACCTCCCCCTTTTATAAAACGGAATTGAAACCACAATCGCATTGTAATTGTTTTCCCTCACCTCTACCTCGAATTCGCCGCCTTTTTCGGCGTAAGGGGCTTCGATATAAGCTAAACCGATGTTCTTTTTTAATGTGGGGCTGTAAGAGCCTGAAGTCACAATGCCGATTTTTCTGTCGTCCTTAATGCATTTGTAACCGTGCCTTGCAATCGCCTTGTCAATCATTTCAAAGCCCACGAGCTTCCTGCTTAAGCCAGCCATTTTCTGCTCGGAAAGCGCTTTTTTTCCAATGAAATCCTTGTCAAAGGAAACAACCCATTCATAGGTCGCTTCAATCGGCGAGTGCTGCTCGTCAATGTCGTTGCCGTAAAGCATGTAGGCGCACTCAAGGCGCAAAGTATCCCTGCAGCCCAGAGCGCAGGGCTTCAATCCGAATTCTTTTCCCGCCTCAAAGAGCCGCTGCCAGATAAAAACCGTTTTATCGCGCGGAAAGTACAGCTCGAAGCCCTCCTCGCCGGTGTAACCCGAGCGGGAAACAATTGCAGGCACGCCGAATAATTCGGTTTCAAGGAAATAATAATAATGCAGTTTTTTCAGGTCTGTTCCATTTGCAATGCATTTCCCCAGAATTTTTTCGGCATTCGGCCCCTGCAAGTCGAGCTTGCCGAAAAAATCGCTTGCCTGAACCACTTCGGCGTCAAGGTTCTGCTTTCGCGCCTGCAAATCAATCCAGCGGAAATCCTTTTCCCTTGTGCCTGCATTCACTACAACCATAAATTTTTCCGCGCCGAACTTGTAGACAGTGCAATCGTCAATTATTCCGCCTTTTTCGTTGCACATCACTGAAAGGTGCATTGAGCCGTTTGCCGCGCCCTTTATTTTCCTCGTCATCACCTTTTCAAGCAATTGTTCCGCTTCAGAGCCGGTTACAATTATTTCACCCATATGGCTTGTATCGAACAATCCAGCCGCGCTTCTAACAGTGTTGTGCTCGTCCATTAAAGTGGAATAATACACTGGCATCTCCCATCCGCCGAAAACAACCATTTTTGCCCCCAGCCTTTCGTGCTCGGCAAAAAGCGGAGTGCGCTTCATTTCCTCTTCCATAAAATCACACTTTCCCCATTTTCCTTTCCAGCAGTTCCGCGCAAATCTGCAAGGCGTCTCTCACATCGCTTAGCGGAGGGCAATAGGCCATTTCAATTTCCGCCAACTGTTTTGCAGTGAAGCCTGCCTTTATTGCCGCTGAAACAATGTTTATGCGGTGGAATGCGCCGAAGCCGAATGCCTGCGCCCCGATGATTTTTCCGCTTTTTTTGCCCGCAAGCAATTTGACCACAATCTCTTTTTCACCGTCGAACCATTCGGGCAGCGAGTGCATCCTTACACGTGATTCGACTGTTTCGATTCCCGATTCTCCCGCATATTTCATTGTTAGCCCTGTTGCAGCAACCTCCAATTCCCCGATGGTTGTGGCAAACGTGCCAAGCGAACCCTCATATTTTTTGGTCCCGCCAACCGCATTAGCCCCTGCGACAAGCCCCTGCGCATAAGCGGTTGAGGCAATCTGAGGAGAGAAAGGCTTTCCGGAAACCGAATGCATTGCATCAGTTATATCCCCAATTGCAAAAATCCCCTTTACATTTGTCTCCATTTTTTCGTCAACAATCAATCCGTTTGCGCCTTTTTTCAATCCAGCGGTTTCCGCGAGGGAATAATCGCATTTAACGCCAGTTGCCAGGACGACGATTTCTGCAGGAGTCTTTTTTCCGTTGACTGTTGCAATTGCTTTTTCGATTTTTTCAACCCTTGAATCAAGCAAAACCAGCACACCAATTTTTTCCAGATGATGTTTTACCAGCTCTGCGAGGTCGGCGTCAATCGCATTCGGCAATAGCTGCCCGAGCATTTCAGCCAAGGAAACAGCAAGGCCTTTTTTTTGAAGCTGTGCGGTAACCTCCAATCCGATTGCACCGCCTCCCACAACCAATGCCGTTTTTTTTCCGGGAAGCGCTTTCATCAGGCGCTCCAAATCATCAATTGAGTGGTGAAGGAAAACGCTTTTCCCCAGCAATTCCCTTGCCCCCTCGATTTTCGGAAGGAACGGCTTTCCGCCTGTCGAAAGAATAAGGGAATCAAATGGAATGGAAAATTTTTTTCCAGAACCAATCTCTTCAACTGACAATTCCTTTTTTTCCGCGTCAATCGACAGCGCCCTTGTTTTGTTAAGGATTTTAACGTTTTTGGGAAATGAAAGCTTTTGCTTTAATTTTTCCGCGGGGCTTATTTCCCCTGAAATCGCGTAAGGCAGGCCGCACGAGTGAAGCAAATCGAATTCCTTTTCATCAACAATTGTTATTTCCGCTTTAGGGTCTGTTTTGCAGGCAGAAAGAACCGCTGCAAAACCCCCGCTTCCCAAACCAACTACAACCAGCTTTGTCAAAAAGGCACACTGAAAGAATTAGCAGCTAAAAAATTTTAAACCAGCGCCTTGGCTATTCCTCTATCCTGTTGAAGAAATAAATCGCTATTCCCATGAATGCAACAGTGAACGCAGTGACAACCGCAAGGGAAACCGCAAAATTGATGTGCGAGTTGCCCAAAAGAATGTATTGGAGGCCGCTTACGCCGTAAGTGAGGGGGTCAAGAAGCGAGGCAGTCCTCAAAAGCCCCGGCGCGGAATCAAGCGGGAATAATGCGCCGCTTAAAAAAAACATTGGCATCAGGATGAAATTGACAATCAACTGGAAGCCATGCATGTCTTCAAGGACAGAGGCGATTGTTATGCCTAGCGAAACAAACATCAATGAAATCAGGAACATGAAGAACAGCAGCAGGAAAAAATTCACTATGTTCAGTTGTGCGCCCAAAAGCATTGCCGCACCCAGGATTATTATGCCCTGAACCACGGAAGTTGTTGCCCCACCCAATGCTTTTCCGAAAATGATTGAAAGCCTGCTAACCGGTGCGACAAGGGTTTCCTTCAAAAAGCCGAATTGCCTGTCCATTAAAACAATTATTCCTGAAAACATTGAGCCAAACATCAAAACCATTCCAATAATGCCTGGAGTAATGAATTTCAGATAGTTTCCCTCCATGCCTGGGATATTAAACGCATTGCTTAAGCCAGTGCCGAGGATTGCAAGAAAAAAGAAAGGCATTCCAAGGCTTCCAATTACACGGCTTTTTGAGCGCGCAAAACGGATTATCTCCCTTTTCCACAGAGCATAAACGCCTTCGATTTCGCGGTTCATTTTCTTCGCCCCCATGCATGCAGCCTCAAGCGCATTGCATCCTTTGGCTTTGCTTCCTCTTCCCTTATCGTCCTGCCAGTGTAATGCAAAAAGACGTCATCCAAAGAAGGCTTTCTTAAATTCACTGACTCCACTGCAACGCCGTTTTTTTCCATCAACTTCAAAAGCTGCGGAATCTTTTCCTCGCCTTTTTCAACCCTGACATCAAGCAGGCCGTCATGCGATTTAACCGCCTTAACCCATTTAAGGCTCGATAGGCTGTCAATGCATGCCTTGCCTGCGCTGCACTTGATTGAAATAATGTCACCGCCCAAAGAAGCCTTAAGGTTTTCCGCTGAATCCATTGCGATTATTTTCCCAGAATCAATTATGGCTATTTTATCGCAGACGCTATCGGCCTCATCCATGTAATGAGTGGTGAGAATAAGCGTGATTTTTTCTTTTTTGTTCAATTCTTTTATGTACTGCCAGATGTTTGCCCTTGTCTGCGGGTCCAGGCCGATTGTTGGCTCGTCCAAGAAAAGGATTTTTGGCCAGTGAAGCAGGCCCCTTGCAATTTCAAGCCTTCTTTTCATTCCGCCTGAAAAAGTCTTTACCTCGGATTTAATGTTTTTCTCCAAACCAACCAATTTCAAAAGCTCTTCAATTCGTTTCCTTCTTTCCTTTTTTTCAACAGAGTACATTGCGGCATGCATATCCATGTTTTCATAAGCTGTAAGTTCGTCGTCTAAGCTCGGGTCCTGGAAAACAATGCCAATGCTTTCCCTTACCTTGCCTGACTGCCTTGCAATGTCAAAGCCATTCACTTTCGCGCTTCCGCTCGAGGGCTTTCGCATAGTGACAAGCATTGAAATCAGCGTGGTTTTTCCCGCGCCATTGGGGCCCAAAAGCCCGAAGATTGTGCCTTCCTCTATTGAAAGGGAAACGGAATCAACAGCCTTGAGGCCGCCGTAAGATTTGCTTAAATTATCTATTTCAATCGCGTTCATGCGCAAAACCGCCTGTCTCACTTGCCTTTTTCAACAAGCCCTAAAAGCTTTGAGGCAAATTTGTGTATTGCATCTGCTTTCACAATCATCAGGCCGTGGCCGCCTTTTCCGAAGACAAGCATTTTTTCCCCTGCCTTTATCTTGAAGTGCTTCCTTGCCTCGGTTGGAATGACAATCTGGCCGCGCTCCCCGACCTTAACGGTGCCGTAAAACTTTTTGTGATGGTGTTCGTGCATAACAAAGCGCTGTGCCAAAACATTTAAATATGAATTGTATGAAAAGAATGAATTGTGGAAGATCAGAATTTGACTATTTCCCTGAATTCACCGAACCGTTTCTCCACGTCCCCAAGAGTTATTTGCTTCAGCCTGTCAAGGGAAAAGCCCTCCGCGTTGAACGAAGCGACAGCCGAAGCGGTAACTATGGCTTTCCTTAAATTTGCCTCTGACAAGTCGCCTGTTTTCGCGAGGTAGCCGAGGAAAGAGCCGGCGAATGAATCACCCGCGCCTGTGGGATCCAATACGTTTTCTAGCGGATAG
Source organism: Candidatus Iainarchaeum sp. (assembly GCA_043809245.1). Lineage (GTDB taxonomy): Archaea > Iainarchaeota > Iainarchaeia > Iainarchaeales > JAZDDZ01 > JAZDDZ01. The sequence goes on from JAZDDZ010000008.1 coordinate 41,251, forward strand.
CCTGGGGCGGAAAAATTTGAATTTTTGGTGAACATCACGCAGCCGTGCTCGCCTTTTTTGATGATCGCGTATTTTGAGTTCAATTTCATTATTTCCCTCGCGGCCTTTAAAATGCTTGGCGTGTTGAAAAGCATTCTTGCCTCCGAATCATTCATCAGTGCAATGTCTGCTTCGCGCGCAACTTCCAAAACCTTTGCCTTGTCCTTTTCAATCCAATAGTTCATTGTGTCCGCAACCACGAGCTTTGGCTTTTTCTTCATCTGGCGAAGGACGTCAAGCTGCAGGGAAGGCGCAATGTTGCCGAGGAAAAGGTATTTTGCGTTCCTGTATTCTTCCGGAAGCTCCGGCTTGAATTTTTCAAAGACATTTAGTTCGGTTTTCACAGTATGCGCCTGGTTCAAGTCAAAGCCGTAATAGCCCTCCCAGAAAAAAGTTTTCCCTTCAACAATTGAAAGGCCCTCCAAATCAATGCCTTTCTTTCTGAACAGTTCAATGTGCTCTTTTGGAAAATCCTTTCCGACAACGCCAACAATTCCTGGCTTTGCAAACAGTGAAGCCGCAACAGAGGCAAACGAGGCAGAGCCCCCCAAAGCCCTTTTTACTTCGCCAAAAGGAGTTTTAATTGAATCAAGCGCAACCGAGCCAACGACAACCAATTCAACTGCAGCCATAGCAAAGAAGTCTTTTTCAGAAACAAATATTAAGTGTTTGCCTGCAGTTATTTTTTATGGAGCTGTTCGCAAATTTGTTCGGCAACGGGGTAAAATGGACATGGAAATCCATGCTCATGCTCGGCTTTCTCGCGGTCTTTCCAAACCTTTTGGGCTTGATTTCAGTTCCAACTGGATTGGGCTTCAACTTTCACGTTTTCCAAATACTTATCTTCACTGCAGCCCTCATCTACGGCCCGTTCGGCGGCGCAGTGAGCGGATTGTTCGGTTCGCTTTATTCCGCCGCCGTGCTTAACAACCCGTACATTATTTTCGGGAACATTTTGCTCGGCTTTTTCTTCGGCGTATTCGCGAAAAAAACAAACCCTGTTTTCGCGGTGCTCGGCGCTTTTGCAATTCAGCTCCCTTGGCTTTGGGTTACGGACATTTACTTCGCGCACATGCCAACTGCGGCGGTGCAGCTTGTAGTGGTTTCATTGCTTGCCAGCAACATTCTGTGGGCTTTTTTAGCCGTGAAAAGCTATAAAAAAGTGAAAGCACTAATTTAATTATGCAAAAGAAACAGGTAAGCCTGTACAGGTTAAGCCCCGACAACTATGATGCAATGATGTCAACCGAGCTTGAGAAAAATATTTTCGGCGCGGTCGCAGATGAAATCAAAAGCTGCCTAACAAGCGGGAAAAATACTGTACTTGATTTATGCTGTGGAACGGGAATAGTTGCAGAGTTGCTTCTTGATGAGCCAAACATAAGGTTTATCGGCGTTGACATTAACCGTACTTTTCTTGAAAGCGCCAAAAAGAAAATTAAAGGAAAGCGCAACTTTGAATTCATGCAAAAGGATGCGCGTTTTTACATGAGCCCTCTTAAGTTTGATGTTGTCGTGCTGACCTCAGCCTACCACCACATTGAGAATCCCCATAAACTTGTGCTTCTGAAAAAAATTTATGAAATGCTTAACGGTGATGGCACTCTTGTTATTTACGAGAAACTCATAAGCAAATACGCCAATGAAGATGAATTCGCAAAAAGCAACGAGGAATTTTACCTGAAAAGAATTGAATACCTAAAGCGAACAGAACGCAAGACGCTGGGCAAAAAAGCGCTTGACGCGCTGATGAATGTATGCGCGCTTTCAGCTTCAGCTGAAGAGGAATTCAAGGTAGATTATGGTTACCTTGTGGAAGATTTGGATAAAGCCGGCTTTGAAACAGTCAAAGAAACAAAAATCTGGCCAGAAGAAGACATTTTTCACGATGAAAAAACCGGGGACTTTGTTTTTGTGGCTAAGAAAAAATAGCCTCAGAAGTTTTTCATTATTCTTTCTTTAAGCGAATTAAATAAGCTGTCCGAAATCGTTCCAATCTCCTTTAAGATCAAATCTTTTTCTATTGCTGTCACACCATCCGCCCTTACAAAACTTTTCTCTTTTAGGTCCCCTGAAAAATTTCCCACAGTCAATTCCAATTCATATTCATGCAAAGTGCTTTTTGATGTAATAGGGCACGCCAGAAGATAGGCGTGGATGCTGTTGAATTTCTCATTTGAAACAATAACTGCTGGGCGAATTTTATAATCAACAAGGTTAGTGTAAGGAAAACGAGCCAGTACTATATCCTTCTGGTTCATTTAAAAATCACCTATAGGTAACTTTCCCACAAGCCTTCAGGTTCATTTTCCCATATTTTATTCAAGGTTTTAATGGATGCCCTGAGCCAAACTTTCATTTCAGGATCGTTAAGAGACTCAATTACTGCTTTTTGTTTTTTAATGACCAATTCATTTCCGTTCTCAAAAACAACCAGGGTTTCGCCTTCCTTTAGTTCAAGGTCTTTCCTAAATTCTTGGGGTATAACAAACTGCCCTCTAGAACCCAATTGCACAGTTTTCAGCTTGTTCATACTAATCTGATTAATCAGAATTGAATAAAAACCTATCTTTTTCGTAATAGTGACTCTATTTCCGCAAACATTTCTTTCAACGGCTTTCCGCCTTCAATCCTTGTAAATTCCTTTTTTTCCATATAATAATCAATCAGCGGCTCGGTCTGCTTTCTGTAGGTTTCAAGCCTTTTCCTGACAACCTCTTCTCTGTCATCGGGTCTCTGCATTAGCTTTCCACCGCATGCATCGCAGACGCCTTCTTTTTTAGGAGGCAAGTCCAAGCCGTAAATTTTTTTGCAGTCAGGGCACTGCCTTCGCGCGCTCAGCCTGCGGACAATTTCTTCCTCTGATGTTTCAACATCCAAAATCAGCCCGATTTTCGCATTAAGCCTTGCAAGCATCTGCTCCAAAAGCCGCGCCTGATTGAGCGTGCGCGGATAACCGTCAAGGACGAATCCTTTCGCAAGGTTTTTATTCAAATTTTTCTCCAAAATCTCCGAAAGAAGCTCATCCGGCACGAGCGCGCCTGACTTCATTATCGGCTCCGCCTTCTTGCCTAGTTCTGTTCCGTGCTTGACTTCCTCGCGCAGCAAGTCGCCTGTGCTGATCTGCTTGAAGCCGAATTTTTGCTCAATGAACTGCGCGATTGTTCCCTTTCCGGTTCCAGGCGGGCCGAGAAGAATTATGTTCATCTGTTTTTTCACTGAATGATTTTCTGCAATAACTTAATTTAAATCAACCGCCACTTGAATGAGAGACAAAGCCGCGAATGTATTCCAGCAGCTTTTCTTCAAACGCCTTTTTCCGCGAAAGAAAAGCGAGGTATTCCACTTTGTTTTCCATCATTTCCTGCAGTGAACGCGAATAAAACGCCTTCTGCTGTTCCCTACCCCTTTTTATAATTCCTTCAACATAGCCCTTGATTGCCTGCCTCAGCCCTGAAACGTCTGCCTCTGTCCTAAGGCGGGGGAATTTTTTTATAAGCATTTTGTGGAACTTTGGGTCTAATTCACTGAAAGCCCTCTGCTGCAGTTTATAGTAATCCGAAAAAAGCTGGAAAGCCTCTTTTCTGTATTTCCTGTACATGGCCTCATTTCCAGTGAAAAAGACCCTGTAAAGCTGCTCTTGGGGCGAAAAAAATTTCAGTATGCTGTTCAAATGAAAGCCCCCGGTATTCCCCGAGCCAAATTGTTTAATGCATTTCTCAACCAATGCGATGTCAGAGCCAAGCTCCCCTATCCTGCGCTTTAATGCATTCTGAATCCTTGGAACCCTTGTTCTGGCCTTCATCCTTAACCGTGGTTTTTTTGATGGCATCAAATCACTTAACCAAAAAATCCACCACTATCTGCATTTTGGATGCGGAAAAATCCCTGACGCGCTGCATTTGCAGCACGCGAATCTCCTTGTGGAGTTTTTTCGCTGTATTCCTTATAGCCCGCAAAGGCTTTTCAAATGAATCCCTTTTCTCGACGATTTCGTAAAAGTGGATTATTCCGCCAGACGGCTTTAGGCACATAAACGCTTCTTTAAGGAAATCTTCTCCTGTGTGCGGCAAAGGCATTACAACCCTGTCACACAAACCATTCAGTTTTTTTGGAACCACTTTTTTAACGTCGCCCTTAATTACGGCAATTTTTTCCTGTGCCTTGTTCAATGCAATGTTTTTCTTCAGCCACTTGAACGCGGAAGGGTTAAGCTCCACTGCATAAGCCAATGCCATTGGAGAATTTTTTGCAAAAACAATAGGATAGGGGCCAACGCCGGCAAATAACGCACCTATAACTTCACCTGGCTTTATTTGCTTGGCAATCCTGAGCCTCTCCGAGCTCAGGCGCGGTGAAAAGAAAACCTTTGAAGCGTCAAATTCAAAAGCGCAGCCGCTTTCCCTGTAATGCGCTAAAAAGCTTTTTTTCCCGCCAATCACTTTCAATGGCTGCACACGGTATTTTCCCTTCCTTCCTGAAAGCTTCCTGCAGACTGTTTTGAAGGCGGAATTCACTTCCATTAAAGCCTTGGCAATTTTCCTCTCTTTTTTCGCGAGCTTTTTGGGAATCTCTATTACGGCAATGTTGCCCAAAGAATCATAAGATGTCTGCAGTTCCGCCAATTCCTTTTCCGTCAAAACGCCTGAAAGCGCTTCCCTTAGGGAACGCGGCTTTTTCTTCTTTTGCATAAAACCAATAATATTTAATTGCTTGTTTCATTAAAATAGGTTATTGTTTAGGGGATAAAAAAATGCTTGAAGCCATAGGCGAATTCGTGCAGAAATATTTTGTGGAAAGCATAACCCAATACCAGGGCTATAACCTCGTGAACACGCTTGTTTACATCGCAATTCTTTTGGCTGTGTCCTTTTTCATCATCTACCCCCTGTTGGCTAAAAGAGGCGTTAAATTCAATTTGAAATTCATGTTAGCGGTTTTTCCCTACATTGTTTTCGGATCAACAATCAGAATTTTGGAGGACCTGCGCATTTTTGCGCGATCAGCAAACCCATTTGAGCCGGGCTTTTACTCTGTTTCACCGGGAATTTATATTGCCGTTGGATTGCTGGCTGTTTTCTGCCTTCTGCTTTCACTTTTTTTGGCTAAAAAGCTGAACAAGGATTACTTAAAAATTTTTGGAATTATCGGCTGGGTTTTGGCCATCCCAATAGTGATTTTTGATTTGGCGAAATTCATTGAACCAATGCAGTTCATTGGAATAATCGCGCTCACAGCAGCGCTGACAGGCATTGCATACTTCATTGGCAAGGCGTTCAGGAAAGACTTTTTCGCGGATTTGCTTGGGATTTTCCCGATTGCAGGGCAGGCACTGGATGGAAGCGCAACATTTTTTGCTGTCGGGCTATCAAACTGCGGTGAACAGCACGTTGCAAGCAACATTATCCTAAACATTCACCCCCTGCTTTTCCCGATTGTAAAAGTCGCTTTGGCGCTTGCAATCGTTTACTTCGTTAAAGCGGAGATTAAGAACGAGAACCTGCGCGGCTTTGCACTGGTGTTCATCGCAATAATGGGCTTTGCCCCGGGAATAAGGGACGTGTTCACAGTGGCGGTGGGGACATGCCTTTGAAAAAATGGCTTGACTTTTTCAGGGGAAAAAAAAACCCCAAAATTCCGCCCAGTGAACAGGGGGCACATTCAACCGAAAGATTCAACTGGGAGCCATTTTTCAAGGAAGACCCCGAATTCCGCATCTCCGAGCACCATAATCCAAATGGCAGGGCAAGGGGGTCGCATGAAAAGCATTACCGCCAACTTCCCCAGAGAATAATTGACCGCACGGTCAAAGAGAGAGTTTTAAAGGAAATTGGAGAAGAAGATTTTCCAATCAAACTAAATCCCGCGCAGAAAGAAAGGCTTGTTGCAGGCCTTCAGAAAACAGTCCAAACAGCAGGCTATCTTGATAGGCTTAACCCCAAAATTATTCAGATAATTGCAAAAAGTGTTGCGAAAACCCATAAGGAAGCGCAGACAAGGCCGGACCAGTTCTGCGAGGAACTGCTTTTCTTTGTTGAGAACGGAAGGTTCAAGCCCAAGGAGGAGTGAAAAAAATGCCAAGGTCGCGTGCAGGTGTTGAATCAAAAACAGCAAAAGAAATGATGAAGAGAATAATTTCACACCCAGCCCTAAAAGAAAAGCCGGAACTAAAAAAACATTTTAAAAGGTATATGGCTTCAATAAAAGCTGCAAATGAGCAGTATGAAAAAGGAGAGCTTAATTTGGACGAGTATAATTATTGGCGCAGAAAAAGTTTAGAGGAAATGAAGAAATTCTTTGATGCTTTGTTGTGAAGGTGAAAAAATGCTCTACTTAATCGGAATCGGCTTGAAGCCAAAGCACCTCACATTGGAGGCGCTTGAGGCGATAAGGGAATGTGACGCAGTGTTTTTGGAGAATTATACAAGCAAGTACAGTGAAGGCGCGGTCAAGGAATTGGAAGAACTCATCGGAAAAAAAGTGACGCTTTTGGGCAGGCAGCACGTGGAAGAGCAAAGCCACGAGTTTCTTGCAATGGCTGAAAGGAACAGGATTGCATTTCTGGTTCACGGCAATGTTTTTTCCGCAACCACTCACTCACAGTTAGCGATGGATGCAAAAAAGAATGGGGTGAAAATGAAATTCATCCCGGGGATAAGCGTTTTCTCTTACCTTGGAAAGACAGGCCTTGATGAATACAGGTTCGGCAGGACAACGACAATTGTTTCGCCTAAAGAAAATTTTGCGCCGGAAAGCTTTTACGACGCGATTGAAAAAAACCAGGCAATGGGGCTGCACACGCTTTGCCTGCTTGACATTGACTTGGAGGAAAACAGGCTGATGAGCGCAAAAGAAGCAATAGAGCTATTGCTTGCGATTGAAAGAAAGCGGAAAAAAAGCATTGTGAAGAAATCGCTGCTCATTCTTGTTGCGGGCGCCGGCTCGGAGAAAGAGAAAATTGCCGCGGGAAGAGCGGAAGAACTGCTCAAGTGCAGGGCGAACGCTTTTCCTCAGTCGCTTATTGTTTGCGGAAAGCTGACTGCAAAAGAAAAAGAGGTTTTGAAGGAATTTTATGGCAAATGCTGAAACGCTTGAAATGGAACTCGCGGAGAAAGTGAAAAAATACCGCTCGCTAACCGAGGAAGCGCTGGAAAAAGTTTTGATTTCAGCGGAAAAAGGTTCGCATGAATTCAAAGTGGCGCAGGATTTCCTGCAAATGGCAAAAAACTATTTCTCCGATGCAAAGCATTTTGAAGAAAAAAGAGAACTCCTTACTGCGCTCGCGGCTTACAGTTACGCGCACGCATGGCTTGACGCCGGAATAAGGGCAAGAGTGCTGGACGGAAAAAACGACGAAAGGCTGTTCACTTTGCCTTAATCAGAAAAACGGGCTGCCGAAAACGTCTATCGCGATTGCTGCGTGCAAAAAGATTGATATGCCCAATAGCCACCAGTAGCGGCAGTGCCTGTTGTAAAACTTCTGGTACCAGCCGTGCTTCATCATCGCGTTAACGAATTTTATTCCCGCCATGCAGCGGCATGAGAAAAAAACCATGAGGAAAAAAAGCACGTTGGTTAAGCCGAGAATGTAAACCAGCTTCACTCCAAGTGCGGGGTCAACGAACGGCATTTTTTTCCCTCATTCAACTATTATTTTTCCGAAAAACGGCGCCTGCGCGTTCAAGTGGTCGTGGTAAGCCCATTCCCCCACCTCGTTGAATGTGAAAGAAAAGCTTTCGCCTTGCGCCAATCCTTTGCATGCATCAAATTTGCTGCCGATGCAGCCGCCTGGTTCAGGGTAAACATTGTGAGTGGGATGCTGGGCGGAAGCAGGCCAATGAAGTGCGGAATCATTGTTCACAAAATTCACTGTATCACCCTGCTTTATTGTTAATGGGTTTGGGCTGAAGCCTGATGAGTTAATTTCAACTGTTAAAACAGCGCCTGCTGGCGTGCCATTGCCGTCATTGCCGTTTGCAGGCGGCTGGCTGCTGTCAATGCAGCCAGAAACCAGGAAAACCAATCCAAGCGCAAGCATTGCGTAAACCATTCCCTTATACATTTTATTCCTCCTTTTTTCATCCAAGCTTTACCGCGGTACCGTAAGCGACAACCTCCGCTGCGTTCTGCATTATTTCCGAGGTCATCAGCCTTACATTTATGACTGCGTCAGCGCCAAGCGCTTCAGCGTCTTTTGTCATTCTCTGCATTGCCTCTTCCCTTGCCTCGTTCATTGTCGCAAGATACGCGGTTATTTCGCCTCCGAACATTCGCTCTATTCCCGCGACAAAGTGGCCGCCGACTCCCCTGCTTCTAATGGCGTTTCCTTTTGCGATGCCCAGAACCTGGGAAATTTTTTTGTTCGGAACGAAATCAGTTGTTGTTAAAATCAAATTCATCTACCCAAAAAAATATAGCACGTTAGGTTTAAAAAACAGAAAAGCCTTCTTTTATAGGAGTGAAAAAATGAGCATCTATGACAAGAAGGCGTTTGGATATGATTTTTCCTACAAGAGCCTGAAGGGGCCTTTGACAATTCTTGCAGCGATTATTGCAGTAGCGGTTATTGTCATGCTGTTGTTCACGGCTGCTTCCATATTTCAGCCAAAAGCATTGGAGATTTCATTTGAAAAAAACCCGTTAAAGCTCGGCGAACAATCGCTGTTGTACGCAAAGGTGTTCAATTCAACGGGAAAAAGCGCTTCAGGCGTTTTGGTTGAAGTGAATGCAACGGATGAAAAGGCACTGCTTATAAGCGCGGTTGAGCCGAATGACGGAAAAATCTCAGTGATAGGGGAAAACGAGTCAAGGCAACTGGTTTTTTTGGTGAATCCTACAGGCAGCGCGCTGGAAGGAAAGTACACTGTTACAGCGAAGGCAACGATTAACGGGCAGGAAGCAACTGCGCAGGCAGTGCTCGAACTGGAGAAATGATATGTTTACTGCAGGCAATGCTGCTATAAAAAAAAGGGTTATTGTACCCTCTGCTGAAAGAAAAAAAATGCTAAGCTTATTGAGGCGCAAACTTCGCAACCCAAGCTTCTTTGAGGAGCTATTCCCATTAGGCTTAGACATTGGTTTTGTAAAAAGCCCGGTAGTTAAAGGTTTTTCGTTTAATAGAATGCCCCTTGCGATAAAGTATACTGGGGGACAAGCAACCCAAGGTCAAAAATACAGACAATTTAGGAATATTTTTAAGACCTATCACAAGGCATTGGGGGCTGGACTGATAAAAGCCGAACTGCATATTCTAAGATCGCCTCAGGTATACGGAAGAATAGGAAATTATCTGATTATGGAAAAAATAAATGAGCTTTTGCCAGCCAATAAAAAAGAAGAGTTAACTCAAAATAATGCATACTTAGAACTTGTAAATAATTTCAGAAAACTTAAGGAAAAAGGGTTAATAAGAGGCGAAATACAGTTAAATGATTATATGCTTGCGGGCAACACAAATCCTGAAAATCCAGCAAAAGGAAAATGGATAATATTTCACCCATACGACATTCTTTAACCACAAAAAATTCTTTTTTACACCAGTGTCCCGCCGAACGCAGCTCCGACAAAGTCTCCAATGAAGTGAGTGGCGATTATCACCGCGAAAGCAATGACAAGGTGCTCGGCTGCGGCGCCCCAGGGGTTTTCTTTCCGCTGCCTTGCCATCAGAAAGCTGAACAAACCCAAAAGCGAGAGGCCCCATAAAACGCTTACAATTATTGCGGTGTTGAGGTCCTTGAAAAAAAGAATCGGCACCGCAAAGGTAAGAGCCACAATGAATTTGGAGAGAAACGTGTAAATCGTTGAAAGCCAGACCTCTTTCGCGGTGTGCTGGTTTTCTGATTCCTGCGAAACATGGATTCCAAGAGCATCGGAAAAAGCGTCCGCGACAGCTATTACAAGGATTCCGCCTAGAACAGCGCCCTCGGAATGCGTGCCGGAATGCAGGCCAACAATAAGCCCCAAAGTCGTGATTATGCCTGAAGTCAGGCCGAAGCTGAAGCCGGTTTTAAGCGAATGGTCCATAGCAAAAAGAGTAATGGCTAAGATTTAAAGGCGTTTTGGGAAGGGGAAAATGGAGGGAAAGCTTTAAATTCTTAACATATGTTTATTTTCTTATGGCCCTGCGCTTTCCCTGTGAAATGATTGGATGGTATGTACTTCCTGCCGTGAGAAGCGAGCTTGTGGGCTATCTTGTTGAGAAAAAAAAGCTGAGCAGGAAGGATGTGGCGAAAAGGATCGGATTGACTGAGGCAGCGGTATGCCAGTACCTCGGAAAGAAAAGGGGAAAGAGATTCAAGTTTTCCAAAAAAGAGCTTGGATTGATTAAAGAGCTTGGGGAAAGCATTGCGGAAGCGGAAAAAAGGCCTGAACTCACATTCCTTTCAGGCACTTGCGCCTTGTGCAAGGAAGTCAGAAAAGAAAAGGCGCTCTGCAGGATCCATAAAATAGAGGACACTGGGCTTTCCGGATGCAACATTTGCTTTGATGCTTAAAGGTGGAAAAATGAAAAAGATTTACATGGACCACGGTGCGACAACGCCATTGGATGAGCGTGTGCTTAAGGAAATGAAGCCATATTTTTCGGATAAATTCGGAAATGCCTCTTCACTGCATTCATTCGGAAGGGAGGCAGCCGCGGCATTGGAGAAAAGCAGGCAAACAATTGCAAAGGCATTGAACGCTGAGACGAATGAAATTATTTTCACCAGCGGGGGCACTGAAAGCGACAACATCGCGTTGAAGGGAGCTGCTTACGCGAACAAAAGCAAAGGCAACCACATCATAACTAGCGCGATAGAACATCATGCTGTTATTTACACATGCCAGCAGCTTGAAAAAGAAGGTTTTGAGGTAACATATCTTCCTGTTTCAAGGGACGGGCTGGTTGATGTTAGGGATTTGGAAAAGGCAATCACTGATAAGACGATTCTTGTTTCCATAATGCACGCAAACAACGAAATCGGCACAATCCAGCCTGTGAAAGAAATCGGAGTTTTGTGCAGGGAAAAGGGGGTTTTATTTCACACTGATGCAGTGCAGAGCTTTGGCAAGGTTCCAATTGACGTGAAAAAAATGAACATTGGCCTTCTCTCGGTTTCCGCGCACAAAATTTACGGGCCTAAAGGAGTGGGCGCGCTTTACCGAAGAAATGGCACGAATGTGAAAGCGCTTTTTCAGGGCGGAAGCCACGAGTTTCGCTTGAGGCCTGGAACTGAAAACGTTGCGGGAATTGTTGGATTGGCTAAGGCATCCGAGCTGGCGCAAAAGGAAATGAAAAAAGAAGGGGAAAGGCTTTCAAAGATGAGGGACAAATTGATTGCGGGAGTTCTTGAATCAGTTGGGTCCTCGCATTTGAACGGCCATGCAAAGAAAAGGCTGCCGAACAACGCAAATTTTTCATTTGACTTCATTGAAGGTGAAAGCCTTTTGATGTTATTGGATGGAAAAGGAGTCGCGGCTTCAACCGGAAGCGCTTGCAGTTCAAAGCAATTGAAGCCATCGCATGTTTTGACCTCAATCGGCTTGAGCCATGTTCAGGCGCACGGCTCCTTGAGGCTGACTTTGGGAAAAAGCAATTCAATGAAAGACGTTGATTATGTGTTAAAGGTTTTGCCGCCTATTGTGAAAAAGCTCAGGAGTTACAGCCCGCTGCAGAAAGGGAATGTTGTTGAGTTTGAGAAAATGGAGGCGGAAGAAGGCCATGGCCATGAACACGAGCATTTGGAGGAGTGAATTATGTACCCGAAACAGGTAATGGATGAATTCAGGCACCCAAAAAATCTTGGGGAAATAAAGAACGCAGATGCAATCGGAAAAGTGGGAAACCCGACCTGTCTTTTGCCTGATACAATTGTGCACGCCAACGATCATTTTGAAAGGATAGATTCGTTGAAAGAATCAGACCGCGTATTAGGGCACAATGGGCTTTACAACCAGGTGGAGGAAAAGTTTGCAAGGGCATATTCAGGCGAGCTTATTAAAGTCAAAAATAAGCTGGGCTGCACTTTTTTAACACCAGAGCATGAAGTATTCGCAGTAAGTGTGCCAAAAAGATGGAAGTTCACTTTCACGAAAAATAAGAAAGCGCTTTCGCCCCAATGGCTGCACGCGTATGAACTAAAGAAAGGTGATATGGCTGTTTTGCCGGTGCTTAAAGAAGTTGAAGATAAACAATTTATGGAAGTAAAGCAGGAAAGAAAAAGATTTGATTACAGAAGTAAAAAAATTCCTGAAAAAATTACGGTTTCCGAAGAATTCCTTAGGCTTTCAGGATATTACCTGGCGGAGGGCTCTTTGAAAGAGAAAATCACGAAAACATATGTTTGCTTCACTTTTAACTCAAATGAAGAAGAACTTGTTAAAGATGTTGTGGATATAACCGCAAAAATATTCGGGTTAGAAGCAAAAGTTCATACAATTCCGCAGAGAAAAACTACTCGCGTGACAATCAATAATATCTGGGTTACAAGGCTATTCAAATCGCTGTTTGGAAAAGGGGCTGCTGAAAAAAAGCTTCCGCACTGGATGATCCTTCTGCCCCTAGCAAAACAGAAAAGCATTATTTTAGGTTTGTGGAGAGGCGATGGATTCTTTAACCAGAAAAAGCCAAGGGCAGGATATTCAACGGTCTCACATCAGCTTGCTCTGCAGATAAAGACCCTTTTGCTGCGCCAAGAAATAGTGCCCTCAATTTACACAGAAAAAGAAAAAATCTCAAAAGACGGAGTAAAGCACAGGAAGGCATACCGAATACATGTAGGCGATAGAAAATCTGTCGAGAATCTGGCAAAAATTCTTGATTTAGAACTGAAAACTATAAAACCAGTTTTAATCGATTCATGGTTTAGCAAGGGCATGCTTTTTATTCCAATAAGCGGAATAGAAAGAATAAATTACGAAGGCAAAGTGCATAACCTCAAAGTCGAAAATGCCATGTCTTATGTAACTGAATCCCTTACTGTGCACAACTGCGGCGACTTGCTCTGGGTTTACCTGAAAATAGGGAAAAACAAAAAAGGAAAAGAAATAATCAAGGACATTAAGGTTAAAACATTCGGTTGCGTTGTTGCAATCGCAAATTCAAGCCTTTTGACTAAAATGGTTAAGGGAAAAACAATTGAATTCGCGGAAAAGCTCACAAAACAGGATTTGCTGAAAAAGCTCGGAAAAGTGCCTGCAATAAAGGTGCATTGTTCAGTGCTTGCGGTTGACGGATTGCAGAACGCGTTAAAGGATTACAGGGAAAAAAAGGGGAAAGGAAAATGAAAATCGCGGAAGACGTAATAGGCCTCATTGGGAACACTCAGATGGTCCGCATCAACGGGCTTAACCCGAACAAAAATGTTTCCATTTATGCAAAGCTTGAGGGAAACAATCCCGGCGGAAGCATCAAGGACAGGATTGCGCTTAAGATGCTTGAACAGGCGGAAGCAGAGGGAAAACTAAAGAAAGGCAAGACAATCATTGAGCCGACCTCTGGCAACACGGGCATCGGGCTCGCGATGATAGGCGCAATAAAAGGCTATCCCGTTGAAATAGTGATGAGCGAAGCGGTTTCCATTGAAAGGAGGAAAATGATTCAGGCATTTGGGGGAAAAATTTTGCTGACTGACGCAAAGCTTGGCACTGATGGCGCGATAATGAAGGCAAGGGAGCTGGTGAGAAAGAATCCTGAAAAATACTTTATGCCGGACCAGTTTTCCAATGAATACAACAAGATAGCCCACTATAAAACGACTGCGGATGAGATCTGGAGGCAGATGGAGGGAAAAATTGATTACTTTGTTTCCGCGATAGGCACTTCAGGCACGATAATGGGGGTTGGAAAATATTTGAAGGAAAGAAACCCTGACATCAAAATTGTTTGCGCCGAGCCAACCAAAGGGCATTACATTCAGGGGCTCAAAAACATGCAGGAAGCAATTGTCCCCACTATTTATGACGCTTCAAAGATTGATGAAACAATTATGGTGGAAACCGAGACCGCGTTTGAAACCGCGAGAAAAGTCATAAAAGAAGAGGGGCTTTTTGTCGGCATGAGCTCTGGCGCTGCAATGTACGCTTCAATGGAAATCGCCAAAAAAATAAGGAAGGGAACAATTGTCACAATTTTTGCGGACAGGGGAGAAAAGTACCTTACAACGAACTTGTTCAAGTAAAAATAGTTTGGAAAAAGCTTTTATTGTAGATTGCGCCAAATAAGTTATGGGCGAAAGGATTTTATGGGAAGACCGATATCCCCTAGCAAACCTAGTTTATTTGATAGCCGCGCTAGTTGTTTTAGCTTTAGTGTCAGCAGCACTAATAAGTACTGCAATTTTCAGATACAATGACGTGTCAACCGGCAAAACATTTTATTATCAAGGAAGAACCATAACAATAGCGCCCGAAATTGAAGATTTGCAGCCGTCAACCGCTTTGGTATTTTTTGTTTTATTGGCAGTTATAATAATTTGCTTGGGTTGTTTTGTTTATACAGCCATGTTCTTGGGCCACATCCTGCTTTTTTTTGAAGAATTTAAAATTCGCGTTGCGGAAAATTCGCTGATTCTCGGCTCATCACTCTTTTTCCCGAAAAAAATAATCGTTCCATTTAAAGGCATTAAAGAAATAGAATTTACTTCACTTGGCAAATTAAATAAAACAATAGCCGACTTGGCAGCAGTGGAAAAATTTTTTGCACCTATAACCAAGTTAATAGGAACCTATACAGGCGGTAACGAATCAATTAGCCAGCTTCGGTTTCTGCAAATTACCACCCAAGAAAAAACCATAATGCGGGGGATACTTGACTCCAAAAGTTTTATAAGAAAAATTCCCGAAATAGAAAACATTAAAATAAAAATAAGTGATTGATTTTTAATGTTATTTCTGCGGCTTGATAATCACTTTCAATGATTCTCCTGCACTAGCCGTGAGCTGAAAGCCTTTAGCCGTTTCCGCAAGAGGCAGCCTGTGTGAAACCATTTCCTTGACATTCACTTTTTTTTCCGCAATCAAGGAAAGCGCTTCAGTAAGGTCCTCGTTTACAGCGGCGTAAGAGGAAACAAGGTTCACGCCCCTGCACCAAAAATCATTCAATGGCACTTCAATTTTTGCATCGGGAGCGGGAGGCGCGAAAACAAGGATTGTTCCGCCGCGTTCAACTGATTCAAATGCCTGCTTGAACGCGGAAGTTGCGCCTGCGCAGACAATTACAAGGTCGGCGAGTTTTCCAGAATTCGCTTCCTTCAATTTTTCTGGTGAAAATTCTTTTGCACTCCAAACTTTTTCTGCGCCGAATTTTTTCGCGGCATTCAGGCGATAATCATTTATGTCAGTGGCAAAAACTTTTTTTGCGCCATTTGCTTTAGCGAGCTGGATGTGCAGCAAGCCTGAAATTCCCGAACCTAGCACAAGAACAGAATAGCCTTTCTGCATTCCCGCTAGCCTTTGGGCCCTTACAACGCAGCCAAGCGGTTCAATGAAAGTTGCTTCCTCGAATGAAACAGTTGAGAGCAGCTTCAGCACGCCTGTTTCAAGGTTTGCTGCGGGAATCTTAAGGTATTCGGCAAAACCGCCAGGAAAAAAGTTTGTTGAGCGCAGGGTTTCACAGGAAGTGTGCCTTCCGGTTTTGCAGTTAAAGCAGCGGTTGCAGGGAACATGGTGGGTTGCAAAAACCCTGTCTCCTTTCTTGAATTGCGTTACGCCTTTTCCGGCTTCAACTATTTCTCCGGCAACTTCGTGCCCTAAAACCAATGGCGCCTTTTTTTTGCGGTACCATTCCATTACATCGGAACCACAGATGCCTGAAGCCATTACTTTCAGAAGCAGTTCGCCTTCGCCTGCTTTAGGCACAGGCATTTCCTTAAGGCGCAAATCACTGTTGCTGTAATAAATTGCGGCGCGCATAAATTCGCCTTTTATTTCTTGCCCGCGGAATTTTTTTTGTATACTTCAAGCGCTTCCTTGGGGTTCATGTTTTCGTGGACAACTGCGCGGATTGCCTTAATCATTGCGACTGGCTGTGGGTTCTGCCAGATATTCCTGCCAAAGTCAACCCCTGCGGCACCGGCCTGAATTGCATCGAAAGCCATTTGCAGTGCGTCAAGCTCTGTATCCATTTTTTTTCCGCCAGCAATTACTAGTGGAACAGGAGTTGCGTCAACAACTTTTTCAAAGCCCTCACAATAATAGGTTTTAACGAAATGCGCGCCTAACTCTGCCGCGATTCTGCATGAAAGCGCCATGAACCTCGCGTCCTTTTGCCCTAATTCTTTTCCGACAGCAGTTACTGCCAGAACAGGCATTCCAAAGCGCTCTCCTTCGTTAACCAATTCTGAGAGGCATTTGAGTGTCTGGTGCTCGAATTTTGCGCCGACATAAATTGAGAAAGCAACCGCTGAAGCGTTAAGCCTGAGCGCTTCCTCCATCGAGGTTGTTATTTCCTCGTTGGAGAGGTCTTCGCTTAAAACACTGTTTCCGCCTGAAACCCTTAGAACAATTGGTACTTTCATATTAGAGTCAACGCATTTTCTCACTACGCCGCGCGTTGGCATTAAAGCATCAGCGTAGGGGAGAAGTGGTTCAATTGTTTTCCGCGGCTGCTCTAATTTGCTTGTGGGCCCCAAAAAATACCCGTGGTCAACCGCAAGCATTACTGTGTGCCCGTCTTTCTGGATTATGCGTGAAAGCCTGTTATTCAAACCCCAACTCATTTAATTGCCTCCGAAAAATTGCCTATAAAAAAAGCTTTGAAGTAAAAGCAATAAAAAGCTAATGTGCGGCATAGTAGTTAGGGATAGATGCTGGCTGGGTGGCATTATGATAAAAATCGTGTTTATTGACATGAGCAATACGCTGGTTAATGGCAGCGGCTCAAACTCTGGCGCTGATTTCTTGGGAAAAGGCGACACTTACAGGCGTATTTACCCTGAATTCAAATCAGGCAAAATAAGCATGGAAGAATGGCTTGCAAAAACTTTTGCATGCTGGAAGGGGCTTAAGGTTTCCGATCTTCCGAAAGTTTATGAAAAACTTGAATTAAACGAAGGCGCAAAAGAAACAATAACCTCGCTTAAAAAGAAAAAAATCAAAACAGTTCTTTTGACCAATATACCGCGGCTTCTGGCTGAGCTGTTCCAGAAAAAATTAGGCTTTGATTTTATAACGGGAACTGTATTGGAAGTCAAGGAAGGTGCTTTCACAGGCAAAATTCTGGAATTCCACAATGACAAATCGCGCGAGGCAATGAAAATACTGGAACAAGAGAACATTCGCCCTGACGAGGCAGTATCTGTAGGCGACAGGAAGGACGACGCAGAAGTATTCAGAAAAGTTAAATTCGGCATAGCCTACAACGGAGATGAGGCTGCAAGGAAGAATGCGAAATATAATATAAGCAATTTCGGGGAAATACTCAAAATCATTGAAAAAGAATCAAATTAGAATTAGCAATAAAAAGCTAATGGAACCTAATAAATTCAGCAAATTTTGAGGTGTTTTTTTGGATTCCCTTTCAATTGCACAGGCAGCGAAAATGCAGCCCATTGGCAAGATAGCGGAAAAAGCGGGAATTCCCGCTGAATTCTTGGAGCCTTACGGGAAATTCAAGGCAAAAGTCGAATTGGAATTGCTTGAAAAGCTGAAGGAAAAAAAGAACGGAAAACTTGTATTGGTTACAGCCATCACGCCAACCAAAGCAGGAGAAGGAAAAACAACAACAACGATTGGATTGGCGCAAGGCCTTGCAAAGCACGGGGAAAAAGCAATGATTTGCCTGCGCGAACCCTCACTCGGACCTGTTTTTGGAATAAAAGGCGGGGCAACAGGCGGAGGCTATTCGCAGGTTCTGCCAATGGATGAAATTGACTTGCATTTCACCGGCGACCTTCACGCTGTAAGCGCAGCAAACAACCTTTTGAGCGCAATGATTGACAATCACTTGTTCCAAGGCAATGCATTGAATTTAGACCCAGAACGGATTTCATTCAAGCGAGTGGTGGACATGAATGACCGCGCCCTCAGAAATATTAAAATCGGATTGAAAGGCCAGGGAATTGAAAGGGAAGAGTCATTCATGATAACCGTTGCCTCGGAGGTAATGGCTATTCTCTGCCTTGCGGAAAATCTTTCCGATTTAAAGGAAAGGCTTGGAAAAATAATTGTCGGGCTAGACAAAAACGGAAAGCCTGTTACAGCAAAACAATTGAAGGCAAACGGCGCAATGGCATTGCTGTTAAAGGACGCGTTAAAGCCAAACTTAGTGCAGTCAATTGAAGGTGTTCCCGCTTTCGTGCACGGCGGCCCTTTCGCGAACATAGCGCACGGCTGCAATTCCGTTGTCGCGACAAAAACTGCGTTAAAGCTGGCAGACATCGTGATAACCGAAGCCGGTTTCGGCGCTGATTTGGGTGCGGAAAAATTTTTGGACATAAAATGCAGGAAAGCAAAGCTTGCGCCAAACGCGATTGTCTTGGTTGCAACCATTAGGGCGCTGAGAATGCACGGCGGCGCGGAAAATTATTCGGAAAAAAACCTTGCAGCGGTTGAAAAAGGCCTGCCGAACCTGGGAAGGCACATCGGCAATCTGAGGCAATACGGCGTTCCCCTTGTTGTCGCGATAAATCTTTTCAGCGGAAGCGATTCAGAGGAAGAAGTTGAAGCTGTGAAAAAATTCTGCGCATCAAAAGGAGTGAAAGGAATTCCTGCGGATGTATTCGGCAAGGGCGGAGAGGGCGCGAAAGAGCTTGCGGCCGCAGTAGTTGCCGCGGCAAAGGAAAAAAACGAGTTTAAATTAATTTATTCCGACAGCCAGCCTGTAAGGGAAAAAATTGAAGCGATTGCAAAGAAAATTTATCACGCAAAAAGCGTTTCATTCACGGAAACCGCTGAGAAAAACCTTGCGGAGATTGAAGCAAACGGCTTCAATCACTTGCCTGTGTGCATGGCAAAAACACAGTACTCTTTCTCCGACAACCCAAAACTGTTGAATGCACCCGACGGGTTCACGCTTACAATCACTGCGCTCCGCGTTTCCGCTGGAGCGGGTTTTGTGGTTGCATTGTGCGGCGACATAATGACAATGCCGGGCCTTGGGAAAATTCCTGCAGCGGAAAAAATAGACATAGACGAAAAGGGAAAGATTAGCGGGCTGTTTTAGGGCAAAAACCCCTCCAAAGAAAGGGTTATAAATTTAGGGGGGCATAAATATATTAGGTATTTATGGTGCCCGCAAAAAAAACGAAACTGGTTCACTATCCCACTTTGAAAACAGTCATCGCTATTGAGAACGCAGTAAAGAGTGCTGATTTGGCTGTCAGCAGGAATGGGATTCTGCGAAGGCTTCCGACAAAAGTTATGCGTTCAACGCTTAACGTCTCCCTTGAATATCTTGAGAAAAGGGGCATGCTTTTGGAGACCAAAAAAGGCTTTATCTGGACTTTTAACCCAAGCAAAAGGCTAGAGGAAGCAGAGCGCAGGGGCCTGGAATTTTAATTTTGGCACCGGAAACGCACTCCTCCGAAAAAATATTATCCTGCTTCCGCACCGAATTAATTCATGCAAGCAAAAGAAATCAGGGTTAAGCTGCTTGATGAAGCGAAAGAAGAGTTTGAGCGCCTGGAGAAAATTGTGGGCGATGAAAAGGGGAAAGGGATTAACTCCTCGTTTCATCAGACACTTCTTAAGGGCATCAAAGAAAAAATTCGCATTCTTCGCGAAAACTGTGACGCAGGCATGCAGATAAGAAAAAAGCTGATTCCAAAAAAATACCTTGAAAAATTCAGTGTAACAAACCTTTGGAAGCTTAACCTGCCAAGCTATTGGAGAATGATTTACACGATAAGGCAGCCACAACACAAAGACATGGAAGTAGAGGTGCTCACAATTTTTCTGGATGTTGTTGACATCCTAAACCACAAGCAATACAGCAAGATTTTTGGATATAGAAAGAAATAACCTGGCTGTTTTAAATCGCAGTCAGCTTCTGGAAAAATTGCGCGTTTTTTTCAACAAGTGAAACAAGCGCAAAAAAGAGTATTCCCCAAACCGATGCAGCGAGTATTGCCGCAAACATGAGCGGAATGTCAAGGTAGTAACTCGCATTCACTATAACGAAACCCAATCCCGCACCTGAGCCTGTGAACTCGCCTATTATTGCGCCAACAACCGCAAGCGTTGAAGCTATTTTCAAAGAGGAAAAAATGAAAGGCATTGATGTCGGCAGCCTTAACTTGAAGAACTCGTCTTTCTTTGATGCTCCGAATGTCTGGAACAATTCAAGCTTTTCCTTTTCAACAATCTCCAAGCCTTCAACGGAATTAACGAGTATGGGAAAGAATGCGACAAGCGCAGCCATTACAATCATCGGGAGAACTGAACTGCCCAACCATAAGACAATCAGGGGCGCAAGAGCAACAAGAGGCGTTGCCTTCAATGCAATCGCGAAAGGGTAAAGCGTGTTTTTCGCGTTCTTTGAATAAACAAAAAGCATTGCAAGAAAAAAAGCAACCGCGAAACCCAGCATGAACCCAAGAACTGATTCAAATGCCGTTATGCCGAGGTTTGATAAAAGATAATTGCTGTCGGCAAGGGCTGCAGCCAATATGTCGCTTGGAGCAGGCAAGGTAATCCGGTTTATGCCGAAAAATTTTACTGAAAACTCCCATAATGCAAAAAATAATGCAAGAAAGAATGCCGGCAGGGCAATGGCTTTCAGCTTTTCAGAACCGATTTTACCCATTTGACATACCCCTGAAAAACCTGCGAATGCTTTATGCCAGCCAGCCTGGGTCTCGCGAGTGCAACGTGAATAACCTCTTTTACGCGGGCCGGCCTTTCAGACAAAACAACAACCCTGTCCGCTAGAAAAATTGCTTCCTCAATGTTGTGGGTCACAAAAACAATTGTTTTGCCGGTTTTAGCCCAGATTTTTGCAAGCGCAAGGTTCAGCTCTTCCCTTCCAAAATCATCAATTGCCGAGAAAGGCTCATCCATCAGGAGAATCTCCGGATTGCCAGCCAATGCCCTTGCAATAGCGGCCCGCTGCTGCATGCCACCGGAAAGCTGTTCAGGGATATACCCGCGAAAGGACTGCAAGTCAACAAGCTTAAGAAGCTTTTTAACATTCTTTTTTTTTCCGCTTATTTCAAGGGGAAGCACCACATTCTCTTCAACAGTTCTCCATTCAAGAAGATTTGGCTTTTGGAAAACAAACCCGACTTTTGGCTTTTTTTCATCACCACTGCTTACTGTTGACCCGCTGCTTGGCTTGACCAGGCCCGCAATGATTTTTAACAGCGTTGTCTTGCCGCAGCCGCTTGGCCCCACTACCGCGACAAATTCGCCTTCCTTCACATCAAGTGAAACATCTTCTATTGCGTCAAGCGATTCCTTATTTTGCTGGAAGCTCTTCGAAACGTTTCTGACATTGAGCACATAAAGTCACTGTCCGTAAATCCTGTCAAGGAAGTAAGTAGTATATGCCGCATTAACGTCAAACTGTTCCGCGATAAGCCCCTCGCCATTCATCCTGTTATAAGCGCGTTCAAACATTTCCCGGTTCATATAACCAATTCCATATTTTCCTTCAGGGCCAGGGAAAATAGACGGGCTAATTATTGCAAAACGCTCCCTTTCAAGTTCAGGGTCAAGGTTTTTCTGCCTTTTTGCAAGGAACTGTATCGCCTCTTCCTCGTGGCTAAGAGAATATTCAACTCCCTTAAGCGTTGCGCGCAAAAACTTTTCAACTACCTCAGGATGTTCTTTAATCATGTCCTCGCGCGTAAAAATAGTGTAGCCGTCAACAGCCATGCCATAATCCAGGGGGTTTATCACATTAACCTGCACACCCTCATGGGCTAAGTTGATAGCTGCATCGGTAATAAAGCACCATTCCGCATCAACCTGCCCTGAAATAAGGGGGGTATAATTGTATCCGCCCACATCAACCTCCGTAAAATTTTCTACACCTTCCTGGTGAAGCAAGGCACGGATAATGTCAGTGGATATGTGACCGTAAAAGAGGCCTATGCGCTTTCCCTCCAACTGCGACACTTGGGTTATCCCGGAATCCTTCAGTGTCGCAATGCATGGAAAAGTCTTGTCGTGGTGCAGAACCGCGATTGCCACAATTGGCGCGCCCTTTGAGCGCGCAACAAGCAGCGTGTCAGGCCCTCCAAGAATCCCAACGTCATCAGCGCCTGAAACAACCATCTTCACAGGGTTCAGTTCAGGTGTGCCGCCATTATAAGTGACGTCAAGCCCCTCATCAGCATAGTAATTAAGGTCAAGGGCAGAGGCAAAACCCCCAAAAAACGCATTCCAGACAGGGATTGGAAGCCTGGCGCTTGTCTTATAGTATTCGCTTTTGTTTTCCGGCGCCACAGGGCAGCCAAGCAACAAAAGAAACAGCGTGAAAGCAACAGCCAGAACTATACTTGTTTTACTTATAAGCCCACCTGTACATAAAGCTGCACACAGAATAAATAAAATAAAGTAGTCCAGTTACTGGAGAACTATTTAAGCATTTCGGTTCTTTTTTTGGTATGGACACTTCATTTCTTGAGGAAATCGGCCTGACAAGGGGCGAGTCAAAGGTTTACCTTTCCCTGCTTGAAATAGGGGCCACAACCGCCGGGCCACTTATTTCGCGTTGCGGCATCCAGAAATCCGCGGTTTACTTCTGCCTGGAAAGCCTTATTGGAAAGGGGCTTGTGACTTACATAACAAAAAACAATGTCAAGAATTTTGAGGCTGCATCGCCCCAAAGGCTTCTTGATTTTCTTGAAACGCAGGAAAAGGGGATAAAAAAACAGAAGGAAAAAGCGCAGAAGGTTATCCCGAACCTTTTCGCAAAAATGAATGTGGCTGAAAAGAAAAGCGCTGCAAAAATCTTTGAGGGCTGGAACGGAATGAAAAGCGCCTTTGATGACATACTGCATAGTTCCGGCCCAAAAGACGAATACCTGATTTACAGCGTCTGCGTTGAACCCGCGGTTCTGCCAAGGTTCCGGAGGCTTATCGGCAAATTTCATTCCTCCAGATACAGGAAAAGAATTCCCGCCAAGATTATAATCGGCGCCGAGCTGAAAAATTCCATTGGAAAAGACCGTTCCAGAGAACCGTTCACGGAGATAAGGTATCTGCCAAAGGAATTGACAACACCCGCGGCAATAAATGTTTACGCTGACAAAATGCTTCTGGCGATTTGGACAAAAGAGCCCTCCGCACTGCTGATTGAAAACAAAAGCGTTTCAGATTCTTTCAGGAACTATTTTAAAGCACTCTGGGCCAGTGCAAAGAAAGGGTAAATAAGCGGGCGGTTTTAACCAAT
The DNA here is from genome assembly GCA_043809245.1 of Candidatus Iainarchaeum sp. Taxonomy (GTDB): domain Archaea; phylum Iainarchaeota; class Iainarchaeia; order Iainarchaeales; family JAZDDZ01; genus JAZDDZ01. The sequence goes on from JAZDDZ010000008.1 coordinate 64,604, forward strand.
AAGTTCCATAAATTTTATTTTATCCATTTTCAAGTCTTGCTTGATTATTTTGTTTAAGAGGCCAGCGCCAATTGGCTCATTGCCATGAATCGGAACCGATGTTTTTCTTCCATCAGCATGCACAAAGCGATGATGGCTTCCTTTTATCCGGGTTTGTTCAAAACCGAGTTTTTTGAGCACAGCAGTTAACTCTTTTGGTGTTACCTGCTTCGGCAAGGGGGCACCTCAAGCATTTGTATTCCGACAAATTCGGTTTTGGGCGCTTCCTTTTGCTCTTCAAGGCAAAGCTCAATTACTTCTTTAGCCCTTTTAAGCAACTTATCCATTGTCTTTGCCTGGGTATGGCAGCCCTGTAATTCAGGGACATCCGCAACAAGCCAGCCTTCTTCATCTCTTTCTATCAGGACAGTAAAAATCCTTTTCTCCAAAGCCATAACATCACACTAACTTAATATTTCAATTAATTTAAATTCATTGCCTTTTGCATGAACGGCTTCAAAATTCAACCTTCACCTGTTTTTTTGTGTTGGCTGAATTGAAGTCAAGCTCTTCGGCTTTTTTTATCACAAACTCACATTCCTTGTCGTTGAGCGCAGAGCATTTCACTTCAACGCACTCCATTTCGGTTTTGAATGTGTGGCTGAACAGGCCGGCAAAAACACCGCGCAGGAAGTGGTCAACTGGCTGCTTGGCTTTTCCGTGCAATGCGGATGCAACAGGCGAATTCGCAACCGTAATTATTGCGCGCTTTTTTGCGGAGTCAAAGTCCTGCGGCTGCAAATGCCCCCAGCCAGAAGCCTCAATGAAATCCTCAACAAGCTTTACCGCTTTCTCTCCCTGCAAGCCAAAGTCAACGCCGAACTGTTTGAGAAGCTTTTCTTCAGTGGCCTTCTTGAAAGCATAATATACTTCCTTATTGAGGTCGTCGTTTTCCATCGCAGCCAAGCCAACCATTAATTCAGTCGGAACAATCACGAATGGAATGTTCACAAGAAAAAAATTTGAATGCTTGTATTTCAAGGCACCAGTAAAAACAAACTTGTCCAGAAAAGGGTTAAGCAATTCAATCAACCTTCAATGCAAGTATTTGGTCGATTGTCCTGTATTTTTCAACCTTTAGCGGCCAGACAATCAAGGCATTGCCAACGCGCTTTGAAAGCACAAGCCTTTTGTCCACGAGTTTTTTCAGGTAGTAGGCGTACTTTGTTGAAGCGCGCTTCTTGTGCTCCCGCGAAGAAACATCCTCGCTGAAATGTTCCGCGAGCTCAAGCGAGGAGATAGGCCAGTGATTGCAGATGATTTCAAAGATGCGCCTCTCGGAGGCGCTCAATCCACTGAAATCAAGCGCCTCATCTGCCATGCCAGAAAATTCAGCCATAACCGGTAAAAGATAGGCTTTAGAGGTATATTAATGTTATGTTGAGGCTGGCATGCCAGAAGTAAATCTGTTCTTTTAAAGAATCACTGGAACATTGAACATTTTCCCTAACTCACGAAATTCATTTTCTGAAATAGAGAGGTAATAAAATTCCTCCAACATCCCAATATAGATATGAGGGGTTGGATTTACCTCAGTCTCATCTGCAAACACAAAAATTGGATGAAAACGACCAAATAATTTTTCCGCCTTTATTTCTTTCAATTGGCTTTTGACAATTTTTTCCGCATAACCAAAAAAAATTAACTGCATTCTTGGTCTTCTGATAACCCATTGTCGCATGGAATAATCAAAGAAAATAGTTATTTCTAAAAAATGAGCTAGAACGGTTACAGAAAAAAGTAAAAAAATAACAAGAATCCAAAAAAAAATCTCATGCCATTGCATCAAGATGCCTTCTTGAAACCGATTATACCCTGCAAAGAAAAGCAGTATAAAAGTAGAAACAACAAACAATACAACGTTGAAAACCCGAATATTTAAATCCTCTTTAATAATCGCTTTGTTCCCTTCGAATTTCAGCGCCATAACAATCAACAATTGCAGAAAGGTTTTTAATTGCCTGATTCGTTTATTTCCTTATGGTGGAGATTTTAACGCTTGACATGCACACGCATTTGAATGAGAAAAAAACCAAGCCAAAGGCTTTCTGGGAGCGCGTGCAGGAAATCGGCCTTAGCGGCGTTGCAATTACAGAGCATGCAAACTTTAACCCCGGGCTTGCGTTTGAAAAGCTTGAGGCTGAAAGGCCTGAGGGCATTTTTTTGATTCCTGGAATGGAAATAAACTGCGCTTCGGGGCACATGCTTGCTTTTTCTTCAACGCCGGAGCTTTATGAAATTGAGGCTTTGCGGGGAAAAAATGTTTCACTTGAAAAACTTTTGGAGGAAAGGGATAGGCATGGCTTTTTGCTTGCGGTTGCTCATCCCTGGGGTTTAAGCTATGACAGCATAGGCTATGCCTTTGGCGCCGATGCAATAGAGGAATTGGTTCAGGAGAACGGCTTAGGCGTGGAAACCTATAACGGCATGATTGGGCATTTGAGCAACTTCATTTATGATTCAAACTGGGTGAGGAAGCCAGTCAACTTTTTCGACTTTTTGGAAAAAAACCGCGTGGCAAGGAAAACAGGGCTTGCAAGGCTCGGGAGAGGGATGAAAAGCAGGATTGACAAGAGGTGCTTTGACGTAATCCATCGCTGCGCAAAGGCAGTTGAATTGGGAAGCGTTGCGTCTTTTGTCACAGCGGGAAGCGATGCCCACAGCGCTGAAAGGATTGGCTCGGGAATACTGAAAATTAAAACCGGAAGGGCAGTTGATTCAGTTGAAGCGCTCCTGGAAGAGATCCGGAAAAAAGAGCAGGTAATATGGGCAGGCCCGCTTGTAAGGGAGATAAAGAAAGGCGTTTACGAAAAAATCGACGACCCCCTGCGCAGAAAAGAAATAATCCAGGGCGTCGGATACGCTGCAAGGAAAGCCATCGGCAGGGTTTCGCTTAAGGAGAAAATTGTTTCAAGGCTTCACAGGAAAAAAAAGAAATCAAAGCAAGTGCCCTAATTTTTTCTTTTTGGTTTCAAGGTATTTTTTGTTGAATTTGTTCGGCTTGACTTTAAGGGGAATTCTTTTCGTGATGTCCAGGCCATAGCCAGCCAATGCCACGAATTTTTTGGGGTTGTTTGAGATAACGTGAATCGAGCTGAGGCCCAATTCGCGCAGAATCATCGCGCCAATTCCGTAATCGCGCTTGTCAATGTCAAAGCCCAAAAGCTCGTTTGCCTCAACAGTGTCTGCACCCATGTCCTGCAAGGCATAAGCCTTTAGCTTGTTCAATAAGCCTATGCCCCTGCCTTCCTGTGAAAAAATGTATAGCACAACGCCCAATCCTTTTTTGTTAATCATTTCAATGCTTCTTGTGAGTTGCTCATGGCAATCACACCTCAAACTGTGGAATACATCGCCTGTCATGCAGGAAGAGTGAACCCTTACAAGCACGTTTTTTTTGCCTGCAACGTTTCCCTTTACAAGCGCAAGGTAAGGCGCGCCATTTGAAATGTCCCTGAATGCAACGGCCTTGAACAAGCCGAATTCTGTTGGAAGAGCGGTTTCCGCAACGCGTTCAATCAGCGAGCCTTTTTTCAGGCGAAAATCAATCAGGTCCTTGACTGAAATTAGTTTCAGCCCGAATTTTTTAGCAAACTTCAAAAGGTCCGGCAGGCGTGCCATCTCGCCGTTATCCTTCATTATCTCGCAAAGGACAACTGCCTCGCTTAAGCCCGCAAGTTTCATCAAATCAACTGATGCCTCTGTGTGGCCTGCGCGCTGTAAAACCCCGCCCTCAGCGGCAATCAATGGAAAAATGTGCCCTGGCCTCTGCAAATCCTTTGCAGAGCCTTTTTTGCCTGCAAGCAGCTTAACTGTCCTGCACCTGTCAGCTGCGGAAACACCTGTGCTCACGCCTTTGGCTGCGTCAACAGGCATTGCAAAAGGGCTTCCAAGCCTGTTCTGGAATTGGGGTAGCTTTTCAAGGCCGAACTGCTTTGCCTTTTCAGCCCCGAGTGCAACGCAGAAAATTCCACGCGCATTCTTTAAGATGAAGTTTATTTTTTCCGAAGTGGCTTTTTCCGCTGCAAGCACCAGATCGCCTTCGTTTTCGCGCGCTTCGTCGTCAACCACTATGACAATGCCGCCTTTCCTGAGCGCATTTACTGCGTCGGCTATTTTGTCAAACTTTGCCTTTTTCAAACAACATGCACCATCCAATTAAATTATCTTTGCTAAACAATTAAATACATTGGCTAACAAAACAGGCGGGCTTTAATGAAACAGGCTGTTTACGCTTCAACTAAAACCAGCGGCATAGAGAAAGGCACTGAATCCGTGCACCTTGTCAGGCCGATTAAGGCGAAAAAACTGGAAGAATTGAGCCGCAAAGGAGTGAAAGAGCTTTGCCTTTCGCCTTCCTGCGAGAAAAGGCTGAGCAGAAAAACAAAGAAACTGATTGAGGAAAAAGGAATCACACTCAAGGCAGAGCCAAGCAGGGGCAGGGCGATTGAAATCCCGCTTGAAAAGGTAACGGAAATAGCGGAAATGCGCTGGAGCGACAAAACCTACCGCGAAATAGAGGAATTGACTGGCGTGCCGAAAAGCACTGCGCATTACCTCATAAAGTACGCTAACAGAAACAAGTTAAAAAAAGGGAAGAGCACTATTTACGTTGAAGGCGGAAAATAAATTTTTCAGTTTCCGCCCTTGATGAACAAAACAATCCCTATCAGCAGGAATACAAAGCCAAGGTAAGGGTTCAGCAATGCGAATGGCTCCGGTATTTCCGGGATAAACAGCCCAATTGCTATTCCAAGCATCAGCATTCCAAGTGACATTTGCGCCATAAAAAAACCACCTTTTTCCTTAATATCAAAAGACATTATTTAGAAACTATTCTTAATGTCTTTTGATAGCCATCAAAGGACAATCTTTACATCCATATTTTTTGTCCTTTGATGTTAAACTAATAGGCTGACCTTATATAAATGCGTTGCTGAAGGGAAAAACCAAGTTATTTTTATTTGTTGCCGCGCTTCCTTAGCCCTGCTTCAAACCCTTTTATTATCGCGCTAATTTCAGCGGGGTTTCTTCCCGCAGATTCCATTTCTTTAACCTGTCTTGCCATTTTTTCAAAATCAGGCAGTGCAGCGCCAGATACTCTAATAGCTTGCCCTGGCGTCATATATATTTTCCATATGATTTCTGCAAGCTGGGAATCTGCCTTGCTTGGAAACAAATGCATATTTTGGAACAGTATAGCGTAATCCTTTGTTTTCATCTTAAGCGCTTCTCTTATTTTATTTTCTTTCTCGCCGGCATAATTTTGCAATATTTTAACCAAACCGGATTTTGCTTTTTCAACTTCTTCCCACATAGCCTCTTTTCTTGCCCCCATCTCTTCCATTCCTTCAACCCTTCTAATTAGGCTGGACACTAAATCACCCCATGGGTTCCTCCAAGGCACCGCAAATTTCATTTCCTCCCTGAAATTCGTAGCCCACCTTTGCGCCCTAATATAGGATGAGACAGGCCTATTGACAAGGCCGTATGTTTTCATCATTGCTTGCCTTTTTTCTGCCGAGTACTTCGCGTAAATTTGCAGAAAATCCCTTAGCAAATTACGCTCAAACGACCTAATCAAATTCATTGGCTTTTCCTGCAGTTCCAGAAAAATCAAGTCTTCAGGCTTATCACCGACAATGCCTGTCACTTCAAATTCCTTAATTTCTTTTTCAATGTCTTCAACAACTCTGGACAGCTCATTAAACTTATATACTGAACGCATTAATTCAGTTTTCCGAACAGGATTCCACACCCGGTTAGCTTCTTTTTCTAGCTTCTGCAGAAGCTGGCGCCATTTTGCTTTTTCAATGTAAGCCAAACCCGAATTAGGCAACCTTGAAACTAAGTTTCCTCCAGCAGTATCTCCTCTTCTGCCCCAAGCTGCCCTCATCCCCAGTTGTCTCCTGCGCCAATCAAATCCCCTGTCTCTTCCGCCCCTTCCTGCACCCGCCATAAAAACCATCAAAACAATCATTTTTTCAAGCGCCTAGCGGTGTAATAATCATAGGCTTCACTAGTTATCCAGCCTTCATCAAAAAGCCTGTCAAGCCAACCGTAAAAACCCGAAATGCTCTTAAATCCCGAGACACCTCTCAACGCATCAAGCGCAAACATGCGGCGATTTATTTGCCCAAGGATTTTATCGCCTCTCCATTTGTCGTACCATTCCTCACTGCGGACCTCTTTGTCTTTTGGGCTGGCGCGCCTAGGCTTTACTCCCGCCGGATTTCTCTGAGAATTCATTCTTTTTAAAGCCGTATTTATCTGGGAAATCCTTAACCTAAAGCCCAACTTCTGCCGGACCAGCATCTGAATTTGTTTAGGAGTAAGCTTTCCTGCAGTCTTTTCAATAATTTGGCGCGCCTCTAACAAGTCTGATGGAATGCTGCTTTCCGGCAATCTTATTGAAGGGGGCCTGAAATTTTTTCCCCTGCGCGGAGGACCTGCAGCACCCATTCCCGCACCTCACTTTTTTCCCGCAAGCTTTTGGATTCCTTCCGCGAGAATGCCTGCAACGCTTAAAATTTTCAACTGTGAAATGCGTTTTCCTGCTTCAATCGGCAAAGAATTTGTTACAATGACCTCTTTTATCGGAGAGCGGTGAATGCGCTCGATTGCCGGGCCGCTTAAAACCCCGTGGGTTGCGGCAACATATACCTCTTTTGCCCCTCTTTCCTTTACCGCTTCCGCGCTTGTGGTGATTGTTCCCGCTGTGTCAATCATGTCGTCAAGCATTAAAACAGTTTTTCCGCTGACTTCGCCGCTGAATCCCTTGACTTCTGAAACGTTTTCCCTTGGCCTGTGCTTTTCAATGATTGCGATTCCGGCATGCAGTTCTTTTGCGAGCTTTTTGACTTTTTTCGCGCTTCCCGCATCAGGCGCTACAATGACCAGGCCGTTGAAGTGCTTTCCGTTCAGGTATTCAACCAGCAGGGGCATTGCGCTTAACTCAAGCACATCGATTTTTTTGAAGAATTTTTTTATTTTCTCGGAGTGAAGGTCCAATGCAAGCACGGCATCGCATCCCGCTGCCTCAATCATTTTCGCTGCAAGCTCCGCGGTAACAGGTTCCCCTGGCTTTGATATCCAGTCCTGGCGTGCAAAGCCAAACCAGGGCATTACCGCCACGATTTTTTTTGCCTTTGCGCGCTTTAAGGCGTCAATGTACATCAGCAGCTCCAAAAGGTTTTCAGCCGCAGGTTTGGAAGTCGGCTGCAAAACAAAGCAGGTTTTTCCCTTGACTTCATCCAAGAGCCTTATTTTGAATTCTCCGTCCAGAAAGCGGTGGATTTCTGAAGGCGATATTTTCAAGCCAAGCCTTAGCGATATTTCGTTAGCCAGCTCGGGGTGCGCGCTTCCCGAAAAAAGCCTGAACTCAGCCATTTAACGCATCCCCCACAGTGTTAGCTTTGTTAATTAGAATTACATTAAATGAAAGCAACTTAACGATTTTAAATTGATTGTTTTTCATTTTCTGAATGGTTTCAATCAAGAGGGAACAGCTGAAGAAAAAAGCAGTCTTCCTTGGCTTTGAGGATGTTTTAGTGCCAGGCGCAATCAATGAAAAGGTTGATGCAAAGAAAGTGAAGGAGATTCTTAAAAACCTGAAAGCGCTTGAGGAAAAAGGCCTGCTTAACCTTGTTTTGCTTGTCGGCTACAAAAAGGAAAAGGCCATTAAACTGGTCAAGGAATCAGGCCTGTACGCATTCTTCAAGCCCGAGAACATTTTCACTGTGACAGAGGAGTACCTTGCCTCAAAGGAGGAGATTGACAGGAAACGCTATGAGAAATCGCTTGCGGAAAACCCTGATTTCAAGGACGAATTCCTAAAGCAAGTGGCAATTAAAGAGTTCCTTGAAAAAAAAGGCATTGAAAGGGAAGAGGCATTGCTCATAGGGCATGATTTGCTGACTGACGCATTTTACACGCGCGAATTCTCCAAAATAGATGTGGCCCTTGTGAAGGGCGCGTTAAGCGAAAGGCACGAGAAAGCAAAAAGGCTTGTTAAAGGGACGCCGTACATCAAACGCGAGTGGACCGATGTCCTAAAGCTTTTAACTGGAAAGGGAAAAAAACCAGAATACCCTTTGCTGAAAGCCTACATCTACACCAGGCTAAAGGAACAGCTTTTCGGCGACGACATAGCGAAAAAAGTCGCCCTCACGCGCGAACAATTGCTGAAGGCGAAAAACAATTAAATACAGTTCGCAGTTAACTCTTGGTGAAACGCATGGCAAAAATAAGTTCATTAAAGGCAAGGCAGGTTTTTGACTCCCGCGGTTTCCCCACAGTTGAGGCATCACTTAAAACAGCCAAAGGCGTTTTCTCCTCAATGGTTCCAAGCGGCGCCTCAACAGGAACACATGAAGCGCTTGAACTGCGCGACGGAGGAAAAGAGTTTGGGGGAAAAGGGGTTTCAAAGGCGGTTGCAAACGTTAATGGACCTATTTCAAATGCAGTTACCGGCAAAGGCTTTTCATCGCAAAAAGAATTGGACTCTGCACTCATTTTGCTGGATGGGACAAAAAACAAGGAAAAGCTTGGCGCGAATGCAATTCTCGCGGCTTCAATGGCTTTTGCGCGCGCACAGGCAGCAGAGGAAGGCATGCAGTTGTATGAATTCATTGGAAAAATCTCGGGCAACAAGAATTTCCTTCTTCCAACACCGCAGATGAACGTCATCAACGGCGGAAAGCATGCAGGCAATGCATTGAACATCCAGGAACACCATATAGTGCCGAAAGCGAAGAGTTTTGCGGATGCAATGCGCCTTGGAACTGAAACCTATCAAACCCTGAAAAAACTGCTGTTGGAAAAATACGGAAAAAACGCAGTGAACGTTGGGGATGAAGGCGGATTTGCCCCTCCTTTGAAGAAAGCAATTGAGCCCATTGAACTGATTCAGGAAGCAATTGAAAAGGCAGGCTATGGAAAAGAGATTTCAATTGCATTGGACTGCGCTGCCTCGGAATTCTTTGGCGGAAAAAGCTATGAACTGGACGGAAAAAGGCTTTCACCAAGGGAATTGGTTGAATTTTATGGAAAAATTGTGGAGGATTATGGCATTGTTTCAATTGAGGACGGCTTGGGAGAAGATGACTGGCAGAATTGGTTTGAATTGACAAAAAGCCTTGGCAGCAAAATCCAGATTATCGGCGACGATTTGCTTGTGACAAACGTTGAGCGCATTAAAAAAGCAGTTGAGTTAAAGGCATGCAATGCCTTGTTGCTGAAAGTGAACCAGATTGGAACAGTAAGCGAGGCGATTGACGCTGCAAACCTTGCGAAAAAAAGCGGGTGGAAAGTAATTGTTTCTCACCGCTCCGGCGAAACAGAGGATTCATTCATCGCGGATTTGGTTGTTGGCTTGGGCTGCGGGCAGTGCAAGTTCGGCGCGCCCGCAAGAGGCGAAAGGACAGCGAAATACAATCGGCTGCTGAGAATAGAAGAAGAACGCGGATAAAAAAATTATTTTACAAATTCTTTTGTTACAAGGAAAGCAATTACTCCGCCCAAAACTCCGCCAAGGGTATTTAGAAAAAGCGGTTCAAGCAGAAGTTCTGCACTTTGAAACCCAAATAGGATAAAAATTAATTTTAAAATTGCAAATCCTAGGGGAACAATTAATGCTACAATTAATAAATATGCAAATAGTTTAATGAAATTTACTGGTTTATATGTTTCAGTCATAAAAAGATCCCAATAAATCACTACTTTGCGTTTGGCTTTCCGTTAAGCCTTATCCCTGCTTTTACTTCAATTTCCTTTGGTTTCTTGAGGCTGCTTTCAGTGAAAGAGCCGATCGCGCCAAGTTTTCTGATGTACCTGTCGTCTTTGAGCCTTTTGCCGTGTTTTTTCTCCCATTCTTTTGCCGGAATTGAGAATTCATTCTGCACCCTGTCCCTGTAAATCGCGGGCAAAACATTGAATGCGCAGAATGGAATGACTTTTCCATCAGGCATTGCGTAATGGATTTCGCATTTCTCCACTCTCTTTACGTCGTAATTGTATAGGTCCTGGAAGTGCATTAAGCCGACGAAAAGCATTTTGTGGTGCATTTCAGCCAAAGCAGAATAGTCTTTTTTTACAATTAGGTTGTAGAACAGCTTGAGAAAGTCAATGCCTTTAGGCATCTTTGCCCTGTTAATGTACTTCGGCATGTTGAACAGCAATTTGAATTTCGCTATTTCCTTGCTTCCGCCTTTTTTCAGGTCAACTGTGACTTCATCAAATAATTTGAATAAGCCAACAACATCAACAAAGCTTGTAATCGGAATGACTTCGTTTCCGTCAAGGAAAACATATGTTGCCATTCCACAGGCAAAATGCGTTGAAAGGTCATACTGCTCGTTGCCGGTGAAACCTTCAATTAGCCCTGAAACGCTTGAAACGCAGGGCACAGGATAAAAATCGTCCTTTGAAAGCATTCCATTGGTTTGCTTGTCCATCGCGTCAATTACAGCTGGAATCGTTATCCTCTGCTTTTCCCTCTGCTGGTGAGGCATCCTTCCAACCAATGAAACAGGCTGGAAGTTCACGCCCCTTACAATATCGGTGTTCTGGATTGCAAACTTTAAAATGTCCCCGACTTCGTTGTCGTTTACGCCTTTGATGATTGTCGGAACCAAAACAATGCCTAACTTTGCCTTTCTGCAGTTTTCAATCGCTTTTTTTACTTCCCAGTGGTTTTTCGGGTTTGTTTTAGGCGTGACACCGTCAAAGCTCATGTAAAGCGTGCTGACCCCTGCGTCAACCAATTTTTGCGCAAAGCCCTCTTCGTTCGCCAGCCTTATGCCGTTAGTGTTGTATTGCACGTGCTCAAAGCCTTCCTCACGGCAAACGCGGATGATTTCAATTATGTCATCGCGCAGTGAAGGCTCTCCGCCGGTTATCTGAACAGCGTTCGCACCAATTGGCTTTGCTGCCTTGAGGTTTTTCAGCATCGCGCGAATCTGGCCGATTGACGGCTCGTAAATTGGGTCATTTTCTTTTGCGTAATAAAAGCAATACCAGCACCTTAAATCACAGCGGTTTGTAACAACAATGTTTGCAAGAGCAGTGTGGCTTTTGTGGTCCTTGCATAAGCCGCAGTCAAAGGGGCAATTCGGGCTCTTGAACTTTATCTGGGGATTCTCAACGCCTTTTCCTTCATGTGAGAATTTTTTTGCCTTCTTGTATAATTCGTAGTCTTCCCAGTACTTTTCCTTTACTTTTCCGTGCTTTTCGCATTCCTTTTCAATCCAGACAATGTTGTCTTCCGCGAAAATCTCCGCCTGAATCTTCTTCTCGCATTCAGGGCACAGACTCATTGTTTTCTCAATGAACTCACGCATTGGAACCCCACACCTTAATTTCGCACAAATTGTCGGAAAAATCGACTGTTGTATCTATTGCTGCTTAAGAGATTAATAAAGCTATCGGGTTAGGATTATTTTTCGCTTAAAGGCGAAAGAATAGGGCTTTATCGCTTAACCCTTCTAAACCCACTGCATTCAATTACTTCAAGTTTTCCGAGTTTTTTTTCAATCTTATCCAGCAAGAGGTTTAAGCCTATTGTGTCGGAGCTGATGTGCCCCGCAATGACCACGTTGATGTGGTTTTTTTCAGCCTCTGCCCTGAGCTTTTCACTCACATGCATTTCAACCGTTGTTCCAACCCCGGCAATCGCGAGCTTCTCGTAGTTTTTCTCGCTTCCTTCCGTGCCGCCGGTCATGTTCACAAAGATTTTGCCGCAGCGGTTGTCCTTTTTTCCGGCAAAAATTTTCGGACCGGCATCCCATTTCATTGCGTTCTTGTATTCAGGCAATTCCTTTAATGCTTTCAGCAGTTCCCTGAGCGTTTCTGGTTTTTTTTCGTCAACGAATTCCTGAACAAATTTTTGCACATGGTTGTCCGCAACTGTGTGCAGGCAAACCATTGGAATCCCCAAAAGCTTTGCGCTGTCTTCCGCGCGCGTGTGGTTTATTGGGGAAAGGCTTCTCATTACCTCGGAAATCCTTTCACCCATCACCCCTTCCGCTACATTTATCGGAACCCCGAATTTTGCGAGGACATCGTTCTGCAAATCCATTACAGCGTAAAGTGAAGCCAAGGCCTTTCCTTCAGGGTGGTGCGCAATCAGCGCGTCAATTTTTTTTCCTTTTTCCTTCAATCTGTCTGCCAAAACAATTTCCGGAACCTCCAAGTCAATTCCGACTAAAACTGTTTTGACTTCCTCGTTTCCGGAGCCATTTAAAATGCGTGAATCAGAGTAAGGATTCCAAAGCGTTTCCCTGTCAAATTCGTCTTGCTCGTCTTTCTTCAATTCCTTGAATTTTTCGTTCAATTTCTTTAACTTTCTTTCAACTTCTTTCGGGCCGCGGGGATCGGCATTCATCCCTTCCTTTACAGCCAGTTCATGCAGTTCCTTTAGCTTCATTTGCGCATCACCAGTAAAAGGGAAAAGGAAAGGGATTAAATTTCTTCCTTTAGTAATAATTATCAATGATAGCGAGAATTGGCGCAGTTGCATATACTCTATTTGTGTTAATTATTGGTTTTTTTATTATTAATGCTTTTTTAGATGCCACAGGATTTCAATTAGGATCTGTCATTATAGCATTATTCTTGATTTTAGGTAGTTTAGCAGTTTTAAATGTGGTTAAAAAATGATTTCAATAGAAGAGTTATATAGAATTCAATCTATTTTTTATTTTAGCACATTATCGCTTTTACTTTCTATCTACGCTATGTTTTTATCACAGCAGGCTAATAGTTCAACTTTGTTGGGCCCTTTATCCCAAGGATTCTTTGTATTTTTCTTGATCGGGTATTACTATCTGTTTGTGAACTTTTCAATAAATTTTTTGTCTAAAATAAATGACAAGTTTAGGCAATTATATAGCAAGTACAAATTAATCATCTGGATGATATTGGGGTTTATTGCGTTAATTCTAATTGTGAGTTTTAGTTATTTATTCTGGAACAAAGAAAAAACTGTTGAAACAGTTCTGTCAGCACTCTTGCTTTCAGTAATTGCGGTATTAAGCTACCTTGGCAAAAAAATTATAGATAAATATTTTCCTAATCTCTTAAAATAAAATTAAATGTACTCTGTTATCATCGGCTGCTTTTTTTGCACGCCCTTGATTGTCGCTTTCGGGTTGCCGATTTCAAAGTCAAAGTGCGCGAACTCCAAGCCATAATTTTCCAAAAGCTCCAATGCGTTTCTCCTGATTTCAGGCGCGACAAGGATTCCGCGTGTTTTCTTTCCCTTTATTTTTTCCACTTGCTTCATGTAGCGCTGCAATTGTGTTACCGCCGCAAAATCCGCTTGCCTGCGCTTCACTTCCACGACAACCAAATCCCCGTTCTTGTCTTCCGCTAAAATATCCACTACTCCCTTCCGAAAGGGGGACTCCTGTTTCAAGGGCTTTAATCCTTCTTCAATGAATGACAAGTCGTTCATTAACTGGTTGCTTAGCTCGCGCTCCGAACCGAACAAGCGCAAATCGTTTGACTGCTGCATTTCATGCGAGTGGATTGCGTCAACGCGGTAAAAGAAAACCTTTATTTCTTCGCGCGGATTCGTTTTCTTTGCAGTGAGCAAAAGCGCGCCGTCGGTTTCCTCGCAGCTGATGCGCGCGTTCATCATGTAATTTGTCGGGCGAAGCAAGCGGTTCTGATGAATTGCAAAGGAATTGTCGCCCTTGACCATCAACAGGCGCTTTCCTTTCGGGAGCTTTGAGGCAGCGCGCCCCCAGTATTCGACATAGCAGTTCCCAATGACCAGCAACATTTCCTTGTTTTTGATTGCCGTGCCAATAAGGCCGTGTGCCTCGGTTAAGGAAAGCATGCAAGAGACAAAGGGGGAAGTGGTTAAAATTTTAACTGGAATCGTTGTTTTTTTCCGCGTATTTGAGGTTGTTGGGGATTTCGTAGGACATTAAAACACCTTAAAAATATTTGTTTTATTATTTTTGTAAGTGTTAATTATGCCTAGAAAATATTCTGGAATAGAAGGCGGGGTTGAGCGAAGAAAGATAATCCGAAGAAAAGCTGATTCATGCCATATAGAGGTCCAAAAATGGGAGAATGAAGCCAGGGTCCCGAAAGACCCTTCCTTGCTTAAACTTGCTGAAACTTTGGCTAGGAATGAAGGAATAACCCGCAAAGCTGCTTTAAAAAAAATTGCAGTAGATTTGGCGAGAAGATATAAAACAGCTTCAAAGGAATTAGATGAAGAATGTTTACAGGGGCAAATTGACCGCAGAAAAGTTGAAAGAAGAAAAATTCCTTTTGAATACCCGAAAAAATGATTTTTATTCATTTTCTCACTTTTTTTATTTTGCTGGCGTCGGCTGGACTGCTTTGACAACCGAGCCAACGTTTGCGGTTATTGCGCCGTATGCAAAGGAAATGAACCGAGAGTTGTCCATGGTTGAAAAGGCTGATTTTATTATGGCGTAGGCTATCATCATGGTGTTTATGGCTGCGATTATTTCTAATTATTGTTTCTTTTCCATTCAAAGCGATTATTAAAAATCTTTCCTGACATTTAATTGTTTGGTGAGCTTGTTGCAGAAAACTTTGAAGAACACTTTTCGGTTGAAGGCTGGCTTGGCGCGGATGCTGAAGGGCGGCGTGATAATGGATGTCGTTAACGCGGAACATGCAGTAATAGCCGAGAAAGCAGGCGCTGTTGCAGTGATGGCTCTTGAACGCGTTCCCTCTGACATTAGGAAGGATGGCGGCGTTGCGAGAATGTCTGACCCTAAAATGATTAAGGAAATAATGGCTGCTGTAAGCATTCCTGTAATGGCTAAGGCAAGGATTGGGCATTTTGTTGAAGCCCAGGTGCTTGAATCGCTTGGCGTGGACTACATTGATGAAAGCGAGGTCCTTACTCCCGCGGATGAGGAAGCCCACATTGAAAAGCGCGCATTCAAGGTTCCATTTGTCTGCGGGGCAGTTAATTTAGGCGAGGCATTGAGGAGAATCAATGAAGGCGCTGCAATGATTAGGACAAAAGGCGAGGCCGGAACTGGAAACGTTGTTGAGGCTGTAAGGCACTGCAAGAAAATTTCAAGTGAAATGGCTGCATTGAAGGGCATGAAGGAAAATGGGCTGAAGAAAAGGGCTTTGGAAATGCGTGTTCCATTAAAGCTTGTTAAGGAAGTTAGGGCTTTGGGCAGATTGCCTGTTGTTAATTTTGCAGCGGGTGGAATTGCGACCCCGGCTGATGCTGCAATGATGATGCAGTTGGGCATGGATGGCGTGTTTGTTGGTTCCGGCATATTCAAGTCCTCTAATCCGGCAAAAATGGCCAAGGCAATTGTTGAGGCAACAGCGCAATTCAATTCCCCTGCAGTAATTGCAAGGGCTTCAGAGGGAACTGGAAGCGCAATGAAGGGCCTTGAAATAGACAAGCTTGAGACAAAAATGCAGAAAAGAGGATGGTAACAATTGATTGGCGTTTTGGCGCTCCAAGGCGGAGTCAGGGAACACGTTGAAGCGCTTTCAATGCTTGGCGTTAAAGCAATTGAAGTGAAAACACCCGAACAGCTCTCGGGCTTGAATGGCTTGGTTATTCCCGGGGGAGAAAGCACTAACCTCAGAAAGCTGATTGCAAGATTTGGCTTGAAGGAAAAAATTGTCTTAGAACACGAAAAGGGAATGGCTTTGTTCGGCACCTGCGCCGGGGCAATTGTTTTATCCAAAAAAATTGAGGGCGAAAAGCCATTTATTCCAGCACTCGGGGTTACTGCAAAAAGGAATTCTTACGGAAGGCAACTTGACAGCTTTGAAGCAATGGTTTCAGTCAAAGGCATTGGAAAAGATTTTCCCGCAGTTTTCATTCGCGCGCCGGAATTCACTGCACCTGAAAAAAGCGTTGAGGTTTTGGCGGAATTCAACGGAAAACCTGTTTTGCTCAGGGAAGGGAACGTGCTGCTTTCGTCATTTCACCCTGAACTCACAAAAGACACCCGCGTCCACGAATTGTTCCTGAAAATCGCGGGAGAGAAAAAAAAGAAATAACCGCGCGGTTCACCTTATTTCCAGCATTCTTTGGATTGCAGCAACCGCTTTCCTCGAGGTTTCAGGCGGCAACTGCACTTCAAACTGTTCCTTGAGCAGTGCTTTGTAAAGCTTTTCAAGCGTGATGTCCTTCATTTGCAGGCAGACAGCGTCACTGCAGGCAGGGTAAAACTTTTTTTCAGGGTTTTCTTTTTCAAGGCGGTGCAGCAAGCCTACCTCTGTTGCGATGATGAATTCCTTTGCATCGCTTTCCTTGCAGTAGCGCAGCATTCCACTAGTGCTTTTCACTGCATGCGCTTTTTCCTGAATCTCAAAATCGCATTCAGGGTGCGCGACAACCTCTGCGCCAGGATGCTCTTTAAGGATTGCCTCTATTTCATTCCATGAAAATTTTTTATGCGTGTAACAAAAGCCTTTCTCAGGCAAATGAATTATTTTCTTGGAGCTTCTTTTCTGCACAAACAAGCCCAAGTTCCTATCAGGCCCGAAAATCACTTCCTCTTGCGGCAAAGCGTTAACAACTTTGTCAGCGTTAGCGGAAGTGCAGCAGACATCAGCCAACGCCTTGCATTCAGCGCTTGAATTCACGTAAAGAACGACCGCGGCATCAGGGTGCCTTTTTTTCGCCTCAATTATGTCCTTTGGCTTAAGCATTCCCGACATAGGGCAATGGGAAGTCATTGAAGGAATCAAGACCTTTTTTTCAGGGTTAAGCAATTTTGCGGTTTCAGCCATGAAGTCAACGCCGCACATGACAATCATTTTCGCGTTTGCCTGTGTTGCCTTCCTTGCAAGCTCAAGGGAATCTCCTACAAAATCAGCCAGGTCCTGAATGGGGTCAATTTGATAGTTATGCGAGAGAATCACGGCATTCTTTTCTGTACGCAGCCGCTTGATTTCGGAAATCATTTGCCCTTGGTTCATCTGATTACCTGTATTTCTGAAGCGCCTCATCTGCGCAAATATACTTTAAGCCTTTTGCTTTCATTTCGGCTTGCTCTTTCTTTATTTTACGTTCAACCAGAATTAATTCAACACTTTTAAGCATAGAAACTAATCCCCCTGGAAATCTTTTTAATTGAATCAAACGCGCTTAATGCAGCCAGTCCGCTTGTTGCGGGGTTTTTGCTTGGCGTGTTTTCAACGCGGATTAAGAAGCTGCCAAAAGCACCTTTTGCGCGGATTGTATGCGAATTCGTTTTTGCCGCCGGGTCGGAAACAAGTTTCACTTTTGTTTTTTCAAAGCCGATTCCATTCAGTGAAAGCGTTGCCGCAACGTTCACGTTTTTCGGGTAAAGCCTGCAGCCCTCGCGCGCAGAGCCCTCAAAAACAATTGTTTCACTGGAATCGCCCCTGCCCAAAGACTTTGGGTTTTTGCGGGTTTCAATTTCAACTGATTCAAGCTGTTGTTTTGCAGCGCTCAAGCCGTCTAAACCAATGATTGCGCCTGAGGGAAGGAATAATTTTTTTCCGCTTTTTTTGCAGGCTGAGGCAATTTTTCCCTCAATCTTTTTGTCTGCAAGCGAGCCAACAGACATTAAGAGCAAATCCGCTTCACCCAAAATTTTTTCACCGAATTCTTTCACGGCTTCATGGCTTGCGGCTTCCACAACCAGTTCGGGTTTCATTGAAAAGCCTTCCTCAAGCGACTGCACTGCAAGGCCTTTAGGCAATCCCTTTGTTTTGCCTTTGTCCTTGTCCAGAACGAAAACAACCCTCATGCCTGCATCCTTCCCAATCAGTTCATATAGCTTTGAGCCGATTGCGCCAAAGCCAATCAAGCCGATTCTCATTTTCCTTCACCTTTCCCTGTTGAAAGCGATAACTGCATTTTGTTCAGGCCTGTTTGATAATCCACAAAAATCTTTTCCCCTTTTTTCAGGAACTTGCCCGCGATGTGCAGAAACTGCGGGAGCGAGGAAAAAATCATTCCAATGTTTATGAGAACGTAAAAAATTATTATTGCAAGGCCGGGGAGGAATAAATAATCGTCAATGAACTGCACATTGGTTTCAGTGAAAAAAAACAAGGCAAGGCCTGAAAGCCAGAAAATCAGGGAAACGTTTGCAAGCCATGCATCACGAAGTGAAATAAACGCTTTTTCCGGGGCGGCACTTTCCCTTGAACCGAGTGAAAAGGCTAAGCGCATCTGCTTTTCACTCCTTTTTTTCCTGCGCGTGAATCGCATTGATTCTTTCAACCGCGTTTATTTCGGAAAGATATGCTGCAACTGCTTTTGGCACGAGTTCTTTCCATTTTCCGCCTTCAAGCATCTGCTTCCTTATCTCCTTTGAGTCAATCCAGGCGTGGTTTGAAACCATTTTCTTGACTTTCTGCTTTTCTTCCTTGAACAATTGCGCGACAAGGGGATTGTTTGTGTAAACTGTTTCAAATGAAGGGCAGTGGCTTCTCACCCTCGCAACCCACAACGAGAATTCATCAATGTTCGGCACAGGCACAATGAAGCAGCGCGCGAAAAGACTGTCGGCTTTCAATGCGCGGGAAATCATTTCAATCCTTTCCCCTGTATTGAACGGGTTTTCCGCGTGATAGCTTTGGTCCGTTGACCCAATGACTATTACAAGTTCGTCAACTTCCTTTAACGCGTTTTTCACTGCGTTATGGTGCCCCAAGTGATAGGGCTGGAACCTGCCTACAATCAATCCACGCATAAAACATTTCCTCATTTAACAGTTTTTATCTTTAACGAAAAGTCAATCCACTCCGCGTTCTTTGTTATTGCACCCAAAGAAATCACATCAGGCTTTAACGCAGCATATTTTTCAATATTTTCAAGCGAGATTCCACCGCTTAACTCAATGATTGAATTCCCTTTTTTCCTTATGCCTTCAATTCCTTTTTTTGCATCTTCCGCTGAAAAATTGTCCAGCATTATTATGTCGGCTTTTGCCTCCGCGGCTTCAACCGCCTCTTTTGCGCTTGTTGTTTCAACTTCAATTTTTTTGCTGAAGCTTGTCTTCTTTTTCGCTGCATTGACTGCCTCTTTCACTGAACCAAAAAAAGCCAAGTGATTGCCTTTCAATAAAACCATGTCGCTTAAGTTGAGCCTGTGGGGGTCGGCTCCTCCTATTGCTGCTGCTTTTTTGTCCAGTTCGTTCAGGCCGGGAAAGGTTTTCCTTGTGACCGCTACCCTGATGCCCGCGGCTTTTTCCGCTGCATTCGCACACGCTGTTGCGACTCCGCTCATTCTCCCCAAAACATTCAACAGCGTTCGCTCCAATTGGAGTATTGGCTGGTTTGAGCCGTTAATGCGCATGACAATCGTGCCCGGCTTTACCCTGCTTCCATCAGAGAAAGGCGCCTCAGCCTTTAAGCTGTAATGCCAGCACAAAAAAAGGCATTCCTCTATTCCCGCCAGAACGCAGTCTCTTTGGGCGAAAACCTCCGCAACGCATTCATCCTCTGGCACGATTGCAGTGGTCACGTCCCCGTAAGCGATGTCGGATTCCACGAACTCCAACAGCCTCTTCCTAACGAAAGGCGGAACACCTGATTCCATAAAATGAATGGAAGGCGTTAATTATTTAAGCGGGACTTTGGCTATAAGTTATTCATGGCTTCAAATGCAGGCGTTTCGCGTTTTTTTCAGGGAAGCAAGCCACGCTCTTTTACAGGTGTCTTGAAAAAGGAAAGGCAAAAATACCGTTCAATAAAAGGAATGCTTTACCCGCGAAGGGCTGAGCCTAAAAGGGCTTTTACTGGAATTTCAAAAAAAGAAAGGCAAAAATACCGTTCAATAAAAGGAATGCTTTACCCGCGAAGGGCTGAGCCTAAACTGGAAATCAATCCTGATAAAATTAACCTGCTTAATGTAAGAGAATATCCTGCGTTGCAAAGCAAATTAGTTCCGTTGCCGAGAGAAACCTTTATCCCCTTTAGGGGATAGATGAATCGAGGCTTTGGTGAGGGGTTGTTAAGGGGAACAGCCAGATGGTCCCCTTAAACGCACTAATTCTGTAATTTTTTCTGAGAAAAAGCACTGTCGGCGCGGGCGCGCTTCGCGCGCTAACCCGCGCCTTACTTGTATATTTTTGTGTAGCGATAGCTTTCAAAAACAGTGCGGTTTTTCTCGGGAGCTGAAAAAACATGAAATCTGAAATAAAGTTGACGAGATACGCGCACTGTGTTGGTGAATCGAATTTGCATTTGCAGTTCACGCCAAAGTATCGAAAAAAAATATTCAAAGACAAGGATGTACGCGCTGAATGCGAGGAAGAGTTCAAACGAATAGCCACAAAATTGAATGTCCAGTTGTCAGGCATTGGCATTGGGCCTGATCACGCGCACGTGTTTGTTTCAAACTGGAAAAACCACAGCATTGCCCAGTTAGCGCAGAGATTCAAAGGCGCGAGTTCAAGGCACATCCGCCAAAAATACCCCGTAAGACTCGCAGTGCATGATTTGCACGGCGACCAGCTATGGAGCGACGGATACTTCCACAGAACAGTCGGAGCAGTGACAACAGAAGCAATGCGCAAATACGTCACAGAAAGCCAACAAAAACACTGGACAGCAGAAAAACCCAAACCCGCGCAAACCACGCTACTACAATTCAATTAAACCAGTGACGCCTGCCGCTTCAGCGGCAGGT
>JAZDDZ010000009.1:0-44618 GCA_043809245.1 Candidatus Iainarchaeum sp.
ACCTTTTCAATAACCTCAAAACCCTCCATGCGCAGAGAAATTGTCTTTTTCATAGTAGCTACTTTGTAGCTACAATATGCGTTTAAACATATCTATTAGCCAAAATAACCAAAAGGAAGTCAAAAATCGTTAGCAGTTACGGTGGCAATGTCTGAACTTTGTATGGCAATAATTTCATATTTGCTGCCATACTTCCGCAAAGTTGTCAACCAACTCGTCAAAGAACGATTTCTTGTGCTCAACAAGCAGCTCCGCTGTGCGCTTGGTGTCGGAGAGGGAGAAAATTACTTCGCGGCCCCTGCGCTCTTTTTTCAGCAGGCCTACGCCGACCATTTTGTCCAGGTGCACGGAAACAGTTGAGGGGGAAAGGGAAACCGCTGCAGCGATATCCATGTTGTTTGCGGACTTGGATTTGCTTTGGAGAAGAAACAAAACTATTTGCCTGATGCTTTGCTGGCGCAAAATGCCTAATGCAGCCGCATCAAAGGACTCAATCATTTCCCTTATCGTGTAATAGCGCGCGAACTTTTTTTCCTTCAAAACTTTTACAACATGCTTTTTTACCAGGACATCCAAATGGTATTGCAGGGAGCCTGTTGCAAGGCCTGTTCTCCTCTGGAGTTCGCGGAAATGAATGCCGGGAGCGGACTTTATCTCAGTGTAAATCTTTTTCCTTGCGCCAAGCTCCAATGCCTGCGCCTGCTCATCCGATTGCTGTAACGGCACGAAACAACACCCTAAATTTACAGTTCATTTTCTTAAAAGCGCAAAGAAAAGCAAGGCAAGTATCAGGAAGTCAACAACGTTCTGCGAGGCTTCAGCGAAAAACAAGCCCGGGCTGTAAAACAAATCGATAAGCCCTATTGCCCCTTTCAATGCAAAGAGGAAAAACGCGCCTGAAACCAGCAAAAGCCTTTGGGTTTTGTTTTTTTTGTATGCCTTGAATGAAATCAAAAGCAAGGCAAGCGCCAGAATTAAAACTATTGCGCTGGTGTAAAAGTCAAGCTGTTCCGCCAAGCCGGTTAAAGGCCTTAGCAAATCCCATGGGTTAGACAAAAAAAATCACCTCTCACCTTGAATTGACTGATAAAAAAAACAGCGATAAAAAGAAAAAGGGCAGCAATTGGTTTTTTTCAAAACCAACTGTGCCACGGTAGGGTGATTTCGTGTTAGTGAAACAACTTTGCGCTGACAGTGGAATGCGAATGAAACTTTGCGCTCAAGCATTATTTCCTTGCATTACACTGGCATATACACATTGCGCCTTGGGCTTTATATAGGGTTTTTGGTGCAAAGCGCAAAGGATAGGGCAAAAGGCGAATTTGGGGGGAAGAGACTATTGTTCGCTTATTTTTCTGCTTAACGCTTTTTCAACGGCTTTTGGGACAAAGCCGGAAATATGGCCTCCAAGCAATGCAATTTCTTTCACTGTGCTTGAGGAAATGTAAAAGTATTTTGGGTTGGTCATTATGAAGACAGTTTCAACTTTTGGGGCGAGCTTCCTGTTGACAATGGACTGCCTGAATTCCGCGTGAAAGTCCGTAACTTCCCTTAACCCGCGCACGATTATTTTGGCTTTCTCTTTTTTTACAAAGTCAACGAGAAGGCCGTCAAACGGCTTGACTGAAACCCTTTTGAATTTTTTCGTTGCACCCTTAAGGAGCGCAATCCTTTCATCGATTGAAAAAAAAGGCGCCTTTCCAGGGTTGTCTGTAACCGCAATTACAATCTCATCGAACAGCTGGAGTGCCCTCTCGATTACGTCAATGTGACCCAAAGTCACGGGGTCAAAGGTTCCCGCATAAATCGCCTTCCTTTTCATCCGCTCAACTTCCTTAATTTTTTGCACAGATTGCGCGCAGCAGCCCTTGCCTTTTTTTTGGAGCCGCTGCTATCAATTACATAATCGGCAAATTTAAGTTTCTTTCTCAGGGGAAGCTGTGCGGAAATGATTTTTTTCGCAAATGAAAGGGAGACGCCCCTGCACTTCATGAGGCGCTCGGCCTGCTGACTGCGCCGGCACTTTACGACAATGATTGCATCAAACAGCCCCTGCATTTTTGCCTCAAACAAAAGCGGGGCGACAACAACCACAAGGCTGTTCCGCTTTCCAAGCAGTTTCACGGAGCGCTTTACCCCGCGTATCACAAGCGGGTGCACCAATGCATTTAGGCGCCTGAGCTTTTTTTTGCTGTTGAATACCGCTGAAGCAAGCGAGTTCCTGTCAACGGCATTGTTTTTTTTAAGGGCGCCTTTGCCGAAATTTTTTGCAAGAAGCCTCTGGACTGGTTTCTTTTTGTAAAGCCCTTTAACTATTTCGTCTGCGTCAATTATTTTTGCGCCGCACGCGGAAAACTCTTCGGCAACCATTGATT
The DNA here is from genome assembly GCA_043809245.1 of Candidatus Iainarchaeum sp. Taxonomy (GTDB): domain Archaea; phylum Iainarchaeota; class Iainarchaeia; order Iainarchaeales; family JAZDDZ01; genus JAZDDZ01. Next base: position 2,376 of record JAZDDZ010000009.1, read on the forward strand.
TGCCTGAAGCGATTCCACCAGTCAAGCCAATTAGAAGCATAATAAACAAGGTTTGGATTTGTGCATAAAAACATATTGCCGGTTCGGAAAGTTAAAGGCAAAGGGTTAATTTAATGGAAAGCTTTAGGTTTAACGGCGCAAAGCGTTTGAAATCCGCAGCCCTTCGGGGCAACGGAGAGTAGCTTTCCGCCTAGTTGGCGCTAAAAGGGAGCATGGTTCAAACCCTTAGAATATAAGGGTAAATGCTGCGCTCCCTTGCCAACGTCAAACTGATTCTTTTTAATTCTTCGGGAGATAAAATTAAATTGGAGAGTTGAATGAAAATCGCAAAGGAAATTTTTCGGCAGTACGACATAAGGGGAATTGCGGGAAAGGAGCTTAACGCGGAAGCGGTTGAAGCGATTGGAAAAGCCTTTGGTTCTTTTTTGCATGAAAAAGGGGTTAAGGAAGCCGTTGTGGGAAGGGACAACAGGAAAAGCAGCAGAGAATTAAGCGAAGCGGTTGTTAGGGGGCTTGTTGCGGCTGGCTGCAATGTTGTTGATTTGGGGGAAGTGATCACCCCAATGCTTTACTATGCAAGGCACCATTTCAAAACAGGCGGAGGGATAATGGTCACGGGTTCGCATAACCCCCCGGAATACAACGGGTTAAAGCTCGCGCAAGGGCATGGCTGCATTTACGGAAAAGACATCCAGAAAATAAGGGAACTGGTTGAGGAAGATGCGGCTAAGATTGATGAAAAGTCTATAGAGGAGAGGGGCCAGGAATACCCAGAAACTGGGGGTGCCCTGCAGGGTACCCGTGGTTTGGTTGAAAAGGAAAAATTTGTGAAAGCCGCGGAAAAGGGAAAGTATGAAAAAAGGGGAATCGCGGAAGAGTACGCTAAAATGCTGGAGAAAAAAATTGTTTTAGGAAAGGAAAAAAAACTGAAAATTGTTCTGGACTGCGGTAACGGAACCGCCTCGCTTTTTGCGGAAAAAATCTTCATGCAATGGGGCTGCGAAGTGGAGCCCTTGTTTTGCGATTCAGATTCCGGCTTCCCGAATCATTTTCCAGACCCCACAAAAGAAGAGAACCTCAAGCAGCTGATTGAAAAAGTCAAGGAAACAGGGGCTGACGCGGGAATCGCTTTTGACGGCGACGCTGACAGGATAGGCGTTGTTGACGAAAAAGGCGGAGTCGTGTGGGGCGACATGCTCATGGTTTTGTTTGCAAGGGAACTGCTGAAAAAAAGAAAGGGAGAAAAAGTTTTAGTGGAAGTCAAGTGCTCGCAGGCGCTCATAGATGAAGTGGAAAAATTAGGCGGAAAGGCAATAATGTGCGCGACAGGGCATTCGCTGATAGAGGCAAGGATGCGGGAAGAAAACGCCCTGCTAACAGGGGAAATGAGCGGCCACATTTTTTTTGCGGACGAATACTTTGGGTTTGATGACGCGTTTTATGCCGCGGGAAGGCTGCTAAGGATTTTAAGCAACTCAAGGGAAAGCCTAAGTGAAATGCTTGAAAGCGCGGCAAAGTATTATTCAACGCCCGAAATGCGCATTGACTGCAGTGACAGCGAAAAATTTAATGTGGTTGAAAAGGTGAAACGCTATTTCAAGGCGCAAAAATATGACACGATTGACGTGGACGGAGTAAGGGTTTTGTTCAAAAACAGGGGCTGGGCGCTTGTGAGGGCATCAAATACAGAGCCAAAACTGATTGTGAGGGCGGAAGCCAAAACAAGCGCGGAATTGAAAAGCATATGCGTAATAGTGAGGGAATCACTGAATAAAGTGGGAGTAGAAGCAAACCTTTAAATTAATAAAATTTATAATATAACAAGTGAAAACTTAAAATGCGCAGACTCCTGCTTTCACTTGCCCTGCTGTTGCTGTTTGCACAGATTGCCTTAGCCGAAGAGCTGATAACGTATGCGGGAGGCATTGACACAATCGCGCAGATAGATGGGGGAAACTATTACGCATCCAGATATAACGCGCCGCCGCTTGGCTCGACTAAAACGGAAATAAAAAAAACAACAGTGAAAGGCGTCCACGAATGGACAAGATGGTATGCCCCTGATCCCGCGGCCGTGGACATATACATGACTGGAATCCTCTACCTGTGGGCGTCGTCGATGAGCATTTCAGGCGATTCAGCGCAGTACAGGGCAAGCATTTATGATTTCAATCCCTCAACAGGCTCAAGCACGCTGATTGCACAAAGCCAATGGAAAAGCATGGCGAATGGAAGCAATGAAACAACAATTCCGTTTGCAGCCGCATACAGGCTTCTCGCCGGGCGAGTAATAAAAATGGTCATGGACTACAATGCTTCAAATGGCGGCGGGGAAGTAAAGCTGACAGTTGACGAAACGCAAAGCGGCGCGCACCTTGGATGGGAGTTGTCAAACGGCAAAAGCTATGCGTTAAGCAATGTCGTTTCAACTGCAGCCGCATACATGCCAATTTGCTTCAGCGCAGTGCAGTGCTCAATTAATGCAAACTGCGACGACGGAAGCGCGGCAACACAGGATTTATGTGAAAACGCGGGAAGCTGCAATGCAAGCTGTTCGCACGCCCCTGTGCAGGGGGGAACTGTTGCATGCAGCTCGAATGCGGAATGCAACGACAATAACGCAGGAACAACAGATTCATGCAATAACCCCGGAACAGAATCATCTTATTGCTCTCACACGCCAATAGTTAACCACTTCAGTGACCAGAACAGCGGGCAGACCCCTGCTGGAAATGACGCATGCGTTATTGTGTGCAGGTCGGACAGCGACTGCAACGACAAAAACCCAATAACCACAGACTCCTGCACCGGCGCAGGAACATGCAGTTCAGCCTGCTCAAACCAGGCCTGCACAATTGCATGCAGCGCAAACAGCGACTGCGATGACAGCAATCCATTGACATCAGATGTTTGCTCGGGTTCGGGAAAATGCGATGCTTCTTGCTCGCACAGCAGCTGCACGCCTGCGTGCTCGGCTAACGCGGATTGCGATGACGGAAACCCCGCAACAAAAGACGTTTGCGCTGGGGCTGGAAGATGCAGTGCAATATGCAGCCATCTTGAAAAATGCGGAAACGGAATCATTGACCCTGGTGAAACGGAATGCAATTGCCCGGATGACGTGCAAAAAACCTGCGGGGGAAATGCGCCCTCCAAATGCCAGGAGTATGCCTGCATTGGAAACAACTGCCAGATTGTTCCAAAACTCGGGTGCTGTGGAAACAATATCTGCGAGCAAAGCGAGGACTATGGAAGCTGCCCTGCTGACTGCGAGCCGAAAAAAATTACAGTTGATGTTTCAGACATTGACGGAAGAACCTATTACCTCAGGGGCGAAACAGCGCGAATCAAGGCAGTTGTAACCGCAGACGGCGTGCCAATAAACAGTGCGTCAGTTAAAATAAGCGGTTCATTCGGCGAAAAAACTTTTTTCAACGACGGAACGCATAATGACGCCAGGGAATACGACAACATTTATACCGCTTTCATTCCCATTGGAAAAGAACAGGCTGAGGGGACGATTGTTGCGGCAGTAGAAGCGGTTGTCGGCAGGAGAAAAGGATATGCCGCAAAAACAATTGCAGTGAAGCCTGCGCTTGACCTGCAGCTTTCAACCGACAAGGAAAATTACAATCTGGGGGATGAAATAATGATAACTGGCGTGCTCAGGCGCAGAAACAATGCGTTGCAGCTCCCGATTGACTTCAACATTGTGCAGGAAAGGAAAACCGTGCTTTCAAAGGAAATTGTTCCGGAAGCCGACGGCTCATTCCGCATAACATACCACACAAGCCTTTTGGACAGGCAGGGGAAGTGGGCAGTCAATGCATTTGCAATCGACGAAAACGGCAACTATGCCGCAATAAGGAAAGACCTTAATTTTTCCTCGCCGGAAATAAAAAGCTTTCTTTCGGTTGAAGTGCAGAACGCAAAAGAGGTTTACGAAAAGAACAGCGACCTGAACCTCATAGTGCTGGTGAAGCGCGCTGACGGAAGCCTTGCAGACGGAGCGGATGTGGAAATTCTTTTTCCGGGGCTGCTTCCAATCAAGCTTTCCCCGCTTGGAACCGGGCTTTACGCCTTGAACGCAAAGGTGCCGATTAATGCCCCTGCGGGAAAACAGGAAATAGGTTTCAGTGCGATGAAGCTTGACTCCGGTGTTTTATCAGGGGGGAATGCATCGGTTGAAATAGAGATAAAGGCAATTGAATTCAAAACAGAATTCCTTGAGCCATCAAGCCCCATATTCCAGGCGGGAGAGGAAATGCCCATAAGGGTGCGCTTGACTTATCCGAATGGCGAGCCGGCAAGCAGGCTTGACATCAATGCAACTGTAAACGGAAAAACAGTGGTGCTTACCGCTGTGGCGCAGGGAATCTATGCTGGGAAATATATTGTAGAGGAAGGCGACACTGGAAACGTTAAGATAAGCATCAGCGCGGCTGATGCGGGAAACAATTTTTCAAGCAAGGAAACAGAGATTGAGGTGTCAGGCGTATCTGTTCTTTTTTACCTGAGGAAATATCCCTTAAGCATAGTGCTATTAGTTATCGCGGTTGTAATAGGCGCATTCGGCACCCAGCGGCTGTTAAAGGCAAGGGGAAACGCGAAGGGGCTGAGGAAAAGGGAGGCTGAACTGATACAGCTTGTCAAGGAAGTGCAGCTGCAGTACTTCAAAGAGGCCTCGCTTGACAAAAAAAGCTATGACAGGCTAATGAACCAGTATGAAACAGAATTGTCAGAGACAAGGAAAAAGGCTGCGGCGCTTGAAAGCAAACTGAAGCAAAAAAAAGGCTGAAAAAAATGAACAGGCGGCTTCTTTTATTTTTCGCTTTGATTGCGCTTATTTCATTCGCGTGCGCCGCGGAAAACGTTTTCTGGCTGAGGGGAAACGACTTAAGCGCAATGCATGAAGGCGGCAGTTATTACTTCATGGCGAGTTCTTTTCCCACAAGCACTTCGCACAAAACAGAAATAGTTAAGCAGAACAGCCCTGAACCGATTGAAATAGCGAGATGGTATTCAATCAGCTTCTCACAGAGGCTGCTTGCAACAGGAAAAATCGAGGCATGGTTTTCAGGCCTAATTGCGGAAAATGGCTCCGCAGAATACCGCTGGACGCTTTACGATTTTCAGACGGATAAAAGCACAAAGATAGTGCAAAGCGAATGGAGCCATGTTCCGTTTGGCGGAGAGGCAAAAAATGCTGCAGAATTGGGAGGCCTGTATGCGATTGAAAAAGGGCATAAGCTGAAACTGGTGCTTGAGGCAAAAGGAACCGCGGGAGGTAGGACAAGGCTTTCGCTTGACGAAGGAGAACTCAACGCATCCGTCGCATTCAAATCCCTTTTCGGAGAAACATACAGTGTTTCAAATGTAAAGAATTCTGCGGCACTTGCGCTGAATCTATGCATAAGCATTGCCTGCGGAAATGATTCTGACTGCGATGACGGAAACCCCTTGAGCGCGGACATCTGCGTTAATGCAGGAACATGCAGTGCCGCGTGCTCAAACGAGGAATGCAAAACAGGCTGCAAGGCGGATTTCGAGTGCGCAGACGGAAACCCCTTCACCACTGACAAGTGCATTGGAAAGGGAAGCTGCGATGCAAAATGCGCAAACAGCGAATGCACTCCGAAATGCTCATCGGACAATGAATGCAAAGACGGCCTTAACGCAACGGTTGACGAATGCATTTATCCGGGAACATGCATTGCATACTGCAAAAGCACGGTCTGCGAACCCGCGTGCTCAGATGACGGGGAATGTGAAAATGGAATGGTGTGCGCGGACGCGGGAAAATGCAGCGCTAAATGCATTCAGCAAATTTCATGCGGCAACGAAAAATGCGAAAAATATGAAAATCCGGAAAATTGTTCGGCTGACTGCAAAACAGGGCAAGGCATATCAGTCGACGTGCTTGAGCCGAAAAAAGGCGAATTCTTTCCAAGGGGGGAAAAAGTGCTTGTAAAGGCAAGGGTTGAATCGGCTTTCAGCGATGTGAGAAACGCAATTGTTACCGCAATAGGCCCTTTCGATGAACTCGCGCTTTCCAATGACGGAAGCAACGGCGATGAAAAGCCTGTTGACAATGTTTTCACGGGATATGCAACTATTTCAAAAAACGCAGCGGACGGCGCAAACGAGATGACAATACAGGCAAAGGCGGGAAACGCCGGCGGCTTCAGCAAAACAAGCATTATTGTTGCGCCAATAATTGACCTTGAGCTGAACACAGGCAAAAATGATTACATTATCGGCGAGGAAATAATAGCAAGCGGCAGCGCGTCAATCAGGGGAAACCCTGCAAAAGCCACTGTCAACATCTCAATAAACGCAGGGGGAAAGGAAATCACGCAGCAGTCAGTGGAAACAGACGGCTCAGGCGCTTTCAGCTTCAGGTTCCGCTCCCTTGCACTTCACCCCCTTGGAAACTGGCTGATTTCCGCAAGCGCGGGCGATGCAAGCGGGAACTCGGGAAAAGCGGAAAAAGAAATAGAGGTAAGCGCACCCAACTTTACAAACCCGCTGCAAATACAGTTCACAAATGAATTAAATGCAGAATTCAAGAGAGGGGAAGAGCTCGGCTTCTACATAGCACTCAGGAATCTTGACAAAAGCCCATTCAGCGGCGCATTTGTATACATCACGCTTCCATTCGGCTCCACCTTGAAAGCCGAAGAGGAAAACAGCGGCATTTACACTGCAAATGCAAGGATTCCCATGGATGCGCCGGTTGGAAAGGGCAATGGCAGGATAACCGCTTTGAGGATTGACGGAGAAACTGTTTACGGCGCTGAAAAAAATTTTGAACTGGAAATACTTGACGCAGAAATACTGCTGAAAATGATTGAATTCAATGAAGGCACGGAAAAAATGGCAGGCGAAACCATTCCCCTGAAATTCAGCGCAGTTTATTCCTCTAACGGTGAAACGCTTGAAATGCCGGCAATCGCAAAAATAGGCGGCCACCAGGTGGAACTTGAAAAGCAGGGGCCTGTTTTTTTAATCAACTACTTTGTGGAGGAGCGCGATGTCGGAAAAAATGCGCTGCTGCTCACAATTGAGGACTCCTTTGGAAACAATGCGGAGAAAATGCTCGGCGTGAAAGTCAGCGGGGTCTCGGCGCAGTACTTCTTCCTCAAATACATTAACCTTATCTTTATTGGCGCAGGGCTTATTGGGCTTTGCGCATTGGCAATAATCATGCGCAAAAGGATTGGGAAAGAAAAAAACAGCGGCACGCGGCTGACGGAAAAGCAGATAATGGAGGAAATAAAAGCCGTACAGACAAGGTATTTTAAGCGCGGCGCTGTCTCAAAGGAAAAATATTACGCGGAAATGAACAGGCTTGAGTCAGAGCTGGCTGAGCTCAAGGGGGAAAGCAAGTGAAAAAAAATTTCAAGTTCGCGCTTTTTGCGCTGGTTTTCTGCGCGCTGATGGCTTTTGCTGGCGCTGAAAACATTTCAATTGCGGCAAATGCGAGCATGGAAAAAGGGCAGATGCTTGAAATGCACGGCTCATGCGCAAGGCTGGCGTTTGTCGCGCTTTCAGCCACTTCAAGTGACGGCAAAAAAATATTTGAGAACGAAATCCAGTGCACGAGTGCAGGGGATTTCTCGTACATTTATGGCACGAGCTTTCTTGACCCTGCGGGGGAATGGGTTTTGGCCGCGGAAAGCGCGGGGGAAAAAGCCGAAACAAGCATAAGTGTTTTGGAAAAGCCAGAAAGCCAGTTTTATTTGATAACTTTCCTGAGCCCCAGCGCAACGGAATACAAGAGGACAGATGACATAATCATCAGCGTGAAGGTGACTGATTCGGGAAAGGCTGTTGATGACGCCAATGTAATTGCTTGGGGCGTTGAAGGAAAAAGGATTCAGCTTTACGGAAACGGGAATGGCAACTATTCCACAACCTACGGGCTTCCGTTTGACGCTGAACTCGGTGAATGGGTGCTGACCGTGGCTGCCGATAAAAAAAGCGAGTCACTTTATGCGGGCGGGGAGAACAGCATTTCATTGGCTGTTGCAAAGGCGAGGATAATAATTGATGCCTTGGAGCCAAGCCTTGAGACATACCAGTTAAGCGAACCGATTCCGCTGAAAGCAAGTGCGGTGTACTCAAGCGGGAAAAAATTGGCTGGCGCAGGGGAAAAGCCGAAAATCACTGCAAGAATCGGGGAAAACGAGGTTTTGCTGCAGCAGGTTGACGAGAATTTTTTCGCGGGATCCTATGAACCAAGGGGAGAGGACTTCGGTGAAATTGCGATTGTGTTCAGCGCAACGGACGAGGCGGGAAACACAGGGGAAACCCTGAAAACCGTTATCACGACAAACTATTGGGGCTGGTTCCTCAAAAACAATTTGCTTTTCTTTGTCGTTGCAATTGTTCTGGCTGTTTTGCTCGCGAGGTTTTTTTATTCAGGGGCAAAATACTCGATTATGGGCAGCAGGCTGAAAAACGAGAAAACACAGACAGAAGAGCTTATTAAAAGCCTGCAGCGCGAGTACTTTGAGAAAGGGGTTATGCCCGCGGGAACCTACAAGGAAAACCTTTCAAAGCTGAAAGCAAAGTTAACGGAATTGGATGCAAGGATAGCGGACATGGAGGCATTGGAGGAAAAAAAGAAGAAAAAGAAAAAAGGCCTTGTGTGAAAGTATTTTATATGTGGAAAAAGAAATGTATTAGGGCAAGGGCTGCAAATGGCGGATGAAGAGAAAAAAAAGGCACTGGCAGAGGCAACTGAAAGGCTTCTGAAAGACTTGAAGGACGAGGGCGAAGTCCTTTCAAACCTAAAGGACATTGGGGTGGGCGAGGAAGAAGCCAAAAAAATGATTGATGACGCAAAGAAAAAAGGGATAACCGCTGAAAAAAGCGCGGAACAGGAATGGGGCGGGTTAGGCAAGGGCCTTCCCGCAAAAAAACTGCTTGAAAAAGAGGACATGTTCTGGTCAAAGCCATTGTTCCAGAAAAAAACAAAAGCCCCTGCAATGGATGAAAAAAGCGGCAAAAAAGGGGAAAAACACATTTTTGGCGGAATGAAATTTGGGGGCAAAAAAGGGGAAAAGCTTGATGAAGTGCTTCCTGAAAAAAAGGAAAAGGCAAGGCATGAAGCAAAAGGAATTAGCAGCAGGAGCAGCGGAGGAGGGGGAGGCGGAGGAGGAATTGAAAGGGAAAGGGAAAAGGCGCGCTTCCGCGAGGTAATGCCTGTAAGGGTGAGCGATTTTGACAGGCTGATTGAAAAAGGCGGGTTAAAGAGAGGCGACACAGTGCTTTTAAGCGGCGGCTGCGGCACTGGAAAAACTACTTTTGCAATGCAGTCAATGTATAACGCGGTTCTTGCAGGGGAAAAAGCCGTTTATTTAACGCTTGAGGAAACCGCGGAAAAAATAAAGGAAAACATGTACGAGAATTTTGGCTGGGACCTTTACACCTTGGAAGAGGAAAACAAGATTGCAATAATCAAAATCGACCCCCTAAGCATTGCAAGGGCGGTTGAAGCGGCTTTGACAAAGGAAAGAGGCGGCCTTTACATAGAGCTTGAGGAATTCGATTTGCCTTTCCAGTTCAATTTGCCGTTCAAGCCGGACAGGGTTACAGTTGATTCCTTGAGCGCGTTAAGCATTGCGTTCATGGAGAACGAGCAGGGATACAGGCAATACCTCAGGCATCTTTTTGAAACGCTTGAAAAATACAATTCAGTGAACATTGTTTTAGGGGAAACAGAACAGCAGCCGAATGTTTACAGCAGGAGCGGAGTCGAAGAATTCTTGGCGGACGGAGTCATAGTGCTTTACAACATCAAAATACACAACTTGAGGGAAAAGGCTTTGGAGATATTAAAGCTCAGGAGCTCAAACCACGAAAAGCGAATTGTTCCATACAAAATATGCGACAGGGGAATAGAGATTTACATAAACCAAAGTTTGTTCAGGGAATGAAAGTTAAAGCAAGAAAAAAAAGGGAAATGCGCTTAATCAATTTCTTCCATTTCGGCTTCTAACTGTGTGACCTTGGTGATTTTGTCCTTGACCTTGTCAATCTGTTCCTTTAAGCGGTTTCTTTTAAGGCTTAATTCCTCTTCTTTTGCGACAAGCTTTGTGACCTTGTTTTTCAGTTCAACCTGCTGGTCCTGTGTGGAAGAAATGGTTCCTGCAACTGACTGCAGGCCGCGTTCCGTTGAAATTTTTTCCAAGCGCAGGCGCTCCAGTTCGGCTTCAATGTCCTTCAGTGCCTCTGAAAGAAGCGAGTGGGTTTTAACCTGCTTTGCCACTGCAGGGGACTTTTTCTTATTTTTTTTAGCGGGTTTTTTTGCCGCTTTTCTGGGCTTTGAAGCCTTTTTCTTTTTCTTTGCCAATCAAAACACCGAAACCAAGAATAAATGTGCTAACATATAGAGATTGTTATCGTTTAAAAACTTTACCATTCGGTTTTCCTTACTTTCTAGCCTTTCCTTAGCATTTCCTCTATTTTTTTCTTGTCCTTTGAATAGGCGTCCTTGGAAACAACGCCCAATGCATAGCTCCTGTTCAGGGCAAGGAGCTTTTTTTCAAGCCTGTGCATTAATTCCTCGTGCTCTGCCTTTTTTTTCTGGGCAAAACGCTGTTTTTTTGCAAGAAGGTTGCGGTGGTTTTTTTCCTCAACCGAAATCTTCCTTCTTTTTGCAATGTGCTTCTCCATTTCCCTGAAGCGCAAGTCAAGCATGTTCAGGTGCTGCTTTAATTCCTTTTTGATCGAGGGCTGCTGCTTTATGCTGTTTATTTTCTTTGCGAGCTTTGAGAGGTCAACCGTGACTTTTGGGGCCTTTTGAACCTGCGCCGGCTGTTTTTCAAGCTTTTCAATTTTTTGCTCAAGGCGCGAAAGATGCTCTTTCAAATCATCCTTTACCTGCGGCTCCTTTTTCAGCTTGTCCATTTTCAATGCAAGGCGCTGCATTTCCCTTTGAACGATTTTCTTCAAGGCTGTTGTCTGCGCCTCAATCGCCTGCACTTTTTGCGCTGAAGCCTTTTCATAAACAGGCTCCTCGAACCGCACTTCCTTCAGCAGGCCGGAAATTTTTTCCATGCGCGGCTTTTTCGCAAAAGAAGGCTTGCCAAAAGCAGGGCCCTCCAGTGAAATGAGGGAAAATTCATCCAGTGAAAGCGAGTCATCAATGAACATCCCCAAATCCTTTACTGCCTCCGCGTTCTGGTCAGAGTCAAGGACTGTGAAGACGCCGTCAACGGAATTCGTGCGCACCTTGCCGATAAGCGAGTGCATGAACTTTGTCACTGTTGAAGGGTTTTCGTAAATCAAAAGCGTTGAAAGCGAATCCAAAAGAATTGCGTCGGGCCTCTGCTTTGCCAGAACATCGGAAATCGCAAGGCTCAGCTCGATCAACGCGTTTGGCGAGGAAACAAAAACGCAGTTGCTGCGCGGCTCGACAATTGCCTGCGAGGTCTTTGTAATCGCGTCAATCAGGAAAAACCTTTTCATGTCAATGCCTGCATCCGCAAAAGACCTGAACAAGGAATCACAGCGGTCATTCAATGAAACATAGCACACAAGGGAATATGTTTCAGCCATTGTCTGCGCCAGCTCCACAATGCTTGAAGTGTAGCCCTTGCTTGGAAGCGCTACAAGCGTTATCCTGGAATGCCTTGAAGACAGCTTTTTTGCGCTTTTCTCAGGAACAGCGATTTCCTTTTCCTTGGCGGGAACGAAAACAATTTTTTTCTCAGCAGCGGCTTTAAGCTCAAATTCGGGAAGTTTAAGTTCGGCTTCATCTGAAGGTTCAATGGTTTCTGGTTCCAACCCGCTTTCCTCTTCCCCTTTCTTTTTTTCCTCAGCGGCTTTTGGCGCAGCGGGCTTTTCAGGCAAAGAAATGAACGGCTTTTCAATGAAAGAGGAAATGATTTCCTTTTCCCGTTCCTCCTGCTCCTTTTTTGGCTCTGGCTTTGGCGCTGGCTGTGCTTCCTGCACCGGCATTTCTTCCCCTTCTTTTGCCTCTTTCTGCGCTGGAATTAATTCCGTTTCCTTTTTCGCGTCCTCTACAATGGATTGGGCTTCCTCAAAGGAAATTCCCGCAAGGCCTGACATCTCCGAGGCAATGTCCTGGACTGAAGCGCCTTCCTTCAAAAGCTTTTTGGCTGAATCAAGCAAAAGCTCCCTTTTTCCCATAGATAACAATAAGTGAAAGGGAAAAGATGTTTATTAAATTATCTGAAAGCGGTAAAAAAAAGATTGGCTGCGGGAAATGCTTCCCGCAGAATGCCTGAAAAAAACCTTGTTTTACGGGCAGCTTCCAATCAAGTCCACTGTTCCGCCTTCCGTCTTTCCGCTGATGTTTGGCGTGCTGTAAGTGATGTTGAAGTCCAGAGAATAGGACTGTCCGCTTGTGCACACAGGCTGTGAACCAATGAATGGAATCGCTTTCTCTTCGCCCGCTGAATAAGTCGTGCTTGTGACTGTTGACGCATACTGTGTTGTGCCGTTATGGAAGTGCATGCCAGTAACAGTTATCTTGCTGGATGACTGGTTCCTCAGGACAATGGTTGCATCGCCTGCAGTGCCAGTTATCTGCCAGTCGGTTACAGCCAACGGAGACTGTGAAGCCCAGTAAGCTTTGCTCTGGCTTTCCGTAACTCCAGTTCCCATTCCAGGAAGGAATCCCAGGACGCCGACAACAACCAATGCAATCACTATCACCACTGCCAAAATTATCAGGTATTCAGTTGTACCTTGACCTTTAAAATTCATTCAAAACCTCCTTTTCAAGTTTTTTTAAGTGCAAATGCCTATTGCATAATAAAGCATTTTCTTATTTAAAAGGCTTTCCCCTCAGTTTTCCGAGTTATATTCCAAGAACGATTGCTAGAAGGTAGCGAAAAGCGAAAAACAATGCGATTGACGCCACAAGCATTCCGGGAAAAAATTTCAATCCAAGCTTTGCCTTTCCCGAATCAATTACCCCCATGAAAAGCGATGCAAGCACTGAGTTGCCGAAAAGCAGAATGAATGCGATTGACTGCATGAAGGAAGGGGCAATGTTCATCTGCGCCCTGAGAAAGCCAAGGGAACCAGTGACAGCGCCGACATTGCTTTTCACCTGAATGGAGATAATCATTTCAAGGAATTTGATTGAGATGGCCATGAGCAAAGGCGTGGCTATGACAACGACAAAGGCAACGAAAAGCACGTACATTTTCGTGCTTGACTGCAGCTCTTTTTTCATTTCCTGCGTTTTTCTCAGGTCGTTTGCGCTTTCCTCCATGAGCTTTGCAAGGTGGCCGCCTGAGTGAAGGGCCTGTGAGAAAAATGAAACTGTTTCACGCAAAACCTTTGAATTCACGCGGGCGCTTAAATTAGCCAAGGCATCTGTGAATGACTCTGTTCCAAGGGAACGCGAGACAGCAATTTTTGCCTCGTTGCTTAAGGCGCCGAACTCAGGCCTTGCAGCTGAACGGAACGCGGCAAAAGGAGTCATGCCAGCGCGGAGATTGCTTGAAACAAGGAAAAGGAAGTCAGGCAGGATTTCCTCCACTTTCTGCACCCTTGCCTCTGAGGCAAAGAAAAGGCGCAAATAATAAAGCAAAAGCAGGAGGGAAAAAATCGCCGCAAACAAAAGAAGCGAGATAAAGGGAATAAGTTCCTCGGGAATGAATGAATAAACCGCGGGGAAATAAGGCGAAAGGCTCAGGGGAACAAGCGCTGCGGCAAGCGCAATCAGGAAAGAGAAAAGGATTCTTTTGCCCAGCCAAATGTCGGCTTCAACGCTGTTTCCCGCAAATGAAAGAAGCGAGGCCACGCTTTCCCTCGGTTTTTTTGGCAGCATGCCCGCAATCCTTTCCGCAAACCAGTCAAGCATTAAGCAAACACCTTTGGAATCCTTGTTTTAATGAAGCCAATGAACAAAAACTGCAAAATGAACGCGAGAAGCACGAATGAAATTACGTGAATTTCACCCATTGAAGAGCCGCCGAAAGAGGAAATTATCACGAGAAAAGTTATTCCAAGAGTCGGGATTGCCGCGGCGACAAGGAGATAGAGAAGAATCCATAGGTTCAGTTCAGCGGCATAATTTTTTATTGCGCGAATCTCGTGGTTTGTGAGGGTTTCAACAACAGACACAAGCGCGCCAACAAGGGATGCTCCTGAGCGAAGCGAAGAAGTCAATTGCCAAGAGGTCTTGCGCAAAAAATCAGATTTGGTTTTAAGGGCAAGGTGCTCCAATGCCTCGTACTCGCTGCTGCCTGCATTGATTGCCTGCACGACTTCCCTGAATTCCGCGGAAACCCGCCCATATTTTGCGTTGGAGATATTCTTCATCGCGTAAAAAAGGGGAATGCCGCTGCTGACCTGAATCAAAATGCTTTTCAATGCGAAAATCAATGAGTCGTCAATTCCAGATGCAAGCTGCTGCGCTATGAGCTTGGGGTAAATGATGTGCAGGAAAAAGAAAAGAACTGAAAAGCAAGCGCCAATCAGCGTGGAGAGAAAAATGTTTTCCGGCAAAAGCTCCTGCTGCGAGCGCACAAAAAAAAGCGCCATGAAAAGCGCGTAAAAAAGCACGCCGTAAACAAGCGCGGAAAAAAACGATGCGGTAAGGTAATGCTCAGCGGGAATGCCAAGCTCTGCGTTGTTCAGGTTTTCCCCTACCTTCGGAAAAAAGCGGCTTAAAAGTTTTCCAATCCAGAGGAAGCGGCGGTTAATGCGCTGAGCGCGTTCAACGGAAAAGAGAAGGAATTTTACGCGCATGCTATGCCTCTAAAAGTTTTTTCGGTTCAATGCCTTTCTCTGCAGCGGCAATAACGGCTTCCGGCTCTGCATAAAACAGTTTCATTACCTTGCCCACTTCATTTACATCGGATAAATTGGATTCAAGCATCCATTGGAGTATTTCCGCGCGCTGCAAAACATCCTTTCCAATTTCCTGCGTTGTCATGCCTGTGTGCATGTTCAACTGCTGCATCAGGCGCCTTGGCTCATTGACCTTGTCCCAGCTATCGTCCCTTGGAGACCATTTGTAAATCGTGTTGATATTCAACTGCTCGCCTGAAACACCTGATTCAAGCTCAGCGATTTCGTAAGTGCGCCTGACATTTGTGCGGCGGTCGCGGAACTGGACCAAAACAAGGTCCAATGCCTCGACTTCCAAAGGAGGAATGGAAATAGGCGGTTCAATGAGCCTGCGCAAAACCTGCTGCGCTGAATTCGCGTGCAAAGTGCTGTAAACAGAATGCCCTGTGTGCATTGCCTCAAAAAGGACTTCGGCTTCCTTTTGCCTCCTTATTTCACCCAAAATTATCCTGTCAGGGCGCATGCGCAAAGAGGAAAGGAGAAGGTCAAGCATTGAAACCTCGCCCAATCCTTCAGGGTTTGGGTTCCTTGTTGTCATCGGCAGCCAGTTCCACTGCAAGTAATCAGGCAAGGTTATTTCCCTGACGTCTTCAATAGATATGATTCTGTGATAGGATGGCATGAAAGCCGCGAGGGAATTAAGGGCGCTGGTTTTCCCTGAAGCGGTTCCGCCTGCCACCACAATATTTAATTCATACTGGATTGCAAGCCAGAGCAGCGCGGCCATTTCAATGCTCATTGTGTGCGCTGAGCCAATGAAGTCAACCATTGTCCAGGGGCGCCTGGAAAAACGCCTAATCGTTATCGTGTTTCCGAAAGAGGTTATGGGAAAAAGCGTTGCATTAACCCTGTCCCCGGTCAAAAGGTGCGCGTCAAGGATTGGGGAAAGGTTTGTTATTTCCCTTCCGACTTTTCGCGCAATCTGCGAGGAATAATTCGCTATTTCTTCCTCGCTTTCCAAGAACTGGTTGGTTTTCATCCATCCGAATTTCCTGTGGTAAACTGTCACTGGTGCCTTTGAGGAATTGATTGCGACTTCCTCCAAGAGATTGTCTGCCATCAGGAGCTCAAGTTTTCCAAGGCCGTACATTGAGTGCAGCAGGCTGCCGGCAAGCATGTCAATGAGCTTTTTGTCCCCTGTGGGAAAAAATTCCTCCAGTTCCTTTTTCGCGGTCGCGAAAAACCTTTCCTTAAGCTGTTTTCCCTTTACCGCGTCGGTTACATCGGAAATGTCCACGGGAATTTTTTCCGCAATTGATTCGCGCAATCCCTCCAGAAAAATCTTGGTATATGATGCGAGCACTGGAAAATTTATTTCATAAAAAGGCCTTAGGTCCTCGGGCGACCGCAGGATTCTTACATCCGCCTCGACAAAGTCAACGTTTAAATTATATGACTCTAAGACTTCGCCGCCAACGCGTTCAACAAAAGCCTCTGGAATGGATTTCCTGAATGCAATGCGCGGCTGCTGCACCATTGTCGCGGGATACTGCACATCAACCAGGCCCCTTGCTTCAAGCATTTTGCCAATGCGCTCAACAGACTGAACGCTCAAGCCGAGCTTTTTTGAAATGTCCTTGAAGGAAACCGCCTTCTTTTGCTGCACCGCTTCCATCAGCAAATCAATTTTGGTGCTGAAGCCCTTCACTTTTTTTCCGTCAACCTTTTTCGCCTTTATCTCTTCGCGTTTCAGGTCCTGTGGCTTGAAAGCCCACACCTCATCTTTTTTGGAAGAAGCTCCAGCGGTTTTTTCTTTTTCAGCCATAAAAAACAACCTATTCTATTAGGGAATTGGTGCTTTTAAATTTATCAGCCCCTTGCAACAACGATTTTTGAAAAGGAATTGACGTCAAGCTGCGAGTAATTGAGGTCCGCGTCGTAAAAAGCGTAAAACGGCTTCCTATTGTCAGCTGGAAGGAAAGCGTTAAAGGAATAAGTGGCACGCGAGGAATTTGCCGAAAAGGTTTTGCTTAACCGCAGTGCCTTCAGCGAAGAGCCAATTGCGCCAACGGAAACCACGAGCTGTGTGCCGTCGTTATAGTGAAAGGTGAAATTATTTTGAATAGAGGAATCTACTTTTCCGGAATAATTGATTGATGAAAGGGAATTCTGGTCAGAGTACCTGAAAGAAACTGAGAGGTCGCCGCTTGGGTTCCATGCCCAAGGAATATAATAATCGGAAAATGCGTTAACTGAAACATTCAGGTCATATGCGGTAGCGTTAGTGGAGGAGGACGGCTTGTGGAAAAGGAAAAAGTTCTGGTCATAGCTGAAATCATAATGAATGCCATTGGAAAAAACAAGCTCTGTTTGCCCGTCAACAAGGCGGTTCAAATCAAGGGAAATTGAGGCAGCCTGTTTTTCAGCATAGCCTTTCTGCAGAAAAGACTGGAGTGAAAGCACATTCATCTTGTTGTAATCTCCGGAAAGCCTGTCCTTCACTGAAATTCGCAGGGAGGAAGAGCCCCTGTTAATGTCAACTGAAGCGCCAAGCAGCTTGTTGAAGTCAGAGGAAATGTCGTCAAGCAAAAAAGCGGCTTTGGATGAATGAAAGCCCTCAAGTATTTCAGAGTTCTGCAAAGCGGTTTTGTTAAGGTAAAACTGGGAAAACAATAAAACGCTTGAAAGCAAAAGAATCGCGCTAAGGGTCAGGACAAAGCCTTTTTTTCCCGGGATCACTTCAACCACCCGTTCAGTTCCGCCAAATAAAAGGAGCGGTTGTATGAGCCGGAAACAATGAATGAGCGCTGCGCAGAGGAAAGCTCAGAATAATCAGCGGGGCAGGAAGGCGTCGCTGTTGAAAGCACTGCGTTGTTCAAATCGTTTGCGGAAAAAATTTTCAGGGAAAAACAGTAATTGGAGGGAAGCCTGTTCAAAAACTGCTTTAAGTCATTGGTTTTGTTGTCCTTAACCGCTTTCTCCAGTGCCCCGCTTTTTTCCAGGACCGCAAGGGCGTCGTTTGAAAAGCGCTTTAGCTGGTTGCTTTGGAAAGCGCCGACACCTGCCTGTGAAAAATAGTAGGCGGAAGTCGCAAGCAAAAGGAATGCCACCAAAAGGGAAAACAAGGCGTCAAGGGAAACAACAAAACCGTTTTTTTTCATTTGAACACCTTCACGTTAACCAGTACATCTTCATTGCCGAGCAATGCAAGCCTCTGTATGGACGCAACCTCTGCATTTGAATCAGGGGAAAGCCCGAAAGCGAAAAGCCGCTGGCTGTTCTGCAGGCTGTTGATGGAAACAAACAATCCGAACTTTGAAACCCCGAGGATTTCCTTGACCGCGTTGTAATCTGAGGCGTTAAGGTCAGAGAAGCGCTGCAGTTTTGCGGAATCCAAAAAATTTGCTGAATCAGCCAGGCCGATTGCATTGACATCGGAAAGGCTTGCCTTGTTCTGCCAGTTGAAAGGAACCCCGACGGACAAAACAAGGCTGTCGGATGCAGCTGCCGCGGCTTCCTGCAGCCCGTTAAAGCGCTCAATGGATTCAACCCTCAAAAGCGAATCGTTCAGGAAAGCGATTGAAAGAATCAAAACAACCATGAAAACGGAAATTGCAATCAGGAAATCCGTGGAAAAAATCTGGCCGCGCTCACGCATTCTGTATCACCACATTTGAATCTCGGTTGGAGATTTTCACTGAAGCGCCGGGGGTTGCGGAAACAAGTGAAACAAAACTGGTTGAAATTGGAGCCGAGGCGAAGAAATCGTCAACCCAGACCTCAACAGAATGCGCCTCTATGAATACGTTGTAGTCAAATGGCTTTTCAAGGGAAATTGCCACGGAAATGTTTGAATCGGATGATGCGACTCCGTCAATTGCCCTTGCGAGCTTTGATGCAATGCGGTTTGATTCCATCAGTTTTCTTGAGGCGTCAACTGAAACGCTTTGCTGCGAGAAAACAAAAATCGAGCTCAGGAAAACAAGAAGGAGAAGGAATAGTACGATGAAGAATTCAGCTGAAATCTGCGCTTTCTTGTTCATGGAAGACAACTTCTTAACCGTAAGAAATCTCTACGCCGACTGCATCAAGGCGCCATGAGCCGTTTGCAGAGCCGACGCGGTTGTAAATGCCGCCTATTTTAAGGTTAGAGAAATCAGACCACTGCCATGCTCCGCCGCCTGGGCGCAAGGAAAAAACGTCAACGCTTTCAATGGCGCCTGGGTCTGTTGACATTTTGTTGGCAGGGGTGTTAAGGTAATCATAAGTCAAGGCGGTTGACTGGTCAAAACTTGATAGGCCATAAGTCAAGGAAACAGAGTCGTCAAGCATTCCGCCAATGCTCTGCACGGTTATATTCACATCGTTGAGGTAGGCTGTGCCTGCGCCGTTGCCGGAAAAATATGCGATGTACTGAATGAACTGGTTCTCGTCATTCACTTCCTGTGGTGTTGTGATTCTTGGCTCACTCCAGTCAGTCCAGGTTATTCCGTCAGCGGATGTTCGGAACGATAGGCTTAGGCTCTGGCTGTTAAGCGTGGAATTGAAGTCTAAAGAAAGGATTGTCACAGCTGACCCGAAGTCAAGCGCGTTGGAAGTGTAGGTGCCGCCGAAATAATAAGGCGATTCTTCTGCGCCGACTGAAATGTTCAAATGCGAATTGTAGTAAAACCTTCCGTTGCTGCTGTTGGTTTGCAGCCTTCCGTTGCCTGCGCCAATCACCAAATCGCGGTAGCTGTCTGCATCCAAGTCAACGAGGAAAGGCGCTGCCCTTGTTCCAACATCAATTGTTGCACCGTCAGACTGCGCCAAATAATTTGAAAGGCTGACTGTTTCCCAGGAAGGAGAGGAAGCAGAGCCAATGTTTCTTACAAGGTAAAGGCGCCCGGTGCTTTCCCCTACAATCAGGTCAAAGTCTCCGTCTTCGTCCAAGTCCGCGAATGTCGGGGCTGCATTGGAGCCGAAGTCCTGTGAAGGCATTACCCCTGAAACCTGGCTCCAGGAAGGCGCGGAAGGGGTGCCGGTGTTGCGCAGGAAAGCGATTGTTCCGTCGCTCAGGCCGATTGCTAGGTCAAAGTTGTTGTCGTTGTCAATGTCAACGAATGAAGGCGATGAATCAGTGCCGAAATCAGTTGCAGGAAGGTTCCATGAATACGCCTGCCATGCTGGAACTGCAGCTGTTCCGGTGTTGCGCCAGCCGTTGTTAATGTTTCCTGTATTTTCCCCTACGACCAAATCCTTGTCACCGTCATTGTCCAAGTCAGCGAAGGCAGGAGTGGAATTGCTTCCCACATCAGTGTTAGGCAGCTGTGCATTGTCCGCTGTCCAGGAAGGGGAAGAAGGGGTGCCTGTGTTGCGCCAGACATTGTTGAAAATTCCGGCATTGTCCCCTACAACCAAATCAAAATCTGAATCCGCGTCAAGGAAATCGGAGAATAGCGGCACGGCATTTGAGCCTATGTCGTTTGTCGGCAGGGCATTTGCACCTGAGTCAAGCCAAGTGAGGGAATAATTCGGAATTGAATAGCCGGGGTTTGCCGCGGAGGAATTGCCGTAGTAAACATGGTATGTTGCGGAATTGTTTGCGCTGATTGTAACGCCGAACTGGATTTTGCAGGAAGGGGAAACTGGGTTTGAGCCGTTGTCTGAGAGAATGCGCACAGGGATCTCTACGTTCGCATCCGTAATCACCCTTATTTCATTGGCGCAGCTGTCAATGTGGCTTGCGTCAAAGGAAAGCGTTAAATTTGTCTGCTGGTTTGAACGGCTTACTCCCCTATTTTCTGTTAAAAGCACAGGCAGCCTGTAATTCCATTGGCTGTTCCACCAGCCGCTTTTGGCAGACAATGCGACTTCGCCGTTGTCAATGTGCGTTAAAGTGGTTTGGCTGAAGGATTCCGTTCCCTCATTGAAGTCAGCGGAAGTTGTTTCAAAAATAGATGACTGCGAGGTTGAGGGGGTTGAAACTTCGTGGCTCCATAAAATGTTTAATGCAACTATGTTGCCGCTCAGGCCTGAAACGTCAAAGGCGTATCCGCCCAAAGAGTTTCCGTTTGAGGAATTGAATGAAATGTCAGGCGCCCCAGTAACGCTTGAAGTGGAATTGCAGTCACCCCAGTTGCAGGAATTGATCGCCCAGCGGAAAACAGTTGTTGCCTGCACAACGGTTATCGTCAAGGCAATGGAATCACTGTTGCCGTCGGCATCGGAAACATTTATTGTGCCAGTGTAAGGGCCTGTTGCCTGAAGAGGCGGGACAAAAAGGTTTATGTCTGCGGTTGCGCACTCTCCAGCGGCAATTGATGCGATTGGAGAAATTGGCTGCGCGAAATCCCCTGCGTCTCCGCTTGAAGGCGTGAAAGTGATTGAATCCATTGTTGATGTGGAATCATTGCACACGTTGAATGTTTTAACCGAGGAACTTCCGCGCAGGATTGTTGCGGTCCAAGCGCTAGGCAGAACAACCAGCGCGCCCGTTGTGCCTGTGCCTCCCTGCTGTGAAACCTCAACGCTTAAGGGCACAACAATGTTCTGGTCATAGGAGGAAAGGTGCACGTTAACCTGAACGCTTCCAGTGTATGCGCCGACAGCGGAAGCGCCAGAGGAAAAGTTTGTGTCAAAAGTTAAAGCGCTGCCTTGTGGAATGGAAAAATTTGCGGATGAAAGGGAAAGGGAGACATCGGGATTGCTCCAGACTGGAAGAATTGTGGCAATTGCTTCGCCGGGAGAATAGTTTGTAATTGTGATTGTTTTGCCTGCACTTGAAGAGGAAAGCATTGAAAGCGAAACAGAGTAAGTGTCAAGGACTGCTTCCTCTGAGCCTATTGAAACGTAAGAGCCCCTGCTTTCAACCCAAACCAGGTGGCCCCCTGGAGTTGTTGGAAAAGAGCCTGAAAGCTGCACTCCGGGGTCAGCAAAGAGGTCTGTTCCCGCGACATTGAAGACAATTGTGCTGTTTTCAATTCCTGTTTTGCTTTCATCAGTGCCATTGGGAATTGTGACAAGGACCTGTTTTCTTGCGCCAAAGCCCTGCGCGTAAACGTCTTTCGCTGCATTAGCCAAATCGTTTGCGCTGGTTTTCGCGGTTTCAAGCTGTTTTTGGATGTCAATAGTTGTTGCCTGCTGGAATCCAAAGGAAAGGAAAAACAACAGGATTACTAGCGATACGGCGAGGATTATCATTAGCTCTACTGAGCTCTGCGCATTGCCTGGCTTTTTCATTCAAATCAGAAATAAATAGGGAAAAGGGGTTAATAAATTTAGCATTAAAGCGATTTAATGGTGGTTGTGAGGGTTCAGCTCAAAGACATCAGCAATGTAAACCGCTTTTCTTGCGCGGATATAGACAAGGAGCGAGGTTGCAGCTGCTGCAAAGCCGAAAAGGTACTGGAGCAATGCATTTGCAAGAAGGCCCTGGCTTTGGGAAATTACTCCCTGAAAGATTAGGAACAATGTGAAAGCCATCAGGAAAATGAGCACGCCTGAAAAGAAAACAATGTTGAAGATAAGCTTTGTAATAAGTTTCATTTTAAGGCACTGTTAGAAGAGAAATTGGGAAAGAATTTAAAACACTTCCACTTCAGGGTAGACTACTATTCCGTCCTTTTCGAATGTGAGCGCGCAGACCTTGTTTGTGTGCTTTGTTCCGCGCATCTTCAAAATTTCAAGCGAATGCACCCTAACATCCTTGTCCTCTTTCTTGGAATAGTAAAGGGAAATTATCGCATCAGTCAAAAAGCCTTCGGCGCCTTCCTTTACTTCCGCAATCTTTGGCGGCATTTCAGAAATGATCAAGGAAGTTGGGCCCCATTTTTTGAGCAGCTCAAAGAATTCCAAAATGTTTTCGCGCTTCTGGTATTCGTCGTGGAATAAAAGCGAGTAAGCCGTAATGGAATCAATTGCAAGGCGCTTTGCATTCATTGCCTTAATCGCGTCCTTTATCTGGCCGCCGCCTTCCTGCATAAGCTTGTTCACCTGGTGCGGCTTGAATTCAAGTATTTGAAACAGGCCTTCGCGTTCAAGTTCCTCAAAGTTCCAGCCAAACTCCTTGTTGTGCTTATACAAGGATTGGCGGGATTCCTCGAATGAAATCAGGATGCCGGGTTCCTTGAATTTTTTTGCGCCAAAGTAAAGGAATTGGAGGGCAAAGGTTGTTTTGCCTGTTCCCGCGCCGCCGGTTATTAGAACAGTGCTGCCTTTTTCAAAGCCGCCTTCAATTAGTTCATCCAGGCCAATTATTCCGCTTGGAACCCTTTCAATGGCTGTTTCATCGCCTTTTCCTGCTGAAGGCCTAGGGGACTGCCTTAATGTGCTCAGGTTTTCCTCTAGCTCTTTTACCTTGCGCTCGATTTCCTCAACCGAAGGTTTTTGGGGTTCAAGTTTCTGCGGCTCTGGCTTCACTGGCTCCGGTTTCAACAGTTCTTGTTTCTGTGGTTCCGGCTGCCTTTCAATTGCTTCCTGTGTTTTACCTGAATCCTGTGCAGGCTGCTTTTGGCCCAGTTCACCCATAAGCTTTTCAAAGTCAGGGGCCTGCTTTTTTTCAGGCCCAGCCTTTGCATCGGGCGCAGAAGAGCCTGTTCCAACAAGCTTGGATAAATCAATTTTGGCTTTTTTCCTTGCTTCCGCCATGAAACCACTAAAATAAAGAAGTTCAACAAATTTAAGGCTGTCGGTGAATTAAAAGGCAAAGGCAAAGGCAGGCAAAGCCTTTTTTCCCTGAACTGGATGAATCTTTTTTAAAAACAGGTGTGCCTTAAATTAAATAGGTTAAATATGCCCGGCAAGGAAAAGGAATTAGCGGAACTTGAAGCGCTTCTTGCGGAAATGAAGGAGATGAACGTACAGCTGAAAAACAAAATCGGCTCGCTGGAGGACGACTTCATCGGGCTGATGATAATAAACGAATTGAAGCTAGCGGAAGCGGGAACAGAGCTTTTGAGGATTTTAAGGCACGATGAAAATATGCCCGGCATCTATATCACGGCAAACAAGCCTTATGCCACAATGGTAAAGCACCTTGAAAAACAAAAGGTTGACATTGAAGGGATATTCTTCATTGACTGCGTGAGCCATGAGGGAAAAAACAGCGCAATAAAAAATGATTCATGCGTAGTGGTTGACGGCCTCAAGGAATTGACGCAACTGGAAATAGCGTTCGAGAAGGCAATAAAGGGCGCAAAAAACAACGAAATTTTCATAGTGCTTGACTCTATTTCAACGCTTATGATATACCATGACGCGAAAATAATTGAAAGGTTCATCCATTCCACTATTACAAAGATAAGGGAAAAAGAAGGAATGCGGGCCTTTTTCATCGCGGTTGACTCGCATGAAAACGCGCCGCTGATTACAAGCATAGCGCAGTTCTGCGACAAAGTAGTGAAAATAGATTAAAAAAAAGCGTGTTCAAAATGCCTGCAAAAAAAGAATTCACAGTGGAAAGGACAAAATCAGGCATTCCTGGCCTGGACGAATTAATGGGAGGGGGCGTGCCAAAAGGAAACCTTGTGGTTTTAAGCGGAGACCCTGGAAGCGGGAAAACCGTTTTCTGCTGGCAATTCCTCTATGAAGGCGCGAAAACATTCGCAGAAAACGGAGTGTATGTTAGCTTAGAGGAAACAGAGGAATCAATACTTGAAGGCGCAAAGGAATTCGGCTGGGAATTAAAGGAATTAATTGACAAGGGAAAGCTGAAAATAATCACAATAGAGCTTTACGATTTTGAAAGATTGAAGAACACGATTGAGGACACGATAAGGAGCATTGGCGCGAAAAGGGTTGTCGTAGACCCTGGCGTAATTTTCAGGCTTTTCTTTGAAAGGGAACTGGATGCAAGGAAAAGAATTGTGTCGCTTGCAAAGCTCTTGAAGGCAATGAACTGCACTTCAATAATCACAAACGAAATAGCCTTGGACAAGATGAGCTCGCTTTACGGATTGGAGGAATATGTTGCGGACGGCGTCATACTAATGTACCACACAAAAATAAAGAACAAGTTCATAAGAAGCATCGGCATACTCAAGATGAGGAACACTGAAATATCGGAACAGCTGAGGCCCATAAAGATAACAAGCGGCGGCCTAAAGGTTTTGAGCAAATCAGAGCTGTTTGAAAACGTGGAATAGGGAACAAAATGCCCTCTGAAAAAAAAATTAAAAGCAAGGAAACAGATTCAAGCCCAGGCGACTGGGAAAACATAAGGCTTCTCACGGAAAAAGACTTGGAGGACCTTTTAAGCGACAAAAACAAGATGGATTTGGAACTTGAAAGGAAAATGTCCGAGCTGAAAAAAGGGCAGACCGTGCTTGTAATAGTGCAGCCTGAGAATTACGCTGAATCAAGGATGGGGCTCATAAGGCGTTTTGCTGGAAAAAAGAAAATGGACGGGGTTTTCGTAACAGTGAACAAGCCTTACAGGAAGATAACGGAAGAAGCGGAAAATGAAAAAATTGACATCACAAAAATGCGGTTCATTGACCTGATAAGCAAAACCACGGACAGCGTGGAGGAAGGCGATGGCGGCACGGGGTCAAAGGTGGACTTTCTTGAAAGCACAGGGGATTTGACTGAATTGGTAATGGCGTGCGAGAAAAGGATTGGCGAAATCAGCGGGGACAAGTTTTTCGTGCTGGACTCTGTTTCCGCGCTGCTTGTGTACAATGAATCGGATGCTGTTGAAAAATTCATTCACACAATGATAAACAAGATAAGCAGGGAAAAGGCACAGGGAATACTGCTGATAATCGAAAGCAGGGAATTCGAGGGCGCAATCCAGACCCTGAGCCAGTTCTGCGACAAAGTAGTGAAAATACTCTGAAACAAGTGCTATTGGCTTAGGGAAATTTTTTCGCCGAGAACAGAGGAAACGCTTGCCTCGACTTTTTCCCGCAGGGAATCAAGCTGCTTTTCCTTTTCCAAGACAATTGACTTCATTTTATCCGTGTCGCCTGAAAGCGAGGCGAGCTTTTTTTCCGCGGAAGAAACCTTTGACTCAAGTGATTCCTTTTCCGAAAGAACCTGGTTTTCGGAAAGCGCTGCCTCAACTTCGTTCAATGACTTGTCAAGCTCGTTCAGCTTCCAGAAAAAAGAGCCGAAAAAATCAAAGGACTGGAGCTCGTTCAATGCTGCAAGGCGCTTTTCAATTTCATCTGGCTTGAGAGAAACCGCGCCGTCCTCAATCGCCTTCCCCAAAGAAAGCAGGACCTTTTTGAATGAATCCGCGCGCGGGTCCTGGCGCAATGCAAGGAAAGGGTCGGAAAGAAAAAGCTTCAATGAATGCGCTTCAGGCCCATCCAAGGGAAATGCCTTTGATTCCGCGAGCTGCTGGAAGCGCCTCAAAGGCTTGTCAATGCGCGAGAGAAGGTCAAAGATTTTCTGCCTTAACCGCTCTTTTTCGGAAATGATTTCGCCTTTCTCGGAAAGAAGCCTGTCCAGCGAAGAAGCCTTGCCTGACGACGCAAGTTCTCCAAGCTCTTCGGAAAGCTTTTGCTTCTGCAATGAAAGGGATTTCATTTCACGTTCAATTGATGAAAGGGATTTCCTTGACTCGTTAAGCGAGGAAATCTGCGTGCCAAGCCGCAAGGCATCAGTTCGGACCGCTTCGGTTTTTCCAATTTCGCTTTCAACCACAATGGTTTGGAGCGACGCAAAGGTTTTGTCAAGCTCCTTGAAAAGCCTTCCCAAGCCGCGCATCTCATCCTTCAGGACAAGGCCTGAAATCGCAATGCTTTTGCTGAACTGCGCCAGCTCCTTCTGCAGGAAAGGCCTTGAATTAACGCAGTAATCGCGCAATAACTCAAAATCTGTTTTCGAAGGGGGCTCAAGCTTCAGGAGAACAGATTGGAATGTTTGCACGAATTTGCGCTGCGAAGTGGAAACAATTTTCCGGAAACGCTTATGGACATCAGCCCCTTCCTCCACGTTCTTTGCGCCCATTTCACCCAGCTGCGCGCGCACCTCATTCAACAAATGCTTTACTTCCGCGAAACGGCTGAAAACATCGCGCTCGAATTGCTCTTTCCCCGAGCCGATCCTTTTGTCTATGAGCTCAAGCAAGTCATCGGAAGAAATTGCCCTGGAAGCCTTCGGCGCTTTGGCTGAGCCGGAAAATGAAAAAAGCTTCTTCAGCCAGTTAAGGAAAGAGAAAGCCATACAGAAAATCCGGGGGAAAGCCTTTTTAAGCATTTTAACAAAAAAAGGATACAGTGTTTGCAGTGAAAAAAGTTTTAGGCTACTGGATTGCGCTGGTTTTGGTGCTGGTGGTTGCGTTCGCCTTGCTTGTTTCAATGTACAGGTCAAGCGCTGTCCCGATGAGCGGGCTCATAACAATGCAGGACGAGCAAATCCTGAACAACGCATTCTCCGGAACAAAACTGAAAGCCGACTACGTGAAAACGATCAACGACAGCCTGTCAACAGTGCCCGGTTTTGTGATAAGCATTTTCGGAAACGAAAGAATTAACCTTATGGTGAAAATGGATGACGGAAGCGGGAGAAAATTCGGGATAATTTCAAGCAACGGAAAGGTTGCGGAAGCATACAGTGCGTATTTAACAAAGCCGACAATGGAGGCAACCGCAAAGGAAAGCACAATACAAAGGATAAGGAAATCCAATGCCCCGGTGAGTGAGTTCACGAAAGCGCTGAACAGCGGGGAAATACAGTACAAGGGCATTGGGCTGGGAAACCAAGTCAAGGAAGCAGGGGTAAAGGCAGGCTCAAGCATTTATGGAATAGCTGATTCTTTTTTGGGCTTCTTTAACGGAATATTCGGCAGAAAAAAATAACCAGTTAATGCGCAGGGGAAATGCACTCTCTCGTCGCCCTTAAAAACCCTTCAAAAAAGAAATAGTTTATGGCAAAGGAAATGCGCGAAAAGGCGAAAGAGATAGCGGAAGAGCTGCGCAAAAAAGACAACTTTGCAGTAATACACCATTATGACGCGGACGGCATTGCCGCGGGTGCAATCGCGTGCAAAATGCTTCAAGGCGAAGGAAAAGAGGTTAAAGCAAAAGCCGTGAAACAGCTGTACAATGAAACAATTGAGGAAATCCGCGGCTTGGGGGAAACTTACGTTTTCGTTGACTTCGGCTCTGGGCAAATGAGGCTGCTGCAAAAAGAATTCGGGAAAAACTTTTTTGTAATGGACCACCATCAACAGGAAGAAACAGGGGAAAGGCACGAATTTGAATTGAACCCGTATCAGTTTGGCGTGAATGGAGGCACTGAAATAAGCGGCGCCGGAACAACTTATTTTGTTGCAAGGGAATTGAACAAAAAAAACAGGAAGCTGTCAGCGCTCGCGGTTGTTGGAGCGGTTGGGGATATGCAGGATTTCCGCGGAAAACTTGAGGGAGTGAACGCGGAAATAGTTAACGAAGCTGTTGAAGAAGGTGTTATGGAGAAAAAAATTGACTTAAGGCTTTATGGCAGGATTTCAAGGCCATTGGCGCAGTTTTTGGAGTTCTCAAGCAATCCAATTATTCCTGGGCTGACTGCAAACGAGGAGAATTGCAAAAAATTCCTTTCACAGGCGGGAATAGGCGTGAAAGAGGAATCCGAGGGGGGAAGGTGGAGAAGCTACGAGGACTTAAGCGCTGCGGAGAAAAAAAAGCTGAGCAGCGCGCTCATTGAATACATGTATTTGCAGAATGTTAAGGAGTGGAAAATAAGGGAAATGATTGGGGAGATTTACACACTCATTGGAGAGGAAAGGAAAAGCCCGTTAAGGGACGCGAAAGAGACAGCCACACTTTTCAACAGCTGCGGCCGCCACGGAATGGCGGAAGTGGCATTGGCAGTTGCAATGGGTGACAGGCAGGAAAAATACAGCCAGGCGCTTGGATTGCTTGTAGAGCACAGGAAACAGCTGCGTGAAGGAATACAATTAATCAAGGGAAAAGGCGTGGAAGAATTTGAATCATTCTATTTTTTTGACGCTGGAAAAGAAGTCAAGGACTCAATTGTTGGAATAATCGCGGGAATGCTTTACGACGGAGAATTCATTCAGCCAAACAAGCCAGTAATTGCAATGGCGCGGCACTCCGATGGAACAGTTAAGGTAAGTGCAAGGGCGACAAGCGAATTGGTGAGGAACGGATTGAATCTGGGAAAGATTTTGAAAGAAGCCTGCGAGGAAATCGGGGATGAAAGCGAGGGCGGCGGGCACAAAATCGCTGCCGGATGCAAAATAAAGGAAAAAAACAGGGAACGGTTTTTGGAAGTGCTTGGGGAAAAAATCAAAAGCAGCAGGTTGTAAGTTTTTTTGGCTGTACTATGCTTTTACGCCGTATCTTTCCAGTTTTGTTAATAGCAGCGCCATATCGTTTCTTTCATGGTCGTAGTAAACAGTTTTGAAGCCCATTTTTTTGGGCACTTTCAAATTTTGTTTTGCATTGTCAATGAATATGCTTTCCTTGGCTTTTGCATTTAATGATTTCAGCGCATCCTGAAATATTATTTTGCCGTTTTTCGTTGCATTAACCTTTGCGGACAGCGTTATGCTATCAAACAAATCGTTTAGCTTAAATTTTTCGGTGAGAAGGTCAAAACGTTCTTTGTTGTTGTCTGTGATAATTCCCAGCTTATAGCGGTTCTTTAGTTTGCCGGCCAAAACAAGCATTTTCTTGTTTAAAGGCGTGGATAGGAATGCCTTTTCCAGCAAATCCCTGCCAATATTTTTCCCAACGCATTTGCAGAAATCCACCCACATTCTTGTATGGGTCGTCTTGTTTAGGTTAAGTTTTTTGCTGTGGAGGCGATAACCGCGGATTAGGCGATCCAAATCAAATCCGGTTTCCTTGCTTAGGTTTAAACAAGTGCTGTACCAGCCATTTTTGTGTGTGGTCAGAACTCCATCAAAATCAAAAAAAATTGCTTTAATCATGAAGAACCATCTTGCGATTAAGGCGGCTGGCTAATCAATCCTTATTACCTTGTCGCAGAACTGCGCAAGCTTTTGCAACGAGACCTTATCCTCGGGGCTTTCAACCGCAATGAATAATCCTTTTGCGCCGGGAGTGGAACTGATGCGCGAGGCAAGAACATGCACAAAGCGCTCAACTGTTTTCGGCTTGTGGTAAATGGAGAGAGTGGAAATTGAATCCAAAACAATGAAAATTTTTTTGCTGGAACTCAGGGACATTGCCTTGTCAAGCGCAATTGTGAGCGAGGAAAGGTCAGAGAGTGAATCAACGAATAAAACGTTTTTTTCCGCTGCCGATGCCCCTTTTCCCATTTTCCTTGAAACACAGTCAATGAAGACTATTCCGCCAGTGGGAATGCCATTAGAGGAAAGGCGTTTCATCAGGGAATCAAAAGGCCTGTTGCCTGTGATGTAAATTCCAGACAAGCCCTTTTTTTCAATCAAAACGCGCAAAAGCGCTGTGTTTATTTCCGAAAAACGGTCGGGATTAATGACTAAAAGGGAAACGAATTCATCTCCCAACGCATCGAGCTTTTGCTCCAAATCAGCGCTTAACCTCTTCACAGGGTCGACAAAAGCGGAAAGCGCGTCAATTTTTGAGTTACGGGAAGTATCAGCCATATGCAGGAAATTGGGCTGAAATGATAATAAAAAAGAATAGGCGGAAAAAACATATAGGTGCATTGAAAAATGAAGGGAAACAAGCTGAAAATAGGGCTGCTTGGCTTTGGAACAGTCGGCCAGGGCGTGTTCAGGGGAATAAGGGAAAACAGGAAACTTATAAAGCAAAGGGCAGGCCTTGAACTAGAGGTTAAAAAAATCTGCGTGAGAAACAAGAAAAAGAAAAGGAGCCTGAAAGTTTCTGAAAAAATGCTTACAACTAAAGCCGAAGAAATAATCAATGACAGGGAAATAGACGTTGTCGTTGAGCTGATGGGTGGAATAGAGCCGGCTAAAACACACATAACTAACGCTTTAAGGAAAGGAAAGTTTGTTGTAACCGCGAACAAGGCATTGCTTGCAAGGCATGGAACAGAATTGTTCAGGGAAGCCGAGAGGAACAAAGCAGACATTTACTTTGAGGCATCGGTTTGCGGAGGCATTCCAATCATTCTTGCGTTAAGCCTTGGATTGAGCGCGAACAGAATCAAGTCAATGCATGGCATACTCAATGGAACATGCAACTACATTTTGACTAAAATGAGCAAGGAAGGAAAAGGTTTTGGGGAAGCATTGAAGGAAGCGCAGGAAAAAGGCTTTGCGGAAGCCAATCCAGCGTTTGATGTGGAAGGATTGGATGCAAGGCAAAAGCTCGCGATTCTTGCATCGCTGGCATTCAACGCGGAAATAGGTGAAAGGCAGATTTTCGCGGAAGGGATAACGGGAATAACTGACAAAGATATAGAGTATGCTAAAGAAATGGGCTATTGCATAAAGCTTTTGGGAATAGCGAAAAACGACGGGAAAAAGCTTGAGTTAAGGGTGTGCCCTGCAATGATTCCATTGGAGCACCCGCTTGCAGCGGTAAGCAATGAATTCAATGCCGTGCTCTTGGACGGGGATTTAATGGGGGAACAGCTTTTTTACGGCAAAGGAGCGGGAAGCGGGCCTACGGCTTCAGCGGTAATAGCCGACTTAATAAACGTGGGGCAGGACATCGCAAACAAAAGCAGCGGAAAAATTCATTTAATGGACTTGGCGCACAAGCGAAAAAAAGGAGTCAAAGCCATTGGGGAAACAGAATCAAAGTATTATCTGCGGATGAAAGTGAAAAACCAGGCAGGAGTGCTTGCAAAAATAGCAAAGGCATTGGGGGAGAACAATGCAAGCATTGAAACAGTCGTGCAAAAAGAGCCAACGAAAAAAAACGCGGTAATCGTGCTGATGCTTTACAATGCGAGGGAGAAAAACATCAGGAAAGCGCTGGAAGAAATCGCGAAAACCAGCGTGTTAAAGGGAAAACCAAGGCTTATAAGAGTGGAAGATATTTAAAGGCTACGCGGCAAAAATAATGCATAGAAGTGGCTTTTATGGCTTGCTGTAAAAAAAGTTCCGGAAAAGGTTCCATGAATGGAAAAAAGACAGCAAAGGCAAAGCCGTAAGAAGCCTTTCTCCAGCAATTTTTTGGGAAGGGTTTAAAAAAACCAGACGGAAGTGGAAAAAATGCTTGTTGCAATGAAATTCGGCGGGGGAATTTTGAGTACCGCAGAAGACTTCAAGAGAGTCGCTGAAATAGTCAGGAAAAGAAGGGAGAAAGGGGAGGAAATAGCGATAGCGGTTTCAGCAATAAAGGGAATGACTGACGAGCTGATTGATGCCGCAAAAGGGGCCGTGAAAAACAGCAGGGGAATAGACGGATTCATAAGGCATGCAAAGGAAAGCCATTCAAAGGCACTTGAAGGCATAAAGGACACTGGCATAAAAGAGGCGGCCGCAAACGAAATCGCCGTAAAAATAGGGCTTCTTGAAAAAGCGCTGTACGGGGTAAGCTACTTAAAGGAGCTTTCGCCCCGCAGCTATGACTTGCTGCAGACTTTCGGGGAAAGGATTGCAATTGAACTGCTTGAGGCATATCTCCTTGACAATGGAGTCAATGCAAAGGCACTTGAAGCGGATGAAGCGGGAATGATTGTTGACTCGAATTACGGCAGGGCTTCGCCGAAAATGGATGAAGTGGAAAGGCAAATGAAGCAAAAAGTGGAGCCGCTGTTAAAGACAACTGTTGCAATAATTCCCGGCTTTTACGGAGTGAACAAGCACAACGACATAGTTTGCTTTGGAAGAGGGGGAACGGATTACACTGCGGGAATAATCGCTGCAGCGCTTGACGCAGACCACTTGGAGTTATGGAAGGACGTTGACGGATTCATGAGCGCAGACCCAAAGGCAGTCAAAAACGCGAAACTGATAGCACAGCTAAGCTATGACGAGGCGGAAGAGCTCGGCTACTTTGGCGCAAAAATAATGCACCCAAGAACGGTAATGCCTTTGAGGGGGAAAAAAATCCCGATACAGGCAAGAAATGTATTAAAGCCGGAAAAAATCGGCACGACAATATGCGCTGAGGGAAAATGCGACAGTGAAAAAGTGATTAAAAGCATTGTTTCAAGAAAAGACATTGCAATGGTTTCAATAAAGAGCGCTGAACTCATTGAAGGCATTGGAATGATTGCAAAAATATTTTCAACCATTGCCGAAGCGGGAATATCCGTTGACATGGTTTCAACAAGCGAGGCAGGCATAAGCCTGACGGTTGAGAAAAAAAACGCGCAAAAAACAAGGGATGTGCTGGCAAAAGAGCTTGACTTTGAGGTGGAAAAAATCATAATAGAGGATGATATTGTATTGACAAGCGTGATAGGGCATGGAATGAAGGGAACCCCTGGAATAGCGGGAAAGCTGTTCAGCGCAATGGGAAAGGCAGGCATAAACATTGAGGTCATAAGCCAGGCATCTGAAATAAACATTTCATTCATAATAAAGGAAAAAAACACTGAGAAAGCGATTGCCGCAATCCACAGGGAATTCATGGAATGAAAAAAGAGGTGAATTAATGGAAAAAACAAAAGTCGGAATTTTAGGCGCAACAGGAATGGTTGGGCAGAGGTTCATTGCATTGCTTGCAGAGCACCCCTGGTTTGAAATTACTGAGGTTGCTGCCTCGGAAAAAAGCGCGGGAAAAAGCTATGCGGAAGCCGTAAAAGGAAGGTGGAAAATTGAAACCCAGATTCCGGAAAAAGTCGCGGGAATGGAAGTAAAGGAATGCAAGGCAAAAGGAATGGGCTGTGAACTGGTTTTCGGGGCTTTGGACGCGGAAATAGCTAAGCCAATAGAACAGGAGTTCGCGAAAGCCGGAATGATTGTTTCAAGCAACACGAAAACACATAGAATGGAAGCGGATGTGCCATTGCTTATACCGGAAGTAAACGCTGAGCACTTAGAGGTTATTGAAAGGCAGAGAAAAAACAGGGGCTGGCGTGGCGCAATAATAACAAACCCAAATTGCACGCTCATGGGGCCGACAATAACCGCAAAAGCATTGGATGACGCATTCGGCGTGAAAAAAATGATGGTTTTTTCAATGCAGGCGTTAAGCGGCGCGGGTTATCCGGGAGTTCCTTCACTTGACATTGTGGACAATGTAATGCCGTTCATTGGAGGCGAAGAACCGAAAGTGGAAAGCGAGCCATTAAAGATTCTTGGAAAACTTGGAGCCAATGGATTTGAGAACGCGAAAATAACCATTAGCGCGCACTGCAACCGCGTAGGGGTAACAAACGGGCATACCACGCCGATAAGCGTTGAGTTAGCGGAAAAGCCGTCAATTGATGAAGTGAAAAAAGCGTTCAGGGAATTCAGGGGAGAGCCGCAGAAATTAAAGCTGCCGACAGCGCCGCAGCCAGTGATTGTTGTAAGGGAAGAGGATGATCGGCCGCAGCCGCGCATGGACCGGGACGCAGGAAAAGGAATGGCAATAACAGTCGGCAGGGTAAGGGCCTGCAGGGTTCTTGGATACAAATTTACTGCGGTAAGCCATAACACGGTTAGAGGCGCGGCAGGCGCAGCGATTCTGAACGCAGAATTAATGAAAGCGAAAGGTTACCTTTGAATGTTGAAGGAATCTGATTGAAGAAAATAAAATGCATTGGCCTGACCGCGAACACAAAAAACTATTCCGCGGTCAAGGCTGCGCGCAAGGCAAAAAAACTGCTTGAACTGCTTGGCGTGAAAGTGATTGGAATTAAAGGCATCAGGGCAGGCGAGGAAAAAGAGCTCAAGCACTTTGACTGCGATTTATGCATTGTATTTGGAGGCGATGGAACAATGCTTCACGCTGCACGCGAGGTCAGCGGAAAAATCCCACTCATTGGAGTGAACTGCGGTACAGAAGGGCATTTAATGCAGTTGAATGAAAAAAATTTCTTGCAGGAAATTCCTTCGCTTGCGAAAGGAAAATTTTCAGTTGAGAAAAGGATGAGGCTGCAGGCATTCAATGGAAAAAAAAGGACGCCATTGTCGCTGAATGAGGTTACTTTGGCTGCAAGGGAAAGCGTTACGCTGATAAGGTATGAATTGAAAGTGAATGGCAGAAAAGTTTGGGAAGACGCAAGCGATGGAGTCATAATTGCTACGCCGACTGGAAGCAGCGCGCACGCATACAGCGCGGGGGGAAAAAAGCTGCGCGCTGGAAGCGAGGCGATTGAAATAGTTCCAATCAATTCAACTAAAAGAGAGAAAAGAAAGGCAAGGGTTTTTGGCGCGAATGCAAAAATTGAATTGCTGCCAAAACAGGAAGACGCATGGATAATAATTGACGGGCAGGTAAGGGAAAAAGCGAATGGAAAAATAAGTGTGCGGAAAGGAAATGGGGCCAGGGTTGCCTTGCTTAATTAAGCGTCAAACAGGTAAATTCTTGCTTCCTTCTTGTTCTGATAAATTTGCATCCTGATCTTGCCGAGCCCTGCTTCTTTAATTGATTCTCTGGCTGAAGCAATGAATTGCCCAATTTCTTTGGTAAGTTCAAAGCCATGAAATCCCTCTTGCAACGGAAGCCTGAGAAAAATTCCAGTTTTATCCTTTCCAAAAGAAACCCCTTTAATGTTTGCTTTTTCAGCCGCGGTTTTCAAACCAATAACTAAATACCCCCACTTGTCTCCTTTAACCTGTTTGCGGGAAATTTTTTTGGTCAAGGCCGCCCTGCGCACGCTTGTTATTTTCATCAAATAAAAGAAGGAGCAAAAGCTAATAAAAAATGCGGCAAACAAAAAACAGAATTACAACGTCAATCGCCGTTTTTTACTTTGGCAATTGACGATAGATTTAAATAGCCAGCCCAGAGGAATTATTTAATAGTTGGAAGCCGTAAACATTAGCGGCACGGATTGTGAACTGATGAACGAAAAGAAACTAGAGGCACTGAAGGAAGAGCTGAAAAAAGGGAAGCTCAAAAGCGCGGACTTAGAGCAGAGAGTGTTCGACGAGGTATTCGCGGGAAAAGAGGAAATGATAGCGGAATCGGGATTGGAAGCGGAAAGAATCAGGGCAGAACTGCTTGAAGAAGCCACTGGAAAAAAAATGGAGAACGCGAAAAAAAGCAAGGTCAGAACTGCGAGAATGCTGAACGGAGCAGTGACAACAGGAATAGAGTTAAAGGTCGGAAGCGCACTGGTGCCTTTAGGCGTTGCAGGGCCATTAAAGATAAACGGCGAGCACGCAAAAGGCGAATACTACATAACCTGTGCAACTAATGAAGCCGCATTGATTGCGGGATTGCAGCGCGGAATAAAGGCGCTCAACCTTGCCGGCGGAGTTAACACGCTTGTTACAAGGGACTGGATGTGCAGGGCGCCATTGCTGGAAGCGCCAAACATCAGGGAAGCAAAGAGGCTGGTTGAAGAGGTTAAAAAAGGCAAACTTGTCGGGGAAATGCAGGAAACTGTTAGGAAAAATAATTCTTTTTGCGCTTTAATGGAAGTGCAGCCATTCCAGATGTCAAGGAATGTATGGCTGAGGCTTTGCTTCAAAACAGGCGATGCAATGGGAATGAATTCCGTGACAAAGCACTCAGCAAGGCTTGTAAAAGAATTATTGGAAAAGTTCCCGGAATTCAAGTTGATTGCGTTAAGCGGAAATTTGTGCACAGATAAAAAGAATGCACACATGAATGTTTTGCTTGGAAGGGGAAAAGCGGTTGAAGCCGAAATAGTCATTCCAGAGGAAGCGCTGAAAAAAGTGTTCAAGGAAGGCACAACAAGCAAGGCAATTGAAAAAATTAACTGGCAAAAAAATTATGCCGGCTCCGCGTTAAGCGGAACGCTTACAGGCTTCAATGCGAACGCGGCAAATACAGTTGCGGCAATCTTTGCAGCAACAGGCCAGGATTTGGCGCAATTGGTTGAAAGCTCAACGTGTTTCACGCATGCTGAGGCGGTTAAAGGCGGTTTAAGGTTTGGCGTGACAATGCCTAACCTTGAGGTCGCAACAATCGGCGGCGGAACCTTTTTCGGAACAGCAAAAGAATGCCTGGAATTAATGGGCTGCGGTGCAGCGGGAAAAAATGCAATGGATTCAGGCAATGCATCGCGATTGGCGGAAATAATCGCGGCAGCGGTAACAGCACAGGAACTGAATCTGCTTGCTGCTTACGCTGCAGGCTATGAGCTGGCTGAAGGGCACATGAGGCTGGCGCAAGGCACTGACATGAGAAAAGAGCTGAAAAAATGAGCGAAAAAGTGGGAATTGCAGGATACGGGGCATACATCCCTAGAATGCGCATAAAGATTGATGAAATTGCGAGAGTCTGGGGAAAAGACGGCGAAAGGATCGCCGCAGGATTAGGAGTAAAGGAAAAGGCAGTTGCAGCCTTTGACGAGGACAGCTGCACATTTGCAGTTGAAGCCGCGCGAAGGGCAGTTGAAGCGGGAAAAATTGATGCCGGAAAGATAGGCGCGATTTATGTCGGAAGCGAAAGCAAGCCTTATGCAGTGAAGCCGACTGCCTCAATTGTCGGGGATGCAATCGGAGCTTCGCCTGAAATGACTGCAGCTGACTTGGAGTTCGCATGCAAGGCAGGAACAGCTGGAATGCAGGCATGCATGGGATTGGTTAAAGCGGAATACATTGAATATGGCTTGGCAATAGGTTCTGACACAGCGCAGTCAAGGCCAAATGACGCGCTTGAATTCACTGCAGGATGCGGAGCAGCGGGCTTCATAATCGGAAGGGATGAAAAGGAAATGATTGCAACAATTGATGAAACATTTTCTTTCACAACAGACACACCTGATTTCTGGAGAAGACAGCACGCGGAATTTCCAAGCCATGCAGGAAGGTTTACGGGGGAACCTGCTTACTTCAAGCATGTGATAAGCGCAGCGCAGGGCCTGTTGAAGAAAACTGGAATGAAAGTGGAAGAATTTGATTACGCAGTATTCCACCAGCCGAACGGAAAGTTTCCTGAAAGGGCTGCGAAAATTCTTGGTTTTGAAACAGCGAAAATAAAACAGGGGCTGATTACACCAATAATAGGGAACACTTACAGCGCAGCGTCAATGATTGGGCTTTGCAGCGTGCTTGACAAGGCAAAGGAAGGGGAAAAAATTCTGATGGTTTCTTACGGCAGCGGCGCGGGAAGCGATGCGTTTGCATTGACTGTCACGAAAAACATTGAAAAGAAAAGGGCACAAGAGGCTGTTTTGGAAATGGCGAAAGAAAAAGAATACGTGGATTACGCGCTGTACGTGAAACACCGGAGAAAGATTAAGACTTTGTAGAAGGAAAGAAAATGGATTGCAAGAAATTTTTTAAGCCGGACAGGACAAAAGCTATTGTAACAATACTGGTAGCGGCAACCGCGTACCTGGTTTTTTGGGGCGTTATTGCAAACACGCCGATGTGCATGGAAGGCGGGCAATGCGAAACGCCCTTGTCCTATGCATTGTCTTTGTCATATATTGCACTTAATTTTATCGGGTTTATTATCGCCGCAATCACTATAACATTAGGATTTTTTATAGCCTCATTTGAGAATGATGTTTTTCTTTTGGTGACCTCAATCATTAGCGCCTATATTTGGTCCTGCCTAATTGTTTTTGTTTATAAAAAGGTGAAGAAAAAATGAGAAGCGTCAGCATCATCGGAGCAGGGCTTTCCGCTTTCGGGGAGCACTGGGGCAAATCGTTAAGGGAATTGATAGCGGAAGCAGGAATCAAAGCCATACAGGACGCGCACATTGAAGGCAAGGACATTGAAGCGGTTTACGGCGGAACAATGGCTTCAGGAAGATTCACAGGGCAAGAGCACATTGGCGCATTAATAGCAGACCAATTGGGCTTGAACCCAATTCCTTCCACAAGGCTGGAGGCAGCATGCGCTTCAGGCGGAGTTGCTTTAAGGAATGGCTTCCTCGCGGTCGCATCAGGAATGCATGACATTGTGGCGGTTGGCGGCGTTGAAAAAATGACGGAAATAAGCACGGAAGAAGTGACAACAACTTTGGGGGGCGCAGGAGACCAGGAAACAGAGTTATTCCACGGCGCGACTTTTCCCGGGCTTTACGCTTTAATGGCGAAAAGGCACATGCACGAATTCGGAACCACGGAAGAGCAAATGGCTTTATGCGCAGTGAAAAATCACGCGAACGCAATACACAACCCTTACGCGCAGTACAGAAAAGAAATCACTGTGGAAACCGTGATGAATTCAGGCTATGTGGCTTCACCGCTAAAATTGTTTGACTGTTCTCCGATAACAGACGGAGCAGCCGCAATCATCATCTGTGAAACCTCTAAAGCGAAAAAATTATGCGAGCAGCCAATTGAAATAATTGCAAGCGCGCAGGCATCAGACAGCCTTGCATTGGCGGGAAGGAAAAGCTTAACTGAATTGAATGCGACAAAAGTTGCGGCAAAAAAGGCTTTTGAAATGGCGAAATTAACTGCAAAAGACGTGAGCCTGGCGGAAGTGCATGATTGCTTTACGATAGCGGAAATAATGGCAATAGAGGATTTAGGGTTTTTCAGGAAAGGAACGGGGGGAAAAGCAGTTGAAGAAAGAAGGACTACAATGAAAGGCGAAATACCCATTAACACCTCCGGCGGATTAAAGGCATGCGGGCATCCAGTGGGCGCGACTGGAGTGAAACAGGCAACTGAAGCATACTGGCAATTGCGCGGAGCAGCAAAAGAAAGGCAAGTGAAAGGCGCTGAAATCGCCTTAACGCACAACGTCGGCGGTTCAGGAGCAACAGCAGTGGTGCACTTGTACAGGAGGGCGTGAAAAATGGAACGGCAAGAATATCTTGAAAATTTAAGAGATGCAGTAAACGCCTTCCTAAAAAAGCAGACTAGTTCTAATAAAAAAAGGGTACTTGAATTGGCAGAGCAAAGGGCATCAATAGGGCTTAAGCATTTTCAAGCAGAAAAAGCTTGGGGACAACTTAATATCTTTGAACTTGCGTGCACTATGCAGCCAATCAAGAAAAAAAAGCTAACCCGAAAAATGGCAATAGCCGCTCACAGGAGGCCTTTGTAATGGACGGAGCTTTACCGCTTATTTGGAGGAATTTTCCGGAAAGGTATAACTTAATCGGGAACAAGTGCCAGACGTGCGGCACAAATTATTTTCCCGCTAGGCCGATTTGCCCGAACTGCAGGCGAAAGGGAAAAATGGTTGAAAAGCAGATGCCAAAAACAGGCACAATTATTTCATTCACTAAAGTGTTTACTGGCCCGAGCGGGTTTGAAAACGAAACGCCTTACATGCTTGCATTGATTGAATTGGATGGCGGGGCAAGGCTGTTAAGCCAGATTGTGGATTCGGATGAGAAAAAAATCAGCATCGGCGCA
This sequence comes from Candidatus Iainarchaeum sp., assembly GCA_043809245.1. GTDB lineage: Archaea > Iainarchaeota > Iainarchaeia > Iainarchaeales > JAZDDZ01 > JAZDDZ01. The sequence goes on from JAZDDZ010000009.1 coordinate 42,426, forward strand.
AAAGTGAAAAAGGTTTTCAGGAAAATCTCGGACACGGAAGCAGAAGGCGTGATAGCCTACGGGTATAAATTTAAGGTTTTAGACTGATTTCACTCAAAAAGGCAGAGGCGGTATTTTGGGCAAAGGAAAAGGTTATGGAAAAGTCATTCTCTTTGGAGAGCATTTTGTGGTTTATGGTTTGCCTGCAATTGCCTCCGCGATTTCGGATTATACAACTGCGGAGGTGGAGAAGGGAAAAAAGGGCTTGGAATTAGTGGACAACAGGCCTGCGGTTGAAGGCTATAAGGTGAAAAAGCAGGGAGAAATAACGCGGGGATTGGATTTGATAATGAATTTCCTAAAAATTGATTTGAATAAAACGCCGCTGAAAATCACTCTTGCAGGAAACCTCAAATGCGCTTCAGGGATTGGCGCTAGCGCTGCAATGGCGAGCGCAGTGGCAAGGGCGCTGAACGAGGAATTTTCATTAGGCTTGAATGACGAGCAGATAAACGAGGTTGCATTTGAGGGAGAAAAAGGAAGCGCGGGCACGCCAAGCGGAATAGACAACACCTGCTCGACTTACGGAGGACTGCTTGTATTTGAAAAGAATCTGGGCGGAGGAAAAAACAGGATAGAGTTAATTGATGCCGGGAAGCCATTGAAAATAGTTCTTGCAAGTACAGGAATCACGCAGGAAACAAAAGAGGTTGTCGCGGATGTGAAAGCAGAGAAAGAAAAAAGGCAACAGGAGTTTGAGGAAATTTTTTCGGAATACAAAAAAGTTTTTGAGGAAGGGTTAAAGGCATTAAAGGAAGGGAATGTTGAAATGGTCGGAAAGCTTATGGACAAAAACCAGGAATTGCTGCGCAAAATGACCTTAAGCTGTGAAGAGGTTGAGAGAATTATAGATATTGCAAAGGAAAACACGGCATTTGGCGCAAAGCTGACTGGAACTGGAAGAGGTGGTTTGGTTATATGCTTGGCAAAGGATTTGGAGGCACAGGAAAGGATTGCAAAAGCGGTTGAAACAGCGGGATTTGAGGCATCCAAAACCTCGCTGGGAAAGGAATAGCATGAGGGTAATTGTCGCGGTTTCAGGGGCAAGCGGAGTGCAGTACGGTGTTGAATTGCTTAAAGCGCTGAATGAAAAAAAAGTAGAAACCCATCTTGTGCTGAGTGAATGGGCTGAAAAACTGATTGGAATTGAAACCGATTACAAAATCAGCGAAGTGAAAAAGCTTGCGGAAAAATGCTACGGCAACAAAGAGCTGGATGCAGCGATTGCATCAAGCAGCTTTCTGGTGGACGCAATGATCGTGATTCCCTGCTCAGTTAAAACAATCAGTGAAATAGCTAATGCCCATACTGACACGCTGATTACAAGGGCTGCAGACAACATGCTGAAAATGAAGAAAAGGCTCGTGCTATGCCTGAGAGAAACGCCGTTAAGTGCGCCGGCAATAGAGCAGATGTACAAGGTAACGGTTGCAGGAGCAATTGTAATGCCTTTGGCGCCAGGCTTCTACCACAAGCCCAAGGAATTAAAGGATTTGTACGCATTTATTAGTGGAAAGGCAATGGACTGCCTTGGAATAGAAAACACAGAGTTTAGAAGGTGGAGTTAATGGGCTTCAGGGAATACTTGAAACAATTGGAAGCAAAAGGAAGGCTGCAGAAAATAGCAAAGCCAGTATCCAAAAGGCTTGAGGCAGCGGCGATACTTAACGAATTGAATGAAAAACCCGCGCTGTTTGAAAAAATAAAGGAATCTGAATTCAGGGTTGCGGGAAACATTTTCGGCACAAAGGAAAGCGTTGCGGATTATTTAGGGGTAAAAGTAGCTGAATTGATTCCGAAAATAACGCATGCGATTGAACACCCCTCAAAGCCAGAGGAAGTGAAAAACGCTGCATGCCAGGAAGAGGAAATGAAAGAAGTGGATTTGGACAAGCTGCCAATACTTTTTCACTGCGAAAAAGACGGCGGCAATTACATCAGCAGCGGAGTGTTTATAATAAAAGACAAGGAAGGGATTCAGAATGTTGATTTTCACAGGGCAATGCAGATAGGCAAAAACAAGTTTTCAATAAGGGTTGTAAGGGAAAGGCATTTCGACCAGCTACTGAAAAAACACGGAGAGCTGAACGTTGCAGCGTGCATTGGAAATTCCCCGAATGTATTGATTGCTGCAGCCACCTCGGTTGCATTTGG
>JAZDDZ010000010.1:0-54359 GCA_043809245.1 Candidatus Iainarchaeum sp.
AGAAAAATCATTGGCGGACTACGCCGCGAAACCGGCGCACGAACAATGGAAACAATCACTTCCATGTTCGCCACATGGAAACAACAAGGCAAACCCCTCTACCCAACCCTCAAAAAAGCCATAAGCGGTTAGCACTTACGTTATCGTCGTTTGCAGAAAAAAATCGGAAAAAATTTTCTGAAAAAATTTTACTGGAAAATATTTCCTTAAACCGGAGAAAAAATTATTTGGGCGCTTGCAGAATAATTTTTATACAGTAGCCTTGAACATAATTTAGAATTGCATGGGAGAAAAATGGTTCGCGGTTGAAGCGGGAAAAGCAGTTGAATCGCTTGGCTCAAGTGAAAAAGGGCTGGGTGAAACTGAAGCCGTTGCGCGCCTGGAAAAATTCGGCGCAAACGAACTGGAGAAAGGCAAGAAATTTTCCGCGGTTAAGCTTTTTTTCGGGCAGTTTTCTAACTTTCTCGTGCTCATCCTGCTTGCCGCGGCGCTGATTTCGTTTTTTTTCGGTGATGCACTTGATGCTTCCGCGATTTTTGCAATTGTAATCCTTAACGCAGCGCTTGGCTTTGTCCAGGAATTCAAGGCGGAGAAGGCAATGGAAGCGCTGCGGAAGATGACCGCGCTTAAAGCCAATGTTTTGCGCGGCGGAATTGCCCGGGAGATTGACGCAACGCTTTTGGTGCCGGGGGACTTAGTTTTATTGGGTGCGGGGGACAAGGTGCCCGCTGACCTGCGCCTTATTGAATCCGTTGAATTGCGCTTGGATGAGGCTGTTTTGACAGGCGAAAGCCTTCCCGTGGAAAAAAACAGCAGGGTTACCAAGCAGGGGAACGCCGCTTTAAGCGAGCAGAACAACATGGCTTTCGCGAACACGATTGTTTCATTCGGAAGGGGAAAAGGCGTTGTTGTTGAGACAGGCATGCGCACGGAGTTCGGCAAAATCGCGGAAAAGCTCGGGGAAATAAAAGAAGAGCACACGCCTTTGCAGAAAAAACTAGACGGACTGGCAAAAAAACTGGGCCTGATTGTGCTTGCTGTCTCGGCAGCGGTTTTCATTGTCGGCGCGCTTGAGGGAAGCCAGTTGTTTGAAATGTTCATGATTGCCGTGAGCCTGGGCGTTGCAGCTATTCCCGAGGGGTTGCCTGCAGTCATAACAATAACGCTTGCGCTTGGCATTCAGAGAATGGTTAAGCACAACGCGATTGTGAGGAAAATGCCTGTTGTGGAAGCGCTTGGAAGCACCACAATAATTTGCTCTGATAAGACTGGAACGCTCACGCTCAACGAAATGGCTGTGGAGAAAGTTTTTGCAGGAGGGGAATTGTTTGAGGTTTCAGGCAAAGGCTACAAGCCGTTTGGAGAATTTTTTCTTGGCGGAAAAAAAATAAATCCCCTTGAGAAAAAAGACTTTGCTTTGCTTTTGGAGGCCGGCGCTTCATGCAATGACGCAAGTGTAAGCGATGGGGGAAAAATTGTCGGCGACCCCACAGAGGCAGCGCTTGTTGTCGCCGCGAAAAAAGCGGGACTTGCTTTGTTGAAGAAAAGGGTTGATGAAATCCCGTTCAGCTCGGAAAGGAAAATGATGACAACGCTGCATGAAGCGGGCAACGGGAAGATTATTGCGTTCGTTAAGGGCGCGCCTGAAAAAATTTTGGAGGAAAGCGCCTTTGTTCAGGTGAACGGAAAAGTTGCAAGGCTTATTGAAGGCGAAAGGGAAAAATTCCTCGCAAAAGCGGAAGATTTCGCGTCGGACGCCTACCGCGTGCTTGCAATCGCAATGAAGGGCTATTCTGGAAAAGACAAGCATTCTGCGGAGAAAGACATGGTTTTGCTCGGTTTGGTGGCTTTAAGGGATCCGGCGCGCAAAGAGGTTGGGGAAGCGATTGCATTGTGCGAGAGCGCAGGCATCAGGGTGAAAATCGTTACAGGCGACAATGCATTGACTGCAAAGGCCATTGCGAAAAAAATAGGATTGAATGTTGAGGGGGGTGTTGTTGAGGGAAAGGAATTGGATAGGGTTGAAGGGGAAAAATTCAATGAAATTGTCAGGAATACAGTGGTTTTCGCGCGCGTTAACCCCGAGCACAAGTTCCGCATTGTTTCCGCGTTAAAGGAAATGGGTGAAATTGTCGCAGTAACCGGCGACGGGGTGAATGACGCGCCGGCGCTCAAAAAAGCGGACATAGGCATTGCAATGGGAATAAAGGGAACAGAGGTCGCAAAAGAGGCTGCGGACATGGTTTTAAGGGACGACAATTTTGCGACAATAGTTGAAGCGGTTGAAGAGGGAAGGAAAATTTACGATAACCTGAAAAATTTCGTGAAATACCTTTTAAGCGCAAACCTTTACGAGGTTTTATTCATTGGCGCGCTTTCCATTTCAACAATGCCTTTGCCTTTGCTGCCATTGCAGATTTTATGGATTAATTTGGCGACTGATTCATTGCCCGCGCTTGCATTGGGCGCAGAGAAAGGCGAAAGCGATGCAATGCAGAGAAAGCCACGTTCCCCAAAGGAAAGCCTATTGGATGGAACATGGCTTTTCATGGCATCGGCTGTTGCCATTGCAACGCTTATCACGGTAATGCTTTACTTTTACGGCATGGGAATTGACGCTGCAAGCGGAATCAATTTAAGGGATTTCTCGCAGGCATCTTACACGAGGACAATTGTTTTCTCTTTCTTCATTGCATTTGAATTATTCCTTGTTTTCAGCTGCAGGGGCAGGAAAACCGCGCTGGAAATGAACCCATTCTCCAACAAGGCGCTTGTGGCAGCGGTCGCGGTTTCATTTGCCCTGCTTTTCGCGGTAATCCACATTCCCTTCCTTCAAACAGTGTTCAAAACCGTTCCCCTAACACTAGGAGAATGGGCTATAATCATCCTATTGGCGCTATCCAGCGTGCTGGTGCCTTACCTTGAACGCGGATTGAAGAAAATATTTAAATTGAACGGATGAAGAGATTGAAAAGGTGAGAATTGATGCCTGTGAAAAAAAACGAGCCGCACTATAAGCCGGCACACAAAGGCTTGCTGGTTAGGTGCGTTGACAGGAGAACCCCCAAGGATCTTTTGGTTAATGCAGCAAGAAAGGCTGGCTTGGATAGAAAATCCGCATTGGCGCTTTCGGGCGCATATGAGCATCCAACCGCAGGAAATATTGCGGCGCACAAGGACAGGCAGTTTGCTGGCCTTGTCCAGGCAGCATTCAACCCCGAACACCCCGGAACTCACCTTGGAGTTATAGGGCACCACGGGAGTTGTCTTGGCATGAAGCTAACAAGTGATGCGCTGGCGCTAATAAGAAGCGGGAAATCACCAACCAGCTTATTTGAACACAAACAATTTGGCACGCTGTACAAACAGGTTGGAGGCAGTTTACACGAATATGAGCCATTCTTAGCCGCAGTGGAACAGGTGCATGGCCCTGAATTCTTAACGCGCCCTGAATTTCAGGTTGCCCTTGAAGAATTCAATGTCTTTTTACAGCTTAGTAATATAGTAAGACGCGAGGATTTTCAGGCACTGGAAAAAGATATAATTAAAAGTCACAATAATAAAATAACGCTAGTAGCCGGCATTTACACCCCAAAAGAAAAAATGGTGGAGGGGGCGCTATCTCCTGTTCAGGGACGCATGGAGTTCAAATATGATAAACTTGCTAACGCTGTTGGGGGGATTAAAAATCTCCACAAGCTTTTAAAGGAATTAAGGTTAAGGCATGAGCCTGGCAACCCCATCATTCAAAGGCTGAAATAATCATTTCCCCTTCCCGAACATCTTTCCCCTATAGTACTGCAGCGGGTGCTTTACTGAAGAACCTTGGGATGAACGGCTTGCGGGTTTATTTCCGCTCCAAGGTTCTTCATAGCAGTTTGCGCAGGCTATTCCATGCGAGCGAAGCGTTGCACGCGGCTTTTTGCGGGTTTTATCGGCTTGCGGCAAGGGGAAAGGTATTTAATACCTATCCAGCATTATGGATATATCCCTTTTAGTGGATAGGTGTTGTTTTTTGATTGACTTGGCGTCAGACAAGAAAATGAGGATTGTCGAGTTTTTGCTGGAGAAAAAGGAGTTCACGCAGTACGGGGTGAAAAAAGAGTTAAGGCTCGGGATGAGCATAGTTAACCAGACGTTCAGTTTTTTGCTTGATAAGGGGGTTATTGGGAAACCTGGAAAAAAATACGCGTTAAAAGACCCTGTTGGCTTGATTGAATTAACTGCTTTTTTTCGCAGCATGGAAAAACTTAAAATCATGGAGATAAGCACGTCACTTGAAAAAAAAGACGTCTTGAAAATCCTGCCGGATAAATCGATTCTTTGCCTGGAAATTGCCTTGGAAAAATACTCAAATTATTATGTTTCAAACAGGATTTGCTTTTACGCTGACGGTGAAACCGCGGATAAATTCAAAAAAAAGCTTTCATTCAAACCAGGAAACAAGACCGTTGTAATCGCGTACAGGGAAAAGCCAAAAGCCCTCCAAATCGAAACATTTGGAAAACACAAATTTACTGCCAGGATTCGCACAATAATCGACTTGTTTTCAGACAAAAAAGGCAATGCCGCCGAAGCGCTGGTAAGGCAGTTGTGGGGAAAAAACGCATGAAAAAAATTACTGAAATTTCCGGACAATACCTGAAAAAATTCCTGAAACATGCAGAAAAAGCATTGAATTACGAGCCAATCATTTTGGGCGGCTGGGCGGTTTACGCGCTTACAAAAAAAGAAAAATCAATAGACATTGACGTTTTAATCAAATCAAAAAAAGAAATTGCAAAACTAAAGCCATTTTTTGACCAAAACGGCTTCAAAATGGGCAAAGACCGGCTAGGCAACATCAGCTTTGAACGAAAACTTGAATCAATCCAAACAATTGGCGGAATAAAAATCGAACAAGTGATTTTCGACATCATGACAATAAACGAGCCAAACAAATTGCACGAAAACAAAAACATTGCAGTTCCATGGAAACTGGCTTTCGATTACAGCACCCGGGCAAAAATCAGCGGAAAAAAAGTACAGATTGTCGCCCCCGAACTATTGCTTGCATACAAAGCCAAGGCATTAAGGGACAGGATATTCGACAAATACCATTTATTCGAACACATGCAGCACAAACGCGTATGGGCCGCGAGAAAAGACTTCAAAATCGAAAAAGACAGGCGGGACATCAAAAACCTGATTCATGCTGGAAAAATCGATTTCAAAAAACTCGAAGAAATCTTAAACAAAACAAAATTCAAAGAAATGTTCGAACACACGCTAAAAGAAGAAACGGGCCGCGTGATTTAAAAAAAACTATTGGCGGGTTTTCCCGAACATCTTTTTCCTGTAATACTGCAGGGGATGCTTTACTTCGCAGTTAGCGCAGGCTATTCCATGGGAGCGAAGCGTGGCGCAGCTTGGCGGGGAATACTTTGACTTGATTATTCTTTTCACTTGGTAGGACGTTATTTTTTTGTTGAAGTTCGGCATTTTGCTGAACGCCTCGGTTATCTGTTCCTCAGTCATTCCGACTGCTGCGAGAAAGACCGCCAAATCAAAGCGCGCGTTGTGAGCTAAGCTTTTTCCGCGCAATGCATCCGAGTAAAGCGCTGCCATGCACTCCGGGAAAAAATCCGGTGAAACTTTTCCCAATGGCTTCAGGTCAAGGCGTTTTGCCTTGACTGAATTAAGCTGTTCAAGCAATTGCCTTGCCTGCTGTTTGAAGTTCTGCGGCAATTGCTTTGAATCAATTTCAGGGGAAGAAATGACTTTTTCCTTAACTTTTTTAGAGAGAAAGCGCGCGAAATCGTTTTTGTTCAAAAAAACTTTTCCCTTGTCTAAGTTTTTGTTGACAAGCTTCATGAATTCTTCGGGAAAATCCGCGGAAAGAAACGCGGCAAGGGGAATTGACGCAAAGGCGTTTTCTTCTAGCAGGAAATTTGCCTTTACCTCCAGTTCATCGGATAAATCCATTAAAATTTCGTTTTTTTCGTTTTCAAGTATTTTGAATGAATTCACTGCAATCGAATTTGCAAACTTTTGGCTTAACTCCTGCTGCCTTAAAAGAGATAAAAGTATTTTTGCAACCGGAAATGCAAGAATTTCATTCAACAAGTCATCGCGGCTTGCCCTGATTTCAGGCTTGTAGGCTTTTCCTTTCAAGGCGTTCAAAAGCATTGCCTTTGAGCGCTCAAAAACCTCAGGCGGGACGTCTTCAAGCGAAAAGCCGTTTTCCTTTACCACGCGCTTTGCAGTAGAAGTGAAGGGAAACTGCTGCGCGAAACGAAGCTCTTCAACTGAAAAAAGCATACAAAACAATTGGGTGGGAAAAAATTAATAGGCCGCCTGCTGACTGCCAAGCCACCGCAACACATTCGACGTTATATTTAAATATTACATTGTATATATTTTATTTGTGATGGTTTTTGGATTCCTTGAAGGGGCGTTTTCTTTGGAGCAGGCATGCCTTAAGGGAAGCTGTTGAGGATTCCTTCAGGCCAAGCGAAGTTGAGGGCGCGCTTTCAAAATGCGTTTTAATGGACAGCGGTCTTGGAAAGGAGAAAGCGGTTTGCAAGGTAAGGGGCGCGTACTGTACGGTGATTTTTGCGAGAATGCAATTCGGCTTAAAGATTGTGACCTGCTGGAGAAGCAGCGATTGGGAGATAAGGGTTTTTGATTCGGAGGCGAGAAAATGAAATGTGTTTGCGGCGCAAGCCTGCAGGAAATAAAAACCGACATGGATTTCTTTGACGGCAAGGTTGTTGTAAGGGACGTTAAGGCGTTCTATTGCCCTGAATGCAAGGAAGAACTGTTTGATTCAAAAGAAGGCGACAGGCTCTTTGAACAGGTTTCAAAACTCAACATTGTGCAGGCGTTTGAGTCAAGGAAAAAAATCGCAAAAGTCGGAAACAGCTTTGCCATACCCGTTTCAAAAGAAATCGCGGATTTCATGCAGATGAAAAAAGGCGAGGAAATAAAGATAAGGGTGCAGAACACGAAAAGAATCGTTGTGGATTTGGCTTAAAAGTCATTTTCTTACGTGAGAATGCTGCTTGCGTGGTTTTCCACTTTGCTGTGAAGCCTCCTTTCGCTTTACAGCCAGCATATGCGACTGCCTAAATCCACGCATACACTCCTTTAAATACTCTATTTCCCCGCATATGTTCCCTTAACCCCTATTTGCGATTCGTGCACTCCCTGCTTTCTTAAATTCACAAGCCTTTTTAGCTCCTTGCCAGCGATAATTTTGGAGTCATATGCATTTCTCGTAAGCTTAGGGTCCATGAATGGCTCAAGCCATCCAACTGAAAATGCCCGCGCCTCATTTATGGGCTGCCCGGATATGTGCTCAATTAAATGGGATACTTCATGGCGCAAAACACTCCTAAAAACCCATCTTTTTTTGTTTATAATTTCCTCAGGTATAAAAGTAACGCCGCAAGCAGTACATGCTATCCCGCCAGTCAATTCTTTGAGCAGTACCTACTCATTTTTGGGCACCACGAAAATCCTTGAAAAAAGTTCGTTGTTGGAAATTTTTTTTGCTGATAGTCCCTGTGCTGCCAGTATCCTCTTCGTTGCATTTATTTCCTGCGTTATGCGCTCAGAGTATTTTTCTGCAAGTTTTTGCCAATCCTTTCCTCTAAAACCCAGCAAAAGGTCAGTGAGAAGGCGCAAATTAATCTTGCTTGCCATAAATATGCTGGCGTAATTAAATTGTTAAATTATCATGTGCGCCAAATAGAAGACTATTTCGCTTTGGCCAATGGGGTATACGACGCGCATTGGGGCGTCGCTCTTCATTTCCAGAAGGATTTTTTTGTCTGAGTCGGCTTCCTTTACAATGTTTGCCAAATAGTTCAAGGAGTATTTTGCTGTGACGTCTTTTGTTGATTTAACCACTATTTCCTTTGAGTCCCTTGAAATCGCGTCAAGCGCTCCCTGCGAGCCCCTTGCCTCAACTGAGAAATGCTTTCCCTTGACTTTTAGGACCACGGAGCTGCCGAAAAGCTGCGCGTCCTTTAATGCTTCCTTGAGAAGCCTTGCGCTTATTTCAATGCTTGCGTCAAACTTTGTTGTCGGCAAATTGATTTCTTCCTCTGAAACGTCCAGCAGCGAGAGCTTGAAGGAACGGTTAATCTCTCCCTCAAGTTTAACGGTCATTTCCGAGTCGCTTAAATCCAGTGAAAGGCTGTCGGAAGGAGACGCCCTGCCCAAAATCTTGCTTAACTCCACAACATCCACTCCAACAAAAGTGGGCTCCAAATCAAATTTTTCAAAAGCTGTTTTTGAGAGGTTGTATTGAATGAGCACTATTTGGCTCGGGTCAATTCCCTTGAATGAAATTCCCTTTTCGTTGAAGCGGAAGTTTCCCTCTGAAATAAAGGAAGAAATCGCGCTGACTGCCCTGCGCCACAAATCAATGTTTTTAAGCTCTAAAACCAATTCATCACCCTTAAACCGCAATAACAGGAAGTTATGCAGAAATGTTATTAAAATTGTTTCCATGCAAATGCTTTGTGGTGGAAATGAAGGCATTCATTGCATCAGACCATGCCGGCCTGGAGCTGAAAAAAGGCATCTTAAGGCACTTGAAGGCAAAAGGCGTTAAAGCAGAGGATTTGGGCCCTGAGAATGCCGGGCAGGTTGACTACCCTGATTTTGCCAAAAAAGTTGCGAAAAACGTTGCCGCAGAAAAAGGCTCCATTGGAGTGCTTATTTGCGGTTCAGGCATTGGCATGAGCATTGCGGCAAACAAAGTGAAAGGCATAAGGGCCGCTAAATGCAATTCAGTTGAAGAGGCAAGGCTTTCAAGGCAGCACAACAACGCGAACGTTTTGTGCCTTGGCGCAAGAATTTTGGAAACAAATCTGGCGCTTGAAATAGTTGACGCGTTCATTGAAACGCCTTTCAGCGGAGACGAAAGGCACAAAAGGCGCGTGGAAAAAATGGATAAAATGTGCTAGGCATTTTCTTCAGGCTGTTTTTCCGCTGGCTTTTTTTCTTCCCTTAAATAAAAAACAAGGAACACTGCCGCGGAAATTAAGCCCAAGGCAATTAATACGAAAACGTAAAGCATTGCATTTGAGGCAAAGGCATTGAAAGCCGAGTCAATGATTGGGTCAAGGGATTTCTCGACGCCGAAGCCATTCGCGGAAGCGGAACCGATTGCCTGCCTTGCAATCGGGCCTGCAAGAGCAGCAACGAGAAACAAAAACAAAGAACTGGCAATTAATGAAGCGGAATAAAACAACAGCGCGGTCTTGTTTTTGAAAATGAACGCAAGCAAGGCAATTGAAGCAATGGCTGCAATGGCTGCAAGCCACTTGAACAGACTGGCAAGCGAAAAAGCATTCCTCATTTCCTCAAGAGTTTGCCTAAAAGCATTGGGAAGCCCTTTGCCCAAATCAATTGTTTCCTCTGAACCAAGCGCCTGGCTTATCTGCTCATCTGAAAAATAAGGGAAGCGCTCCTTTATTGCGCCATTTATTTCCTGCTTTGGCTTCACAATTGAAACTGAGAGGGAAAGCGAGGCGCTTTCCCCTTTAATGTAGGAGAAAAAATTCCTCAGCAGTTCAAGCGTTTGCTCTCTTGCCCATTCCTCTGAAAAAGCACCCATCACAGCGGATTTAAGCTGTGCACCGGCGCCAAAGCTTGTGTCAACCGGCAGGCGCGCCACAGCCATGCCTCCAACAGCACCCGCTATGTCTAAGTAAACCCCTGCCTTTGCAAGCTGGTTGTCGTAAAAATACGGGTTGAAAGCAAATGATTCAATTGAAGAAAAAGCCGTGAAAAAGCAAACCGAAACAACGAGCAGCAATGAAAGTATTGCCGCTGCGGAAACCTTCAAAACCTCTAATTGCTGCATGAAAAAATAGTCAAGGACTCTGGGACAAAACTCAGCTGTTCATATGCGCGGCTGAGTAGTTGTGTAGTGTGGCGCGGCTGAACGCAGCCGTGATAATGCGTTCAGGCAATCGTTGTCTGATGTTGCCGTGTTTTCGTTTGTCTTTTGAAAAATTGTACTCACTGCGGATTCTTTTGAAGTAGTCAGCGAGGAATGAGAACGGCGCGGTAATGAGGCTGAGAATGAGTTGTTTCCATTCTCGGGGGCCTCGAATTGTAGCGTTCTTTTTCGGAATGACTATTACACGGGTTTGCCTGCCAACGCAGTCAATTATTGACTGGCCTGAATAGTATTTGTCCAACCGCATGCTGTTGAATTCAAAGCCTGCTTTACGAGCCATTGCAAGAGCCTCGTTGAATAGTTTTTTTTCAGACTTGAAGCCCGCAGCAAAACCAATGTATATGTTTGTGTCAATGTCGAGTACTGCGACAGAGTACAGGTATTCTTTTCGCTTGCTTGAATCTTTTTCATCCTTGAGGTCTTGTTCTCTGTCTTTGCGATAATGTTTTGAGATGAATAAACTGATGCCTGTTCCGTCAGCACTCGAGTCAACTGTTCTGGGTTCACCTGCGCTTAAAACAAACAGGTTATGCAAAATCATTGCAACAATAGGGTCAGAGAAAGCCCTCTCAATAGTTTTGTAGCTGAACGCTTCCTCGCCCCTCAACAAAAACATTAACGAAAAGCACTCCATTTCACGGTTAGTGAACTCAAACAAAATTTGAAACAAATGCAGTTTCGTTAACAGAATCCTGTCTTTGGGTGGCCTGCCTGGCTTTCCGTCAACCACGGTTATTAACGCTGCAGCCTTGTCAACGTCAGCGTTAATGCGTTCAACAACAGCACGCATTTCAGAACGCAGTTTCTTGTCATACTCGGCTGTTTGCGGCTTAACTTCGACGGCAAAATGCTTGTTGTAAAATTTTTTAAGCCATTCAATTTCGTTAAGCGTTTTCCTCAACTGCTTATTCGTCAAAACCATGCACTCCAATAGAACCGAAAAGTATTTAAGGATATCTATATATATCCTTATCATGCCGAGGAAAGTTGAGGTAGTGGACAAAGAGTTCAGGCTCTCAGACAAAAAAGTCATTGCCGTCCTAGACCGAAAAGTAACACCCTTTGGCAACTCAGCCAAAGCAGACGTGCCAATAAGATACGTAGGAAAACGCGCTTACGTGGTCATTTTGGGCTAAAAACACCCAAAAAACCAAAATCACCTAATTTTGTCCCAAAGTCCTTTCACGGGTGGACGAAATCACATTTTGCAATCAAACCGTTTTAATTGTTTTTCCGATTAAAGCTGATTTCTGTGCCAAAGAAAAAATATATATACTCAAAAGACAAAAGTATAGCGATGAAAGGAAAAGTTTTAGCGGCAATTCTGCTGCTTGCCACCGTGCTGGTATTGCTTTCAGGGTGCCCTGAGAAAAAATCCGAATGCGGCAACGGGATATGCGAAAAAGATGAAACCGAAATCAGTTGCGCAGCAGACTGCTCTTTTGCAGACATGAATTTAGGAAAGGCATGCATTGCGTCAATGGAATGCGACGACGGAGATGACGCAACAGAGGATTCGTGCGAGGGCAGCCCGAAAAGATGCGTGAACCGCCTAAAGACTTGCAGCGAATTAGGCAGGGAAATTTGCGGAGCGAATTACACTTGCAGTGGATACTTTGTAAGGGCAGCCGACAGCAACAGGTGCTGCTCAGAGGAATGCGTTCCCGGCGTAGGCTGCACGAATGATTCCGACTGCGATGACAATAATTCCGCAACAAATGACTCCTGTACTGGCACGCCGAAAAAATGCACGCACACGGAACTGGCGGGCTGCGTGAACAGAGATGGCGTATGCGGTTTTGGATGCACCTTCTCAAATGACAACGACTGCCAGCTAACGCAGATGCCCTGCACTGACAGCGACGGGGGAAAAGAGCATTACGTATTCGGCAAGAGTAACGGGAGATACAGCGCCGAATCAGATAATTCACGGGGAACAGAGGATTATTGCGTGAACAATGTTTTGCACGAATTCTATTGCCGGGACTGCCTCGAAATATCTGATGACAAAACATACTGCCGGGGAGGCTACCTTGCAGAGGAAATATTCACTTGCCCGAACAGCTGCGATAAAGGGGTCTGCTTTGGACCAGAATTCAACCCGCCCTGCGAAGAAACCGACGGCGGAAAAAATTTTGCAGTCACTGGAAGCACGACAGGCAAGTTTTCAGATTTTCAGCAGGTGAAAACTTATACTGATGACTGCACCAGCTCGGGTCTCAGGGAATATTTTTGCGATGAAAACGGGTTCATAAAAGTCCATTTCTTTGATTGCGGTTCAGGAAAATGCTCTGGAGGCATGTGCACCTCAAACCCGGCTGAGAACAGCAATTGCATTGATTCCGATGGAGGCAAAGACTATTACATCAAAGGAGTTTCATCAGGCACAATGGCTAATGGAAGCGTGTACCAGTCAGGCCAAGCATACGATACATGCATTGATCAAAGCAGGTTAAGCGAATGGCACTGCGATGGGGGCTACCTTGCAAAAGAAAATTATGCGTGCCCCTATGGCTGCGTTGACGGCGCATGCGTCCAGAACACGAACAGCACGTGCACTGATTCCGATGGAGGAAAAGATTATTCCACTAAAGGCTATATCAACGGCAAAGCAAGCACCGGCACCCAGGTTACTTCCTATGACCAGTGCACAGGGGGCAACCTGCTGGAATGGTTTTGCAATGCAAGCGGGTTTGCAGACCAGCAAATAAATTTATGCCCAAACGATTGTTCTGATGGCGCGTGTGTGAACTACTCGACAGTGCCCTGCACAGACTCGGATGGCGGAAGGGATTACAATGTATTTGGGAGCAGCAGCGGAAAAATCCGCGGTGACGGCACAGTTAGCTCGTATGACCAATGCAATGGAAACACGCTGGCTGAATGGTACTGCGATGCGCAGGGGTTTATTGTTCAGGATAATTATAATTGCCCGTTTGGTTGCAGTAGTGGAACTTGCAAATCAGGCCAGACGAAAACATTTAATCTCGTTGTCACTTCGACTACTAGCAACAACCTTATCGCCATAAGCCTAGAAAACACAGGCTATTCCACAGCCTCACAGCTCTGCGCTGGCATAAAGGGTTGCGAATCCGTAGGCAAGTGGGTTGCGGTTAACCAGAACTATACATATTATACTACCGGCCTGCCCTCAAGCGACTTCCCATTGGTTGTCGGGAACGGTTATATGATTAGCGTAACAGAGCCTTCAACATTCATGCTAAGGGGCACAATTCCTGAATCAATTAAATTCAACCTTATTACAACTCCCATAACCAATGTCAATTTGATATCCCTGCCTTATGGAATGCCTGAAATAACTACGGCGTCCGGGCTCGGCAATTCAATCACAGGCTGTGACCTTGTAAGCAAGTGGGTTGCAGAAAGCCAGAGCTATTTTAGCCATGTGCCCAACGTGCCTATAAATAATTTTTCAGTTGAGCCCGGTAATCCCTATTTTGTAGGTGTAACTAACAACTCAACTTGGCCGGCATGATCATGCATATAGCAAAATAAGCCCACGCCTATATGCGCAAAGTGTTATACTTACTGCCAAGACAAGCATAGGCTATATGGACATGATTCGTCCGTAAAAATTCCGCTGAAATCAGCCAGCAACTAATTTATACCCGAAAGCATTATACTTTAAGCATGGGTGCAGCGGTTTTAGAGGTTTCGGGCGTTGGCAAATCCTTCGGAAAAAAAGAGGTGCTGAAGGGAGTCAGCTTTTCTTTGTGCGAGGGGGAGATTTTCGGGTTGCTGGGCCCGAATGGCTCGGGAAAGTCCACGCTGACGAAAATAATTTCAGGGATTGTGAAAAAGGACAGTGGAAGCGTTAAATTTTATGGAAAAGAAATAGGCGGCAATCGCAAGGAAGTATCCAAAATTCTCGGCGTGATTCCGCAGGAGGAAATGTTTTACCGGAAATTCACTGTCCTTGAAAACATCGAATTTTTTTCATGCATCTATAACATTAATGGAAAGGAAAAAAAGGAAACGATTGCAAATCTTCTCCAATGGTTCAGCCTTGAAAACTTCAAAAACACTAAGGCGGAATTCCTTTCAGGCGGATACAGGAGAATGCTTAACGCAGCCTGCTCGCTTGTGCATAACCCTAAAATAATTTTCATGGACGAGCCAACAGTTGGCCTTGACCCGAACATGAGGGAGCTTTTCTGGGAAAAAATAAAGAAGCTAAAGCAAATGGGAAAGACTGTCTGCCTTACAACGCATTACATGGATGAGGCGCAGGAATTATGCGGAAGGATATCGCTAATAGTAAAAGGCAGAATCATAACCGAAGGAACGCCTGAAGAATTAATCAGGAAGTATGGAGGGGAAACAGTGCTTGTATTGTCTTTGGCTGGCGCGCCAAACAAACAGGCACTTGCCTTGATGGAGAAACGCCTGCCAAAAGGGGTTATGCGCCTGGAAAACAACCTGCTTTTCATCAGGCTATCACAGGAAGACGTGCTGAACAAGATTGCGAAAATCACTGAAATGCTTGCAGATTCAGGCATTGCAGTCGGCAATGCAATCGTGAAGGAACCGAGGCTTGAGGATGTTTTCATTAAACTGCAGGAGATAAAAGATGAGAAAAGTCATTAGCATTGCGTCAAAGGAAATAAGGCTGGTTAAATCCCAGAGAATGGCAATGGTTTTAATAGTCATCTATCCATTGCTGATTGTTTTCGCAATTGCCGCGGCTTTTTCCGGAAGCCCGGAAATAGGAAATCTTTTTGGAAAAGCTGGATTGGAACAGGTTGGCGTGGCGCTTTACCTGCCTGACAGCACTGGTTTTTTTGACGCACCATACTTTCTTGAAAAGCTTGGGGAAACGCAGAACCTAAAAATTTACAAGGCAGACAGCCCTGAGAATGTGAAAAACGCAATTGAAAACAGGGTTGCAAGAGTCGGCCTTGTGGTAATTCCGCCGAAAGACGTTAACGACAAGATAAACATAGACCTCTATTATGATAACTCGGCGCTTCTTGCCGCAAGGACTATTTCGGCTTACGCCGGCGGCGCAATAAACAGGATCAGCGGCGACAAGTCAAAAGAAATACTTGAAAAAATTTGGCTGGACCTTTCAAAAATAAAGGACAACCTTGCAAGCCAGAAGAAAAAAACCGATTCATTCACAAAGGGATTGGATGACGCGGAGCAAAGGCTTTACGCATTAAAGGAAAAAATAAACGGCATAGATATTGCAACAATGAAAAGCCAGCTGGAAACATTTGATTTTTATTACTCGGATACAAAAACCCAGCTGGCTGATGCGAAAAAAGAAATCATTGACTCACGGCTGAAATTAGACCAATACAAGGCAAAACTAATGAATGCAAGGGACGAACTGTCAACTTACAGCAGCGAACTCAAGTCAATCAAAAATACAGTGATTCTTGCAAGGCAAGCAAGCCCTGAGCCAATAAAAAGCCAGCTAATTGATATAGAGAACCGGCTTAATGCGGAGATTGTGAAAATTGATTCAACAATTGCGGACATTGACAGCGCGATATATGACATAGGGCAGGGAAAAATAAAGCTGAACGAAGCCGAGCAGTCGCTTAGCCTAGCTGATTCAAGGCTTGACGAAAGCAAGGGCGCGGTTGAAGGATTCAAGGAAACAGTCCAATACCTGGAAGAAACATTGGCTGAGACAAACGCGCTGCTCGATGATGCGCTTGAATACCAGAAGCAGACAAAAAAAGAGCTTATTGCGACAAACGACTTGCTCGACAGCCTGATTAAAACAATTGACGAATTCCAAAACTACCAGCCAGCATACCTTGTGAAGCCCATTGAAATAAACGAGAAAAAAATGTACGAAGTAAACGATTTGGCCATACTCTTGCCCCAGGCTATTGCAATTGTTTTGCTTTTGACCTGCCTTCTTATGACCTCAATCTCCGTGCTGCTTGAAAGGGAGCAGGGCGCTTCATTCAGGGCAATGCTTTCACCAACCTCAAAGGCAGCGTGGCTTTCCGGAAAAATTCTGGGGCAGCTGGTTTTCGTGGTCGCGGAAGCGCTGCTAATATTTGCAGTTGGCTTCCTGCTTTTCAGTGTGCCTCTTGCAGGAGGCATTTTGGCGCTGCTTGGGGTGCTTGCGCTTGTATCGGTTGTGTTCATTTCAATGGGAATATTTTTGACTAATTTCACTAAAACGCAGTCAACCGCAATCCTCAGTTCTTTGCTGATAATGATTCCAATGCTTTTCCTTGCGGGAATAATTTTTCCCATTGAATTCATGCCCTCGGGAATTGCAGCCTTCGCCGAGGCGCTTCCCCTGACTGCCGCAGCAAACCTGATAACAACAGTAATAGTGAAAGGCACCCCCCTAACAATGGCATGGGAGGGAATCGCGGTGCTGGCGGTTTATGGAATTGTGTTCCTATTGTTTTCCATTTTCAAAAAAGAGGTTTAAGCAGGCATCAGCAAAGTATTTAAACAAAAAAAGCATAATTGTTGCAATGCGAAAAAAAGAATTTCTTTCGTTTATTATCATCCTTGCATTGCTCTTGCTTTTTGGGTGCGCTGAACAAAAAAGCGAATGCGGGAACGGAATATGCGAGAAAGACGAGAACTCTGCGGCGTGCTCAGAAGATTGCGCTTTTGTGCTTGCGCCTGAAGGAAAAAGCTGCGTTGCATCGCTTGAATGCGATGATTCGAATGAAATGACTGAAGACTCTTGTGATGGAACACCAAAGTCATGCGCTAACAGGCTTAAAAGCTGTGCTGCCTTTGGAGGGGAAATCTGCGGTAACGACTCTTTTTGCGATACGAATTTTATAAATGCAGTTAACAGCAATAGGTGCTGCCCCCAGAAATGCTTAACAGGGCCAAAATGTCTGAATGTTCTAGAATGCGATGACAAAAACGAATTGACTAAAGAGTCATGTACAGGCATACCAAAACAATGCGTTTATGAGCTTATCACTGAATGTATTAACGGCGATGCATTTTGCCCAAGGGGCTGCAGTTCTGAAAAGGACGCTGACTGTACAGAAATGTCTTGGAAATGCATTGATAACGAAGGAGGCAACCAACTAACCTGCCGAACCATTAGCTGCCCATTCTTGTTTGTGAAAGGAGTGGTAGATTTCAGGACGGAAACGGGGTGGGATAGTATAGCGGATTCCTGTTGCGATGAGGCTGACAACAATTGCGGTAAAGCTGAAGGCAGGTATCTGAAAGATTTTTTCTGTGCCGAGGGTTCCGAAGTGGTCGGGGAAATCAAAACTTATTGCGAATTTGGTTGCGAAAATGGTGCCTGCAAACAAAGGGGGGATATTGTTTCACTACCAGGCAGCGACTATAACACTGAAACAACAAATGAGCCTCCGGCAAATCCAACCCAAAAACTTCCTAATCTTGTAATTGATTCAGTTACTTTCAATCCTAACCCTATCACTGAGGGCGCCCCTTACACGGCTACAGTAAAAGTTTCCAATCCCACGGATATTCCAATAACCGAGCAATTTGGGGTGACAGCGGAAAATTCGCCGCAAAAAAAATCAAAGTACTCCCCTAATGGAATCGGTGCGAATAGCCAAAAAGAGTTTTTTTTAACAAGCTTGGGGCCATTTTCGGATTCAGGAGAGAAAGCCATTATATTCAAGGTTGACTATGAGTGGCATATAACCGAATCCAACGAAAATGACAATGAATTTACGCAATATCTAACCGTTGAGCCGATAACATCCGCGCACGGAAAAACTGAAACATACTATGAAGGCGGGACTATTATAGTGGATGGAAGCGGGTCTTATTCTGGGCAAAAAGTGAACATAAAAATAACCTATTGCACCAGCCCCAGAGAGAATGCAGTCAGTTTTTCAATTTATGACCAAAAAGGCGATCTTATCAACAATTATGGCGCAGTGAGCGGCGAGTACTTAGACGAGGCATTCAATCATCTTATTCAACCCCACATTTATCTGTCTTCGGTCAGTCGGGATGAGACAAATTTCTTGTGCAGAATTGATATAACCTGGCCGTAAAAATTAAGCGCAGTTAGTAGCCTGGATTATGCAGTTGGTTCCCTTTTAATTGTTTTTCCGCTTAAAGCCTATTTACATGATTGAACGTCTTTCATTGGAGAATTGGCGCACGCATGCGAAAAGCGAGTTTGAGTTCGGGAAAGGAACAAATGTGCTTGTGGGCTCCATTGGCGCTGGAAAATCAAGCGTGATGGATGCAATTTGCTTTGCGTTGTTTGGAACTTTTCCTGCATTGAATGGAAAAAGGGTTTCACAGGAAGAGGTCATAACAAACAAGCCGAATCCCGCGGAGAAAGCGAAAGTGGAAATGGATTTCTCTTATGCGGGAAAAAACTATAGGGTGCAGAGGACAATTAACCGCAGGGGAAGCAATGAGGCAAAATTGTTTGAAGGGGAAAGGCTTTTGGCTGGGCCAAAGACAACAGCGGTAACTGAACGGATTGAGGGAATTTTGGAGGTAAACTTTGACTTGTTCAGCCGAGCGGTTTACTCAGAGCAAAACCAAATGGATTATTTTCTGAGGCTTTCGCCGAGGGACCGAAAGGAAAAAATGGATGAACTCCTGCAATTGGACAGGTATGAAACAGTGAGGGGAAACGCAGTCAGCGCCCTAAACCGCTTAAAAAAAACAGTTGATGACCGGAAAAAATGGGTTGAAGAGCAGGCAAAAAAATTCGACGAAAAAGGGTTAGAGGAAGCGAGGAAAAGGCTGAAGGAAAAAGAGGAAAAAGCCAAGGCAGTTGAAGCGGAAAGGGAAGGCGCAGAGAAAGCGCTGAAGGAAAAAGAGGAAACGCTGAAAAAACTTGAGGCAAAAGAAAAGGAGTTCCGCGCTCTAAATGAAGTCTTTTTGGGCGCAAAGGGAAAAAAAAGCGAACTGGAAAGGGAGTTAAGCGAAAGGAAAAAAGACGCAAAGGATTTCTCCGCGGAAAAAATCGCGGAAGAGGAGAAAAAAAACGCGGCGGAAATTGAAAGCCAGAGGAAAAAACTGGAAGAAAATGAATTGCTGGAAAAAGGGACAGAGGAAAAAATCAGGCAGGCACTGGAAAAAAAAGCCCAAGCGGAAGCACGCTTAAAGGATCTTAAGGAAGAAGAGCAGCAGCTCGGGAAAGCGAAGGGCCGCTGCCCTGTGTGCAAAAGCGAGTTAAGCCAGGAGGCACAGCATGCCTTGCTGGAGGAAAGCCTTTTGGAGGAGAAAAAAATTGCTGAAAAGGCAAAGGAATTCCTTGGGGAGAAAAACAAGCTTGAGGAAAAAAAAGCGCTGCTTGTTAAGGAAAAAAAGGCGTTTGAAAGGAAAATTGACGAACTGAAAGAGGAAAAGGCAGTATTGAAGGAAAAAGCGGATTCATTAAAGCAAATTGAAAAAATTGAATTGTCATTGAAGAATGCGGTTGATGAAATGGCTGGCGCTGAGCAAAAAATCCAAAAGCTTGAATTTGACGAGCAGAAATTTTCCGGTGAAAAAGTTGAATTTGGCAAGGCAAAGGAAAAGATTCACGCGCTCAGGAAAGAGGCTGAATCGCAAAAAGAGCTTGCAAAGGAAATCAGCGCAGGCATTGAAAGAATGGAGCAGGCAAAAAAACAGATTGAAGAAGCCGGCGGAAAAATCAGGGGCATTGAGGAAAAAAACGAAAAGCTATCCATTTTCGTGAATGCATTGAAGGCAACGCAGGCAGAGTTAAGGGAATCGCTTATAGGCGCGGTGAACGAGGCAATGGATGACATTTGGCCTAGAATATACCCTTACGGCGATTATTTGAGCGCAAAAATTGCAGTGGATGAAGGCGAGTACGAGGTCATGGCAAAAGAGCGTTCAGGCAAATGGGTAAGGGTTGAGGGAATTTTGAGCGGCGGGGAAAGAAGCGCAGTCGCATTGACTTTAAGGACAGCGGTCTCGCTTGTCTTGGCGCAAAACCTTTCATGGCTTATACTTGACGAGCCAACGCATAACCTTGACACAAAAACAGTCGAGGGCTTAAGTGAGGTAATGAGGCAGCACCTGCCAACGTTAGTTGAACAGATATTCATCATAACGCATGACAAGGATATGGAAAGCGCTGCAACAGCATCCCTATACGAATTGCAGAGGGAAAAAGGAGCTGATGCTGCAACAAACCCAAAAAAAATGGATTTTTAGAAAAATTGAAAGAATCAGTTGCTTGCTTCGTTTTTTTGCTGGATTATGCGTGAAATGAATCCCGCAACAAGATTGCGCTGGACTTTTGAGAATGGAAGGTCCATTGTGGCCAGGACTTCCTTGTTTTTATCAAAGTCAACTGAAAAGCTGCCTGGCATTTCATTTACCAGTTCCTCTGCCCTTACCTTGATTATTCTTGGAACCGCTTTGCCCATTTCAGCACACCTCAACTCGTTTCACGTCGCCTGTGGGATACTCCCTTATAACCGCAAGGGGAATTATTTTTGTGTCAAATTCTATTCTTGCAATGTCCCTGTAAGTTGAGTCCTTTGGGGCTTTCGCCAGTGAAGGCGCGCCCAAGGACAACTGCAAAGCGCGGGCGCTAAGCAAACGCGCCCTCTCAAACCTTGTAATTTTATCCAATCAAATCACCAAAAAAACAGTGAACTTTGGGGGAAAATAACTAAGTAATTTCCCATGGAAAAGGGTTAAAAAACAGTTGGATGCGGGTGCATGCAGTCAGCGCCTGTTCCTTAAAACCACTGCCGGCGCAGGCAATGCGAATTCCCTTGAGAATTTTTGCGCCAAGGAAAGCGCGGAATCAGATGCAACAAAGGCCCGAAAAATGCTTGAAGAAAAGCACCTTGCGCCACTGGCCTTGCTGAATTCCCTGAACTTGAAAAGGGTTTCAGCTTGAACCGCCTCCAATGCCCTTGCAATTTTTTCACTGAAAAACCTTGAAGCCGGGGAAAGCAAATGCATTGGAAAAATGCATAAAAAAGAATTAATGGCTTCAAGTGACTTGGATTTGAAGAAGAAATCAGGGTCAAGGGAAAGCTGTTCAAGGGAAAAAAGCGTTTTGCCCTGTGAAGCGTTTTTCTCCATTGCCTCGACCGAGCGGCGGAGAAGCGAGATTTTTGAGTTAAGGGAATTTATTTCCCTTGAAAGAAAGGACTCGTTTTTAGTGCAAACCCATTCAAGGGCATTTCCTGAAAGAATGCGTATAGCGCCTTTGCCTTCAAGCTCCAAAGCGTCAGGCAAAAGCAATTGCGCCCTCGCGCCTTCATTGAAAGGCCCCAATGGAATTGACTGCATTGACCATTCGTTTTGAAAGGAAAGCCTCTCGTTTTTTGACGCGTTTTTTTCATGGAATTCGCGCGCGAATTTTTCGCTGAATGAATTGAAAAAAAAGCCGCTGGAAAGAAATTCAACTTCCACAAGGGAAGATGGAAGAACATTGTGTGCGGAAAAAGAATCGGGGGCACAGCAAGCGCAGTTAATGGATTCAAAGCCAAGGTTAAGGAAATCCGAGGAAAAAATGCTTGGCCAGATTCCCGTGAAGCTTAACTCTGTTGAATCCGCGGGAAAAAAATTCCTGTTTGATGCGGCAGCCCGGCTTTCGCTTTTCAGGTTTTCATGCTTGGGCAATGCAAAGTTGTTTTTGAAAAAAATTTTTTCAAGGAAAAGCTCGAGCTGGAGAAACTGCTGTTTTGGAACAAGCTCAAACGGAACAGTCAAAGCGAATGAAAGAGCAATCCTTTCAACCAAGCGTTCCGCTACAGATGAATCGCGCCTCAACATAGCGCCGAGTTCCGCGAAAACCGTCTTGCTAAGGAAAGGAAGAAAAGAATCAGGCACGGATGCGAACTCTTTTGATGAAATGCCTTCGGAGAAAAACTCGAACTCCTGGAAAAAACTCCAGTTGCGTTCAATCAAAAACTGCCTTGCGGGTTCAGGCATAACAGTCCTTGCATTGAAGAACTTCTGCAAAATGTTGTTAAGCTTCTTTAAAATTGAAAAATTTGGCGCGCAAACCTCCGCGGCACTTTGGGAAATACGCTTCACGGAAAAAACAGTCAGTTCGTTTTCCCTTGCAATCTCCCTGAAAAGGCCTATTGCCGCGTCATCAAGGGAAACAATGAGCTTTGGATGGAATTTAAAGCGCCTTACAATCCTTTTTCCGGAATTCTCAAACTGCAGAACAGCCTGCATTTTATCGTCAAGATACTCCGCACTGGTTAAGTAAAGCGTATTGGGAGCGCTCATGAAAAAATCAAGAATTTCCCGCCTTAAAAAGGCTTGGAGGGAGAGGGAGTGGATTGCCGGTGCGGATATGGGTGAATACAGGGGAGTTTATTGGCTTGCCTTTCGCAGTGAAGGCGCGGATAAAAGGTGCGCTTATTGAACCGCAAATGTTTTAAACCTCAAATGCGTTCCTAATATACAATATTAAAGGGAGGTTGAATTTTATGAGCAGCAAAAAGAAAAAGAAAAGCAGCAGCAAAAAAAGCAGCAGCAAGAAGTCCAAGTCATCAAAAAGCAGCAGTAGCTGGTGATTCCTGAAGGATTATTCCGGAAAGGTCTTAGTTTTTTTATTTTTGTTTAGTGTTAAGGGGTGCTTAGGCAAATGATTTCCAGTTTGATTGAATTAATTTATTCAACGTTCAGCCTGTTGTCCGGCTTGTTCACTGCCCTGCTTCCCAACATTTTTCAGCTCATAATCCTTTTGATAATTGCGGTAATTGCGTTTGTTGTCCTGAAAAGGGTTTTCACAAGGTTTTTTTTGCACGTTGTAAAGAAAAAACAGGAAAGAGACGTTTACCTTCAAATTTACACCTATCTTTTCTGGTTCCTTGTGCTCGTGCTCATCCTTGTTTTTTTCTCACGGGACTTGACTGCCTTGGGCTTGAGCATCGGGCTTCTTTCCGCTGCACTTGGATGGGCACTGCAGAAACCGATAACAGGAATAGCTGCATGGCTAATGCTTATCATCAAAAAGCCTTTCAGGATTGGGGACAGGGTGATAATCGGCTCGAATAAGGGGGACATTGCGGACATATCGGTTTTCTACATCAATTTAAGGGAAGTCGGCGGAACAGTTGCGGGTGACGAGTCAAGCGGCCGCGACATACTGATTCCAACCTCGATTATTTTTGACATGCCGATAATCAATTACACTTTCGAGGACAAGTATGTATTGGACGAGGTAACTGTTTCATTCACTTATGAAAGCAACCTTGAAAAAGCGGAAAAAATCGCAAGAGAGTCAGCTGAAGAGGCGACTGCAAACTTCGTTGAAGAGGCAAGGGCAAAGCCATTTGTCAGGTACATTTTCACTGCAAGCGGAGTTGACATGAAGCTAAGGTATTACGTTGTTGCGGACCAAATGCAGAAATTCAGGCACGAAATAACAAAAACTGTCTGGAAAAAAATCTCCGCGGAAAAAGACGTGGAATTCGCCTACCCCCACACAGAGATTGTTTTCAAGGACAAAGGCGTTTTTGGGCAGGACAGCGGCGGCAGCGGGAGGATACAGAAAAAGCAGAAAAACAGCCAGTCAAGGATTGGCTGAGCAAATGGAAATTATTACAACGAATTACTCAGAACTCGAATAAGTCTTCTGCGTCATCGCCTTCCTCTGCAAGCCTCTTCAAAGAATAATAACGCCAAGGGTCTTTGGCGATTCTGTATCTGCCAGGTATTTGTTTAATCTTTTTCATTTTCTTCCCAGCCATTTTAATGCTCACAGGAATTCCTCTGCCTCTTTTTCCTTTTCGTCTTTTCCTTCCTCGAATTTTTTCGCGGCTTCCTCCAAGGAAATTTCATGCTTGGATTCCGCGGAATTGTTTTTGCGCACGCGGAAAAACACAGGAAAGTTGACTGCTTCCCCGACCAAAAGGCCTTCCCCAACGCGCAAAGAGGTGATCATGTCAAGGCTTGCGCTGTCAATGCCCTCGGAGCTCTCGCCGATGTGCTTCAAGTCATATGGGTTGGTTACGCGCAAAATGAGGTGCGTGTTGCAGTTATGCGTTAAAAATTCATTTGCAAAAAAACAATGGTAATTCGGAACAGTAATATCCCGTACATCATTGAGTTCAATGGGCGTAATCTCGGTTATTTTGTCCCAAATCAAACCCTGTGAAAGGTTTTCTGTTCTTTGATTCAGCCATTCAGAGAAACGCGGGATGTTATCGCAAGGCGCCAATCTTACCTGTTGGGCGGTCATCGAAGCCCAGTTATTTACTACTTTTTTGTTCATGTTATAAGTTAAACCTATTTCAGCGGCAGTTTTTTCGTTAGTTAGCCCATTAATTTTTTTCCAGAAAGATACTTTTTCGGAAGTTTTTGTACCAATCCATTTTAAGTACTCCAAACAATTCAATGCATTCGCTCTTCTTTTAACCGAATAACGATAATTTACGTTACCAATAAATTGAAGAATATTCTTGCGGTTTCTGCTTATCGAGATGATAAACTGAATCGTTTTTGCGCCATCTTTTCTAAACACATAGTCCCTTTTGTAGAGCGAACTTTCAACTCCAAATTCTTTAAAAAGATTAATAATCTGGCTGGCAAAAATTTCTCCATTGGATAAAAGATTCTCAACTTTAGAAAAAGGCAAAACAAGCCTTTCAGGAAACCTGTCTTTCTTCCAGCGAATTCCTGAACACTCGGCGCCACAAAAAGCCGCCAAAAATTCCCTCTTTATGTCCTTATCGCCGTTCAATATCCATTGTGGAACAAAAATGGCATTAGTTGTTTTGTTGCCGAGTGGCAAATCCAAAACTCGCAGTACAGCCCATAGCCCTACAACCCCTGTTTTGAAATAGGTTGTTGTGCCTTTAATCATTCTTCTGCCAAAATCAACAAAATTTGAATAAGATATTTTCTCTTCCTTCGATATTTTCTGATTACTCTTGAATCCCAGTAATGACAAATCTTTCTTGATTTCACTAAGGTCTTCCTCGGAACCCGAATAAGTTATTCTTAGCAAATGTTGGTTTTCTGGATTTTTATAAGGTGGGTGCAGGGTTCCATCGCCAAAAATATGCCCCGTGAGCCTGGCAAGGGCAAGAACTTTGCTTTTTTCGATGTCTTGGTCAATGAGCCCGTTATCTCTCAAATTTTTGAATAATCTGGCTTGATTAATGGTATTCGGCAACAATTTAGCAATTTTTTCACTCGATATGTTAAGGATACACCTATCTCCGCCAGACGCTGGTCCCACAGGAAGCACTGCCACAAAATCTCCGTTTTGCAAGCCCTCTGCTTTTATCCAACACTTATCCCTAACCCACAGCGGGTGATCTGCTGTGCAGTTAAGCGACCTGCCTAATTCTGTAGAAATTTTAAAACAAGCCCTTTTTTCTGACGCAGGATTTAATTTTAAGTATGCTGATATCTGGCTTTTTTCTAGTTTACCTTCAAAAATATTGCAGCTTAAAATGCGGGCATCCTGCCAATTATTTTTTAATTCATCAATACTCTTCTGTTCTCCATCTGCAAGAATGACCTTGGTTTCAGGCGAAACACACTGGCTTAATGCGGTTGTGGAGAGGTTGATTGGGCGCTGGGAAATAAGGCAAAGCGATGCGCCGAACTTCCTTCCCTCCCTTGCGATTGTTTCAATAATGCCTTTTGAAATAGCATATTCTTCTTTTGCCTGTGAAGGCGCAAACTGGTGCGCTTCCTCCACAACCAAAAGGAACGGCGCTATTGCCCTGCGCCTGCGCTCCTCAAAAAGCTTTTTCGCAAAATAGGCTACTATCACTTGTTTTTTCTTCATGTTGACTATATCGGAAAAATCAAGCACTGTGAGCTGCCCGGGCTTAACCAGGTCAGCCAAAGAAGGCAAATCGGTTTTTCCGAAAAGATAAAGTTCCTCAAGAGAGGCAATCCATGAAAGCAAAACCTTTGAGGTCTGCTCCTTCATTTCCTTGTCCCGCAAAATCTCGTTCCTGACATCAGCCAAGTCAAAGGGGCCTGAACCGCCCTTCATTTCGGATTTACGCCTTGAGAAAACGCGTTCAAGCTCCCTTTTCTGCGGCGCTGACAGGCCTGAGACAATGCTTGCAATCAAGCCGACACTTAATTTCGGCACGCCGATTTTTATGTCACGCGCCCTAACAATTTTTGTCTTGGAACTGTAATCGCGAAACTTGCTTCCCGGATTTTGCTCTGCAAAGGAAACGTATTCCCCGTGGGCATCCAAAACAATTATTGAAATCCTTCCATCCTCTTTTTTGCGGTCAAGCAATTCCTCTATGACGCTTTTGACTGCAACGCTGTTATGAATTAAGAGATTATTAGCGACAAAATTTTTCTGCTCAGTGGAAAGGTCGTACACATATTCATATGCGGTCTTGACTTCAGTTATTTCTTTTATCATGTCATAGAAAACCGGGCAACCTGAAAGTTTTTTCAGCATTTCAATTTTACTTGTGGCTTGCAACAACATTTGTTCCGACTCACTGGCGCAAATTCTGAGCTTTTCAGCCAATTTTAAGACCGTTGAATAGGCTGGCTTCCTTTGGCGTTGCGAATACTCGTATGTTGCTCCCCTGTGAATGTTGGCTGATTTGCAGATTTCATTTAATTCATAGCCAAGCGTTTTAATCAGCACGTGCATTTTATTTATTGCTTCGCATAAATCTAGGTTCGCAACTGACAATATTTGCTGATTGCTTTTGCCTTGGATTTTAAACGAATTTTCAGCAAGTAAAAATGCTTTGTTTGTTGGTTTTGTTATTCCTCTAACCATCCTTCGCGCAGTTGTTGCTGAAACTCCCGTCCCACGAGATATTTCCGCAAAGGTGTGATTTGAATTATAAGCTTCGGTTATTGCATCTAATGCCTCGCTTTCATTAAAGGGAGGAAGGCCAATGGCCAAATTGTTTGATTCTTTGATTGCTTGCTCAATTTCCTTGGCCCTGTTTTCGAATGAATTTATCAACTGAAGGAGGCTTTTCCGGGAAGGGTTGTCCCTTCTGCAAATGTAGTTATTGGTTCCTCTGCATTCTTTTTGCGGTTGAGGCATATTAAGCAGGGAAATTATTTCTAACAGAATAGGATGACAATCAGGGATAATATCAATATTGGGGTTTCCCTTTGCTTGGAAAATTTTCTCAAATCTATTCATTTTATAGTCAACCAAAAATTTCAAGCCAGTTAGTGGGGCCAGATTTTCAACCCCTCTAACGAATAACCTCTGATAAATCTTGGCCCCTAGCTGCTTGTGCTTGATAACTGAAATGCAGCCAAGGCTTAAAAGTATCCTGTCCACCCCCCGTGAAAGTTTCGGGCTTGCAAGCGTAACCTCGATTTCTGTTTTGGAATCCGATATATAGCCATCGCAATCTATAAATGCTGATAAAAAATTTTTTCGGACACTTTCGCGGCTAAGCAGTATTTGTTCTGGAACAAACTTTGTCCAGCTTGAGGAGGTGAAACCAAGCTTCTGCAGCGATAATGCCAAAAGCTTGTTGAAAACCAGTATCTCGCCATTCCTTTTTGTCCCATGTGCTTTTTCCCCAAAAACAGTTTCAACAAGTTTTATGAAATCCTTCTGAATGTTTTTGTCAATGTTGGTGAATTGAATGTGCTGGATTGCATTGTGGCCTTCAGCAAGCCAGTAAGCCATTAGCCGCGCAAAATTTTCATCAACAACAACTTTGGGGGGAATGTGTTTCGCCTTAAGCCAAAGGAAATCAATATCCTCTTTTATCAAAGTAAACTCTAGTCCAAGAACATTGCACAGTTCGATAAAATTCTTTAACGGAATTGCCTTAGAAAGCCAGTTGTAGAATGAACCCTGTTTTACGCCTATTCTATTTGCCGCTTCTTTCCGGGTCAAATTTTTTTCCTTTAATTTTTTCTTAATAATTGAAAACACTTTTTTATTCTTAACAAAAACCTTGGTTGAATGTGCCCACATGTCAACAAAATCAATCTCGTGTAGAGCCCCCTCAAAAGAAAATTTTGGCAATAGAATGTAATCCGCCTTATTCAATTCATTTGCTTTTACCCATTTAATTCCATTATCCACAACCGGGACCAGGTGTTCAGGTGTCAATTCAATGCTTCTGCCGCTTGCGCTTTTCAGCAGCAGCATTTTTGAAGGGGCTTTTCTTCGCATAAAAGCAGTGATTTTTGACGCAGTAATATTCATGTTTTCATCCATGGAAACAACTGACAAATTCTCTGGATTGTCTGGAGAAATTTCAACGCCATCTTCAACAAAAGTACCATTCATTAATTGCCTATCAACAAGCTCGCCAATCTTGACTGTTTTTCCATTGGAAAGCAAAATCTCCGAAAACGGGCTCGTGCACTTTCCCGCGCCGCTCATCGCCAAAACAGCCAAATGTTTTTTCAGCAGGCGGCTCATGTTCAGCTTGACAGGCAATTGATGGTATTCAACTTCGCCCAAGTGAAGGCCTTTTTCCTCAAAGCCCAAAAATTTTTTCAGGTTTTCACCCGAAGCAACCCTTACCTTTGTTCCCGGTGAAGGCGGATAAGTGGAGCGCTTTGAAGCCGAAGCAGTGAAAACACCCAATGGGCGGGTTTTTGCCACGAGGTATTCCCATTCGTGTGTAGGAAAGCTCTCAAGCAGCTTTGCACCGGAAGCTTCAAATTCCTTGACGCTTTCAGCGCGCTCAAAGTAACGGTTTGTTTTGAACACATCAACAATTAATGCGACAAGCGTTCCCTCAGAGTAATCCATTTCAACAAATTGCCCTCGGTGAACAACGCCCTTGTTTACAACAAACTCCAAATTTGATGGTGATGGGCTGAAAGGCGTTGAAATAACTGTTCCGATTTCCTCACTCATTTTGCCCGGCCCCTTTCTCTTGCTTTAATTTCTTTTGATATTCTGCGATAAATTCAGGCAATCCCTCTGGAAACTGTTTTGCCTCAAAGCCACATTCAGCGCAAACATCGCTGAATTCCCTTAAAGAAGCCTTCCAGTCAGTTGTCAATGAAACCTTTGCAGAGCCGCAGCGCGGGCAGAACCTGAAGAAAGTTTCCTTTGGGCTTTTTTCTTTCTTTTTGCCGAACATTTAATGCACCTTTTACCTGTTTCCGCCCCTGCCGAATTTTTTCAAAACCCTTGAAATTGCATTCCTGCTTTTTTCAATTCCCGCAATAAATCTTTTCTTCATAAAAAACACTTTTAGAATGGTCGGTTCTCCCTTCGCAGGCGGATTTTCACGTGTTTCCCGAGCTTATCCCAGATCTTGTTGTAAACCGCCTCTATTTCGTTGGGGTGAAGCCTTGCCCTCAAATCGGCTTCAATTAAGACACTGGGGTAAGCGTACTCGCGGTGCAAAGAACTCAGGGAAAAAACCACTGAGGAAAGCTCGTTCGCTTTAGCGGAAACGCTTTCGCCATTGGAAAGAAATTCCACTCTCAATGGCCTGTCGTAAAGCGAGGGCTTCAAATAAAACGCGTGAACTTTCCTGCTCCATTTTTCCTCAAAGTCATTGAGAATCGGGTGCTGGGAAATATTTTTCGTATAAGTGAAGGCACAGCTTCTCTCGCCTTTCAATAAAAGATAGTCAAGCAAAGAAGAGTCAAACAAACTGTCAAGTTTTTTCGGGTCAAACAGCCTTGCCTTTGAAAGGATTTCCTCCTGCAATATTCCCCTGAACCTGCTTCCCCTGCTGTCCTCAACGCATGCAATCAAAGTGCAATTGCTTTCTTCGGCAAGCGCATAAAGCGACTGGAATTCGTCAATGATTGAATGGTAATCGCTGCACACGCTTGAATCATTCCGCGGCTTGTCAGCGTACTGTGGAATAATGCTTCCGTCCAAAAAACAGTATTTTGGGGAAAAAGTTTCAATTGCTTTTTTTGCTGCAAAAATTTCCTTATGCAATCGCACCAGGCTCTTTGAGCATCCAGCCTCATCATGGTCCAATGCTCCGTTTGAAAGAACGGGTTCAGGGAAATGGTAAAAGTCAGGCCAGTAAAGCGCTTTCACCATTTTTCCGTTTTCAAAGTCAAATGCAACGGAAACCGCGCGAACCAAGACTAAGTCAAGGGATGCAAGGTTTTTTCCCACAAAGCCTGAATCAACGCCTGAAATGCGGCAGTCAAGGGAGCACGGGGCAACGGGAAAAACAAGCTTTTCCTCTAACAGTTCACGGGAATTGAACTTGGAAAGGTCCCCGGTTTTCAGGGGAAAAAGGTGTTTTGCCGCGTTTTGCTTTAATTCCTCACCGGAATGAATTGCATTCACGGCTTCATTGATTACATTGGAGAACATGCTTTTGCCCATATAAATCAAGTGTGCAGCAAAGGGCTTTTCACCTTATGCCGCTGCAATCGCATTCGGGTAAAACCGCAAATAATGCACGCTTGGCTCCTGCCTTGAAACAATAACCGCATTCACATTTTCATCCATAAAACATCACCTGAAAAACTTGCGCTTCAGGGGTATTTAAAGCATTGGAGGGAGTAAGTTGCCGGTGCGAAATGCGATGAAAATAGGGGGATTTATTGGCTTGCCTTGCACGCTGGAGGCGCGGATTTTCTGCTTTCCGAACCGAAACCCATTTTAAATTTAAGCGACTTATATTGTTCTGCTAGAGTGTGAGGGAAAATGAAGGCTTTTTTTGAGGTAAAGGATGTAGAGCAGGACTGGCGGCCGCCCTTTGAGAAAAAGGTCACGGAAAAAAGCTTTGAAGTTGAAGAAAATGAGGCTTTTGACAGGTTTGAAGGCCTGGGAAGCGACATATTCACATTGGTTAGGGCAAACGGCGAGTTTGCAGTGGTAAAATACCACACTCAGTTCACTTTAAAGGGATACGAGCAGCCGCGCGACAAGCAGGTTTTGCTCAAAAAAGGCGAAGAAGCCTCTTTTTCTTTTCTCTGGGGAAAAAACGGCTTGACAAAAAAACTGTGCTTTAAAGGATTCAACGGCGACGGGCAGCAATAAAAATCACTGGTTTTTTTGGCTTTTGAAATAAGCATCAAACGCATCTGATAATTGGTTTATGTCTAATTCCTCGGCACTTGAACGGTTAAAGCCGCTTACGAATGAGCCGAAACGGTTACGGGCTAAAGGGATTACTTTTAGCGAATCGCCACTTGGGACTACCATCTGAAAGCTTTCAAGGCACGTGCGGTAATAGGCGGCCACGTCCGTTTGTTTGCGCGCTAAAAATTTTTCATAAAGCCCAATCAACTTTTTTGCAGTCACTTTTTTAGGGTACGCTGAAGAAAGTTTTTTCCCAGCAGCGTTTTTCCCACCCGCGCTGTGTATGGCTGACATAGCAGCCTTTGTTTCAGGGGCAAGATTTGAATCCTTAAACACCAGCAAGTACCCTGAAATAGACTTATCTGAAGCAGCAATTCCTTTTTCCTGCAGAATCCGGCGTATTTCCTTTGTAGTTATTTTTTGCCCTTCTTTTCCGGCTTGCTTAATTATTCCAAAAACCGCGTTCATTTTGACTGCCGCGCCGTGCTGTGCGTTTAACATAGTCTTGTTTATCGTGGTTTTTTTCGCGCAAGTGGCTTTCTTCCGATATCTCATTTGCCTCATATTATGCCCATAAAGCCGAAAAATAGATAAAATGGAAGAATTTTTTAAACCATGGCAACACTTTTTCTTCATGGAATTCAAGCAAGCCATTCTCATTCGGACGGATTTAAAGATGGGCAAGGGAAAAATCGGCGCCCAGTCAGCGCATGCATCCATTGCCGCCTTGGAGAAAACACAGAAACAGAGACCCGAATGGGTTGAACACTGGAGGGAACAGGGGCAAATGAAAGTCGTGTTAAAGGTTGCATCGGAGAAAGAACTGCTTGAGTTGTTTGAAGCGATTAAGAGAACGATTCCCGCGGCACTGATAAGGGATGCGGGGCACACGCAGATTGAAAGCGGAAGCGCGACAGCCGTTGGAATAGGCCCTGCACCGGAAAACGAATTGGACAAGTTCACTGGAAAACTGAAACTGCTGTGAAAAAATGATTCCATTCAATAAAATAATGCTGCTTGCACTGGCTTTCCTTGTGCTTGGAACAGCGCTTGCACTGATGGTTTGGCTCACGCAATTCCAGAACGCTTTCCTAATGCCTGGCCTGCTGTCGCAGTTGAATCCCATTGGATGGCTTGCGGTTATAGCGATTCTTGTTTTTGGGGGAATTTATCTGCTGAAAATTTCTTTCTCTGTTTTCAGCGGCTTTTTCCGGGGCGATTAAATTGCCTGGGTTCTGGGAGAGAATAAAAAAAATTGTAAGGGAAGCCGACATAGTTGTGGAGGTAGTTGACGCGCGGTTTCCTGAGAAAACAAGGAACGCTGATTTGGAGGTTTTGGTTGAAGAGCAGGGGAAAAAACTCATCATTGCGTTGAACAAATCTGATTTGATTTCAGCGAGAAAAGCAAAACTGGAAAAAAAAGAAATTGTAAAGGACGCGCCGTGCGTTTTCGTTTCATCAGCAAAAAAACTTGGCATCAACGGGCTTCGCACTGAGATTGGAAAAATCTCAAAAGGAGAAAAAGCGAAAGTCGCGGTTGTCGGCTACCCTAACACTGGAAAAAGCTCTCTCATTAATGCTTTGGCTGGAAGAAAGGCTGCGCGCACATCAATCACCGCTGGCTTTACGCGCGGCGAACAACTGGTTAGGATTAGCGAAAAAACGCTTTTGATTGATTCCCCTGGAGTGATTCCGTTTGAGGAAAAGGATGAAACTGATTTGGCTTTGATTGGCGCAAAAAACCCGGAACAGCTTGAGGACGCAGAGGGCACAGCGCTGAAGCTCATTGAATTCGTGTTAAAGGAAAAGCCGAAAGCATTTGAAGAAGCTTACGGCGTTAAGGAAAAAATTGACGCGGAAAAATTACTGGAGGAAATCGCGTTAAAGCAGAGGCTGTTAATGAAAGGCGGAAAGCCGAATGTGCATGCGGCGGCGAGAAAGCTTTTGCGTGAGTGGCAGTTGGGGAAAATAAGAATTAAATAAAGCTTTGGAATTGGAACAGATTAAACTTAAATACCCTAAATGCCTTTTTCTTTTATGATTGCAGAAAAGCGAAAGGCCGCAATAATTTCTTTCGGCGTAGTGTACCTTATTTTCGGATTGATTCTGGTTTACCTTGTTTTCTTCAATGCGGGCCTGAATGTAGAGGAAAGAATCAATGGATTGACAGGCGCCAAGGAAATTGCGGTCAGGAATGACTCCAACAGGCTGATTCGCGATGTTACGGTCAGTTTCCTTGACGAGTTCGGGAGAAAAAAAGAACTGAAAAGCATTGCCGAGTTTTTTCCCGGAAACGAATTCATTGTTGACTACAATTTTCCCGCGGGCATGCCCTCGGTTACAATAATTGTGGAAGCGCCATTCCACCAGGCAGTTGAGAAGGCAGTAGCGCTGCACGGTGGAACAGGCTTAAGGCTTTCTTACACGCTTGAAATCCAGGACTTTGCATTCAAGGGATTTGCTTTCCCGATTGCGTTAAGCGTTTGCAGCCAGGGAAGCGAAGCAAAAGGCATAATTGTCGGGGAAAGCCATGACCTTGAATTTTTCGAGGAAGCCTCAGGCGCAACGCAGATAGAGCAGCTGCCTGCAGGCGGATGCAAGAAAGTGAACTTCATTTTAACGCCTAAACTGGCGGGCAAAACCACAATCTATTTTAATGTCAGTGCACTAAATAATACGGAAAACTTCCAGAAAGAAGTGGAAGTAAAGGAATGAAAATGAGTTTTTATGGCTAAAGAAAAGGCTTCAGGCGATGCAAGCATTATTGAAATAATCCAGAAAATGGTGAGCGACGGCGAAAGCGAGCAGAAAATAATACAAACACTTCAAGAGTTAGGCGTTGAACCTGACAAGGCAAAACGCCTATTGCTTTTAGGCCAGGCTGACACGTTTGCATTACTGCGCTCGGAGATAGCCAAAATTGTTTCAACGCAAATGGAGAAAGAAAAAGCGGGAATGCTTTCATTCGCAGAAGAACAGGCAAGCACGGCAAGCGAAAAATCAAAGGAAAAAATAGAGAAAGCGGTAATGGCTGACATAAGGCAGTATGAAAGGGACATCACAGGGCAAAGCCGAACATACCAGGAACAGATTAGCGACACTGTCCAAAGAATGGCTGAGTTAAGCGAAAAAGTGAGGGCAAAGCTAAACGAGTTAGGCGAAGCGGTTCAGGAAACACAGGCAGACATGGATGAATTAAAGGTTAAAGGAGTTGGAAGCAGAAACGTTTGGATAAGCAGGCTATTGCTTGTTTTGGGAATTGCCTTCTGCTTATCAGACCTCTATCTTTTCTTCACAGTGTTCCAAGGCATTTTCTCTGTTGACACGCTAATACTGACAATCATCATGGCATTGATTGGAATAACAATGCTGTTTGTTGCGACTATTGTTTGAAGGTGAAAAAAATGATGTTTCCGAAAATTGACCTTAAGGAACTCGAAGAAGAAAAAAAGATGATATTGGAGGAAAGAGCTTCTTTTCCAAAACGTTACGCTGAATATTTTAAAACACATCCGAACGTGATGGAGACGCCAAAGCAGAGAAAGTTATACGAATTAATTTGCAAAGAAAATGGCTTGATTGGACACGCCACGGAAACTCCAAACAAGGCCTGGAGCAGGCAGCAGAACAAGTTATTAGGCAAGTGAGGTGAAAAAAATGGCTGGACCGCCGAAGAGAATAACCCCAAAACGAAACTCCGAGTCAAAAGGGCCTAATAAAGCCAGTGAACTAGTAAGATGGTTGCGGAAAAAACATATTGAAGTTTTGCGGAAAAAACAACGAGCCGAACAGGCAAAGAAACGCAGAGAAAGAAAAAACCAAAAATGAAAAAAGATAGTGTGATTAATGGCCAAAAAAGCATACCCTGAGCAAGTTCATGACATGGTTGAATTTTGCATAAAAAAAGCGAAAATAAACCACGGTTTTAACCAAAAGGAAAGCGAAAAATTCGAGTATTTGTTAAATGAATCAAAAAACGGGGTTAACATTGGGCTATTAATGAAATTGATTCATAAGAATCGGTCGCCCCAAAGCACATTGCTGGCTGCAGAACAGCTTGGATTACTAAGAGATGCACAGCATAAGCAGTTCATGGAAAAATACCGCCCTTTGCTGTATGTTGAATCAATGCTGCAGGCATTAAGGCCGTTTTTGCCCCCTGAATTCAGAAAAGTGTTTTCTTCGGTTGAAGCAAAGCCAGTTAAAGAAAGATTCAAAATTTTAAGCCAAATGAGCAAAATTAATTTTACAAATGCAATGCGGCAATGGGAACATTTCCATGATGCATACCTAACGCAAGAAGCGGCAGTAATAAACTCAAAGTCAAGAGGAATAATTGAGGAAATGGAATTGCGATTGACGAAAACAACCGCTAAATTAATGCATGAAAATATGTTTGGATCTGCCGCACAAAAAAAGCTTTCCAGGCACCAGTTTGGTGTAATGCCCCCAAGGCTTATAGCCGCACCCAGAATTACAAGACAGAGAGTAAACCGAAAGTAAATTGAAAAAAGTTTATTTTTAATCAAATAATCAGAAATCGTTTTCGTTTGGCGCCTTGACTTTGTTGTATTGGCGCAGTGAATTGATTGCGCTTTCCAAATGGATTTTTGCGCGCAAGCCCTTTTCCTTGGCGCGAATTTTTTCCAATTCCATTAGGGTTAAATCCATTTCAATCAATCAGAATCACTTAAAGAAATGGGGTGGAAAAGGTTTTTATTCATGAGGGAAGAGTTGCCTGAACCCCTGCTACAACATTCAAATTAAGGCCCTTGTGAAAGGCTTCTTTTAGCGAAATCATGTAGTTTTTGGCTGTTTTCTTGAAGAATTCGGGTTTTAAGAAAAGCCAGCCTTTTCTTGGAACCTTCCATGCGACAAAAGCGTCAATGTCCGCTTTTTCACACCATCCAATGAGTTCCTCCATTTGCAGCAAAGGAATGGCCAGGTGCTTGGAATTCCAAGCCTTGCATTCAAAAGCCATTTTCTTTGTCTTGCTTAAAGCCAAAAGGTCAGGGGCAGGCAAAGCTGTTTTGCCAGAACCCGCTATGCGGACAACCGCAAAACCGCGGTCAAAGAACAAGTGGATTAACTCCCTTTCCGCGTTGGCGCCTTTAGCGTAATGAGCCATAAAAAATCAGCCTCTCCTTTGAAGTGCGTTTCTTCTTTCGTTAATGATTGCAAGGTGCTGTCTTTTTGAGTCATCAGATAAGCCGCTTTCACTAATTTCCTTTTCAAGTTCATTCAATCCCACAAGATTGGCAATGTTTCCTGCATTTATCCTAAAC
Source organism: Candidatus Iainarchaeum sp. (assembly GCA_043809245.1). GTDB lineage: Archaea > Iainarchaeota > Iainarchaeia > Iainarchaeales > JAZDDZ01 > JAZDDZ01. The sequence goes on from JAZDDZ010000010.1 coordinate 36,140, forward strand.
TCTTTGAGGGCTATTTCACCGATAAGCAGGGTTTTTTTATTGCGCGGCAAATTTCCGCGCATAACTTCCCCATCAATTTCAATAAGGCTGCTAGAATTTGCAGAATTTATTCTGGCAAGCAGCCCGTTACAATGCGCTTCTGCTTGGCGTGATGCAGCTTCTTTTTCCGCTGCTTCCATGGGCATTGGTTTGGCTTTGTTTTTCCTGCGCCTTGCAAAAAAGGCTCTTGCCCCGCCTTCAAACCACTTAAACGCCATTCTTTCGCCCTTGAATTTGTTGCCTGGAAACCCATATATTAATATTCTTTTTCCCGTGCGATTTATGTATTAGAATCGGAGCATCTTGATTTAACAGCGGGTTGCGATTGAAAACAGTTGTTTTATTGTTTTGCATCACGCTGTTATGAGTGCTTTAAAAAAATTGAGAGCTTAATTTGGAGCTTAAAAAATTCGATGATTTTCTGCGTGAAGGCAACGGAAACGTTTTCTTGAACGTTGAAGTGGTTGCAGGCAGAAAGGAATTCCGCTTAATGGAAGCGGATGAATGGAGCAGGGCGCTTAAGGTAAGCGCTTCCGAGCCAGCCTTCAAAGGAAAGGCAAACGAGGAAATAGAGGAAAAATTAAGCAAATTATTCAAGGCGAAAACAAGAATTGTGAAGGGAAAAAAAAGCAAAAAAAAGGTTTTGCTTGTAGAAAACACTTCAAAGGAAAAAGTTTTGAATGCCTTGAAAGCACTCCAACAGAACAGGCTCTGATTCTCTGAGAAAAAAAATTTGCATAGGAGTGAAAGAATTATGGCAAAGACTTATCTGGATACTGTAAAGTACATGATTAAAATGAAGTACGAGGTGGACGGAATCGTTGAAAAACCCGACTTGATTGGCGCTATTTTCGGGCAAAGCGAAGGATTATTGGGCGTGGACATGGACCTCAAAGAATTGCAGCAGAACGGGAAAATAGGCAGAATAGAGATTACTACAACCACGTCGCTTGGAAAAACAAAAGGCGATGTGCTCATACCGAGCTCCATGGACATGGTGCAGACAAGCATTTTGGCTGCGGCAATTGAAAGCGTGGACAAGGTTGGGCCGTGCGACGCAAAATTTGAGGCACTGAACATTGAGGACACTAGACGAGTGAAAAGAAAAGAGATCACAGACCGCGCAAAAAATTTGCTCAAAAAATTCATGACAGAGCAGATACCTGAATCAAATGTTTTGGCGGAAGAGGTTCGGGATGACATGAGGACAGCGGAAATACAGAGCTTCGGGCCTGACAAGCTGCCCTGCGGCCCCACAGTCCTTGAAGACAATTCAATAATAATCGTGGAGGGAAGAGCCGATGTCCTGACCCTTTTAAAGAACGGTTTGAAGAACGTCATCGGAATGAACGGCTCTAACATACCGCAGAGCCTCCTAGACTTGTGCAGGAACAAGGAGGTAACGCTTTTCGTTGACGGCGACAGGGGCGGCGATTTGAATGCACGAAAACTCCAGTCGCTGATGAAAGTTGACTTCATTGCAAATGCCCCTGCGGGAAAAGAAGTTGAAGAGCTTGAAAGAAAGGAAATCCTTCTTTCACTGAAAAGAAAAAGGCCTGCAGGAGATGGCTTTGAAAGCACACCGAGAAGGGGCTTTAGAAGCAGCGAAATGCGCGGCCCTCCAATGAGGGAAAGGGGCAGGTTTTCACGCAGCCCAAGAAGCCCTGAAAGGGACTTTGGGCCTAGAAAGCCTTTCGGCGCAAGAGACAGGGGCACAAGAGGCTATGGATTCAGGGAAAACAGGGATGACCCAAGCACAGGCAGCTTTACTGAAAATTCATATGCCCCATTAAAGCCTTTGAGCCCTGTGGCAGAAGAGGAAATCAAGCCCACTGCAAGCGCGGAAGAACAGTCATTGTTCCGGCCGTTAATGCAGAAAATCTCGGGAAAGCTTTCCGCTTTGCTGTTGAACGCAGAAGGAAAAGAGCTCAAAGAAGTTCCTGTAAGGGAGCTGATTAAATCGCTTTCCGAAAACAAGGGCGTTGAAACCGTTGTCTTTGACGGTGTCATCACTGCAAGGCTTGCGGATGAAGCCGAAAAAGCAGGCGTTAAAACGCTTGTTGGATTGAGAAAGGGAAAAATCGGAAGCGTGAAAGTGAAGACAATCACGCTTTCAGCTTAAGGGAAAAAAACCATTTCCCTTTTTTTTCTATTTTTTTCTTATTCTTTGGACAGATTCTTCCAATGGAACAACCAGTTCCCCGGTCCTGTAAAAGAGGTAAACTCCTATCAGCACTGCGAGCCAGAAAAAAAATGCGGCAATCGGGCCAAGCAAAGCAGAGCCCATCTGGCGCGGAGTCAAAGAATCCTGTGAAACGCTGACGCTGAAGCCAAGGTTGCCTGCCATCTGCTGGCAGTCAAAAAAAGCGTAACTCTGCAAATTTTCCCATGGCTCCTTGTCAAAAGAGGAAAGGCAGGTGTTAACCGCTTTAACATTGTCCCAGGAAGTGTACATGTCTGTTCCGCCCTTTACAACCAGTATTATTGCAGCAAAAAGCAGAAAAGCGCCAATAAGCTTTGGGATGTGAACGTCTTTTCCCGCAATGCGCCAGTTAACGACTCTCTTCAATGAAATCACCTAAAACTATTATGCGTTAGGGGTATTTAAAGCTTTCTTCGGAGAGGTTTTTTTAGCGCAAAAAGATTGGAGAAAAGCTTTTTTTCGGGCCCGTGGTCTAGCGGCTATGGCCCTTTCTTTGAGGAAGCCTTTTTTGAGCCTGAACTCAGACATGAGTACAAAGAGGGGCTCTTGAAAGTTGGTAAGGATAAATCTGAGAAGTTTTCAAATCCCCGGCGCACCGGAAATTCACCCCCGAAAGCGAATATAAACAAAAAATAAATTATTTTAGGTATGACCGAGTTTCTGGATGTGCCCTCAAGAGAGCAGAGAAGAATCTTGCTACTTTTCAAGAACAAATTAAATTTAACATGGAATGAATTAGCAAAAATTATGGGAATAAATAAAAGCACATTATTTTTTTATTGCAGCGATGCAATCAGGGCCCCGATTTACAGGATTCTCAAACTATGTGAGCTTACAGGAGTCCCTGTGAAAGAATTGGGGAAGTTAAAAACAACTTTTATAAAATACGGAAAACGGCTACAAATCAGGAAACCGCCTATGGATTCTGTCCAGCTGGCAGAACTATGCGGAGTTCTTCTGGGTGACGGGTGTATTTATTCAAAAAACAACGGATTATGCATCAGCGGGCACCAAATACACGACTACAAATATTTTACCGAAAAGATTTCGCCAATGTTTGAAAACCTCTTTATGCAAAAACCATCAATTTACAAATCAAGAAATAGTAAGTCACTAAGGCTAGTTTTATACAGTAAAGAAGTGGCAGAATTCCTAAGTAGTTCGATTTTTGTGGTTGGAAACAAGAAAAAAGCAAAAGCCCGAATACCTGAATATTATTTTAATAATCCGGAATTACTTATTGCCTGTTTGAGAGGGCTTTCAGACACTGACGGGAGCATATGCCCACACCCCCATACAAAAGTCATGTATAGCATCACGATAAAGATTCCTGATCTTTTGAATTCAACAATTGAAGCCTACAGAAAAATCGGCTTCCCGGTAAAAGTTTCTGGCTATAATATCTATTTTTACGGGGAAAAATTGCTGAGTAGATTTTTTAGCGAAATAGGAAGCAGCAATCCAAAGCACGTAATAAAATGGCAGCAATTCAAAAAGACCGGAAAAATGCCCCGCTCCACGGAATCAGAACAAATGCTAAAAAATCAGCTTTACCGGAATTAGTGCCAGTAGCAAAATTATAAAGGGTTTGCGTAGAAGATTTATTTGATACTGGGCCCGTGGTCTAATGGTGTGACGCTAAATCATTTTGTCTTTATTCGGACTATGGTGCGGAACCCTTACAAATGGAATATCCATTAGGTTCGGTGGAGGTCGGCGGTTCGATTCCGCCCGGGCCCATATCTTAAACTTTTCATTTTCTGAAAAGGCATTCTTATTAACCCCTTTAACCTATTTTTTTCAAATGAAGAGATTTTTTGCGGTTTTAATTGCATTGGCTTTCCTCTGCGCTTTCGCGTTCTCCGCTGAACTGGAGGTTCTGCCAAGCCAAATACAGGAAATGGACTTGAATGTAACGCTTGGCGCGCACGGGGGCTTTTCCGGAACAGTGAGCACTGCTGACAGAATGGAGGTGAAAATGCTCACGCTTCAGGGAAGCGCAACCCAGAAAATAGAGGGCTTAAGCGAAAGGCTTTTGATTGGAGGCAAAGAGTTTTTGCCGAAAACCCATGAAACCACGGGAGAAAAAAAGTACGCGGTGTTTGAAATTGAAAGGCTTTATGATTTTGTTTCTTCGCCAGAATTTGAAGTCAAAATAAACGCCAGGGTAAAGACAAGCGCGCTGATGGAGTTAGGCGAAGACTTTAATTTGAGTGAAACTGATTTTTCCGCGCAAAAGGAATTCCTCAAACAATCGGATTACATTGAGGTAAACGACCAGGCGCTGAGAAGCAAGGCACAGCTGGAATTCCAAAGCGATTCGGGATTGGAGACAATAAGGGGGATAACGGAATGGGTGAACGACAACATAGAGTATGATTTTGCGGATTACTATGCAGGAGTGTGGAGCGCAAAGCAGACCTATGAGAGCGGGAAAGGCGTATGCGATGAATTCAGCAATTTGGCTGCCGCATTCCTGCGCATCAAAGGAATTCCCGCAAAATACGTGTCAGGGGTATCATTTGATGGCAAAAGGTTCGGCAACCACGGATGGTTAGAGGTTTTCCAGCCTGGAAAAGGATGGATTGGGGTTGACCCAACTTACGGCGAAGCCGGTTATCTTGACGCAACGCATGTTGCTGTTGCAAAAACAGTTGACGTTAACAGCATTGAAAACCTTGTAATCCTCACTTATTCAGTTGGGGGGTTAAAAGTGGAGTCTTCGCTGGATGAGCCGGAGATTGAAATAATTTCATCAAAGCAGTTTGATGGATTGCTTGGAGTGGAGCTTGAAAAGCCTGACCGGCTTAACTTGGGGGAAGCCTTTGAATTCAAGGCAACCGTGAAAAATTTGCAAAGCAAAAGCATTATAGTGCCGTTAGAGCTGGTGCTGCACAACGACTTTTCTTATAGCGAAAGGGCAAGGCTTGAATTGTTCAAGCCATTGGAGGAAAAGGAAATTGTCTGGAATGCGGTTGCGCCAAAAGAAGGAAAGCCGAATACTTTCGCTGAATACGAGGCAATTTTTTTGGCTCCCGACAAAAAGTTAACGGAAAAATTAAGCGTTTACTCCGAGGAAGGCGCTGGGGAGCCCGTTTCATTGGTCAAGGTGCTGGACGTCAGCCCATTTGTTGACGCGAACACTGTTAAGGTATCCATTACGCTTGCAAACAGCGGGGAAAAAGACGGAAAAGCAGAAATAGCGATAACAATGGAGGGAAAGACAAGCAATTACTCGGAGGAAGTGAAGGCTTTAACGCAGAAAAAAATAACCTATTCGTTCAAAGGCGTTTCAATGGGAACAATTTTGCTGAAAGTCGTTGCGGATGAAACCAAGAGCTTTGAAATAACTGTTCCCGAAAAAAAAGAGGACGTGAAAGTCAAAGAGCTTGCGGGAGAGGAAAGCAGCGTTGAGCCGTTGAATAACGGAAAAGAAGAGGACCTTTTCACTGCCTTTTTCAACGACGAATTCCTCATTGCGGTAAGCCTTGTTTTGGCTGCAGTTGTAATTCTCGCCTTCTTTTTAAAGGCATTTTTTGACAGGGAAAAAATGAAGCCGATTTTTCCGGAAATGCCTTGAAGAAATCATCTGGCTGCAAGACCGTGAAAGTAGAACAATTAAATTGTTTTCGTACAAAGGAATAGTTGGATGCGACCGTAGTCTAGTGGTTAGTTTTCACACGGGCAACGGTTAAAGCTTGGTGAACTAATGAATAAGAAAAATATTTGTGTTGTTCAACAAGCTTTGTGTCTGGTGGAAAACCCATAAAGGATATGGCCTTGCCAAGGCTATGACCCGGGTTCGACCCCCGGCGGTCGCATTCAATAATTTTGCTTTGCATTTGAAGCAGAGAGTTGAAATAAATGGAAAAAATAAAAAAACCAAGGGACATAAGGCTCAGTAATGCGGACTTTGAACGAGTTGCTAAAGCAGTTATTAGCCTCCATAAAAGCCATACAGCCCGGGAGATTGCGGATTTTCTTGGAATGCAAGAAAACCCGGTTTTTATTGAAGAACCCCGGGTTCATGATGTAATCAGAGCCCTAATTGACATGAAAAAAATTAATGCGGCTGCTGTAACGAGGGCTAGCCCTGGGTTAAGGCATACGAGGCCAGACCCTAAAACAAACCCGTTAGAAAAATATTTCAAGACACCTTCAATTCCAATGCGTAATCGCGGAAAGCATTGGCACAAATAAGCTCAACTGCAGCTAATGGTGGCTGCATTTCGCTTTTTATTTTTTTGAAAAAAATACAGGCAACCAAGGGAATGCAGCATAAACCTATTGTATTTTATTTATCGGCTGCATAAATCTAATTTATGCCTAAATGGGGTCCTGAAATCAAAAGCAGGGTGAGAAGGCCGCCAAGAGGCCAGTTGCCTTTAAAAGAAAGGCGCGCTATGGCAGTAAACAGAATCGCCAGAGAAGCAGGGGTTCCACCGCACATAGTTGAGAGGGCATTAAACGCGGAAGGCTATGGACATGCTTCGCCTCAGAGAATAGCCGTGAAAATACTGGGAATTAAAAGAACCCTAGAAAAAGAAGAATACCTGAAAAACTTAGAGGCCAGAGTCAATCGGGACATTGAAAGGCACGGATTGAAAAGGACATTAAAAGATATTGCCAGAAGTGTAGGAATGCACGCATCCGAGCAAGATGTTTCCCATTGCCTGAAAAAACAAGGATTACAGGAAAAGCAAGCGCAGGAAGCGGAAAAAATAAGGAGAAGAAAAGTGGAGAGAAAAAACAGGGAAAGAATGGATGGAACAGGCAAAATCAAAGGCAAGGCAGGCGAATTGCCCCTGAAAACGATTAAAATTGATAGATTGGATAAAGTGCTGGCATTAAATGATTCAGGCTGGCTTGAAAAAAAAGCCGATGCATTCTGGGCGCATATCGCAAAAATAGGCAGAGACAAGATTGGCATTGGCACCACGGCTTATTTCATGTGCAGGGATGGCTATGGCTTGGAAGAAATTTCCACGGCAACCGGTTATGAAAAGAAAACTTTGCAGGGGCTGTTCAAAGCAATGGGTTTGAATGAAAGGAAAACCAGCATTCATGCACTGCAACCAGGGGCTTGGAATAGAATTGCAAGGGCAAACAATTTCCTTGATACCAATCACAAATCAACTAAGTATACAATTAAAGATATTTCAGATCATTCCGGCATGACACTGGAAGATGCGCTTGTTGTAAGGCACATAAGCGGAGCGGTCAGCCGTTTTTTTCTGTCATTAGGTAAGTCGCCTTAGCCGCCAAGGCAACCTGAAAACATTTAACTACTTTTTCAGCCAAAATTGGTTAGAGGTGAGGGCATGGCTAAGGTTTTGTTTGTGATTGCGCCGAAGGATTTTCGTGATGAAGAATTGTTTCACACAAAAGAAGAGCTGGAAAAAGCAGGGCACACTTCAACGATTGCCTCTTTAAGGAAAGGCGCTTGTTCCGGGAGAATGGGTGGAAGCGCTGAGGCAACACTTGCGGTTGACGAAGCAAAGGCATCTGATTTTGACGCGGTTGTGTTCGTTGGAGGCGGCGGGGCAGCGGTTTACTTTGAAAACCACGCGGCATTCAATTTGGCTAAAAACTTCAAAAACCAGGAAAAAATTGTTTCAGCGATTTGCATTGCGCCAAGCATTCTTGCAAACGCAGGGGTATTGAAGGGAAAAAAGGCAACGTGTTTTCCCTCGGAGAAAGACAATTTGCGCGTCAAAGGAGCCAATTACACTGGAACGCCAGTTGAAGTTGACGGAAGAATCATCACCGCTAACGGGCCTGAAGCCGCAAGGGCTTTCGGGAAAAAAATCGCTGAAGCGCTGAAATGATTACCGCAGCATGCGTCTATTGGTTATCGGTTTAGTGAGGTTAAACTTTTTGCCATAGCTTCTGACAAGGTTTCCTTCAGGGCTGATTTTGAATCCTTCTTGCCTAATTCTTGCTTTATACGCAGGTTCATTGCCTTCAGCGCGAAGCGCTAAAAGCTCTCTTGCAAGGGTTTCCCTGCCCCTCACAATTGATTCCCTTGCATCCGCTGTCAGCGGTACAACTGTTATTACCCCCCTTGCGCCACGACCAATAAAAACATTGTTCTCAAGGCAGAAAAGCTTCAGTGCGGCAATGCTTTGAGGCGAAGGATTTCGAAAAACGTGCCTGCCAAGAGCCAAGGCGTTTTCCATTATTTTTCTGCGGTCCATGAAAATTGGATTGAATAAAACAATTAAATCCCTTTCGCGGGAAAGAATTGTTTAATGCAGCCGTGATGTAGTGGTAGCATTGAAGCTTCCCAAGCTTTTCGCCCGGGTTCGAGTCCCGGCGGCTGCAATCAACTGCGCAAGCGTATGCGAGCGCAGCGAGCATGTCCCCTGAGGGGGACTCGTACCCGCCGGACGTGACGGCGTTTGAGTCCCGGCGGTCGCATAATCAGACGCGGGCCGCAAGCCAGAGTTATCACTAATAATTTAACAATTGCCGGTGGTGATAACCAGCCGTGGCTTGTTTTTAATGATTTTGGTGGTGATAACTAATTATGCGGAATCTGATTAAGAGAAAGCTGAAAGGACAAACATATTTTTATCTCGAAAAGAACATTAAAATAGGGCCTAGCAAGTGGAAAAAGGTCTCAGTATATTTAGGCAAAAAAAGGCCTGCAAAAGGCGAGCTTTCCAAGAACCAGAAAGTTTTAGGCAGAAAATTAAGGGCGGCAGTGGACAGATTCTATGACGAAAGGATAAGCCAATTCACATTTTCTTTCCTTTCAAAAGAGCAGATAATAGAAATTGAGAAAGCCCGAACCAATTTTTTGGGACGTTTTGAAAAGCTTAGCAAGCAATTAAAAGAGAAATTCAATAAGCAGCAGGCAATTGATTTCGTTTACACTACGCTTAGGACAGAAGGCATTGATGTAAGTTCAGAGGATGTTGAAACCGCGTTTAAAATACTGAGAAAAAAGCGCGGAGAGTTAGTATTAAATGAAAAAGTGATCATTTCAAGCTTAATGCTTACCGGGCTTGACTTTCTTTCAAAAATTGAAGTTAGCAAAAAAGACCTATTGAAACTGCACGGAATAGTAATGTCTTATTTTGAAGGCAAAAGCCCGGGGCAATTAAGGGACGACCAACGGGTAATAATGCGATTTAATCCCAAAACTTTCCAGCAGGAAGAAATCAAATACGGGCCGCCGCCGCCAGAACTTGTTGAAAGGGAGTTTGACAAGTTTTTTGAATGGTTTGAAAGGAACCGAAAAACCCACCCAGTAGAACTTGCTGCGCTAACCCACTTGAAGCTTTACACGGTTCACCCATTCAAGGATGGCAACAAAAGAATGTGCCGCCTAATATTCAACAAAATCCTCCAAGACAACAACTATCCAACACTTAATATTTCAAAAAACACTACAGAATACTTTAAAAGTTTAGTGAGGTCAGTGGAAGAAAAAAACTACAAATACTTTGTTGAATTCTGCTACAAAAACTTCCTAGAGCAAGTAAAGAACAAAAGATTCAAAAGCGGGAAAAAAGGCGTGCCAAAATTAAATTAACTGAGTTAACCTGCTTTTCACCTTCGCAAACGTGTGCGCAATTGAATCGCTTGCGTTAATCAGCTGAATGTTTTCCCTTGGAAAAAACTTTTTCATTTCTCTGAACTTCTTTCTGACTTTTTCCAGGAACTTTTTTTGCTCAAATTTCTGGAGCCTGGATTTGCGCGAAGAAGTGATGCGCTTCAAGGCAACGGAGGCAGGCAAATCGAAAATCAGAACCAAATCAGGAGAGCGCGTGCCTTTATGCATTGAAATGATTTTTTTTGAGGGAATGCCTTGAACTGATTGGTATGCCAAAGTGGAGTATTTGAAGCGGTCGCATAAGACTATTTTTCCGGAACGCAGCGCGGGAATGATTTTTTTGCGCAAATGCTCGCAGCGGTCTTTAACGTAAAACTCCAAGCATTTCAAGGCGTTTGATTTGGGGTCGGAATCTTTTCTTTGAAGCGCTTTAGCTTTTCTGCCAAAAACCCCATTCGTGGGCTCTTTTGTGAGCAGAATTTGTTTTGCGGAAAAGCCTTGTTCAATTAGGAATTTTTTGGCGAGTTTCAGTTGTGTGGATTTGCCGCAGCCGTCAAGTCCGTCAAAGACAAGGAAAAAGCCGTTCATTTTGGGTGCCCCTTGAAAAGCCTTGAAAGCCAAGGCCTTTTTCTCTTTTGCACGAGTTTTTGCTGCACTACAGGTTTAACGTGTTCAGGTTTAATTGTTTTGGATAATCCAAAGTTTGCTTCCTGTATTCTAATTAATTCCCTCTCATCAGGAATATTGGCTCCAAATGCGAATAAAACTGAAAGAAAAGACTCCATTGGCAGTTTTTCAAAAGCGCCGGTATCCTGGTTTATGTGAATGCCTGTTCTGGCGCAAAGAGAAGAATACTCTTGTGCTTTAGCAGGATTTATCTGCTCTCCAGAATCAACGAGGGCTTTATTAGCTCTATAAAGATTCAGCATTCTAGCAAGCATTTGCCCCGGCGTTAATTCTTCCAGATATTCTTCCATATATTAATCCTTTGCCCTGCCAAACAGCTTTAAACATTTCTGGTGAAAGAATTATTCAGGGGTTTTGAATGAAAATGAGGTTTTGCCCGCAGTGCGCTTCGCTTGAAGTTTCACCCAATGGCTTAGGGGGATACAGGTGCAGGAAATGCCATTATTCCGGCGAGATAAGGGAAGGCAGCGTTGATGAATTGAATGCTTTAAAGAAAAGGGTTAACGACAGGAATAAGGCAAAAATGACTGTTGTAGAGGAGCCAAAGCCAAAGGACATAAGGCCCACTGATTTGAGGGCAAGGAATTTGATGGCAAAAAAAATCGCGCCAAAAAAAACAGATGACTGGGAAATCATTTAAGAAATCCCAGCCGAAAACTATTTTTTCATGCAGCAACAGCATATGTTCAGCAATACCAGGATTCCCAGTATCAGCGTGAGCACAGGCCACACAATGCCAAGCGCTGGAAGAGTGTAAACGTTAAAGTAAGCGAGAAAGCCTAAAATCGCGAGGATTATCAGCAATCCGCCCTTGCACCAGCACTTGTGGTGTCCGCCTTCACAGCACTTGTCGCCGCCTTTCATCATTTCATCAGCCATTGAAAATCACCTCCTTCAAGAGAAAGTGTTTAAAGGTATTTAATCCTTTTCATTTAACTGAGAAGGTTTTTGATTGTCCCCAAGAATAATGCCACAAGGGAAACAGGAATTATGGAAAGGGTTAAAGCTCGGCGAGTGGAACGCCAAATGTTTTGCAGGGGAAAAAACTGTTGAAAGCGCGGCTATAAAAAAAACAGCGGCTTTTGCGCGAAAAAACATGACTGCCTATAGAAAAGCTGTTGAAGCCGTGGAAAAATATGAAAGCAGGGCAGGAAAAAAAGGGTTTAGCCTGCCGGAAGAAGAGCTTAACAGAAGAAAAGTGCTAAGGCATACGCTTGCATTAAGCATTATTGGCACTGGCAGATTGTTGAGAAAAGGCCATGAATACACGCAACAGCTTCCTAAAGGCGAAATCCTTATAACAAAGAACAAAGCCGGAGAAATAAACTTTAAGCTAATTGCGCAGCCGAAAGACCTCTGACGGTTTAACCTATTTAATCCTTTTGCTGGAAGAAATAATTCTGCGGGCTGCAGCCGTCGTCTAGTGGTTAGTTTTCACACGGGCGGCTTTAAGCACCTGGTGGAAAACCCATAAAGGATCAGAGCCTTCCAAGCTCTTGACCCGGGTTCGAGTCCCGGCGGCTGCAAAACGCTTTTTTAAAGGCGTTAGCATGAGCGCAATAAAAGACCTAAAACTATTGCTGAAGTCAATGAACCCGGAACTTTCTGGCGGAGAATTTGTTTTCTGCTCAGTTTCCGATAATGCTTTGGCTGAATTGAATGAAAAGCCATTGCTTGTGTTCAGGGAAAAAGAATGGGCAACGGTTGTTTTGGAGAGAGAAGCGGCCGAAAGGCATTCGCTTGCTTTTTCAGGCAGCTTGGCGCTTATAACCTTGAACGTGCACTCAGACCTTTCAGCTGTAGGGTTTCTGGCGGCTGTCACTGCAAGGCTTGCGGAGCACGAAATAAGCGTTAACGTTGTTTCAGCTTTCCACCACGACCACTTGTTTGTTCCCGCGGAAAAAGCCGAAGAGGCGATGCGATTGCTCAAGGAATTGCAGGAATCAAAGGCTTAAAATTGCTTTGCTGGCAGGGGAAATATTATTAAACTCTTGTAAACATATTTGTTTACAGGTGGTTTTATGGCTGGCCAGATTCAGGTGCAGTTGAGGGTGCCTAAGGATACTGTAAAGAACATTGATTCAATGGTTAGCGAGGGAAGGTTCAAGAGCAGAAGCGACGCGATTAAAACAATGATTTCAAGTTTTGAGGAAAGGGAAAAAACAAGGGAATTCTATAAAATGCTTATCGAGAGAAGCAAGAAAACTTCTGAAAAGCCTGAAAAACTAATTCCTTTAAGTGAGATTTAGTGGCTTTCAAAGTTCTTTTTGGAGAGAAAGCTGCGCGTGAATTAAGAAAACTGGATAATTTCACAAAGGAAAGAATAAAAAAAGAAATAAATGAATTGGAGAAAAACCCTGAAAAAGGAAAGCATTTGCAGTACTGCGATTATTGGAGCCTAAGAATAGGCGATTACAGGGCAATTTATGAAATAAAAAAACAAGAACAAAAAATAATAGTCATTTTTGTAGGGCACAGAAAGCACGTTTATGAGGATTTCACAAAATTGTTTTAGTGGGCGAAAAAAATGAAGCCAAGGGAAAAGTCTTTCGTTGAACGCATTGCATTGGAGCGCATTTACCGCCTTTTCGAGTTGGCTGGAGCGGAGTTCAAGAAGCACCCTGAACGCAGCAAGCGTTACGTGGAGTTGGCGCGCGAGATTGGGAAACGGAACCGCGTGAAAGTGCCTGGGGAATTGAAGGAAAGCTATTGCAGGAAATGCAACGCGTTTTTGGTTAAGGGAAAGAACGCGAAAGCGGTTAAGGAAAAGCATTTTCTCGTGCTTGAATGCAAAGAGTGCGGGGGCAAGAGAAAATATCCATTGAAAGACCATTATGACGAGTTCTTACACGAAATACAGAAAGAAAGGATGACCGCCTTGTGGGAAAATAAAAAAGACAAGAAATGGGGGCGGATTTAATTCGAAACTAAAGAATAAATAACTTTTAAAGCTTTTCATTCGGTGAAATAGTTATTGTTGGCGGCAGAAAGTTAGTCAAAAAAAAGTTTTTGCGCGCGGCATTGATGAAAGGAAAAAGATCACGAAAATGACTAAAAAGAAGGCTTATTCTAAAAAATACTTGAGGCCAAGGTGGCCTTTCCTTTACCAGGACACGCATGGAATGCTTTACGTTGACGACTACTCCGTGAAGGCAATTGCGCAGAAATTCGGCACGCCATTGCACATAATGGTTGAAAGCGAGTTAAGGAGCAGAATGAGAAGGATTCAACGCGCTTTTCCTTATCCGAAGCTGAGGGTGCAGTACGCGGGAAAAAACAATTCAAACTTGGAAATCATAAGGATTGCAAGGGAAGAGGGAATGGAGTTTGACGCAAGCAGTGTCGGCGAAATAATTCTCGGATTGTTGGCTGACTTTGAGCCAAAGCAAATCACTTTCACAAACCTTTACAAAACCGAGGAAGACATTGCCTTTGCAGCGGAAGTCGGGGTTCAGGCAATCACCGCTGATTCAATTGAGGAACTGCAGAGGTTTGAAAGGGTCGGGCAGAAGTTAAAAACAAGGATCAAGACTTTCGTCAGAATCAATCCAGCGATAAAGCTCGGGAAATATGACACAAAAGAGCACCAGTACGGCATTCCTTATGCGGGCGCAAAAAAAGCGCTATTGTATGCAATAAAATCAAAGTTCATTGACCTGCTGGGTTTGCATTTTCACGGAGGATACATTTACAACCCAAAGGTTTACGAAATAGCAGCGGAAAAATTATTGAAGCTGATGAAGTTCTGCTATGAAAACAATTCAAGGGTCAAGTTCATTGATTTGGGCGGCGGGTTTCCCGTTGAAAGGGGCGCGCAAAGCGTGTTCATTCCCGAAGACATTGGGGAGAGGCTGGTAAGGCAGTTCAACAAGCTGTTGGGGCAGTTTAATTTGCCGCAGCCAAGGCTTATCTTTGAGCCGGGAAAATTCATCACAGCAAATTCAGGGCTGGCTTTGGTCAAGGTTGTCAGCAAAAAGGTGATTGAAAAAAAGAAGGTATTGGTTGTAGACGGCTCAACTTATGGCCTGGTTCCGGATGCCTTGGTGTACAAGGAAAATTATGATATCCTGCCCGCTACAAAAATGAACAAAGCGACCAAGGGAAAGTGGAGGATTGCGGGCTGCACGTGTGACTCGCATGACATCATAGGCCAGAACGAAATTTTGCCGGAATTGGGGGAAGGCGATTTGCTTGCAATAATGGACTGCGGGGCATACAACAGCGTGATGTCATCAAACTTCAATACTTTGAAAAGGGCGCCAATTGTTTTGGTGAAAGAAGACGGAACATTGAAGCTCATAAGGAGAAGGGACCAGTACAGTGAAATGTTCGCACCGGAACTGGATGTGTTAAAGGTCGCTGACCCAAACGAATTGAAAAAGTATTACGCGATTACTAGGACAAACTTCAAAAAATTGTGGGAAAGCAGCGCGGCAAACGGAAAAATAAAAAGAAAAGGAATCATCAGGTGAAAATTTTCTTTTACTTTTTTCTGCCGAAGCTTCTTTTAATTTTTCTTAAATTCCATTTCTTTTCAACGGTCAGCGCTTTAAACGGCCTTAATTGGTACAGGAACCTGGCTGGCAGGAACCTTGTTTCCCTGATGAATTCCTCCGGATTTCGCACGTGCACAAATTTCGCGTTCTTGCCTAAAGCCATGGCCATGTCTTCAGGGGAATCGCCCATTGCCCTTGCAAGATAACGCTTTCCTGAGAGCGCCTGCCCCCTCTTTTCTCTCAGAATCTTGATTGCCTGCTTTGCGCCAAGCGTTTTGTTCATTTTTCCAGGCAGAAGGCTTATTCCGTCCCTTGCATAAATTGGGTTAAGTTCAAGGCCCGTGTCGTAATAAATGTCGGAAATTGTCTTGTTAATGAACCTTTTGAGCTTGTCCAGTTCCGCGGGCGTGACTTTGTGTTCTGGCGAATACCAGAGCTGTATTTCCTCCAGTTGTTTGACAAAAGGCGCAAGCCTTAGCTTATGCTGTTCTTTTCTTTTAGGGGGAATTCTTTTGTTGGCTTCAACAGAAGCATTGTATTCCACTAATTTATCCTTGATGTAATCCGCGGCCTTTTTCCTTCCCTTTTCATAGAATCTTTTTGCCTCGCGGGAAAGTTCCCTGCGCCCGTCAGGAAAAACCCTGTAAAGCCCCCTAGCGGCAAAAACCACTGTGTCTTTTTCTATTGCGTGTTTTTTTAGTGCTTCAAAAAGGCTGCCCTCGCCAAAAAGCGAATGGCCTTCCCTTCCGGTTATAATTGCAACCTTATAACCGCGCCCAACAAGGGACGCCACCCTCTGAAACGCAGCCTCATCATATTTGCCCAACTTATTCGTGAGCACGCCATCAAAGTCAAGCAGAAAAATCTTTTCCGACCTAATCATGCAGAATACCAGCCAATAAAATGTAGTGAGAGGGGATTATTTAGTTTAACTTTTTAAGGCAGCTGCTATTTCTTGCTTTTAGTTGACCTTCTTCCATCAGAGAACCTGCCGGCACGCGAACTTTTTTCGTGGAGGAAGGTTTCCCTCGCCTTTTTGGCGCGGTTTGACTTGGAGGAAGAGGAAAAGCGGTTCTTCATGATGGAAATAGGGCTGACAGGGTTTTTAAAGTAAATTGCCAGCGCGATTTTGCCAAGCAAAAAAAGTTGGAAGCCCCTTGGTTTGAAAAGATAAATAGGTTTAAAAGAGGTTTGAAAAGATGCAACCGAGAAGAATTAAAATTAGAATTCCAACATTTAAACAAAGAAAGGGCTATACAGTCGCAGGGCATATTAGTGCAATGGCTAGAAAAAAAGGCATTAGGCATGGTACCCTGGCGGAGAAAATGTTTCGCTTGGGTTTCTCGCGGAAACAAGCAGAAAAGTTTATTCGCGCCATGTATATAGAGTCAGGTGTAAAATGGCATGATGCAGATTACGCCATTAAAATGGATATTGCGGGTTACGATAAAGCTGCTGCAAAAGAAGCTGCCTCGAAAAATAAAAAATAATTGCTTTTTTCACGCAGCCAGCAAAAACAGCCAAGCCGGAATCAGAAGTATTTCTTTTCCGCTGATTTTCTTTTTTTCCAGCTGGTTTTTTGAGACAATTATTCCTTTGTGCAAATTTTGTTTTTTCATGAATTTCAACAGAGGAGATAAATCCTTTGCCTCAACTTTGTTTTTGAATTTGACTTCAATTGGAAGCAGCCCGCCTTGAGTTAAAACAAGGTCAACTTCTTCTTTTTGCGGGCTCCTCCAAAAGGAAAGCCTTTCGGATAAAAGCTTTGCGTGCTGGAAGGCAATTGTTTCAATGAATAATCCCATTACCTCCCCAACATTCAATATTTCTTGGCCATATCTCATTAGCGTGACCGTTATTGCGGGGTGCGCTATGTGCACTTTCTTGCTTTTCCTTAACTGTTTTGCCGCACTCTTGGAATAATTGAATAGAAGGTCAATCAGGAAAGATTTTTCAAGGTAAAAAAGATAAGAACGGCAGGTTTGGTAGTTTATTGACAGGGTTTTGGCAAGATTGGATATGTCTAAAAGATTGGAGGTTTCCCTGCAGCAGTATTCAAGGATTTGCACTAAAATGTCTTTTCTTTTAACTTCAAAAACCGCGGGAATGTCCTCAAAAATTATTTTTTCAATGACAGAGCTCTTGATATAGCTTTTGATTATTTCCGCATCCTCTTCCTTGGCGATTTCGGGAAAAGCGCCCTTCAAAACGTACTTTCGGAACAATTCCTCAAACTCTGCTTTCCTGTGAAGCCTGGATTCGTATGCCTTTTTCATTTCAGAAAAATCCAGGCCAATTTTTTCAATTATTATGCCGTTCAATTCAAGGAATTCCCTGAATGTAAGGATGGGCATGTGAAAATCAAAAATCCTTCCCGCAAGGCTTTCCTTTGATTTTTTTATTTGAAGCGAAGCGGAGCCGGAAACAAAAAACTTCAAGTCATCCCTGGTGTCGTAAAATCTTTTCAGGACATCCTGCCAGAAAGGCACTTTCTGTATTTCGTCAAAAAAAATGAATTTCCTCCCGCTTCCGGCAATTGTTTTAAGGTAATAGTCAAGGAGGTCTGAAAGCGTTTCAGGGCTTTGCACTGAAAGCTCGTCAAACAAAAAATAAAAAAAATTCTCGCTTTCTCCGGAAAGCCCAAGCTGTTCCCTTATTATCTGCTTTAGGAGGACAGTTTTGCCAACGCGCCTTAATCCCACGACAGCAATAATTTGCTTTGGCTTAACAAACCTGTGCATTTCGGCAAAAATATGCCTTTTATAATCAGGAACTGAAACCTCGGCGCCATCCCACCAAGGGTTAAAGTCTCTGATCATTGCAATAAGCCTTTCATTCAACAAAAAAACACCTAATAATACTTATATTACAGTATAAGTAATATTTAAATCTATTTATAGTAGGGCAATAGTAGATTTTAAGCGGTTTTTGCGTGTTTTGAACGCACTAACCACAGCTATTCCCTGCTTTTCTTTGCCTTTCTTCCATCCGAGAACCTGCCGGCACGCGAACTTTTTTCGTGTAGAAAGGTTTCCCTTTCCTTTTTGGCGCGGTTTTCCTTTGAACGGTCTGCAAAGCGTTTCTTCATAAAAGAATGGCTCTTCTGCATATTTAGGACCTCCAGCATGAGTTTATGATTTTGAGTTTGAAGTATTCCAAGTCCTTGTAACCGTATGCTCGTCTTTTCAGTAGACCGATTTTGTTGTTGAATGCTTCGCTTGCTGCGTTGGTGAT
>JAZDDZ010000011.1:0-6091 GCA_043809245.1 Candidatus Iainarchaeum sp.
GCTTTTTCTCGAACAACATTTACAGAATTAGTGCGTTTAAGGGGACCATCTGGCTGTTCCCCTTAACAACCCCTTACCAAAGCCTCGATTCATCTATCCCCTAAAGGGGATAAAGGTTTCTCTCGGCAACGGAACTAAAAACGAAAGAGTCAACAATGGGCTTAACAAACCAACAGACAATGCGGTTGCCTTAACGAATTTTCGCCTTGAAAGCGGTTTATGGGAAAGGCGGGAACCGGTGGCTGCAAATGCTGTTTTAATAAGGCCTATTACACCCACCGAACCGGCAACAGTTACAGATGCAGCGCCGAAAACACTCCTTTTAAAGCTTCTTTTTGATGTTTCTGCATCCGTCAACCATATCTGCTTACTTCCCTCGCTGGCTTGCCGAATCAAATCCTTATATTGGGCTTCTTTTGAAATATCCTCCACACTAATGCCGGAATTTTCCAGAATCAACGCATCAAATGGACCCGGAACTTTTTCCGTTAAAATGCTATGCCTAGAAAAAATCAATACATATTTTGCATTCGGCGTTTCAAGGGTAGTCCAAGCCATACAAGAAATAAGAGGCGAAAAGAATTAAATTCATCTCACATAGCTAAGCGTGCTGTCTGGCTTTGGCGGTTCTGGCTCTTCAAATTGCTTTGACAATTGCGTGAAGGCTTTTTCGATTGCCTGTGATTCTTTTTTGATTTTGCTCATATCCACTTTGAAGCCATAGCGCTGTATCAGGAGCTCAATTAGTTTTTTTGCCGCGCCGTGGTCTCCGTAAATGAGGCGCGCGTTCGTTTCACCCATCAGGCACGCGCCTTCAAGGCCTTTTTCTTTTGCAACGCCTAAAATCAATCCCGCTGCGCCGGAAATAAGCCCTTCTGGCTTGTCGGAGACAGCACCCAATGCCTTCCATTCCTTGAGGTTTTTGTCGCTTGAAGCCGCAACAATTACTTTTGGCTCCAAAACCATTCTTTTTTCGCCGACGTTTATTCCCGCAAGAGTGTAAATTTCCGAAACGCCTTTTTCGGCTATCGCGTTGACAATTGCTTCCGCGAATTCATAGTGCTCTGACATTGAGCCCATTCGCACGTCAAGCGAGGGCTGAACCGGCCCAGCCAAAAACAAAAAGTCTTTTCCTTCGTGGTGCACGTGGTAAATTTCGTCCTTTATCAGGTCAAGCAAGCCGCTTTGCGTGTGAACACTTGGCGGAAAAGAATCAGACCAAATCTCGGCAACCTTTTTTGCCTTCAACTGCTTTAAGAGATAATCAACGGCTATTTTGCCGACAAGCCCAATTCCCGGCAGCCCAGTGAAAAGCACTGCATGGCTGAACTTGACTTCCTTGAAAAACCTTACTTTCGTGCCCATGTTTCCACAAGTTATTTTCTATTCAGTTCAATTTAATAAATTAGGCTTAAGGAAAGGAATTTGGGTTAAAGACCATTGCTTTTTCTGATTTCTTCAATGCTTTTTGTTTTCAGCTTTCCGCTTTTTATTTCCTGCATTTCCCGCTCAATTCCTTTGTCAACCAGCATGATTTCTTCGAATTTGTTTTTCATAAAATTTCAGCTTGCCTTTTCAAATTCGCCGAATCCCTTGGAGTGCTTTATTGAGTCAATTGCCGCATCGGAAATGCTTTTCAGTATTTTTTCCGCGGCTTTGTAGTCTGGTGCGGATGCCTTCACCTGGAATTTGCCTGAGCCCGCGTAAACCAGGTCAATTTCGGCTTTTCCTGCGGCAGCCCTGCCAGCCAAAAGCGCTTTTTTCACTAACTCAACTCCATTTGATGCATTGGAGTAAACTGTCAGAGTGCCTTTGACTGTTTTTTTAGGGGTTTCAACGTTTTTTTCAACCAATTCCATTAACGGATTAAGCCATTCCTTTGAAACGCCTTCAGCTGCCTTTTCCCCATCCAATGCGATTGCCTGAAAGGCATCATACAATGAATCGTATTTTTCAAGCAATGGCTCGGCTATTTCAGCCCATGCTTTTTCTAACGGAACCTTTTCTTCTTTTGCCAAGAGCTCAATCAATTTCTGGGTTCTCTTTGCCTGCTTGTATTCCTCTATTTTGTTCCTCTGCGCCCCTGCGCTGACCTTGTTGAATGAAAGGTCAATCTGGTTTTTCATGCGGTCAATGTGTGAAACCTTTGCGGCGCGAATCTGCCCTTCTTTCACGAAGTTCCTTATGTTTTTCACCCAGGAGCTTGCAACCTGCGAAACATGCACAAAGCCCTGGACTCCCTCGTACTCCAATAGTTCGACGAATACCCCGTAGTCCAAAATCTTTGTTATCTTGCAGACAACTGTTTCCCCAATTTCCGGAACTTCTGACATGCTTTATCACTAAATTATTCGTAAACTTTGACAACTTTTGCCTTTAGCCTTATTTTCGAGGCGCCTGTTGACGCGAGCTCGTGGTTGCATACAATGCATTTCACGGGCGTTGAAGCGGCGCTGAAAATGTTCTGCTCGTTTCCGCAGCTGCTGCACTTCACGCGGATGAATTTTGTCTTGGGCCGCGGGATTAAATCCCCGTTCAGTTTTCTCTCGTCTATTCTGCTTTCATCCATTGGCTCACCTTTCCTTTTCCGTTTGCCGGGAATTTAAAAAATTCATTCCTCTATTTTGCAGAGGTTTCTCGCGCTCAAAAGCTTTGCAATCTTGTACGGAAGCTCGGCGCTTGCGCCTTCCCTGAATGGGCCGTATTCCTTCAGGTCAGTGCCCACAAAAGCGGGAATGCCTGAAAGAATTTTCACTGAAAGAATATTTAAATCCCTGCCCTCGCTTTTGCCTTTTTTCGCGCCGTTCGCGTCAAACATCCCTTCAAGCAATGCGTTGTGCTTTTCAAGCACTTCAACCACTTTCCCCAAAAGCTCTTTTTCCTGCGCCGCGATTGCCTCTTCTTTTGTTTCATCCGAGCGCGCGGCTGAAATCGCCTTGCTTAAGAGTTTTTTCTGGCGCATTGAAAAAATTTCCTCAATCATTTTTTTCAAATTAGCGAAATCCCTTGCCTTTGAAACCGAAAAATCCTTCAAGGAATCAAGGTAATCCTTTTTTTCCGCGTCAAGGAAAGAATTCAAGTCGTTGTAAAAGGAAGGCTCAACCTCCACCAAGCGCGAAGAGCTTTTCTCAAGGCGGTGAATGCGCCTTATTTCGTCATAGCTCAACTGCACTTAAAGCCCCCCTTCCCGCAAGGTAAACCGCGGCAAATTCAGGAAGCCCCTGTTCGCCAATGCCTAATGGACCGAACCATTCCCCGCCCAAAAAAAATTTAGGAGTTTCCCGCACCAATTCCACCTTCAGCATTTTTTTTGAAAACACGACGCATTCATTCAATGCATTGAATTCCTTTAACTGCTTCAATGAAAGCTCTTTTGCCGCAAGGCCTGTTCCGCCGTGAAGCGTTTCCGGAACCCTGACGATTTTGCTTAAATCGCTTGAAGTCTGCCTGTCAACTGGCAGGCTTAACGCCCCCACCGCTGAATTAACCAATGAAATCCAGAAGCGCTTTGCGTCTCTCCCTTGAATCTGGAACAAAAGCCCCTGGTTTAATTCACTAAGAATGGTGCTTCTATCAGTTAATAACTGTTGCGCACGCCTGAATGAAATCCCGCTTTTTGCAGCGATTTCCTCAGCGTCGCCTTTTTCAAACAGCAAAACAATTCGTTCAAGAACCTTCTTCCCCCATCCCTTTGCTGAAGCCATTGGCGGGCAGTAAAGCCTTTTTCCCTCCAGGTTAAAGCCAAGCGCCTCCATGCTTAACTGCTGTGCAGTCAAATAGTCAAGCAGTTCAATGCGCGCCCTGTCGCTTAAGTTCCTTATTCCCTTGCTTCTGATGTGAATGTGATAGCCCTTGCTTCCCGAAAAATTCAGGGAAATTCCTTCGCTAAAGCCAAAATCATCGCGCAAAAAATCAAGCAGCCTGAAAACCTGTTTTTTTACCGCGCCAAGGCACTCGGGGCAAACCCATTCCTCGCGCTCAACTGATTCACCGCAGTTG
The DNA here is from genome assembly GCA_043809245.1 of Candidatus Iainarchaeum sp. Taxonomy (GTDB): domain Archaea; phylum Iainarchaeota; class Iainarchaeia; order Iainarchaeales; family JAZDDZ01; genus JAZDDZ01. The sequence goes on from JAZDDZ010000011.1 coordinate 4,000, forward strand.
GAGCATTCATCCACCAATCCTTTCCCGTGCGCGCCGCATTTCCTGCAAAGCCATTTGTCGTGCTCCTGCTTGCACTCAGTCCTTAAATCATCCGCGTCAAACTCGTAAACCAGATCAGAGCCAAGAAAGCCCTTTGCACTCATCGGCTTTCTCTCCGGAAAAGAATAATATGCCGCGGAATAGGAAACAAACAACGGGCTTTCATCCCGCAAAAAATGGTTTAAGTCAGCGGCAGAGTCAAATGCAATGTGCCTTTCGGTTATTTTCCTGCCGAAAGCCCCAATGCCGAACTCCCTCTGCGCAATCGCCGGCGGGCCCAAAAGCTTTTTCGATGAATAGAATTCGCGGAACTTTTTTGAAAGAAATGCCTCGGGCTGCATAAAGGAAAATGCCCTGAAAAAGTTTTTCAAGGAATCGGTGGGCTAAATGGAAAAAGCCCGCGGAAAGCGAAAAAAACAGGGAAAAACACGCTGGGAAAAAAACCTGCGAAAAAAATGAAAAATAGAAAATAAAAATAAAAAAAAGAAAAAAGAAAATAAACAAATTCAACCAAAATGATAATTGAATTCATTTATTTATTTTATCTCTTCTTGCTTTTCTTTTTTGACTTTTTCTTTTTTGCTGCCATAAATTTACCCCCGGAAAAGTTTTCTAATAAGATTGAATGCGGAAGTAGTATTTAAGGTTTTTGTTATCGTGTAACTGCTAACGATTTTTGACTTCCTTTTGGTTATTTTGGCTAATAGATATGTTTAAACGCATATTGTAGCTACAAAGTAGCTACTATGAAGAAAACTATTTCTTTGCGCATGGAAGGTTTTGAGGTTCTTGAAAAGGTTGCCGAGTCCAGCGGCAACAGTGGCAGAATATACGTTCCAAAAAAATGGATTGGAAAAAAAGTGCGGGCAGTGCTGATAGAATGAACGAGGAAACACTTCTCAAACAAATAGCCCAGCTTGAAGCAGAGAACCTGGAACTGAGAAAACAACTTTTAGCAATGCAAAAAAAAGTAATAGAACTTGAACGCAGATTACTTGCATATGAAAACGCTCACACACCTCCGAGTTTGAGTAAAAAGAAAAGGGAACCAAGAGAATCAACTGGAAAACTTGGTGCTGAAACAGGGCATGAAAAATGGATACGAAAACAGCCTGAACCAACAGAAACAATAGAACACAAGCTTAATGCCTGCCCTCATTGTAATTACAAACTAAAAAAAGCATTCAAAATTGAAAGAAGGATTATTGAGGAGATTCCAGAACCTCAACCACTGAAAGTTGTAGAGCATTTGATTTCACATTACGAGTGTCCTTGTTGTCATAAGAAACTTAAAGCTAAAACTAATTTACCAAAAGGAATGTTTGGTTTCAATGCCCAAGCATTAACTGTTTTGTTGCATTTTGAAGACAGGCTTCCACTACGCAAGACAGTGACTGCATTACAACGCCAAGGATTGAACATGACAAATGTTTGTGTTTACAAGATTTCAAAAAGAACAGCTAAACGATTACTGCCAGAATACTGCAAACAAGTGAAACTACTTCGTGCTTCAAGAGTTGTTTATGCTGACGAAACAGGCATTAAAATAGACGGAAAAAACAACTGGCTGTGGACTTTTACCGGAGAAAACATTACAGTTTATGTTATTAGAAAATCTCGCGGACATAAAGTTGCAGAAGAAGTTCTTGGAAAAAACTTTCCAGGCATTATAACAAATGACGGCCACAGAGCATACAACAAAATAGGAACAGAACACCAACGCTGTTGGGCTCACATAATCAGAGAATCAAAAGAACTCAAAAAAAACTATTCTTTATACGAATGCCATCACACTAACCTAACAAAAATATTTGCAGAAATCAAACGCATACGCGAAAAACCGCCGCCATTAGAAAAACGCGTTGAACTTAAAACAAAACTTGAACAGGAAACACTTCACATAACAGATGCTCTTGACGGCCACAAAGAATACCGCAAATTTGCTGTGAAACTCCGCAATGCGATTCCTCACTTATTCACTTGCATTATTCACTTGTTTGTTGAACCAACAAACAACATAGCAGAACGCGCCTTGCGCGAACTCATAGTAATC
>JAZDDZ010000012.1:0-4384 GCA_043809245.1 Candidatus Iainarchaeum sp.
GCAATACTCCAATGACTCAACTCACCCAAATCCCATTGTTTCACAATCCACCTAACCTTCCTCTGATTCAGCTTGCGCATAGCAAGCTTTTTACCCAAGCTTGCTAAATTCCTAGAGGGGACATTAATTCGGGATAAGACACTTGCGATAAAAAAGCATTGAAAAGAAGAATAAGAGGAAGACAGCGCCGAAAAAAAATTTTCGGCGCTGAAGGCAAAGGAGCAAAGCCCCTTTTTTTATTCAATTTTTTTTGGGAGTTAGGAGGCAGAGTTTGGCGCAGCCATTATTTTTTCTTTACCCAGTGGGGTGGGTAAAGGAGGTGGGGTTATGCAAAAATAAGCAGCCGCGCCTCACTCCCGCCTTATCTGATTAAGTATAACACTTTTTTTCCAGCCTGAACTTTTTTCAGGTGCCCCTCCTTGAAAAGCTTGTTCAACCTCTGCGAGCCCGCATTAAGCCCTCGGTAATTGAGCACTGACATGACTTCTTTCGCTGTAGCGCTTCCGCGCTCCTCAATCAATTTCATGATTATCTGGTCTTGCTCCGGCAAAACCTCGAATTTATTCAACCCTACCGCGGCGGCTCCGATTTTCTGTGATTGCGCAAAGTTGTTATCGGTTAAACCGCTGCCGGTCTTCAATTCAAGCATAATTCTGTCATATTTGTCGTTAATTGAATCCAGAATCTTGTTTGTTCGCTCCCTTTCCTGCACCAGCCTGAAAAGCAAAGCCGAAACAACCATTGGGTCCTTGGATTGCTGCATTAATTCCTGCAAATCCAGGCTCAAATCGCCAAACTTAGGGCTAATTCGCTCAAGTAGCTCTTTCTGCCTTTCAGCCGTGACACTATCATGACTATCCATGCTGTATCATGATATATTTAAAGGTTTTGGTTTCAGGGGCTTTGCACAAATAGGGTGCATTTATTCGGTTTTCAAACCCCGTTTTTGTGCAAAATGAGCTCCTGCACATTTAAGGGTTGCCCGTTATTGACTATTGAGGAAGCGATTTTAAGCGTATCGTTGGATCCCCACAACAATTCCGGGTTAATGCAAATTTCGTTCATTTCATGGATTAAAACACAGATGTTATGGCAGATGGCTTTGCAGAGTGTTTTATTGCTCAGATTTTTGCAAGGAATTTTTCTAGGTCTTTGTAATTGTTTTTTCTTTCAAGGAGGCAGACGATTATTATGTTTGGCTCTATTACCACATAAACCAGCCTTGTTTCCTTGCCTTTAATGCTCAGCCTAACCCTGAATACTTTCCTGAAGAGCTTTGAATGAATTCTTTTGAAGTGAAACGGGTTTTCCTCAATCAGCCTGATTTTTTCCCGAATTATTTTTCTGGCTTTTTCATCCAGCGCATTCAATTGTTCAACCATTACAGGGGAAAGTTTCACTGCAAAAGTCATTTTGATTCCTTGAAGTATTCTTTTGCATCGACAAGCCTGCCTTTTTTAAGCGACTTTTCAATTATCCTGTCAATCAGTTCAATTTCCTTTTCAGAAAAAGACTCGTCAAAATCGTTTCTTTCAAAAACCTTTTCCCTCAGGCATTCTGCAACCAAATCCTGCATGTTCCTGTAGCCATAACTCTCAGCAAAAGACTCCGCGGCATTATACAAATTGGAAGACATCTTCAAATTAATCTGCCTAGTAGCCATAGATATCTATAGATACCAAACAATTTAAAAACGCTTTTTCGTGCAAAATAAGAGTTTTTTGCGTAGAATTCACGCGTTATGCATTCTCAGCAAATCCCAGAAATCGTAGCCAATGCAGGCAAGGTATAATGCGATAAGGGAAAAGTTAATTACAATGAATGAGCCGATGATGAAGGACATAAGGATGCCTGTGAAGATGATGCTCACGCCGATTACAAGCATTAGGAGACCTGTGGTTAAATGCGCAAAATAGCGCTGGAAAGTGTTTTCATTGTTTATTTTTTCATAAGTGAAGGAAAAGTTTCCAAAGCACGCGGTAACGGCAACGATTCCCATTGCGATAAGGAAGTTGCCCGCCAGATCCTTGTCCAATGCAAGCCCGCTGTTCAAGAGATAGTCGTTGATTGGAAAGTAAAGGAATGCGAGTATTACAATCAGCAGAGTGTTTTTCACTAGGTTTTCTTTCAGTATGCGCTGCATAGCTTAAATGAAGGGAATTGAATTATTTAAACATATCGCAGAGCTTTAAACAAACTCCACTCTTGCCTTGCTTTCAAGCAGCGAGTTGATGCTTTTCTCCAAATCCTCGGCTTTGAGGGGCATTTTGTCCATGTCCTTTTTTTCAATCAAAACCTTTAATTCGTGGCCTTCGGGCTTGAAGACCTTGTTCACGCCAATCACCCTGACTGAGCCAAGGAGGTCTTGCAGCATTTTTTTCTCGTCTTTCGCTTTCTCTATTACCCTGACTTTTTTGCCGAATTCCTTGCTCAGCACCGCGACAATCCTGCCCTTTTTTCCAATCAAAGAGCCGATGTTGCCCTGGCATACAAGCACAAGCAATTCATCCAAATCCAGGGCTTTGTTGAATTCCACGTTCAAGAAAAAGAATTTTTTTGACAGGCGGTAAAGTGCCCTTGAAACCTCGACGTCCTTCAGAGTCATTGCGCCGTCATCAAGCCTTTGCCGGCATGAACTGCACAAAGAGTCCTTTTTCAAATCGTTTTCGCATAACGCGGTCTTCATGAAAGAACTTAAAAAGCAAAGTTAATAAAAAGAAAGCGAAAAAAAATCGGAAAACAAAAAAGAAAAGAAATAGAAAAAAACCGCTGTTTTCAAACAGCGTGATGCAATACAATAAAACAGCTAGCTTCTCCCGCATCCCGCTGTTTTTGCGGCCTTATTTTTTCAAGAGGATTTCGATTGCGGATACCTTTAACGGGTTTCCTTCCTCTGAGCTTAGTTCTTCTGTTGAGATGTCGATTTTGGCAACTGTGATGTCTTTCACGAATTTGTTTTTCACTATTTCTGCGACATCGACTGCCCTGCTTATGGCTTTGCCCCTTGCCTTGAGCAAGACTTCTTTTGAACCCTGGTTCATCTGTGTCACAACAGCGAGAACATAAGCCATTGTGCCTTTTTTTCCCACGAAAACCGTGTTTTCTGGTCCTGCCATAAAAACTGCACCTCCTGAATGAAAACTGTATTTTGCAGCCAGCCCTGAAAGGCTATGCAAAAATAACCTTGGGCAAAACCTTTTTTAATGCCTTCTCCGGGCTAAAAAAAATTAAAAAAAGAGAAAAAAGAAGAAAGAAGCAATTGGCTTCTCACTTCAGGTAACGCAGTGTTGCCTGCAGTATGCCCTTTGTTTTGCCGGGATTATAGTTGAAGTAAATGCTTTTTCCCATGACAAGGGGCTTCTCTACAATTGCAGGGTATGAGGGGGTTCTGCCGAACTCGTCCTTGATGTATGCAAGCTCTTTTCCTGTAGGGGTTACGTCAAGGGTTTCAAGCACAAAGACTTGGTCTGGCTGCGCTGGCGCGACCTCAAAGCCCTTCATTATCGCGTGCTTGTCGTCCTCGCTGTAAATCCTTCCCCTGACCGCAATTGTCTGCGTGCAAACAGGCCTGTTATCCACGGTCCTGTCACAGTCAACCGGGACAACATCGCCGAAAGTCGCTTTCCATCCAAGGACATCGTAAGCGCCTTTCCGCATTATGCCCGAGTTAAGGACTACAATCAATTTCCCGCCAGAGCTAACATAATTCTTAATCGCTTCACCCAATTCATAGGAAACTGTTTTATCTGATTCCTGGCTCTGGTCAAGCATTACAATGTCATACTGCGCAAGCTGTTCAACCGGATTCCTTGCAAGGTCATCAGCTGTCTTGATCCTGTATTTCACCAGAGTCTTTGATTCATTGAGCACATCCCTTACTTCCTGTGAGCTGTTGCCGATGAGCAGCATGCTTGCTGGCTCTCCTCCGCCACCAATCAAGTCGGCAATGCTTCCAATGACAGGCGTGCTGCTGTTGATTATGCCAAATTGAACCGCCCCAAAGAAAACGATTATTATTATGAGAATCAATGGAATAAGGCCTTCAAGATGAACGCCTACCTTTGAACCCATGCTTCCGCCGCCATAATCCGCCGGTTCTGCTCCGGCACCAGCACCCTCAGGATACATTTATTCACGCCCTCCAATTAATTTGTTAAACTTCTTATTTATTGTTGTTTCACCTTATTTAAAAACTTTTGTGAAAGAACTATAGCCTTTTTTATTTATAAATCTTTGCTCGGCGCGTAACTGCTAACGATTTTTGACTTCCTTTTGGTTATTTTGGCTAATAGATATGTTTAAACGCATATTGTAGCTACAAAGTAGCTACTATGAAAAAGACAATTTCTCTGCGCATGGAGGGTTTTGAGGTTATTGAAAAGGT
>JAZDDZ010000013.1:0-12354 GCA_043809245.1 Candidatus Iainarchaeum sp.
TTACACAGACCCCGAAGGAAACCCAGAGGGAACAAGCACATACAGATGGGCAAAAAACGGAACCTGGCAAACCGGACAAACAACAAAAACACTAAACGCAAACAACACAACAACAGGAGACAACTGGAAATGCGAAGTAACCCCCGGCGCCCAGACAGGGACAAGCCCTGGCGCGCCAGCTGAAAGCGTGCAGGTAACCATTAACGCAAACCCACAGCCTCCGCCTGCTTCCTGCAGGTTCATTGGTGCAAACCCGCAAAGCATAATGAAAGGGGAAAACGCAAGCGCGGTAATCACGCATTCAAATTTTTCCACTCCGCCGAATTCTTATGGCTCGATTATTTGCGGTGACGGCGCAACAGGCGGAACAATTGACTGCAATGCAACAAACTGCACAATCCATTGCGGAGCATACACTTCCTCAGGAACTTATCCTTTAAGCAATTTGTCAGGCCTTTCAAACGGCACTCAAACCGCGGCATCATGCCTTGACAGCGGCTCGTTCAGCGTAACAGTGAATGACCCGGAAAACCAGAACCCTACCGCAACTCTTTCGGCAACTCCTGCAAGCGGGACAACGCCTCTGAACGTTGCATTTGCCGCAACATGCAATGACCCTGACGGCACAATAACATCATGCAGCATTAACTTCGGCGACGGAAACACAACAGCACTTTCAACAATTGAAACAACACAAACAATACACCACACATACACAAACAGCACCGGGGCTCCGGTCACAAGGAACGCAACCCTTACTGCAACAGATGACAGGGCAGCGCAGGTTTCAAGCATACCCGCAACAATTACAGTGAACCCCGTTGGAATAGTTCCCCCGACTGCAGCACTGAATGCAAGCCCTTCAAGCGGAACCGCGCCCTTAAATGTTTCATTCACCGCAACATGCAATGATTCCGATGGAACGATAAGCTCGTGCTCGCTTAACTTCGGCGACGGAAACACCACAGCGCTTTCAACAATTGAAACAACACAAACAATACACCACACATACACAAACAGCACCGGTTCAACGCTTTCAAGGACAGCTACTCTCACCGCAACAGATAACCAGGGGTTAACAGCTTTGTATACTGCGGGAATTTCACTTGTAGTGCAGTCAAACCAGCCTCCGACAGCAAGCGCGGGACCTGACAAAAGCGTTCTGAAGGGAACACCCGCTGCATTGTTTGGATTGGGCGCAGACCCTGAAGGATATAATGTAAGTTACAGATGGAGCCTTTCAAGCGGAACAGGCAATGCATCGGACTGCACTTCAAGCGGCGTTACAAGCGCTTCGTATATTTTAAACTGCACTACTTCCGGCACAAGGATTGCAACGCTTACAGTTACAGACATATTGGGGGAAACCGCAAGCGACAGCGCAGTGATAACTTTTACTGATACAACTCCACCACCGCAGTCAAACACCGCACCAACGCTTTCAGGCCTTCCTGACAAAAGCATGAACAGGGATTCATCTCCGCCTGCAAACTGGATTGACCTACACGCTTACGCGAATGACGCGCAGGACACTGACGCGCAACTTGCTTTTTCAGTGCAAAGCCAAAGCAACAGCACGCTTGTGAACTGCTATATTTCCGGAAACAGGTATCTTGACTGCGGGATTTCCGGCGCGGGAAAGACAGGCTCAAATGACGTGAAAATCAGGGTGACTGACTCAGGGGGCCTGTTTGCAGAGGACACTCTAAAAATAACCGTAACGGATTCTGCTCCGCCCCCGGAAAACCTTGCGCCGACAGCAAATGCAGGGGGGGCAAAGAGCGCAAATGTTAACGAGCAGGTTTCGCTGAATGGCTCAGGATCTGACCCTGAGGGGGGCGCTTTGTCTTATCAGTGGAGGCTTTCAAGCGGAACTGGAGCCGCCAATGACTGCACTGCAAGCGGAACCTATTCACAGCAGTACACTCTAAAGTGCTCTACAAAGGGAACCAGGACCGCAACCCTAACAGTTAAGGACAGCGGGGGCTTGCCTGATTCTGATTCCGCGGTTATAACTGTAAAGGAAGTGCAGCCTGAAGGCGAGATTGTATCTGTTTCGTTTAGCTCGTACAAGCTGCGTAAAAACTCCGATGAAAACATAACGGTTGTTGTAAAGCTTTCATCCGAATTTGGCACAAGGCTTGTAATGCTAATGGAAGGAGAACCCGTGTTCACTGTTTCACAGCCGACACGTTCATATGCCAGCCCGCCAAATTATGTTTCAGAGTTCACTGTATCTGCTTCTGACCTTAACCTGCTTGCTGGAACAGGCACTTACGAGTTAAGGGTTGAAAGCGCGTCAAACTCGCAGTCATTCAAAAGCGATTACCTTGAGGTTTACGATTCCGGGGGCGCATTGCCGCTTGAAATGGTTTTGCTTGCAGTGCTCTGCATTGCATTGCTGGTTGCGGCTTACTTCATTTCAAGGAAGGTTCTGGGCAAAAAAGGCGTTAAACTGCCAACAGAAAAGGATATTCCAATTGTAAAAAAAGAGGAAGAGAAAGAGCAGTTTGTCAAAGGCGAGTACCCTGCAATGAAGAAAGGCAAGGCATTGGAGGATGAATTGCCAGAGCCCAAAGCAAAAAAAGGAAAAGCCGCGGGAAAAAAGCAAAAGGAAGAGAAGGACAAGGGAAAGGGAATAATTGATGACCTTTTGGAAGAGGAAGAAGAGGAAGCGAAAAAAGAAGGCCCCAAGGGGGAAGGCAAGGGCGAAGAGCTTGAGGAAATGGGTGTGGGGCTTGAAACCGGCCTTGGCTTTGGCAAAGAAGAGGAAGAGGAAAAGGACTTGTGCCCAAGGTGCTGGTCAACGCCCGTGAATGTAATTTACTGCCCTGAATGCGGCGAGGGCTTCTGCGAAAAATGCGCAAAAAAAGCGGAAATAGTCCCAGGCAAAGTGAAATATTTCTGCCCGAAGTGCGGAAAAACCGTGAACATTGAAAACGAATGAATTTTTTTAATTTCAGGCGGTAGGCTGCGGGTTAACGCTGAATTCTATTCCCTGCTTTTCTTCGCAGCCCCATGAAGTTGGCTGGTCAATGACTTCCTTCAGGTCCACTGGCGACCATATGATGAGGTCTGCTTCCGCTGGAACAGTTGAAGGCTCGCTTGCCGATGAAGCGCTTTTTCTCACTAGCTTGAGCGTGCTGAATGCCTGGCCAGTACTGCCTGCCCTTGCATAAATCGAGGAAATTTTTTCCGCGGAAAGGCTTGTGCAGAAAAGGTTTGAATGCGCTGGCTTTGACGGGTCAAAGTTCCTGCAGGCATCCAGCCCGGCATTGCCTGCGTATTTGCAAAAATATGCGGGATTGCTTAAGTGCATGAACGCAAAAACATACCTGTCCTCATTTTTAATATAGATGAAGAAAAGATAGTCAAAGGAATTAGAGATGGGTGAAAGGGTTGCGTAAACGTTTTTTGCAAGAACCATTTTTGTTTCATCGCTCAATGACTCAATTGCGCCTGTTTTTTCCGTGGCAAAGTCCTCCTTGATGTATGCAAGGAGATGGTCTATTTCAACCCCGTCCTGGTAAATTGAGTTTGCCGGGTCACGGGGAGTTGAACTGTAAAGGATTGTTGAAAGCGCGCTTGAAGCGAAATCAGAGTTGCCCTGGCGCAGCAGGCCCCTGTCAACGTTCGCGCCGAAAGTGTTGGCAAAAGAGTAAAGGAAAACGCTTAAGCCAGTCACAATCAGGAGGAAAAACATTGCGTCAGTCAGGGCCGCCTGCCCTTTTTTATCCCTTAAAATCATTGCCATGCAACCACCACCAAATGCATTGGCTTCACAATTCTCTTGTCTTCAACGACAATAGGGAGAATCTTTACCATGAGCATTGTGCCTGAAACATTCTCGGGAATATGGCTCGCGTTAGAGCACCTGAACTCCTCCTCTGTTTCGCTTGATTTGAAGAAGTTGAGGTTGAACACGTCAATCCCGCGGTACTGCGATTGTTCGCCGCCCAAATAATCTGTTATGAACTGTTCCGGCGCGCTTGCCGCGTTAGTTATGCCCGCGATGAATTTCAGCTTTCCGCTTGTCACCTCATTGCATCTCTGCGCGAAGTAATCAGGGCTTGAAATGTAGCCGCTTGACTTCAATACCCTCACAATTTTTAACGCGTCAAGGTTTGACTGGAATGAATCACTTTTCCTTTCAAACACCTGAAAGGTAAAAGTGAAGACTGAGAAAAAAATCACCAATGCGAAAAGCAGCGGAATCAAAGAGGGAAGGTCGTCGCCTATTGGCCCGAGAAAGCCCCTGCTTTTTCCTTTCAGCAATGGAATCCCCCTTCAAGGTCGGCTATATCCGGATGAATTATTTCCCCGACACTGGTTTTTGCTTCCTCGCATATCTGCGCATTGCATGGAATGACGTAAAGCGTTGCCTTTCCGCCTACAATCTCCTTCACAAAAACAAATGCGTTCCTTGTGTCAGGCAAAGCTGCCTGTGGGTCAATTATTGCCGAGTCAACAACCCCCCATTCATCATCCACCTTGCTCCAGATCCTGACATCAGCGCTTGTCCTGAAAGAATTTGCGGCAATCGAATTGGGCTCCTTTCCCTCCTTGACTGCCTGTTGGTAGTCTTTTCTTGACATCACGGAAAAAATGAGGTAGTTAACGTATTCTCCGTTCTCAAGCTCAAGTTGCTGCCGCGAAACACGCATAACGTAATAAAAGTCATCCCCCAAAAGCCGGATGTAATTCGGAAGGTAATGGTACGCACTTTCGCAGAGCGTTGGCGCAGCGACAAGGGAATCAGATAGCTTGACCGCACGGTTGAGCAGTAACTTCATTTCCTCTACTTTCACTATGTCAGACAAGCCGAACAAAAAAAAGGTCACGATTGCGAAAACAGATATGACCAGGATTAACAAATTGATTTTGCTTAAAATGAATCCAAGCACGCCGTCAGCCCCCTAAAATCTTTTTGTAAACGCATAAAACCGGGTTGGAGCTGAATGCATTGAACTTGCTGATCAAAGTGTAGCGCCCCGAAGAAATAATTGAATTATGCCAGTTGACAACCTCATAACCCTCTTCACGGGAAAAATCAGTGCAGCTGTCGGAAGTGAACGCCGTTGAACTGGAAATGAAAAGGCACTTTGAAGTGCTGTGCTCGGGATTATAAAATTTCAACAGCGTGCATTCATTGCGGTAACTGCCGCAATAATAAGTGCAGGTATGCGTTTCCTGCTCATAGCTGATTTTTGTCTCAGTCACGCCCTCAGTTTCCTGATAACAGGAAGGAATAGCAAAAGTCACGGTCTGAGTGCCCTGGCCATTGGCAACAATCTGAATCGCCTGCTGCAAATCACCAAGGCTTTTTTCAAGTTCGCCCTCGCACTGCTTGTCGCGCAAAACATTCACGGCATAAAGACCAATGGTTATCACAAAAGTCATTACAACAACCGCAATCAACAGCTCGAATGGCGCTTCCTCCTGGCCTGACTTTCCCATCTTTGAAGGCATATGAATTAAAGAAAGGGCAAGGGAATATTTAATGCTTCCCATCAGTGGGAAAAAGCATCAGGATTCTCTTATAAAAAAGTATAATAATACCTTCTCCCTATTTTTTATGTTTCTTTATGAAGATTAGTGGCTTTGAAGTCGGGCCTTACGCCGTTAAAGAGGAGGGCGGCAAAAGGCATTTGGTTTTTGATTGCAGGGACTGCGTTTACGGAAGCTCCATTGCGGATGACCAGCACTGCCGCTACCATGTGTTAAGGGTATTGCAGGAAGTGGAGGCAAGCCTTGTAGTGCTCGCGGAAGTCTATGAAAGGGTTTACGATGAACGGCAGGCAAAAATGCTTGCCGAGATAGCGGCTGCGGCGCAGAAATTCGAAGTGGAAAGCATTTGGTCTTACGCGCACCTCGGGGACCCGCAAATTGAATCAGAGGCTTTGTTCGGGGAAAGGCATGACATTCTTGCAAAAATCTCGCACGAACTGTTAATGTTTGACCCTGTTGCGGCATACATCGCGCTCTTAGGCGAGGTAAAAAAAGAAAAGGAAAAATCAGAAAGCATGAAGGGCAGCGGAAAATACTCCGACATATATCTCAACACGCTTCTTTACATTAGGCAGCAGCTTGAAGGCACTGAACTAATGCAGATGACAAAAAACATGCTTTTGAAATTAAAGCAGGTGCCTGAAACAATTCAGCTGTACAGGACTTTTTTCGAGGCGCAGGTAAAGCCTTCCTTCATTGGAGCAAGGCTTTTGTTCGAGGAAATGGAAACCCTGGAGCTGCTGGACGAGTATTCTGTGAAAGATTCAAGCGTGCAGATATTCAAGCACCCGAACAAGCCGGAAAAACTTTACTTCATCAATCCCCCTGAATACACGATGCCTCCTGAAAAATACTTCATTCTAAGCAAGACAAAGGAAGTCGTGGCATCATACAGGCCGGGGAGAACTTCGCTTTCCACGCTTGCGAAAAGCAGGAAATACTTTGAACGCGTCTACCAGTCAACGATAAAGGATTTGTGCAGGCAGAACAACATTCACCTGGAGAACGAGGAAATAATTGAGTTAAGCCAGATTGTTGCGCGATACACTGTTGGCTATGGAATACTTGAAGTGCTTTTATCCGACAGGAAGCTGACAGACATTTACGTTGACTCTCCAATTGGCTTAAAGCCATTGTATGTGGTGCATTCGGATTTCGGGCAGTGCCAGACAAACGTTATTTACACCCAGGACGAGGCTGACGCGCTTGTAAGCAAAATGCGCGCTTCAAGCGGAAGGCCATTTGATGAAGCGCATCCAGTCCTGGACCTTGACTTGGCGGATTTGGATACAAGGGTTGCAGTGATTGGGCCGCCGCTTGCAATTGACGGAACAGCCTTTGCATTCAGGCTGCATAAGGTTACGCCTTGGACTTTGCCTCAGTTCATTGACGCGAAAATGCTTCCACCGCTTGCAGCGGGGCTGCTTTCATTTTTCATTGACGCGCAGGCAACAATGCTTGTGACAGGCTCAAGGGGCAGCGGAAAAACCTCGCTCATGCAATCGTTGATGCTTGAAATAGTGCAGAGCGCGAGAATAATCGTGCAGGAAGACAGCGTTACAGGCGATGCTGAAATTTTAGTGGAACAAAACGGCAAGATGCAAAGAACTACTGTTGGAGAGCTAATTGACAGCGTGATTGAAGAAAACGGCTGTGTTAACCTTGATGGAAGGGAAATTGTTATCACTGAAAATAACAGTTTAAAAGTTTTTGCGATGGACACAGAAGGGAAGATTTCTTTGAGTAATGCAAGCCAGCTAATGCGCCACAAAGTGAACAAGGAATTGTACGAGTTCACGACACGCAGCGGCAAGAAAATCAAGGTAACGAAAGACCACTGCCTTTTTGGCCTGAAAGGCAACGAAATAATGCCAATACGCTCTGAGGAAATTACTGAAGGCACATTCATTGCTACGCCCCGGCTAATTCCATTTGAGGATAGGGCGGGATTGGATAAAATAAATATTTTTGAACATGCTGGAACAGCTGAAGCAGGTTTTGTTGCAGGGGGCGAGATAGAAAAATTGATTGAACGAAACTGGCTGCAGGTTAAGCAGTTTGGCCTGAAGAACTCTTACAATAAAACAACCATTCAAGCGTGGAAGAGAAACAAGGTGCTGCCTGCAAAAATATTCCGTGACACAAAGGATTGCTTGGTTGACTTTTCAAAGGTTCTGTATAAAGACTGCAAAGACTCAAAGGCAATTCCAGCAGAGATTACCCTAAACAAGGATTTTTTGAATTTTATGGGATTATGGCTTGCTGACGGTTGCTATGACGGAAAATACGGCGTGATAATCTCGTCTCCTGACTGCAGGGAAACCGTTTCAGGGGTCGCAAGGCAATTCGGGCTGCGGGAAAGAAAGCACTCAGACGGTTTTTCATACATAATATCAAACACAGCCCTTGTCTCTGCACTAAAAAACATCATCGGCTTGAATGGTGATTCGCACACCAAAAAATTCCCAAAATGGGTTTACAATCTTTCAAGAAAACAAATCGCTTATGTTTTGGAAGGCTTGTTCAGCGGCGACGGTTATTCTTCAAAATATGAGGTAGGCATAAGCCTTGTTTCAAAGGAAATGACGAAAGACATTCAGCTGCTGCTCCCACTTTTTGGAATAAACACAAGAACAAAGTTTGCCAAAAAGGGCAGAATATTCATTACTAGAATTAGCGGCATTAAAATGCTCAGAAGCTTTAAGGAAAGCATCGGTTTTCTGCAGGAACATAAAAGGCGCAAACTAAACGAAATGTGTGAAAGGGAGCCATTCCATGACATCTCGGATGTCATTCCATTCTCAGCGGAAGCAAAAAAGGAGCTGGCTTCAGCAGTTGTGGGATTCAATAGGCATGATTATGTCTCAAAAGATTACGCTTTAGGAAGGCAAAAGCTCCAAAAATATGTTAATAAAATGGAATTTGGCTCTTGCGATTTCCTTGAAAAAATCAAAAAAATCGCTGAAAGCGACATTTACTGGGATGAAATAAAGGAAGTGAAATGCCTTGGAAAAACAACAGAATACGTTTACGATTTTTCGGTGCCAGGCAAAGAGAATTTTGTCTGCGAAAACATAATTGCGCACAACACTCTTGAAATCCCAGTGTCTTACATGAAGAACATTGGCTTCAACATTCAAAGGCTGAAAACCCGTTCCCCAATTGGCGTGAGCATGACTGAAAGCGAAGTCGCGCCTGAAGAGGCCTTGAGGACAGCGCTGAGGTTGGGCGATTCAGCGCTCATCATCGGAGAGGTTCGCAGTACCGAGGCTCGCGTTTTATATGAGGCAATGCGAATCGGCGCAGCGGGAAACATTGTCATGGGAACAATCCACGGAGACAGCGCTTACTCTGTTTGGGACAGGATTGTAAACGACCTAGATGTTCCGAACACTTCGTTCAAGGCAACCGATGTTGTTGTTGTGGCAAGGCCCATTCGCTTTGAGGGCTCCCTGAACAGGCAGAGGCGTGTTGTGCAGGTCACGGAGATAAAAAAGGAATGGCAGAACGATCCCCTGGCGGAAGGGGGAATGCTTGACTTAATGAGCTATGATGCGCGCAAGGACAGCCTTGACTTGCTTGAAGACAATTTAAAGGAATCAGACCTTTTTTCAAGGATAAGCAAAATGAGCGGCTTGACAATGGGTGAAATGTGGGAGAGCATTAAAATGAACGCAAGCTCAAAAGCATTCCTTGTGGAGTTAAAGCAGAAAAACAAGCTGCCGGAAATTTTAGAGGCGGAAAACGTCGTTGTAGCAAACAACAAGCTGATGATGCTGAAGCAGGATTACCTTGACGAGCACGGGGAAATAGATTACTCCGCGGTTTTGGGAAAATGGAAGAACTGGGCAAAGAATTACCTTGCGAAAAGGCTGCTTGCAAGGAAAAAGGCTTAAAAAAGTGGTTTGATGGCTTGGCAAGGAAGGGCGGCTGATCCAAGGGGCGAATTCTCCCCGGGCAGGCTGTACAAGGAAATCAAAGTTTCAAGGGAGGAATTTGAAGACGAAGGCGAAGGGGAATTAAAGAAAAAAAAGATTCCCGGTTTTGTCTCTTTCTGCAAGTCAATCCACAAAAGCTTTTCACTTGGAAAAGGCGCTTCCTTCTCCGAGGAAATAAAAAACGCGGTTGAATTCCTTGACTGGCCCTTGACAGCAGATGAATACAGCTCGACAGTTAAATTTGTCCTCTACTCCTCGATTTTCGGCGCAATAATCCTCGGAGTCATATTGTTCGTTTTATTGGGGGAACTTGTTTCAGCGATTTTTCCGTCAATGGCTTTCATGGCTCCGCTTTTTGTTTTCGCACCGCTTCTGATAATCGCAATGTATGCCGCTAACTTCGTGCAGACCTATCCCCTTGCAAAGGCAAAAGAAGAGCAGACCCGCGCGCTGACGTATGTTCCGGAAATAATGGGGTACATGATAATGTCAATGAAGCTCGTGCCAAACCTTGAAAAAGCAATTGAATTCAGCGCAGGCCACGGAAGGGGAAAAATTGCGGATGACTTCAAGCGAATAATATGGGATGTGCAGTTAGGCGTTTACACCACGCTAAGCGAAGCGCTTGACAACCTCGCATACCGCTGGGGCGACTTTTCCGAGGAATTCAAGCACGCGCTGATGATGGTGCGCGCATCAGTGATTGAGAACACCGAGGACAAGCGCTACCAGGTGCTTGACAAAACCATGGATGAAATACTTGAAAGCATTAGAAACAAAATGGAGCAATACGCTAGAAACCTTTCCCAGCCGACAACAATGCTTTTCTACATCGGCGTGCTATTGCCGCTAATCCTCATAATAATTCTGCCAGTCGGAAGCTCTTTCAGCGGAGCACCGCTCGCAAACCCAATCCTTTTGTTCCTGCTTTACTGCATCATCATTCCCGCGGTTGCATTATCTTTTGCTTCAAATCTCGTAAAGCAAAGGCCCCCGGTTTACGAGCCCCCAAACATTCCTGAAAACACTGTTGGATTGCCGCCAAAAAACAAAATGTTAATCGGAAAGTCTTGGGTTGACTTGAGGGCTGTTGCATTGCTTGTCCTGATTGCCGGAAGCGCTGTCACGCTGTTTGTTTCAACAGAAGGAATTCCGCCAAAATTCCTGCTTTCATCGGAAAATGAAAGGCAGCTTATTCCCGCATACAAGGATGAATCGCAAATGCTTGAGGCAAACGGAAGGGCTGCTGATTATTTTGCCCCTCCATCAAATGAAAATCCGCAGGGAGGACAAAGGTACAGGGAACTGTTGTCGCAGAGCCTGGCTCCTGAGAAAGCGCAGGACAATCTTGCAACAGAGCACCAGCTTTACTTTATGGATTCAAAAAGGGACGTGGCGCCTTACGTGCTTATTTTCGGAATTATGATAACTGTTTCCCTCGCATTATTTGTATATCTTTACCATATGAACATTTACAGGAGAAAAAAACAGGTTGAAGTAATCCGAATGGAGGAAGAATTCAAGGACGCGATTTACATTCTTGCCTCGAGAATGGGTGAAAACAAGCCGGTTGAAGAGGCATTGAAGCATGCAAAGGAATTTTTGCCTAACTTCAAGGTCTCCGAACAGATTTTTGGCAGGATAATTGACAACATTTCAATGCTTAACATGCCATTGGATGCAGCGGTTTTTGACCCGCATTACGGTGTGCTGAAAGACAACCCGAGCGCAGTGATAAGGTCTTCAATGCGTCTTTTGGTTGATTCTGTTCAGCTGGGCGTGAATGTTGCGGCGCGAACAATGATTGCATTAAGCATTCAGCTGACTAACGCACAAAAAGTGAACAAAATGCTTAAGACCCTTGTAAGCGACACGACTAACATGATGCGTTCAATGGCGTTGTTCATTGCGCCGGTTGTCCTTGGAATAACGACTGCGCTGCAGAAAATAGTGATTGTAACGCTTGCGTCAATCGCATCATCAGGGCTTCTTTCCTCGGCGCAGACAGACCTTTCCTCTGTAAGCGTTGCAGGAATTTCGGGCAACTTCAGCGTCAGCTCATTCATAAAGCCAGATTCAGTGAAGGACATGGTCAATCCCACGCAATTCATTTTCATAATCGCATTGTACATTTTGGAGCTCGTGGTGATAATGATTTTCTTCACAACCAAAATAGAGGAAGACAATGACTTGCTTGTAAGGGTAAACATAGCGAAATACCTGCCTATCGCAATCATTGTATTCATCGGCAGCATTGTGCTCTCAAATTTTATTGTGGGAAGCTTTTTGGGCGGTTGAATTGCGGAAAATATCCCTTAACGAAAAAGGCCAGGCTTTTGCGAGCATGCGCCTTCTCATCGGCGCGGTAATGGGCTTGCTTATATTAGTGATAATAATAAGCGCAATCTCTTACTTTGAAAACCTTGAAATCGACATAAGCGTGAAGCGCGTTAATGACGGTTTTGCGAATGCAGTGAAGCAGCCTGACGGCTCAATACTGGAAGTAGGCGATGCCGTTCTTTTAGGGCAGACTTTCAGTTCAAGTGGAATATCAAAAAAAATGGGGATTGAAAGCGATTGCGTTGAATTATACTCACGGGGCTCCCCGGCATTCGAGGAAATAACTGCTGAAAAGGCAATAGAGGTTAGGCAGCGCGTCAAAACAAGCGTTTACGTCAGGTGCGAAACCGATCCTCCTTTCGGCTCGGACTGCCCGATTGGCTGCACTGTTTCATTCGGAAAGCCAATATAAGCAGGAAAATTAAAAGGTAACAGTTTAAAATTATCCTGTTTTTGATAGTTTTTTTGTGTTGTTTTGGCGTATAGGTAGGTTTAAACGCATATTGTAGCTACAAAGTAGCTACTATGAAGAAGGCTATTTCTTTGCGCATGGAGGGTTTTGAGGTCA
>JAZDDZ010000014.1:0-2278 GCA_043809245.1 Candidatus Iainarchaeum sp.
AACTGAAAAGTTAGGTTTAAAACCACGAAACTCATATAAACTTTTAAGTGGCAATAAATTACGGTAGCCCATGTTTATCGCCTCCAAAACGATAACTGGGCAACCAATTTTTATCCTAAATCAGCAGAAGAGGGAAAAATATTAAATTTAAAAAGAAGAAGTGTGTTGAGCCTGAAGTAAAAGAAGAAGTAATCAAAGAGGTTATTGCTTCCTGCAACAGGCACATCCAAAAATATGGCTTTAGAAGCAGGACCCTAAAAGAACTTGACGCGCTTTTTAGAGGAAAATAAAGGGCTTATTTTAACCTGTATCCTCCGCACCGGCAATACACTCTCCTCCGAAAGAAAATAATACTCGAAAGCTGTTTCTTTTTTCATGAACACGCTTGAAAAACTTGAGTTGCTTGGCGGCGGCGCCAAATTTGACGCCTGCGGTTCGGGAAAGGCGAAAAGGAACAGGAAGGAAACCGCTGCGCTGAACCGCTTGGGCATATTCAATTGCACTGCAAGCGAGGACAATTGCCGTGTGATGAAAGTGCTTTACAGCAATTCCTGCACGCATGACTGCAAGTACTGCGCAAATTCAACAGAGGCAAAAAAGGGAAGGCAAAAGGCAATGTTTGAGCCGCTTGAATTGGCGAAAACAGTGCAGCAGCTTTACGGGAGAGGCTTGTTCAACGGATTGTTTCTTTCCTCCGCGGTGACAAAGGACACTGAGTTCGCCACGGAAAAAATAATTGAAACCGCGCGGCTGTTAAGGGAAAAAATGGGTTTTAATGCATACATGCATTTGAAGGTATTGCCTGGGGCTTCAAGGGAACAGGTGAAACAACTGGCGCTTTACGCTGACAGGCTTTCAGTGAACATCGAGTCTCCAAGGAAATCTTTTTTCAGCGAATTGTCTTCGACAAAAGACTACAAGATTGACCTTTTGAGGAGAATGCGCTGGGCAAAGGAAATGAAGGAAAAAGGGCTCATAAAAAGCGGGCACACAACGCAGATGATTGTAGGAGGCGCAGGAGAAAACGATTCGGACTACATTCACGCAATGAAAAAAATGTACACAGAAATGGACTTGAACCGCGTTTACTTTTCCGCTTTCACCCCAATTGAGGGAACCGCACTCGAGGGCGCGCAAGAAGTGCCTTCGCTAAGGGAACACCGCTTATACCAATCGGACTGGCTGATGAGGAAATACAATTACGCGCCTGAAAGGCTTGAATCTGTTTTGAATGAAAAAGGGAATCTGGAGTTAAAAATTGACCCGAAAATTTTGATTGCGAGAAAGGAAAACTTTTCAGCTGAAATCGAGAACAGCGGTTTTGAACAATTGGTACAGGTGCCCGGCATTGGCCCGAAGACAGCGGAAAACATCATTGCCGCGAGAAAAAAAGGCAAAAGCCTTTCACTTGATGAGTTAAGGGGCCATGGCGTTATAGTGAAAAGAGCGCTTCCATTCCTTGAATTCAACAAGACAAGGCAGCTGTCGTTAGGGGAATTCGGGGCGTGAAACCCCTGTAGCGGAAGGGAGCATTTAAAAGATTTTCAGCGCACACAGTTTATCCTGCGGGAAGCATTTTTTGCCCTGGTAGTCTATCGGTTAGGATGCGGCCCTGTCGAAAGGTGAACCGAAAGGGAAATCAACCCGGTTAGGGTTTTTTTCTTTCTTTTGGGTAACCTGAACTTTTCTTGCTTTTTTAGAAAAGAAAGAAAAGGGCGGCGAGGCTGCGAGGCGGGTTCGACTCCCGCCCAGGGCGTAAAATTATCCCGCTGCAACTCCGGCTTTGTTGTAGTTAGCACGTATAAAACAACACGGCTGGAAAAATATAGGGTGAATGAATGAGGGTAAAATACGATGAAAAAGCCGACGCAATTTACATTCGCTTCAGCGAAGAAAAATATTTTGAAAGCGACGAAATAAAAGAAGGCTTCATTCTGGATTTTGACAAAAAATGCAAAATAATCGGATTAGAAATTCTAGACGTATCAGAAAACCTGCCAAAAGAAGCATTTCACAAAATAAGCTTTGAAATGGCTAAAGAAAAAATTCCCGCAAAAGCAATAGCGTAAACTCTTTAAATAGCGATTAATCCCGCCACTGGGCGGATACCCCTGCCGTGGCGAATTTCCCATTTTTTGGTAACAGTTTAAAATTATCCTGTTTTTGATAGTTTTTTTGTGTTGTTTTGGCGTATAGGTAGGTTTAAACGCATATTGTAGCTACAAAGTAGCTACTATGAAGAAGGCTATTTCTTTGCGCATGGAGGGTTTTGAGGTCA
>JAZDDZ010000015.1:0-18244 GCA_043809245.1 Candidatus Iainarchaeum sp.
AAATCACCAACGCAGCAAGCGAAGCATTCAACAACAAAATCGGTCTACTGAAAAGACGAGCATACGGTTACAAGGACTTGGAATACTTCAAACTCAAAATCATAAACTCATGCTGGAGGTCCTAAATATGCAGAAGAGCCAGTTATCTTTAAATTCCCAAATAACCTAATTTTTTCATGGCTGCAGAAAGAAGGCGCAGTTTGCAGGATATAACCCGCAGGTTGGGGGATAAATATAATTCAACCCGTAGAAAAGCATCCGCTTTTGTGATGAAAAAAAGGGCAGGGCTTGTAGAAAAAATTGCAGAGCTTCCGTTTATTCGCGAAAAAATAGTTGCTGCGCGTACTAAGGCAGCGAATAAACTACGCGTGGGCATAGCTAAAGCAAAAACATTTGAGGAGTATGCCCGCCTGCGTTTCCACAAGCAATACTTTAGGGAAAAGTTTGACCCGAGAAGTAATTCAAAGTTATTGGCAAGGAACTCGGTTTACGGTACGGCTGAAGGCAGGGACCCAAAAAAAAGGATAAAGGCGATGACTCTTTCTTACTATTATTCTGAGAACCCGGAGGTAATGATTAATAATCACGGTCTTGTGGGAAACGTGCTTAAGCAAATTGAAAAAGAAAATACTGGCGCGATTTATGCCGCAAGCATTGGTGCTGGGGAATTGTCCCATGAAGTCTGGTTCAAGAAAGAGCACCCGCGGCTGGCAATCCACGCAGTTGATCCATACAATGAAATAAGGCGCCGTGGAATGCGTACGATGGAACTTGTTAACCAGAAAGTTGATTACTTCGGAGAAGGCAATTTTTCTAATCCAGATCTCCCGAGGGCTAAATATGATTTGGTGTATTCCTTTGATGCATTTCACTGGGTGGAAGGCACAGCGGCGCAAAAAGAGGCATTGGACAAAATGTGCAGCCTTGTCCAAAAAGGCGGTCACCTTGTCATTTCTTACATTCCCAATTACAGCGGGGTAGAAAATCCAATGCCGCCGAAGGTAATAGAGAGCTATGTTGCCTCAAAAGGGTTTGCTTTTGGATCATTGCAGGATATAGGCCATGCTAGAACAGGTTTGCATTTCGTGAAAAAATAGTCAATGCACCGATTTCTTTAAAAATGCTTTGCATTGCATTGTATTGCGTGGAGAATGTGTGTTTGAGGCTGGATTCTGCGCTTGCCAAGCAGATTGAGAAGGACATGAAGGAATTCAAGTATTCCACGAAAACCGAGTTCATCCGCGAGGCAGTGCGGGGCAAGCTTAAAGAGCATGAAAGGGAGCGGTCTGAGAAGGCCTGGGCTGCGCTGTTCGCCGCTAGAGGAATACTGAAAGGAAAGGTGCCAGCGCGAACCAAAGAGGAAGAGGAAGCGCTTGAGAAAAAAATTGATTTGCAAATGAGGCGGCACTACGAAAAAAAATTCGGAATCAAGTTAACCTGATGTCCTCTGGTTTTTTCACTTCAACCAATGATTCAAGAAAGTCAAAGAAGTGCCTGTCTCTGGCTACCAGAACGGCATTATTGTCCCTTGCTAGACTTGCATGAAGAACGTCCTTGAAAGGGGCTATCTTGCCTCTTTTTAGCCATTCTTTCCTTGCTTCCGATACCTGCAGGGCATTGGCGGCCACTTTTCGGATTATTTCTTCGAACGGGTGAAATATTTCCCGCACCTGTTCTTTTGAGAGCCCTGCTTCCAATTCTCCAATAACTGTATCAGAAACAAGAAGCTCTGCACCGGATTCTAGACATTTTCTAAAAAACTGAAAAGCGAATTCACCCAAAGGCCTCAAGCCATCGCTTCTGTCCTCAAAGTAATCCCGCCAGATTGCCGTGTCCAGGTAAAACTTTTTAGCCATGCGAAATTACTGCTGAAATAAGCGGTTTTTAAACCGCTCAAAGGAGTGCGTTGCCGGTGCAAATGCCAATTATTTAGTCCAGCTTTTTCCAGTGAGCCTGTTTTTTAGGATTCTTTTTCCATAAATAATGTACGCTTTATTTTTGCTTTTCTTCCACATTTTATAAAATTTTCTGTATTCCTCGTAAAATTGTTCATCAGTGGGGGGGAAAGGATGGCAGGCATAAAATATGCCGCCTAACCCCGGCCCCATTTCCTTGTAAATTTCCTTGATTTCAGCAGGGCAGCCCTTGTATTCCTGGCGGTGCACTGGCCGCATGCCGACGGGGATTAAATCGCCTTTCAATAAGCTTATTATCTGGGGGAGTTCATCTGCGTGAATTTTTCTGAGAAGTTTGCCGAAAAGCGTAACCCTTCCATCATGTGAATTGAATCTGTTTGACCCGCGGTGGTTTTCTGTAAACTCCTTGTGCGCGCCTCTTTTCATTGTCCTGATTTTTTTTACAATTATGGGCTTGCCGCCTTTCCCAACGCGCACAGATGTGTGAAAAAAGAATGTGTCTTTGAAAAGCTTAACCATGAAAGAAGGATTGTCTCTTGCTTAATATAAATATTGCGCCGCTTTGAGTATGCTTTTTAATTGTTTTTTGCTTTTTCTTCTTTATGAACCGCGCCAATTTCCTGAAATTAATCGCCTGCATTGCCTTGTGCGAATTAGCAGGAGTAATCGGCTCGGTTTTCACTTTTCCTTCAATCGCTTCATGGTATGCTGCGCTGAACAAGCCTTTTTTTTCCCCTCCGAACTTTGTTTTCGGTCCTGTGTGGACAGCGCTTTACTTTCTGATGGGAGTAGCGCTTTACCTTGTCTGGGTTAAAGCAACTGATGCAAAGCTTAAGCAGCCGGCGTACACTGTGTTCGCCCTGCAGTTGTTCCTCAATGTTTTATGGTCAGTTGTTTTCTTCGGCCTGCATTCGCTTTCAGGCGGCTTCGCAGTGATAATCCTTTTATGGCTTTCAATCGCGGCAACAATTTACTTTTTTTCAAAAATCTCAAAAAAAGCCGCGTGGCTGCTTTCCCCATACCTTGCATGGGTAACGGTTGCCTCCGCGCTGAATTACGCGGTTATGGCGCTTAACCCCTGAACCCTGCAAAGCCCACCGAAACCCTTTAAATAATTTTAATTCCTTTATCTAATCGCTTTTTCCTTTGGGAGAAAGCGGTGGGAGTGGTTTGCGTGCACTTTGATTCTTTATCCAAAGAGGACCCGGAACTGAACAAATTCATTGAATGTGAAACAAAAAGGCAGGAGGAAGGCATTGAACTGATTGCCTCAGAGAACTATGTTAGTCGTGCTGTCCTTGAAGCAATAGGAACTGTTTTGACAAACAAGTACTCGGAGGGATACCCTGGCAAAAGGTATTATGCTGGAAACGAATGCATTGATTTGGTTGAATCGCTTGCAATTGAAAGGGCAAAAAAATTGTTCAACGCAGAGCACGCGAACGTTCAGCCTTTAAGCGGTTCCCCTGCAAACCAGGCAGTTTACTTTGCGTTCATGGAATGGGGCGGAAAATTCATGGGAATGGACCTCTCAATGGGAGGCCACTTGACGCACGGCTCAAAGGTTAATTTTTCCGGAAAATTTTACACGCCAATCCCTTACGGCGTTGACAAGGAAACGGAAACCATTGACATGGATGAAATCAGAAAAATTGCGTTAAAGGAAAAGCCGAAAATGATTCTCTCAGGTTATACTGCATATCCGAGGGCAATTGACTTCAAGGAATTCAGGGGCATCTGCGACGAAGTCGGCGCAATCTGCTGGGCAGACATCGCGCACATTGCGGGCTTATGCGCTTCAGGCGTGCACGAAAACCCAGTGCCATACTTTGATGTCGTAACTACAACAACCCACAAGACTTTGCGCGGGCCGAGAAGCGCGATGATTTTATGCAAAAAAGAGCACGCGGAAAAAATAGACAAAGCCGTGTTTCCAGGCTTGCAGGGAGGGCCGCACAACCACATTAACGCAGCGAAAGCGGTTTGCTTCAAGGAGGCAATGGAGCCCAAGTTCAAGGACTACTCAAAGCAAATAGTGAAAAACGCAAGGGCCTTAGGCGATGGGTTAATGGCGCAGGGCATCAGGCTTGTGTCTGGAGGCACAGACAACCATCTTCTTTTGCTTGACCTCACAAAAAGCGGAGTGAGGGCAAAGCACGCAGTGGAGCAATTGAACAAGGCAGGCATTTGCGCGAACAAGAACACTATCCCCTATGATTCCGGCACCCCTTGGGACCCGAATGGAATAAGGATGGGAACCCCCGCAATAACCACACGCGGCATGAAGGAAGGGGAAATGAAGCAGATTGCGCAGTGGATTGCCAAAATAATCGGAAGCCCGGATGACGGCGCGCTGATTGAAAAAACGCATAAGGAAGTTAAAGCCTTGTGCGCACAATTTCCAATATATAAGTGAGCCCCCAAAGAAGTGAGGACTTGATGCTGGGAAAAATCCTTGACGGAACTGCTTTAGCGGAAAAAATCTACAAAAAAGTAGCAGAAGACGTGAAAAAGTTGAGGGAAAAAGGCATTAACCCCTGCCTTGCAGTTGTTCAGGTTGGAAGCGTTGCGGCCTCAAATGTTTACGTGAAAAAAAAACAGGAAGCCTGCGCGAAAACAGGACTGGTTTTCAGAAAAATAGGCCTTCAGGAGCCCATTTCCGAGGCAAAACTCATTGGAATTGTGGATGAATTAAACAACGATGAAAGCGTTAACGGCATCATAGTGCAGTTGCCTTTGCCGAAAAACATTGATGAAACAAAAATAATGCGCACAATCAATCCAATGAAGGACGCTGACGGCTTTCACCCGACAAACATCGGCAAAATGTTCATTAACCGCGAATTCCTTTTGCCTGCAACACCAAAAGGCGTCATTGAATTGCTTGAAGGCAACTCAGTGAAAATAGAGGGCGAAGAGGTCTGCGTTGTGGGCAGAAGCAACGTGGTCGGAAAACCCCTTGCGGTTTTGTTCATGAACCGAAATGCAACTGTGACAGTCTGCCACAAGCTCACAAAAGACTTGAAAGCGCATACAATTAACGCTGACATCATTGCGGTTGCAGTGGGAAAGCCAAAGCTCATAACCGCGGATATGGTGAAGGAAGGCGTGGTGGTGGTTGATATAGGCATTAACCGCCTTCCGAATGGAAAGCTTTGCGGTGACGTTGACTTCGATGGAGTGAAAAAAAAGGCCTCGCTGATTACGCCTGTTCCAGGGGGCGCAGGGCCAATGACTGTTGCCTCATTGCTTGAAAACGTTGTCATTGCCGCAAAAAAACAGAATGGAGTGGACTGAAATGAAAAAACTGCGCATTGCTGTTTTGGGGAGCACGAATGGAAGCGACCTTCCAGCTATAATTGATGCAGTTAAGCGCGGGGAACTGAACGCGGAAATCGTTGCGGTGATAAGCAACAAACAGGATGCAGGCATTCTTGGAAAGGCCCGCGCCGCGGGCATTGAGGCCTTATTCATTGACGCGAAGCAATTTGATTCAAGGGAAAAATTTGATGAAAAAATCGTTCAGGAACTGAAGAAAAGGAAAACAGAGCTTGTTCTTCTCATTGGTTATATGAAAATAGTTACTCCAATTTTTGTTCACGCGTTTGAAAACCGCATAATGAACATTCATCCCTCGCTTTTGCCCGCGTTTGCAGGGGGAATGGACAAGGATGTTCACTCCGAAGTCCTTAATGCGGGTGTTAGTGTGACTGGCTGCACCCTGCATTTTGTCACGGAAGAGGTTGACGCCGGCCCGGTCATTCTGCAGAAAGCCGTTAAAATTGAGAATAACGACACTGTTGATTCTTTGAAGGAAAAGGTCCAGAAAGCGGAGCAGGAAATAATAATCAAAGCAATTAAATTGTTTTCTGAGGGAAAAATCCATGTGAAGAAAGGCAAGGTGGAAATAGATGGGTGAGAGAAAAAGGGCGCTGATTTCTGTTTCCGACAAAACAGGTTTGGCTGATTTCGCGAAAGGCCTTGAAAAAGAGGGCTTTGAAATTATTTCCACAGGCGGAACGTTCAAGGCATTGAAGGAAGCGGGAGTGAAAGTAAAAGAGGTTTCAGATGTAACTGGTTTTCCGGAAATGCTTGACGGCAGGGTCAAGACCCTGCACCCGTTTATCCACGCTGGCATTCTTGCCTTGCGCTCCAGCAAGGAGCACATGCAGAAATTAAAGGAGCACAAAATTGTGCCGATTGATTTGGTTTGCGTTAACTTATACCCTTTCCGTGAAACAATTTCAAAAAAGGATGTTTCAATTGAGCACGCGATTGAAAACATTGACATCGGCGGCCCCACAATGATAAGGGCTGCTGCAAAGAATTATCAGGATGTCGCTGTTGTCGTGAATCCGGCACAATATGGGAAAATCCTTCAGGAACTGAATGAGAAGAAAAGCATTTCCCTTGAAACGAAAATGCTTTTGGCGAAAGAGGCTTTTGAGCACACGGCGTTTTACGATTCAATGGTCTCCGGCTTTTTGCGGGAAAAATTTTCATGCGAAAAATATCCAAAGCAGCTTTCCCTTGGCTTTGAAAAAATGCAGGACTGCCGTTATGGAGAAAACCCCCATCAGTCTTCCGCGGTTTACCGCGAACCCATTGTGGAAGAGCCGTGCATTTCCAATGCAAAGCAATTGCAGGGAAAAGAACTGAGCTTCAACAACTTCAACGACGCGAACGGGGCAATAGAGTTATGCAAGGAATTTGAAGGCACGGCTGTTGTAATTGCAAAGCACGCAAACCCCTGCGGGGTTTCAACCGCGAAAACTGTTTCCGAGGCATTCAAGGAAGCGCTTGAGTGCGATCCAGGGAGCGCTTTTGGCGGAATAATTGTTTTGAACCGCGAGTGCGACTTGGCAACCGCGGAACAAATTACGGCTTTCTTTAACGAGATTGTTGTAGCGCCTTCCTATGACAGGGATTCGCTTGAGGAATTCGCGAAAAAGCCAAACCTTCGCGTCCTGCAGATTGAAGGCCTGGGCAAAGGCTTTGAGGCAAAGGGAATGGATTTGAAGAAAATTGTCGGCGGCCTTTTGGTTCAGGACCGCGACCTCAAAAACGTTTCAGAAAAAGACCTGAAAGTTATTTCGGAAAAAAAGCCTTCAAAGGAGCAGATTGCTTCGCTTTTGTTTGCCTGGCGTGTCTGCAAGCACGTGAAAAGCAATTCAGTTGTCTTGGCGCAGGGCACTAAAACAGTCGGCATCGGCGCAGGGCAGATGAGCAGGATTGATTCATTGGAAATTGCAGTGAAAAAATCCTCGGGAAAAGCGAAAGGCGCTGTTCTCGCCTCAGAGGCATTCTTTCCATTCAGGGACACGATTGATGCCGCTGTAAAGGCAGGCATCAGCGCAATCATTGAAACAGGCGGAAGCGTTAGGGATCCTGAGGTCATTAAGGCTTCAAACGAGCATGGAATTCCATTGGTTTTCACTGGCGTTAGGCACTTCAAGCACTGAATTGCTGAAAAAGTGCCATTCAACCTATAAAACAGTCATTTTATATATTGAATGATCATTCATTGTATTATGCTATTTGGCTGGAACAAGTTTATGGGCTGGCGTGTGCTTGAATTTTTTCTTGAAGGCGGCCAGAAAATTCATGCCAACCGCTTGGCCAAAGAGCTTAAATTAAGTGTTGGCACTGCGCAGAGATACCTTGTAGAGTATGAAATGGAAGGCGTGCTGGAGAAAGAAAAAACTGGGAATGTAATAAGTTTTAGGATTAATGAAACCCCTTTAACAATTGAATTAAAGAAGGCATTTATTATTTCAAAGCTTTTGCCGTTCGTTGAAGCGTTCAGGAAAGAGAACCCTTTTGTTACAACGCTTGCGCTTTACGGCAGCCATGCAAAGGGAAGCTTTGACGGAAAAAGCGATTTGGACCTGATTGCTTTAAGCCAAAGCAAAAAGCTTGGCTTGGAAACGCTTAAAAAAATTGAGCAAAAAACAGGAAAGGAGGCAAGGATTCAGGTTTTCTCCTTGGCTGAGTGGAGGAAAATGCTGCGGGAAAGAGCTGATTTCGCCGCATCAGTTGCAAAGGCAAACATTTTGCTTTATGGTGAGCCGTTATGAAACTTGATTCACTTATTGGGAATGGGCTGTTGCTTAAAACAAAGGCAAGCGAAGAGGAAATCAACGGCTCTTTAGGCATTGCGGAACGGTTTCTTGAAAAAGCAAAAGGGAACATGAAAATAGGTTACTTTGATGTTGCGTTCAGCCTGGCCTATCAATCAATGTTTCACGCCGCAAGGGCGCTGCTATTCAAAAACAATTTGAAGGAACGAAGCCATTCGGCAATGGTTTCGGCGCTAAAAGAAATTTATGCAAAAGAAGAAGGGCTGCTAAAGCTCTTGCATACGCTTGATTCTTACAGGATAACAAGGCACGCAATCCAGTACACGGGCAGTGGATGCAGCAAAGAAGATGCTGGCGAAGCAATAAATGACGCGGAAAAATTCATTAATCTTTCCGATAAAATTTTGTTTGATAAAAAGACTAAAAACGGAAAGAAAAAAAGTAAGGGGTGATGCAATTGAAATCCCTTGTCGTTTTTTATTCGCATGACGGAAGCACGAAAGCGGTTGCGGGAAAAATTGCTGCAGAGCTAAAATGCCCTGTTGAGGAAATAATTGGCCTGAAGAAAAGAAGCGGCCCAATCGGCTGGCTGACTGGTGGAAGGGATGCAATGAAGGCAGTGCCGACTGAAATCAAGGCATTGGAAAGCAATTTTGCTGAATTCGATTTGGTTGTCATAGGCACGCCGATATGGGCTGATAATGTAACTCCTGCTGTGAGGGCATTAATTGAAAAAAACAAAAACAGCTTAAAGTCAGTTGCTTTCTTCTGCACTGCAGGAGGCGGCAAAGGCGGAAAGGCTTTCGCTGAAATGGAATCAATTGCCGGAAAAAAGCCAAAGGCAACACTGGAGTTAAGCGCGATGGAAGTTAAGAAATGGGAAGTTGCCCCAAAAATCAACCGCTTCGCGGAAGAAATCACTAGAGCCTGGGCGGTATAATTATATACGGGTTATACCAATATAATCTTTAGGTGGTTTGTATGGTTGAGGTTTCAGCTCAGGTAAGGCGTTGGGGCAGGTCCATTGGTGTAGTAATACCAAAGGATAAGGCCTTGAAAGCCCGTTTAAAGCCTGGTGATGAGGTTAACCTGCTTATTTTGGAGAAAAAAAATCCTTTAAAGGAGACTTTTGGCATTCTTGAATTCAGCCGACCTACTCGTGAAATATTGAAGGAAACTGATAAAGATGCGTGGGATGAGTGAACAGCTTTTTTTCTTTGACACCTATGCCTTCTTTGAATTGATAAGGGGAAATCCATTATATAAGCGGTTTGAGGGTGCAAGCGCAATTACAACCATTTTTAATCTGGCTGAACTAAATTATTCGCTGAAGAAGGAAAAAGGAAAAAGCTTGGCTGATAAAATAACAAAACTGTATGAACTGCTTTTGGTTGATGTAACCCTGCAGGATGTTTTGGAAGCAATGGATTTAAAGGTTAAAAACAAGAGGCTCTCAATTCCTGACGCCATCGGCTATATTGTGGCAAAAAGAAACAATGCAAAATTTTTGACTGGGGACAAGGAATTCGAAAACATGCCAAATGTTGAGTTTGTAAAATGATTTTCGGCTCATTCGTACCTGAGCGATTCCACTGGCTTTAGTTTTGCCGCTGCCCTTGCAGGCAGTATTCCCGAAACTATGCCGACAACCGTTGACAATGCAATAGCAATAATCACAAGCTGTGGTGTCACAAGCGTTGTCAGGCTGCTGCCCGGGCCTCCGCCAGCGCCCGCAATGCCCAAGCTGATTCCGGCAAGCGATATTCCCGCGGAAACCAAGCCTCCGATAATCACTCCAATGACTCCCCCAACAAACCCGAACAATCCTGACTCAATTATGAACAGCAAAAGAATCTCGCCATTTGTCGAGCCAAGCGCCTTAAGTATGCCAATTTCCCTTGTTTTTTCAAGAACCGATGTGAACATGCTGTTTGCGACCCCCACTGCACCCACCATAAGTGATACGGCTGCAATTGCCCCCAAAAAAAGCGTTAGCGTTTCCGTGACGCTGCTTATCTGTTCCCTTATTGATTCAGATGAACTAAGCGTGAAATCCTGGTTTTGCGCTGTGACCCGCCTTGAAACAAGCAGCGCCTGCGTTAATCCGTCTGTTGTTGATGCAACCAGATCAGCGCTGCTGACCTTTATCTGAATAGAGGAAAAAGTGTCCTTGTTGACATCGGTTACGGTCCATGCGCTGGTGTAAGGCATGTAAACCGTTGAATCGCTGCCCCCTCCGCCAAAACCAGAGCCTGTTGATGCGAGAATTCCTACAACCAAGAACGGCTTGTCATTTATTGTTACCCTTCTCCCAATCGTTATGGGCTGCTTGAATGAATTGTTTGCTATCCTGTCGCCTATCACTATTGCCGCTGAATCGCTTGCACCCAAAAACCTTCCTGATGCAAGGGTAAGGCTTGACAATTCCTGCCAAGAATTAGGGTTCACGCCTTCAATGGTTGCATTGATTTTTTCAGACTGGTAGATTAGCTCTTCCCTTCCCGAAACAATTTCATTCACATACAATACATTTGGGTCGCCCCTTATCACCGCGGCATCAATTTTTGTCAGCTCAGGAGTTTGTGTTGCAGTGGAGCTGTTGCTGCTTCCCCCCCCGCTTCCCCCTCTTGCAAAGCCCATTCCGCTGCCGGGCGCTTCCCTGAAATTGCCAGAAAAAGTTCCAGCCCTGCTGTAACCGGCGCTCATTGTGATTATGTCCGCGCCGAAACCCGAAAGCCTTTCCGTAACGCTTGCCTGCGCGCCCTCGCCGATGGAGATTATGGAAACCACTGCCGCGACGCCGATGATTATGCCCAGCAGTGTCAGCCAGGCCCTCAGCCTTCTGTGAAGGATGCTGTTCACCGACAGCTTGAATGAATCAGTCAGGCGCACCATTCATCACTTGCCCTGATTCTTCCTGAAAAACCACGCAAGCAGCGCCACTGAGGCAATCGCTGCCGCAATTGTTGCAATAAGCTCCGAGTTCAGCAGGAAAACCGCTGCAAGGAAAAGGATTATTATTGCCGCAACTGGCTTTGCGAGTTGTTTCCAGCCAATGGTTTTGGCCTTGTATTCCCTGAAGCCGATTGCGCCCGCAACAAGCAGCAAGGGCAGAAGCCATGCAAGGAAGGAATATCCGTTTTCCCTCTGCCTTAAACCGCTTGCCACGCTTAAAACATTGCCGCTGCTTGAAGAGGAACTCAGCTGTATGGTTTTTCTTACGGTCTGCCTTGTTCCAGTCGTGTCAGTGTAATCAATTTCAATGGTTACCTCGTTCGCTGTTCTTGCTTGGGCAAACGCGTTGTTGTTCATGTCAGAGGCGCCTGAAGGGAATTGCCTGTTCCTGAATGCTCCTGCTGCGCCCGTAATGTTCTGATCAACTGAGCTTCCCGCCTGCTGCACGTCAAAGTTTGCAAGCGTGAAATCCCCTTTGTTGAGGCTTCCGATTATCGCTGTATTGCTGCCGCTGACAATTATTCCGGGTTGCTGCGGTATCCTGATAACCACTGCGGCCGCGTTGTTTGACCCGATGTTTGCAATGCTTGTTGAAAGCTGGCCTGTTGAAAGCATTTCAGCGCTTACCTCGAAGTCAGTGCTTCCCCCGACAATTATTCCAAGCCTTGACCCCTGGCTTCTTGAGCCGTTTACGTCAGTGAAGGTCATGTTAACGTCGAAAGAATACACTCCTGTCGTGATGTTGGGGTCTGCGGCAACAGTGTATGAGACAGTCTCAGCAGTGTTTGCATTCAAGATCGGTATGAATCGCTTGTTGTCCGAGCCTATGGGCAGGATAAGGTTGCTGCGTTCGTACCATGAAAATGAAAGGTTCGATATCGGTGTCTTAGCCGTGTTTTTGATTGTGAATGCCAGTTGAGTCTGGTTGCCGGGGTTTATTACGCTTGGGCTGACCGTTACCTCGATGTTTCTTTCAGTTCTGGTAACCGGAATTGTAATGCTTTGCGTTTCCTTTATGGTGTTGTCGCCCCTCAAATAAGTCATTGTAAGGAGTGCAGGGTAATACCCGGTAAGCGTGTCGTCTTTCACGTTGAATTTGAATACAAGCGTTCTTGTTGCACCGGGAATTATTATATTTGTTTCGTCAGAGAGGGCTATTGGCTCAAACTGGTCGCCTATGTCAAGCACTGCGTTCAGGTCAACGATTGAAATTGTTCCACCCCTGTTTTTGATGTCAATTGCAAGGTTAACTACATCCCCTGCATGGATTGTTGAAGGCAGAAAATTCGTGCCTGTTATCTGTGTGAGTATTCCATAGTCCGCGGGAAGTTCCCCACTAACGCTGTGAAAGGCGATTAGTGCAAAAAAAACCGCCATTGCCGTGATTATTATTTTCCTGTTCAATTGAGATCATTCCTCCTTTTGGTGTTTTTTCCGTCAAAAACAATTTTTCCATCCCTTAATGTAATAATCCTTTCCGCGAATGCTGCGATGTCCGGCTCGTGGGTTACCAGCACAACTGTTTTGCCCATTTTGTTCAGCCGGGATAAAAGCCTAATTATTTCATTGCCTGTTTTAGTGTCAAGGTTTCCAGTAGGTTCATCTGCGAGAACCATTGCAGGCTCTGTTGAAAGAGCCCTTGCGGTTGCAACCCTCTGCCTTTCGCCCCCTGAAAGCTGTGCCGGCAAGTGATGCGCCCTGTGATCCAAGCCGACAAGCTTCACAAGCTCAATTACCTTTGCCTTGATTTCTTCATCAGGAAATTCGTGGATTCTCATGGGCAGGGCAATGTTTTCCAAGACATTCAGGGTGGGGTGAAGATTGAACATCTGGAAAACAAAGCCTATTTTCCTGCCCCTGATTCTGGCAATGGCTGATTCTGACAAGGAGGTCAAATCAGTTCCGTCAAGCAAAACCTGGCCTTTTGTCGGAGTGTCAAGAGCCCCCATAAGGCTTAATGCCGTTGACTTGCCGGAACCCGAAGGCCCTGTTACTGCCACAAATTCCCCTTCGCTTACCTTGAGGCTTATTCCTTTCACTGCAGGAACCTCTATTGAATCCATTTTGTAAATCTTCCACACATCCTTTAATTCCAAAACGGTTTTATTCAAAAGAACACCTTTTAACGCGATATTTAAATACCTTTGCAACCATTAATATGATTTGTTGAAACAAGGTGAAACGCTTATTAACCCCTGATGAAACGTGATGAAACTTGAAACCAAATGAAACCCTTTTTAAGGCAAAGAAGAGATTTATCGCTGTAATGTTCCTTTGCTTTCTTTACGGTGGCTTTTCAATTATAACGCTTTTTTTATCGGCTTATGGAGTTATTTGGCGCACTGAAACAGGAGGCATTTCTTTTTTTGATAGAAGGCCACCTGATTTTAATTCCATTTCAGGCATTGACGCTAACCGGTTTTCAGATGCAAACGCTTTTCTTAGAACTGAAAGGCTGTCAATTGACCCTTTTGCATCACTTCTTTCGCCCTCGTCTTTATTGCTTCTTGTCGGAGGCCTGATTGCAATTTCCGCAGGCATTGCCATCTGGTTTTTGATAAGGGAAAAAGAAATTAAGAAGATAAAACAGGAAACCGCAAACAACCTTCTTCTGCCTGACGAGAAAGCGGTCATTGAGGCGCTTAAAAAATCAAATTTTGAGTCAACACAGGCAAAACTTGCAAAGGAAGCCGGCATGAACAAGGTGCAGGTGCACAGGGCAATCAAAAGGCTGGAGGCAAAAGGCGTTTTAGAAAAGCACGGTTACGGCTTAACCAACAAGATTTTGCTGAAAAAAGAATTATTTGAGTGAAGAACGCAAAACCCTTTTCTCAGTTACAACAAAATCCATTTTTTCGTCTTTTTTTTCAGCGGGAACTTTTCCGAAAACCTGGCATTCAAATGCCAAGGCAATTCTTTTCGTTTTTTTCGGCAGTTTTTTCAAAAATCTGTCGTAAAATCCTTTGCCGAATCCAAGGCGGTTTAGTTTTCTGTCAAACGCCAGGCCCGGCGCAATCACCAAATCAATTTTTTTCAATGGAATGCTTCTGCATTTCTTTGGCTCAAAAATTCCGAACGCGCTTTTCTCCATTGCCTTGAATGAAGTGAAGGCGCATGCAAGCATTTTTTTTCCCTTCACTTTCGGCACGAAAACCCCTTTGCCAGATTTCAGGGCCCCCTCGGTTATTTTCCTAGTCTGCACTTCGTTTCCGAAACCCATGTAGCAGAAAATGTTTTTCGCTTCAATGAATTCGCGCAGGCGGAAAAGCCTTTCCGCAATTTTTCTGCTTTTTTCGCGCACCTGCTTTGCGCTTAAAGCCCCGCGTTTTGCAAGCGCTTTTTCCCTGAGCAGCTGCTTTTCTTTTTTCATGTCAAAGCCTTTTATTGGCTGTTCATTATTTTAACAAGGCCCGCGTGGTTTTTGCCGTTGGATGCCAGAAGGTTTTTTGTCTCTGCATCCGGCTGGTTGCCCTCAAAATCAGTAACTGTTCCCCCTGCCTCTTCCACAAGCAAAATTCCTGTGGGTGACTCCCATTTCTTTGATTCAATCCTTATCAATCCGTCAAAACTTCCGTTTGCAAGGTTGCAGAAATCAAGCATTGCCGAGCCCCTCATCCTCATTGCCCTGCAGTTTGAGAGCACGCCCCTTACGGATTTAACGCACAATTCAATCATTTCCGAATCCTTGTGATTGCTTGCAGCATAAGCGATTAAGAATTTTTCCAGGTTGCTTTCTGATGATACATTGATTTTTTTTCCATTCAAAAAAGCGCCTTTGCCTTTCTCCGCGGAGAACAATTCATTTGTCATTGGATTGAAAACAAAAGCAAAGAGCATTTTTTTTTCTTTTTCAATTCCGATTGAAACATTAAAGTGCGGAATCCCGAACCGAAAATTCACTGTGCCGTCAAGCGGGTCGATAATCCACTTATAGCATGAGTTCCCTGGCTTTCCGCCGCTTTCCTCCGCGATTATTGCGTCATCAGGGAATTCTTTTTTTATGGAATTAGTGATAAATTCATCGGATTTAAGGTCTGCTTCCAGAACCAGGTCCCGTTTCCCTTTTTCTTTCACAACATATTCTTTACGGAAGTATTCCAGCAGGATTTTTCCCGCCTGTTCAGACAGTTTCAGGCCCAGTTGTTTCCTGTCCATCTTGCTCCCTTTCCAGCACTTCTTCTTGTGCGCCTGCTTCTTCCGCTTCATTTTTTGGCATTTTCTTCTCTGCAACTTCTTCCGCGCCTGATGGCGTTGCGCTTTTTTCCTTTTCCAGTGCCCTTCTTCCAATGTCTTTCCTGTAATGCGCGCCCTCGAATGAAATCAGCGCCACGGCCTTGTAGGCGTTCTCAATTGATTGGGCGATTGTTGCGCCTGTTGCCGTCACTCCAAGCACTCTTCCGCCGTCAGTTAAAACCTTTCCGTCCTCTTTTTTTGTTCCCGCGTGGAATACAACCGCTTCCTTTACCTCTTTCGCCTGCCCCAATCCCGAGATTTCTTTTCCTTTCGCGTATTCCCCTGGGTATCCGCCTGAAGCCATTACAACGCAAGTTGCCGCATCAGTTTTCCATTTCACTTCAACGTCCTTCAACTTTCCGTCAACGCACGCCTCCAGGATTGGAAGCAAATCCGATTCAAGCCTTGGAAGAATGACCTGTGTTTCAGGGTCGCCGAACCTTGCGTTGAATTCAAGCACGCTGA
Organism: Candidatus Iainarchaeum sp.; assembly: GCA_043809245.1. Taxonomy (GTDB): domain Archaea; phylum Iainarchaeota; class Iainarchaeia; order Iainarchaeales; family JAZDDZ01; genus JAZDDZ01. The sequence continues at coordinate 15,650 of JAZDDZ010000015.1, forward strand.
TTTTTTTTGTTTCCTCGTCAATCATTAAACCAGCGTAAAGCACTCCCTTGAACGGCGTGCCCTCTTTATTCATTCCCTTTACCGCGCGCAGCATAATTGTCTTCATGACTTTTTCCTGCATTTCTTCGCTCACGATTGGCGCTGGGCTGTAAGCACCCATCCCCCCTGTGTTCGGCCCCTCGTCTTCATCGTTAACGCGCTTGTGGTCCTGTGATGCAACCATTGGCTTCACTGTTTCACCGTCACAGAACGCGAGGAAAGAGGCTTCTTCTCCCTCCAGTAGATCCTCAACAATCACTTTTTCCCCGGCTGCCCCGAATGCCTTTTCATCCATTATCTCCCTAACAGCATCAGCTGCATCTGCCTGAGTCCTGCACACAAACACTCCTTTTCCCGCTGCCAGGCCGTCGGCTTTCACAACACATTCCGCGAGATTTTCAATGTAGTCGATTGCCTTGTCAGCGTTCCTGAATTCCTTGAATTTCGCGGTCGGAATCCCGTTTCTTCTCATGAATTCCTTTGCAAAAATCTTCGAGGATTCAAGCATTGCCGCGTGCCTGTTCGGCCCGAAAGCCTTTAGCTTTCTTTCAGAAAAAAAATCCACTATTCCCTTGGATAAAGGCACTTCAGGCCCAACAACAGTTAGCCCTACATTTTTTTCTTCCGCGAAATTCGCAAGCGCCTCAAAGTCATCCGCGTTTATGTTAACGCATTCCGCTAACTCGCTTATTCCCGCGTTTCCCGGAGCGCAAAAAAGCCTCTCAACCAATGGGCTTTGCTTGAGCTTCCACACAATCGCGTGCTCCCTTCCACCCGAACCAATTACAAGGACATTCATTCTAACACCGTGAAAAGAAAAAGGATGTGAAAACTATTTAAGGAGGTGCCCTGCTAAAAGTTAATTTTTTTCTCATTTCTCAGCCTTTCAAGAGCATGGAACCTTGCAGCATCCTGGCTTTCTCCCCTTGCCTGGAATTCATTGCGGTAGCTGTCATACAAAGGGGCAACCCCCGCTGCCTTAAGCATAGGCAAAATTGTATACCAATCAATTTCAGGCAGTTTTTCTTGCCCTGGTTTGGCTGCCTTTTTTCCATGCCTGTCCTTTTTTCTCGGCTGCCTTTTGATTTTTTCCCAGAAGTTGATGAAAGCCTCCACGTCTTCCTTTCGGTATAGCCACCTGCTTTGCGGGTTATCGGGAAATTCTTTTACTGCGGGGATAACCCCTTTTCTTCTATACTCGGTTAATACATTCAAATGCATTCCAGTCTTGCGGCAAATTTTTCCGGCAATTGTATAGCCTTTCGGAACTTTTTTTCCCCTGGCTCTCTTCCAGCTGAGGTGGAATTTTACTGCTTCATCAACTGGAATCAGCCTTGTTTTTTGCGGTTTGGGATACCTCAAATCTAAAACAGACCTTATTTTTCCACGGGCTATCCTTCCATTAATCGTGCTTGGATTTGCGCCAGTAAGTTTGCTTAACTGTCTTACCGTAAAATACCAAGGCGGTGTAGGCAATTTCTTGAACGGCATAAAAAATAATTAGCTTTAAAAGTATTTATTACTTGCTTGTATGCCTTTTTGCAATTTTTTTCTACTGTGCTTTAGCCTTCCCTTTAACAGGAATCTCCACATCAAATTCAGTGCCTTTTCCTAACTCGCTTTTAACGCTTAACCTTCCCCTGTGCGCCTTCACGATTTCCCTTACATTGTTTAAACCAATGCCCCGATTGCCTGTTTTGCTTGTAAATGAAGTGTCTTCGGTTAATTTTTGCCTTACTTTCCGCAGCTGCTCTGCTGTCATTCCCCTGCCGTTGTCTGAAACCGTTAAATGCAGGCCGTTACCCTCAAGCCTTAAATTAACGCCCACGACGCCAAGCATTCTTAACTCCTTGCCATACTCCATTGCATCAAATGCGTTTGTAAGAAGATTTGTTGCTACCCTTAAAAGCCCGATGTCATCTGCAAAAATCTTTGTGTTCCTGTTCCGGAAGTTAATATTGGAAGAAAATGTAACGGCTTTTCCAAACTCTGCGGAGGAATTTATCTCAACAAGTCTTTTTATTGAAGCCGCTAGATTGGAAAAAGAAATAACTGCAGGCAAAAATTCAATGCCTTTTTTATGGCGTTCAATAATCCTCTTTGTGTAAGTGCTAAGGAATCCCGCGTTTTCAATTGCTCTAAAAATTTTTTTAGGTTCACCCCCCCGCCTTTCTAACGTGCTAATATGGCCGCGTAATTCCGTAATGGGGCGTCTAACGTCATGCTTTAAAACCCGACTAAAACCAACCGCCAGATGTTCTGTTGCTGCAAGTTTACTTAATGCATCGCTAGCCAAGGGCTTAATCAGTTTTCCTATTGATTTTTTTGAGAGAAATCCGTGCTTTGCCAGCAGAATCCTTGTGCGGGAAAATTTGGGCATGGTGAAACATATTAGCTGCAGGGGCTATTTATTTCTATCCCTCTTCTGCTGATTTAGGATAAAAATTGGTTGCCCAGTTATCGTTTTGGAGGCGATAAACATGGGCTACCGTAATTTATTGCCACTTAAAAGTTTATATGAGTTTCGTGGTTTTAAACCTAACTTTTCAGTTCTAT
>JAZDDZ010000016.1:0-40806 GCA_043809245.1 Candidatus Iainarchaeum sp.
CCTTCCGTGAAGCTGCTGCGGCATTTTTTCCGCGGGAGTGTTCGGGCGGGCTCCAAAACGCGAAATGTTGCAGATGCCCGGCTTAACTTTTTCCAGCAAAGAAACGGTTGCATTGAAATCTTTTTCCGTTTCCCCTGGAAAACCCACAATCACGTCTGTTGAAAGAGTTAAGCCCTTGACCTTTGAACGGAATTTTTTCACAAGCAAGAGAAAATCTCGCGGGGAATAATCGCGCTTCATTGCCTTTAGAATTTTGCCTGAGCCCGATTGCACAGGCAAATGAAGGAACTTGTAAAGCCTTTTGTCCTGAAAGCATTCAAGCATTTCATTCGCAATGGGCTTGAGGTGCGCGGGATTCATCATGCCCAAGCGCACGCGGTAATTGCCTTCAACTGAGAGAAGCTCCTGCAAAAGCTCGGGAAGGCTTGAGCCAATGTCTTTTCCATAGCATGCAAGGTCCTGTGCGGTGAGCCACACTTCAGGCGCTTCCTTTACTGCCTGCGCAAATTTTTTTTTCAGCGAAGCGATTGAATAGCTTTTCAGTGGACCGCGCGCCTGCTTCACGGAGCAATAGGTGCAGGAACCCAAACAGCCCCTGCATATTGGGATGATTGAAATGAATCTGTTTGAGCGCGCCTGCGCAATGGAGGGAGAGAAAGGCTGTTCAGGCAGATGAAAAAATTTTGAGAGCGATTCAAGCGACGGAGGCAGCTGCACAATTTTTTTTGAAATCTCTGAAATTTTTTTGCCGCTGATTTTTGGAAGGCAGCCGAAAACAATCAATCGGAATTCCTTTTTTTTGGAGAGCGCGTGCAGTTCGCGGATGCGCTTCAGCATCCTGTTCTCCGTCTGCTCTTTAACGGCACAAGTGTTAACTACTACATAATCAGAATTGTTTATTGTGCCCTGCGTGAAGCCGTTCTGCTGCAGGAATCCCTTAATCGCTTCAGTGTCCGCCTTGTTCAGCGAGCAGCCATATCCTTCAACAAAAAACCTTGGCAAAAAAACCACAAAAAAAATTTGGATGCGAAAGGAATAATAGGCATTCAGGAATTGAACTGCAGCATGCCCGAGGCATTGGTGCTGGCGGTTTTGTTTTGCGTTGCCCCTGTTGTCGTGTTCTCTATTTTGATGTCGTATGCTTTGCTTGCCTGCAGTCCGTTCACTGCATGGTTTATTGGGCTTGTCGTGTTATACTGGTAGATGAGGTTTTGCTGTGAACAGGCGTTAATGCTTCCGCCCGCCAAAGAGATTGTGCACGGGTTTGCAACGTTAACCGTGCACTGCACTGCGGGTGTGCAGCTTGGTGTTTGCCAGGAGCCATTGCAGCAGTAGCCTGAATCAACTATTCCTTCGCAAGCAATGGAGTTTGTTGGAATACACTCACCATCCCAAGCATCTGCAGTACAAGAATGTGAAGTATCTGCACAATTAAGATCTGGCTGTCCGGTCCCACAATAACAAACCCCAACAGTCTCAGGGGTTATTTTAACTGAATCGGGGCAAGCAGGAGGGCCTTGATATGAAGTTGAGACAGACGCATCATCAAGTAAAATTGTCCACTCATCCGGGGCAGTAAGCTCTAATGCCGGATTTACTTGGTCGCGAATGATGTTGTCAAGTCCAACTTGCCACGAAACAAAAGTGCTATCCGAAGTCCTTTCAAGCAATCCTGTTTTTTGTAAAACATGACGCCCATCAATCCATGCATCCCATCTACCATCAGACTCTCCAACTGTATTAAGTTTTATATGAACCTCGTATAAAATCCATTTTCCAGGACCATAATCAGTCCAGAAAATATTAGGGTTTGCCTTCCATGGAATATGGGACGAAAAAGTTGTATATATGTTAAAGGATGAAAACACGCCAGGGATATATTCAGTACCATCAGAAAGGTCTATTCGACCAAGTTTTTGTGCTATTATATTAGGATACCATGTCCAGTCAGGATCATATTTTAGATACCATTGAAAGTATAAGTCTGTCTTAGTTGAATCAGCAAATGTTCCTCTTGCTCCAGAGGAGGGTTGCGTTCTTCCGCCCTCAAAATTGGCTTGAAAACAAGGCCCATTATCGCTACGCCCTCCATGCTCTGCGATTGTTGAATCAGGTAGCCCATAGCCCGACCAATTATTAATGCCAGTATAATCCATACCGACACTACTTGCACTTGGTTTGCTAGTAGACAAATCAGAAGGATATGCCAAGAAGAGAGGATCACTTGGCCTTGCATCGGTCCAAGTAGAAAAATTATCTTTGAATATCACTCCTGTGCCAGGAACAGCGCAGCTTTGTGTTTCCACGGGTTTTGGGAGTGCTGGGCAGTTTGTTGTTGCAGGGTTTGGGTCTGTGCAGGTGCGGGTTTGTGTTCCATTTAAGCAAGTGCTCCAAGTGGTGCAACTCCATTGCTCTGTGCAAGGGCATACTGCGTCTGACCCATCGCAGTTTTCGTCCACTTCGTTTCCGCAAATCTCTGTTGTTGGAAAAACTGTTTGCGTGCAAGAACCCCAAGAACCATTAGAGCAGAACTGTGTTCCCACAGCACAAATGCCCTGCAATCCGGTTGAACAGCTTTGGTTTGCATCGTTAGTGCAGCCAGAGGAAGGGCTCCAAACCCCGTTGTTGCAGTAACCCGAGTCAACTACTCCAGTGCATGCTGTTGTGTTTGTTGGCGAGCACGCAGGGTTTGGCGTGGCGGTTCCACAATAACAGGCGCCAACGTTTTCCGGAGTAATTTCGGTTCCATTCGGGCATGGCTCCGGGCCTAAATATGTGGTGCTGACTTTCACGTCATCCAATCTGACCCACCATTCATCCGGTGCAATGCCTTCCAAGGCATGATTGTTTGTGTTGTCGCCTATGTTGAAATAATCAACTAAAGCCGCTTCATTAATCCATCTGACATCGTTGAAATCCTGCCGCAGTTCTCCGTTAATCCATGTCTGAAGTATTCCATTTGCTTGCCCCATAGTATTGGCAACCATGCGCCACTCTATGCTGTACCAGTTGCCAGCGCCGTACTCTGAGAAATGTGTCGGGGGATCATACTGGCGTTCCCAGGATTCCACTGTGTTCCCGCCTGTTAAAGCGACATCAGGCCAGGACCAATTCGGGACAAAAACAAAATACTTTGTGTCATGCCCCCAAAACATCCTTCCCATTTTGAAAAAAGTCAGGTTCTGCCAAACCCATCTTGGGTCGAATTTGGTGTACCACCTGAAGTAGATTTCAGATTGCCCGGGAACAGATTTACTTAACCTCCCAGATGGTTCTCCTCTATCTTCGTAGTTTACTTGAAAGCACCCTGAATTAAGCCTTCCACAGGAGTCGCCAAAAATTTCTCCATCGGCGGCGCCGTAAGTGCTGTAGTCAGTGTAACCATTCCAGTTTGGGGGATTTGTTCCCATTTTTGAATTCCAGTAAGGCGAACCATCAAAGTTATCCTGGAAAATGACTGCAGCCGAGGCAGTATGCATTAATGCGGTTGCGAGAATTAAAGCAAGGGCGATTTTTCCATTCATCTTAGGTAAAAGAAGGTTCAAACTTGTATATATGCTTATTTTTTCGCGTTCTGCTGCGGCGTGGTTTTTAGGATTATCACGCGTGACGCCCAGCCGCAGACCGCGGCTAAAACGAATACAAGGAAGGCTGAATCCAGCAGCATTGGAAGGAAATCAAAGTCAAAGTAAAGGCAATAGCCAACCTTTTGCCCGCTTAACTGTGCCGCGTTTGAGATATAGCAGGAGATTGCGAAATAGTATGCGATGACTGAAATCAGGATTAGGAGCAACGGCATCCAAATAGAGTAAGCGGCTTTTGTTTCAAAGTACTCGTTAACCCAGTCAAGCAAAAAGTACATGAAGAAAAACCCGGAAATCGGAATCAGGAAAAACATGTAGTCAAGCTGGTCTAGCTTGCCTGTCCAGCCCCAGTCATGCATGCTTAAGCCGAGATTGAATGAATTGAAAATCAGCGGAAGCAGGTAAAGCAATGCGTAGAATACAAGGAATAGGACAATTATTTTTGCAGCGTCATTCCTGTTCAAATAGGCTCACTTAACATTTATGGAAGTGGTTTAATTTAAAACCCTTATTAAGGCAAGGTTTTATTATGGATCCTTTAACGCTGGATTTGCCTTGGGTTGAGAAATACAGGCCCGCTAAGCTAGAGGAAGTTGTCGGGCAAACTGAAGCGGTAAGGCATTTGAAGAGCTATGTGAAGAACCGAAACCTGCCGAACCTTTTGTTTTCAGGGCACGCGGGAGTCGGAAAAACAAGCGCTTCGGTTGCGCTTGCAAAAGAACTGTACGGCAATGAATTCGGGCAGAACTTCATGGAGTTAAATGCCTCTGATGACAGGGGAATAGATGTTGTGAGAAAAACCATCAAGGAGTTTGCGAGGACTCTGGCGTTCAATTCCTCTTTTAAGATAATTTTTCTGGACGAATCAGACGCATTGACTTCTGATGCGCAGCAGGCATTGAGGAGGACAATGGAAAGGTACACTAAAACATGCCGTTTTATCCTTTCGTGCAATTTTTCTAGCCGTATTATCGAACCTATTCAGAGCCGCTGTGTTGTTTACCGCTTCAAGCCTTTAAGCGCCAAGGAAATCACTGACAAGCTTTTGGACATCGCAAAAAAAGAGTCAGTGAAAATTGATGAAAAGGCATTGAAGGCAATTGTTTACGTTGCGGAAGGCGACTTAAGGAAAGCAATAAATGTTCTGGAGGCAAGCGCTTCCTTGGGAAAAGAGGTAAACGAGGAAACAGTTTACAGCGTTTCCTCCCGCGCAAGGCCTGAAGAAGCAAAGGAAATAATCAGGCAGGCGCTTGCCGGAAAGTTTTTGGAGGCAAGGCAACTGCTGGACAAGCTTTTATACGAGCACGGAATGAGCGGAGAAGATGTTTTGCTGCAGATTTACCGTGAACTGGTTGACTTGCCTGAAAGCGAACTGGACGGAAAAACAAAAATCGCTTTGCTGGACATCATAGGCGATTACAATTTCAGAATAGTTGAAGGCGCCAACGAAAGGATTCAGCTGGAAGCACTGCTTGCGCAGTTCGGGAAATTCAAGAAGTGAGTGAAATGGCTGAGAAAATGTTTAAAGTGAATTGTGACTGGTGCAAGAAAGAGATTGAGTGCCCTGAGGGAATGATGAACGCGGAAAAACACGCCTGCTTTGACTGTTTTATGGCGTTGCAGGGTGAATTGGGCAAAATGCATCCTGCAAAACTTCACATTGATGCTCCTAGAAAAGAGCTCGAAGAAAAAATGCCTGAAATGCTTTCCCTGGAGCTTACCAACGAGGTTTTTCCAAAAATATGGGGTGAAGAAAAAGAAAACCTGAAAAAAATGCAGAAAAAAGAATTGGCAAAGACAATGTTTGCAACGGGTGCGGCAATAATGCTGGAATCCTTAAAAAAAAATGGATGAAAACGAAGAAGAGGATGAAGCAATTTAATTCACACGAATTCGCTTATCTTTCTCTGGTTTTTAATCAAATCCAACAGCTTGCTTTCTTTTTTGTAGCGCTGCATTGGAATTTTGAGCTTTTGTTCCAAGAATTTCAGGGACAATTCAAGCGAGGAAAAGGAAAGCGGTTTTTTCTGCATTGCTTTTCTCACGGTTTCGCGAATAACCCACACGCCTAAGGGAACGCCGTATCCTTCCCCTACTTCGCGGAAAACAATCGCTCCGCCCTGGCGCTTTTCTTTCGCAAAATATTCCGCAACCGCAAGCCTTGCACTGTAATAGGCGCCGGAAATGTTTTCCGCGTAAGTTTTTCTTCCGTTAAAGAATTCGTGGTCCTGCGCAATCGTTGGCTCTTTTGCATTCATTGCCCAGCTTGCGCCGGGAAGCCAGGCCTCCAATTGCTCAAAGCACCATGAACTCGGAAAAAGCAAAACCCAAAAATTGTTGTCCAAGTAAGAGGCATTGAATAAAAGCGTTTCACCTAACTGCGGGAATTTTTTCACTTTTTCGTTGACAATTTTTTTTGAAATTATGTCATCGGTTGCTGCAATGGACCAGCGCGTTGGAACAAACCTGCGCTGCTTTTTCACTCCAAGGAGGCCAGAGGATAGAAGCTTGTAGAGGTATGAAACATTGAAGCGCTCGGAGTAAAGCTCGGACAAGGCGGTTTCCGCTTTCACTTCCCCGTCTGAAACCAAATAATCCACTTTTTGCGGAATCGTGGGGTTGCCTGTTAGCTGAAAGCTTTTCATTTCCGCGCTTGGACCCATTGGCGCAACTGATTCGTGAAATGAAAGCCTTGCAGTCGGCTTTGAACGCAGCTCCACTTCAACTTCCACTGGCCGTTCAGCCATTGCAAGCTCCTGCATTTCGGAAACCTTGTATGATGGGTTTGCCGCATCGGAAACCAAAATTTTTTTTCTCGCACCAATCAATTGCTCGCGCATTGAGAGGATTTTCTGCTGAGAGAAGCCAAACCATTGTTCCGGGGAGTCAAAGGAATCAATTCCTTCAGGCAAAGGCGAGGAAAGCGGCGCAAGGGAGACATCAGGATAATTGCGCCATGAAATGAAAAGCGAGGGAGGCGTGCTTCCCTCAAAGGAGGTTCCGTCAATTTGTTTAACTGCATTGGAGACAGTTGAATAGCGGTCAAGTATAACACAGCTGCTTAAGCCGCAGAAAAGGCGGCCTTTGCATTTAATGCAGAGCTTGGGGGAAATCATAAGGGAATTGGAGTGGAAAATGGTTAAAACAGTTCCATTTAAAAAAAATTTAAATGTGACGCGGCAACGGAAATTTATTAAAATTAGGCACCCTATATTTTATCAGGTTTAGATGGGTAATAGGGCAAACATTCCAAAAAACAGGGCAGCAGCCAAAATGCCTGAGAGATTCGCGGGCAGAAGGCTTGTTGATAAGAGAACCGCATTAGGATATAAGTTGACTAATGCTTTTTTGAGGCGAATCTATGATCCTAAAATCGAATCCTTTCTCGCATACCACATAACAGTTGAGCCTAAGCCAGTTGCTCCAAAAAAGATTAAGAACGGGATAAATGCTATAATTCAAAATAGGCGCGGAGAGCAGGCATTGGGTTTTTTTAAAACGGTAAATGGAGTCAGGGTTTTCATACCTGTTTTTACGAAACCCGCTGGAGGCAATACATTCCATAAAACGATTCCCTATTCCAATGGAGCCCATATTAACCGTCGCCCTGTGAAAGATGAAAAGATATCGACCAAGTTTGACCAATTGGGGTCTGCAACCGAAGAATGGATTTTTAATGACCAAAGCGGTTTAAGTCTGTATAGGTTTAAAGCAACCTAAAACAGTTCCATTTAAAAGATTAAAAGTGCAATAATTTTTCGGGTTTTGTGCATGAATAGAAGGGATTTACAAACAGTTCCGCAGTGAATGCCCTGATTTGTTTAGCGGTTTCTTTTGCGCTTATTTTGATTCACAAGCTTTAAATTCCCTTTTAACCTTTAATGGAAGTGATTGCAGTGGCTAGTGAAAAGATTCAGCTGACTTTTCCTGATGGCGCAAAAAAAGAGTTCAAAAAGGGCATCACAGGCATTGAGGTTGCGAAAAGCATTGGGAGAAGGCTGGCTGAGGATGCGTTAGCGGTTAAGTTGAATGGAAAGCAAAAGGACTTGAGTGCTTTGCTGAATGAAGGCGGCAGCTTTGAAGTTTTGACCTGGAATTCAAAGGAAGGGAAAAGCGTTTTCTGGCACAGCGCTTCGCATTTAATGACACAGGCAGTGTTAAGGGTATTCAAAGGCCAGAATATTGGTTTGGGCGTTGGCACTGCAATAGATGATGGTTTTTACCAGGATTATGATTTAAAAGAACTGCATCCCGAGGACCTGGAAAAAATTGAGAAAGAAATGCAAAAAATTGTGAATGAAAAATTAAGGGTAACCCAAAGGGATGTTCCAAAAAAAGACGCGCTCAACTTCTACAAAAAAGACCCCTACAAAACCGAGCTGGTTAACGCGGTTGCCGGGGAAAAAGTCAGCATGTACAGCCAGGGCGAATTTGACAACTTATGCAAGGGGCCGCATGTTCCAAACATGGATTATATCAGCGCATTTAAATTAACAAAAATTGCAGGGGCGTATTGGAGGGGGGACTCAAAAAATAAAATGCTTACAAGGATTTACGGAATCGCTTTCCCTGAAAAAAAATTGCTTGACGCGTGGCTGCACTTGATTGAAGAGGCGGATAAAAGAAACCATTTGAAGCTGGGAAAAGAGATGGATTTGTTTTCAATGCAGCCCGAGGCCCCTGGATGCGTGTTCATGCACCCAAAGGGAATGGTTATCTGGAATGATTTGATTGATTTTTGGAGGCAGGAGCACTTCAGGCGCGGTTACTCGGAAATAAGCACGCCCCTGATTTTGAAAAAGGATTTGTGGATTAGGTCAGGGCACTGGGACCATTACCGCAACAACATGTATTTCACGAAAATAGATGAAGAGGATTTTGCGGTCAAGCCAATGAACTGCCCTGGGGGAATGCTTGTGTATAAAACGAAGAGGCACAGTTACCGCGAGCTGCCGATAAGGATGGCTGAGCTTGGCACAGTCCACAGGCATGAATTATCCGGGGTGCTTAACGGATTGTTCCGCGTGAGAAAATTCACGCAGGATGACGCGCATATTTTCTGCACTCCCGAACAGGTTGAAAAAGAGGTCATGGGCGTGATTGAATTGATTGACTTCATTTACAGGGCAATTGGGTTCAGGGATTACAATGTTGAATTGAGCACCAGGCCCGAGAAGGCAATGGGTTCACTGGAGCAGTGGAATAAAGCGGAGAGCGCGTTAAAGCATGCGCTTGAGGGAAAGGGAATCAAGTACAAAATCAATCCGGGTGACGGAGCGTTTTACGGTCCCAAAATAGATTTCCACGTTAAGGACGCTTTGGGGAGAACCTGGCAGTGCGCGACAATCCAGCTGGATTTCCAGATGCCTGAAAAATTCGGCTTAAAGTACATCGGCGCTGATGACAACGAGCATGTGCCTGCAATGATTCACCGCGTTATATTCGGCTCAATTGAGAGGCTCATTGGCATATTGATTGAGCATTTTGGCGGAAAATTTCCATTATGGCTTGCGCCGGTTCAGGTTAAGGTAGTCCCGGTAAGCGAAAAATTCAACGCTTTTGCGGCAAAGGTTTTGGCGCAGCTGAGGGAAAAAGGGATTAGGGCTGAATTGGATGAAAGGAATGAAACTGTTTCACACAAGATAAGGGACGCACAACTGGAAAAAGTGCCGCTGATTGCTGTTGCAGGGGAAAAAGAGCAGAAAGATGGAACGGTTAACGTTAGGGATCGCGAGGGAAAGCAAAGGGAACTGAAGCTGGATGAATTCGTTGCGGACTTGCTGAAAAAAATCAGGGAAAAGGCTTAGCAAACATTCAACTTTTCAGGGCGCAAAGCTTTAAATAATCGAACAGCGTTTTTTTATTGGCGTGTTTTAATGGGTGACCCTCTAGCCGAGTTAATGAACAAGCTCAAGAAAGAGAAGGGCTTTGCTGTCAAGGAAGAGCCGAAGGCAGGGCCTAAAAAAGAGGAGAAAAAGGGCGCTGAAGGCAAGGAACGCATAAGGAAACAGCTTGAAATGGATTTGAAAAAATTAAAGGAAAGCGAGAAAAAGGGAGCAGAGCAAAAACCGCAGAAAAAAGAGGGGAACGAGAAACCGTTTAAGGAACCGGTTTGGGAAAAAACCGAAACAAGGAAAGACGCGGAAGAGCCACCCATAAAGGAGTTGCTTGCCGAAAAATTCGCTGAAAAAAAAGAAGAGCCAAAGGAGGATTTGGGATTCAGGGTTTTTGAAAGGAAGGACTTTAAGCAGAATGCGGGGGCAAAGGAAAAAGCAAAAGAGCCTTTTTTTGCAAATGATGTGGGCGCAGGGGAACTGATTCCCCCTGAGCCAAAGGAACTGGCTGCAAGGCTTGTTGAAGCCGGCGCAATTCCCAAAGAACCGGTTGTTGCAGTTCCTGAAAAATCCGAGGCAGAGGTTGAGCTTGACAAGTCGAAAAAAACCGAAATAGAATCTTATGGCGATACGAAGATTTACAGCCTTCCTGGAAAGCCAATGCTTTACTATTTCACGCCTGTGCCAAGGCCAACAGCTGCTGAAAAGGGAATAATCAACACAATAAAGGAGGCTGCAACGAGAATCATTTCAATTGCACCCTACAAGATAAGGGACCCGGAGCAGAGAAGGAACACTTATTACCAGAAGGTAATGGAGATACTGCAGGCAACGCCGGAACTTAACATTCCCCAGAGAAGATACCAGTTTTATGCCGACGCAGTCATAAGGGAAATGGTTGGCTATGGAATGATTGATTCGCTGATAAAGGACGACAGGCTTGAGGAAATAATGATTATCGGCCCCACTGCCCCGGTTTATGTTTTTCACAGGCAGCATGAAATGATGGTTACAAACATTGAATTCTATTCCGACAGCGAAATACAGGACCTAATAAACAAGGTTGCAAGGCAGGTTGGCAGGCGCGTGGACATTTCAAGCCCGTTGCTTGATGCAAGGCTTCCTGATGGAAGCAGGGTCAATGCAACCATTCCCCCTGCATCTGTTATTGGCTCAACGCTCACCATAAGGAAGTTCAGGAAAGACCCTTACTCCATAATTGACCTCATAAAGCTCAACACTGTTGACGCTGATGTTGCGGCATTCATGTGGCTTTGCGCTGACGGAATTGGCGTCAACCCCGCGAACATATTGATTGCCGGTGGCACTGGTTCAGGCAAAACAACGACATTGAATATTCTTGCCTCATTTATCCCGGAAAGGGAAAGGATTATTTCAATTGAGGACAGCGTGGATGGGGATGAAGAAGTGTTTGTTTTTAACAAAAACAAACCCAAAAAAATAAAAATCAAGGAGCTTGTGGATAAAAAAATAATTGAAAACGGGTGCAGTTATTCAGGCGGAGGCCATGAAATAAGCCAAAATTTTGAAGACCTTGAAACAATCTGTTTTGATGAAAGTGGAAAAATAAAAAGGGCGGTAATCGGTTCATTTATCAGGCACAAAACGAATAAAAAAATGTATGAAATTATTTTCAGAAGCGGGAGAAAAATAAAAGTCACGGAAGACCACTCGCTTTTTACCATTAATGGCGAAGCAAAAATTTGCCCGGTTAAGACAGGCGAATTAAAAGCGGGGCACTTTTTGGCGGTTCCTAGAAAGCTTTCTTTTGACTGTGAAGGTGTAAAGGAAATGAACCTGGTTGGCCACCTTGACAGGCTAAAAGGCCTTTTTGTGGTTGGGGAACCTATTTCAAATGGGTTGAGAAAAATAAACCGGTCTTTGCTTGAAAAATATTGCGGGGGAAAAACAGCACAGGGAAGAAAATGCTCTGCAAACTATTGGAAGAGAAAGGGGCTGCTGCCTGCAGCTGTATTGGATAGCCTGCGCAGAAAAGGCCTCATCGACTTAAGTGAAAACAGCGGCATTTTCTTTAAGACAAAGGTTAACTCAAAAAAGATTCCTGCAACCGTGAAGCTGGACAAGGCGTTCCTGGAATTCATCGGATTCTGGATAGCGGATGGATGCTATGACAAGAACAGCGTTATCCTCTCAACACAAGACAAGGAGGTCATTCCGCTGATAAAAGAAGTTGCTGAAAGGTTTAATGCCAATGTTACGATGCATTCCGATGAATTCAGTTGGATGGTTAATTCAAGCATACTAAAAAAAGTAATGGTCCATGCATTGGGGCTTTATGGAAACGCATATACAAAAAAAATCCCTGATTGGGCCAATGAATTAAGCGACAGGCAGGTTTGCTGGCTTTTAAGGGGATATTTTTCCGGGGACGGCACGTCCGGAAAACACGAAATTGAATGGACTTCATGCTCAGAACAATTGATGAAAGACATCCAAACAATGCTGCTGAGAAACGGAATAACGGCAAGAATTGCAACAAAAAGATTTAGAAAAGACAAATCCTTCAAAGGCAGGATATCCTCCCGCCCAAATGTTCCGGAATTCATGGAAAAAATTGCATTCCTTCAGGATGAAAAAAACGAGAAAGCAATGAAAATTTTATTAAATGGCGAGGCTACCCACGACATTACTGACCTGATACCATTGCCTGCAAGCTTTCTTAAGCGCCAAAGGCACGAGCTTAAGCTCCAGCACGAATACTATTCAGGGCGCTCAATGCTTGGAAGAAGGTTTCTCAACAAAGTGGTGTCATTCACTGAAAACAACGAATTGGAATTACTTGCCAACTCAGACATATTTTGGGACGAAATTAAAAAAATAAAGCGGGTTCCGCAAAAAGAAAGATTCGTTTACGATTTTTCAGTGCCGGGCTATGAGAATTTTGTATGCTCAAATGTTTTTGTGCATAACACAGCAGAATTGAACCTTCCATTAAAGCACTGGATCAGGCTTGAGGCAAGGCCGCCTGGATTGGAGGGTTCTGGGGAGATAACGCTTGACATTCTGACAAAGAACTCGCTGAGAATGCGCCCGGACAGGATAATTGTGGGAGAGGTAAGGCATGATGAGGCATTCACGCTTTTCACTGCAATGAACACAGGCCACAAGGGAAGCATGGGAACCGTGCACTCAAACAGCGCGCAGGAAACAGTTGTAAGGATTACAAGCCCGCCTATGAGCGTGCCTGTGATAATGATGAGCGGCCTTGACATTGTATTGGTGCAGAACAGGATTCACGACAAGAAAAAAGGGACAATCAGAAGGGTGACGGAGATAGCGGAAGTCACTGGTGCGCTTGAAGGCCATGCAAGCGCGCAGACAATTTACAATTGGGACCCTGTAACAGACACATTAAAGCAGACAAATGTCCAGTCAAATTACCTGAAGGAAATTGAAAGGTTCACTGGAATGAACAGAAAGCAGATTGCCACGGAGTTATCGGAAAGGGCAAAGTTCCTGAAAAAGCTTTTGGATAAAAATATAAGGAGAATAGATCTTGTTTCAGCGGAATGCCATAAGTTCCTGCTGGAAAGAAAGGGGTAAAAATGCCGGGAATACAGGACCTGAGGAAAAAAATCGAGGAAAAAAAAGCCGCAGAATCCGAAGGCTTGAAGACCGCTAAAGACCAGCCGGCAGAATCCATTGACCTTGACCAGGTTGAAAAAATTGTCGCAAGAATGAAGAAAAAATACAGCCAGGAAGGAATGGAATTCGAGGAAGTAGGCGGAAAGCTAAAGGAATTAAGGGGAATTATCACAAGCGGCGAATACCAAAAAGTCGAAGTTCAGGGCCCGGAGGAACTTATAGCGTTCAGGTCGCCTGCAATCAAATCACTTGGCCAGGTTTACATCACGCTCCAAAGCATTTTAAAGCCAGTCTCGGAAATGCTGCGAAAAATCCCCATAACAAAAAAGCTTGACTGGAGCCTTTACAGCGCAAACATGAAGTACTCTGTGCAGCAATGGCTTGCATTGACTGCAGCAGTCGCATTCATCGCCTTTGTCGCAGGCGCAATCATATCCCTTGCAGTTGTTTTGCTGTTAAAGCTTGCATTATGGATCGTTCCGCTTGTGGCAATCCTTTTCCTGCTTTTTGGCGCAGCAATGATGCTTATCGTTCCATACAATAATGCGAAAAAACGCGGAGACCAGTGCAGCATTGAACTGCCTTTCGCGTTAAGGCACATGGCAACAGAGCTCAAGGCAGGCATAGGGCTTTACAAAACCCTGCAGGTCATTGCGGCATCGGATTACGGGGTGCTGAGCGAGGAGTTTGCGCGCACAATAAGCGAAATAGAGGAAGGCACTGATGCAAAGGACGCACTTCACCACTTTGCTTTAAGGACCTATTCAAAGGCCTTAAGGGATTCGCTTTTCCATATGATTCGCGCAATGAAAACAGGCGGAAGCCTTTCAACCATAATGAATTCCATTGCCGAAGACGTTTCATTTGAATTAAGGATGAACATAAGGGATTTCGGGGAAAAAATGAACTTCTTCGGGGTAATCTATATTTTTGCAGCAATAGTTGTGCCTGTGTTTGTCGGAATAATTGGCGGGGTTACAAACGCGCCGCTTGGAATAGGGATAATGACTCTGCCGCCGATGATGATATTGCTTTTTTACACTATAATGATGCCGTTAATAATGGTTTTGCTGACATTCTACCTTTACGCAAGCCAGCCGAAAATATAGGTGAAAAAAATGATTGAATACAGAAAATACCTGAAGGCAGCCAACCTTAAAGTTTCCCCTGCGGCATGGATTGGAATGGCTGTAATAGTTTCATTGGTTGTCGGCACCTTTGTCTATCTTTTAAGCTCGGACTTCCTTGCAAGGGACGGAAACATTATTTTAAGCGCGGTTTTCTCGCTTGCAATAGCAGACCTCATTGTAGGTTTCCCTTACCTGCTTGCTTCAAGGAGAATCGACGAAATAGAGGACGCGTTGCCAGACGCACTTAAACAAATGGCTGACACGCTTAAATCAGGCGGAACATACGAGTACGCATTGCGCGAAGTTGCAACAGCTGAATACGGTGCCCTTAAGGACGAGATGGCAAATGTATTAACGAAACTGGAGGAAGGGGAAAACTTTGAAACCGCATTAACCACGCTCTCAGATAATATTGATTCAAGAATAGTGAAAAGGACAGTTACAATAATCGTGGACTCTGTACGCGCGGGAGCAGGCCTTGCGGACATACTTGAAGACATAGCAGAGGATGTAAGGGCAATCCACAGGATAAACAGGGAAAGGAAAAGCCGCACGCTCATGCAGGCTGCATTCATGTTCACCGCAGGGGGAATAGTTGCACCCGCAATTTTTGGCTTCGTTGACACAATCATTAAAGTGCTTACAACTGCTGCAAGGGGTGTCGGGTCAGCGGAAATAGCAGCAAGGATTCCGCTTGCAATTGACGCTGCAAGCAAAATAAACCTTGGAATACAGATTTTCATTGTGGCTCAGGCAGCAATCACAAGCGTGATGATTTCATTGATGCGCGAAGGAAAGCCAAGCAAAAGCATTATATACTTCCCATTGCTTTTATTTATAGCGTACTCCGTGTACCTGGTTGCACAGGTCGTATCGGTTTGGCTCATTGGAAGCACAGGGGGCATGGCATTATGAAAAAATTGTTGGCTGAAAAAAAAGCGCAGACATCAATTGAAATGCTCCTTATTCTGGGGGCGGCAGTAGTAGTGGCAACCACGGTAGGCCTGCTGTTCAAGCAACTCACGCAGGAAAACATCTCGCCGGCAGTGCACGGCGCAATAAACGGCGCATTGCAGTAGGAAGGCAAAATTTAAATATAAGTTAAATGTTATAAGATAAAAGGAGGTAACTGAAATGGACAATAAAGCACAAGGAGCACTGGAATACCTGTTACTGATAGGCGGAGCAGTTGTAGTGGCGGTTATAGTCATAACATTCATGATCAGCCTAAGCGGAAACAGCACGGGCCAAATCGGTAATGCAACAAATAACGCACTACAGCATATAGTAGTATAATAAATCGGCGAATAATATGGACTCCAAGGCGCAGGTTTCATTTGAGTACTTGTTAACGGTGGGCTTCGCGATAATCCTCGTGATTGCCGCGATGGTCCTCACCCTTAACTTAACGGCTATTGCTGACAGCGCCCAGGCAAAAATATTGCAGTACAGGGATTCAACAATAGGCTCTTTGATGGGCTGATGGCCCATGCTGCAATCCCTCCTGTTTCTTGTTTCTTTAATCGCATTAGCCATAGCCACTTACACTGATTTAAGGGAAAGGATTGTATCAGACAAACTGACCTATGGCCTGATTGCGTTCGGGATAATTGTTGCTGCAATAGAATCAATTCAGGCAAACGATGCGGGAATAATTGCGTTAGTGCTTGCGGTTACAGCAGGAACGTTTTTCTGCAGCTATCTTTTGTGGAAAATGGGGGTATGGGCTGGAGGCGATGTAAAGCTTTTCACAGGAATCGCGGCATTGAACCCGGTGAACTACGCCGCGATTGGCGCGTTTTTTGGCTTTGGAAAAGGGCTGCTTGCGCCAATAGCTTTTCCCCTTTTTCCATTGTCGCTTTTCATTTTCTCGGTTTTCTCAATGCTCCCATACAGTGCAATCATTTCCTTAAACGGAATAATGAAAAAGGAATCATTGCGGAAGATTTTTTTCAGCGGAATCAAAAGCGATTTGCTGAATGTTCTGCTGCTTGGAATCGCGGCAACCGCCATAATAAAGGGGCCGGAATTTTTTGCGGCTGAAAGCTTTCCGCTGCAGGAAGCGGTTTTCTCATTCATTGCATTTCTGTTTGCGGCTTTCTTTTTTTACTTTGTTGTCAAGCTCTGGATTAACTCGAAAAGCGCTTTAAGGAAAGAGGTAAGCGTGAATGAACTGCAGGAGGGAATGATTCCCGCTGAAACAATCGTTGAAATCAATGGCATGATTGAAAAACCAGAGCAAATCAGCCTAGGAAAAATTATTAAACTGGTAAAGGATAATAATTTAGGCGCACTCAATGAATTAGTGCAGCCAAAGGGAAGGATTCTGGCTGATGCAAGGAGCGCCGCAGGATTGACGCAGGAACAGGTGGATGAATTGAAGGGGTTAAGCGCGGGAAAAAAAATAGGCGAAACAATGACAGTCAAGGAATCAGCGCCATTCGTGCCCGCAGTGCTAATCGCCTACATTCTGCTGCAGATAGTTGGAGACATTTTGTGGAACGTGGTGCTATGAAAAAAGGGCAGGTCACGGTTGAATTCCTTTTGCTTTTGCTTGTAATGCTTTTGTACGTGCAGACAATAATCCAGCCAAACATTCAGATAACCGCGGCTGCGGCACAGGATGTCTCAAATGTCGGCAGGGGCGTTGCGGAACTGCAGAAATTTTATAACGCGGTGCTTGATGTCAGCAATTCAGGCGGTGACGCGAAAAGAACCGCGACATTGTTCATTCCGCCTGAAACTACTTTCACATGCAGCGACAGCTCGGCAAAAGTTGAAATACTGCTGAGCGATACACTTAGCAGCTATCCTGTAAGCTCGCTTTCATGCAATTCGGGAACAAATGCCTGCACCAAGGAAATTTCTTTAACCAGCCTAGGGGTCATCTGCAGTGAAAGCATTACAGGGCCGGTTGCGAAATCGCTGAAAATTGAAAAAACCGGCAACACGGTGAATGTTTCGTGAACAAGAAAGGCCAAAGCGCTTTTGAAGTCGCATTCCTGCTTGGGGTGCTGCTTATTTTGGTGATGGTTTCCGCTGGCAGATACCTTTCAATACAGGACCAGAACACGGCAATGGTTTACACTAAATTAAAGGCACTTGAAAACCTTGAGGCAGAAAATTCTTTTTATTACCTGAAATCAATCGATGTGGCGGAGGACAGTGGTGCGCTTAAGCTGTCCATTAACACGCAGCCGGCAACAAAGCCAAATGGCTCTCCCCTAGGGTTTTCATCGCCTTCACTTGATGAAATTGCCAAAGAAATAAAGTGCAGGACAGACTATTCGACAGTGATAGTGTCACTTAACGGAACAGAAACCGCAACTTACAATGGTGCCTGTTGAAGGTGTTTTTTTGCTCAAGGCTTTTTTGGAGAAAAAGTTCAAGGACTTTGACGAGCGCAGCTATGTGCTGATAAAGCTCCAGGTGCTGATTGTCGCAATGCTTTTGGCGCTTTTTTTGCGCGGCGCAAGCTTTTATGCATTCATTGCATTGGAGGGAATTCTTGCCGCATACTACCTGTTTGAAATTTTTGTGGAACTCCGGAAACTTGAGAAAGAAGATTTCGGGAAGTACGCGCTGTTCTTCATTGGCTTGTTCCTTTTCATTCAAGGAGCCTGGCTTCCGTTTGTTTTTGTTGGCGGCTTCCGGCAGGTTTTTGCGCTCGGCATTTCGGAAATAATCGGGCTGCTGCTTTTCACAGTGCTTTTCAGATTGCTCCTCGGAAGAAATTACACTTATGGAAAAGTGGTTTCAAGCGATGGAAAGATAGCGGTGGTTGAAACCAATTATGACCTGCTGGCTTTCACGCAGAAAGGCAGATTTGTAGTGGATTCCGCTGGAAAAATTGAACCCGGGAAAAAGGTCAAGGTTGCGGTTAAAAGCTTTTTTTTGGCAAGAAAGCCCTACAAAATAGCAGAATGAATAGTTCGTTGATTGACGAATATATTCTTATTTGTTTTTCTGCCTGTTTTAGTAATGCTTCTTGATGATTTCACTGCAAGAAAAATCGCTTTATGCATTTCTTTGGCGGGAATTGCATTAATCCTTTTTCTAAGCACAACTGTAAAGCCAATTGAAGTGAAGGTTTCTGAAATCAATGAATCGCTTGAAAACAAAAGAATTGCAACAAGCGGAATAATCCAGAACCTGGCAAAAACAGATAAAGCGGTTTTTTTCTCCCTGGTTGACGGAAAAAAAATCAGGGCAGTTATTTTCTCGCCGAAAAAAGAGGCAATGGAGGTCATTGATGAAAACAGGCTTGTGAAAGTCAAGGGCGCTGTCGCGAAATACAGGGGCGCGCTTGAAATAATTGTGGAAAAAGTGATTCCGATTGATTGAACTGTTCTTATGGATTGCTGCTGGATGCGTGCTTGGAGTTTTCACTGGCCTGACTCCAGGCATCCACCTGAACACAATGGCATTGTTTGTGGTTTTTTTTGCTGAGAAAGGGAACTTTCCCGCAGTGCTGCTGATTGTTGCGATGAGCGTAATGCATTCATTTATGGATTTCATTCCAAGCGTTTTTCTAGGGGCGCCAAGCGAAAAATATGAAAATGAGCGCCTGCTCCCAGGACATAAGCTGCTGCTCAAAGGCGAGGGGTTAAAGGCAGTGAAAATTTACTCGCTCGGGGGATTGTTCGGCATAATTTGCGCGCTATTGCTCGTGCCTGCCTTGGCAGCCGTGTCATTGAAGTGGTTTGAATTTATTTACGCCGCAATTCCTTTCCTGCTGCTTTCATTGATTGCCTTGATGGTTTTTTCAGAGAAAGGCGCGAACAGGAAAATCTGGGCTTTGGCGGTTGTTGGGCTTTCCGGTGTGCTTGGGTTCATTGCATTGAAAAACACTTCAACCGAGAACGCGCTGTTTGCCTTGATTTCGGGTTTTTTCGGCGCGGCAACAATCGCATATTCCTTCAAAAAAAATCCGCAGATAAAAAGGCAGAAAAAATGCAGCGGAAAATATCCTGCGGGAAAGGTTTTAAGGGCAAGCCTTGCGGGAGCTGTTGCAGGAAGCCTTGTCTCCCTTTTTCCAAGCATCAGCTCAAGCCAGGCCGCGTTTGTTGCAGTTAAGTTTTTGAAAAAAATTTCAACAAAAAGCTATATCGTTTTGCTTGGCGCGATAAATTCAAGCAACATGTTTTTCGGGTTCTTAGTGCTTTTCCTGCTCGGCAAGGCAAGGAACGGCGCGGTTGTCGCGGTAAAGCAGATAATTGAAGTTAACGCGGAGCAGCTGCTGCTAATCATCGCAACAGTTCTTTTCTGCTCAGGCATTGCGGCAATCGCCTCGGAATTTTTTGCGGAAAAATTCGCTGAAAAAATCGCGGGCTTTGATTACAGGAAGGTGAACCTTGCCGTGCTTTTATTCCTTGCTTTTTTCGTTATGTTTCTCGCGGGATTGAACGGCCTGCTGCTGTTTGTAACCTCTTCCGCGCTTGGAATTGTCGCATTGACTTCTAATGTGAAGCGAAGCCACTGCCTTGCTTTCCTGATGGCGCCGACAATTGCATTCTATCTGCATTTGGGCTTTTGATGCCCCTTTTATTTTTTTCCGGGCAGCAATTAATCGTGTTAATCAAGAAAAACCTGCTGCTTGACTTGCTTGAGGCTGCAAAAAACACTTTTCCCGACGAGTTTTTCGCATTGCTTGCGGTAAAGGAAAAAAATGGCACAATAGAGGAATTTGTCGTTGTTCCCGCGGTTTACGGAAAAGCCCACACGCTTTTTCGCTCGGACTTGATTCCATTTGACAAAAAAATCGTTGGCTCAATGCACTCGCATCCCTCGCCAAACGCATTTCCATCTGAAGCCGACCTTCAGGCATTCAGGCGTTTGGGGCAAATACATTTAATTGTTGCAGCGCCATTTAATTTAGGCTCGATAAGGGTTTTTGACGGAAAAGGGAAGAGAACGCAGTTAACGGTGGTTGATTGAATAAAAAAATAATTTTCATTGTGTGCGATGGCCTTGGCGACAGGCCTGTGAATTCGCTTGGCGGGAAAACGCCGCTCGAGGCAGCCAAAACACCAAACCTTGATTTGCTTGCTGAAAAGGGAATCACTGGATTGATTGATGTAATCGACAAAAGCATTTACCCTGATTCGGATATAGCGCACCTCGCGCTCTTTGGTTTAACGCCGGAGCAAAGCAAAATTGAACGCGGCCCAATCGAGGCACTCGGCATAGGCATGGATTTGGGAAAAGAAGATGTTGCATTCCGGTGCAATTTTGCAACAGTGAATGAGAAAATGGAGATAATTGACAGGCGTGCGGGAAGAATTGACGGAACTGAACCATTGGTAAAGGCACTGAATGGCATTGAAGTGCAGGGAATTAAATTTCTTGCGGCAAAGGGAACAGGGCATCGCCTTATTCTTGTTATGAAAGGAAAGGGGCTTTCGGGAAATGTTTCCTCAAATGACCCGAAAGCCATTGGGGTGAAAAGCCCTGAAGTTAAGGCGCTTGATGCATCTGATGAAGCAAATCTATCTGCAGGCGCATTGAATGAATTCCTTGCAAAAGCTCGCGAAATCCTTTCAGCGCACCCGTTCAACAAAAAAAGGGAAATGAAAGGGCTTTTGCCAGCGAACTATCTTCTCTGCAGGCACGGCGGAAAAATTGCATTGATTCCTTCAATGAAGCAAAGGTTTGGAGTTAATTCCGCTTGCATTGCGGGTGCGGGATTGTATAAAGGAATCGGAAGGCTTTTGGGGATGCGGTTAATTGAAGTGAAGGGCGCAACAGGCCTGCCTGATTCGGATTTGAATGCAAAAATTTTTACGGCAATCAAGGCGCTCAAGGAATTTGACTTCGTTTTCGTTCACATTAAGGCTGCTGACAGCCTTGGCGAGGACGGAAACGCGGAGGGAAAGAAAAAATTCATTGAAAAAATCGACAAGGCAATGGCGCCACTGGTTTCGCTCAAGGGCTCGCTTGTGGTTGTCACTGCAGACCACTGCACTCCATGCGAATTGAAAAAGCACTCAAGCGACCCTGTTCCTGTGCTTGTTTCATGCGAGGGGGCAGAGGCAAATGGAGTGAAACGTTTCTCAGAAAAGGATTGCTCAAAGGGAAGCCTCGGGAGAATTAGGGGAATTGAACTGATGCCTCTGCTAATGCGCCTCGCAAGCAAAAGGTAGTTTTAAATATAAATAATTTGTAATAATAAAAGACTGATTATGAAAGCGATTGGAAGAAAAGGGCAGCTGAGCTTTGACCTGTTCTTTGCAGTGATTGTTGTTGCAATCGTTGCACAGGTTTTCACGGCATACACACTTGACATTGCGGGCAGCCAGCAGGTCATTTCCATTAAAAGCCAGGAAAAACAAATTGCAATGGATTTGAAGGCATTGCTTGAATCCACAAAAGCGTTAAGCGACGGAACTTATAGCATTGAGTATACTCCTGAAAAGATTCACGCAATCGGGACAAAGAACCGGATTAACTGCACTATCGACATAGCTGGTTCGCCGCCAACAATAACTGTCTCAGCCCCTGAGGAGTTTGGCGGCACTTCAACCGCTGTTGAACTGACTGCACTCCCCGCTGGAACAACTTTCTCCCCGACTCTGCCAGCGCCGTGCAGCCAAAAGCTTACAATAAGCAAACCCTGACATTTGTTGTGATAAAGCATGAATGGAAAAGAAAAAGGCCAGATTTTTTCATTGGACTTCATTCTCTCAATGGTTTTGGTGATGCTTGCATTGGGCCTGATGTTCCAGTTCATGGAGGCAAACGCATACAGCTTCAAAAAAGCCGAACTGGACGAAGAGCTTAACGCGGTAGGGGAAACCGCGGCGTATTTGCTTGTGACGAATCCTGCAATCACCTGTGATTTGGTTGATGCTTCCGATTTAAAAATTGGCGAGCTTAACAACTGCCTTGCAAGAAACAATAACCTGCAGATAACCGGTGAAAAACTCGGATTGCCGACTTCGTTCAATTATTGCCTAACCAGCGATGGTGTGCCGGGAGACTCCATTCATCCCTCATCATACACTGACTGCACAGCCTCAAGCCTGCCTCCAAGCGGCGTAAAAGATGTTTTTTCAGCAAAAAGGAAAATAATAGTGTACAAGCCCAACGGCGAAAACAAGGATTCATTTCCAAAAAGTGAACTGCTTGACTGCCGGATAAATAGGAACTGCCAGAAAATTTATTTCAGGACATTAACTTTAAAGGTGTGGCGCTCATGAAAAAAAAAGGCTTTGTTTTCACTATTGACTCCATTGCCGCAATTGGCGCTGTAATCATCCTGATGGGCGCTTATCTTTTTTTCACGCAGTCAGCGCAAGGAGGATTGACTGCAAAAAGCACTGTGGATGCCGATACATTTGATGCCTCAATGGTTGGCTTTTATCTGGACAAGGAAGCGAGCGAGTTTTCCCCGCTAACGGATTCGCCAAGCGCATTCTCGGCAAACAAATTCGGCTACTGCAGCTTTAGAATTGATTATCCGCTCAACACCAACACAAGCCAATCGGCTTTTTCATTTATAAAATACTGCGGGGGCTCGGGATGAACGGAAAAGGCGTTTACACGGCAATAATCGCGGTAATTGCATTGGTTGTGCTTGCGTCTTTCGCTTACCAAGCGGTTAATTTGGTGAACGAGCAGAAAACAATGGATTTGCCTAAAAAGGTTTACGAACTGAAAAGCGTTTGGCTAAAGGCAAAGTTCGCATTGGACAGCGCGACAGGCGACGCGGCATATGATGAAACAGCAGCGGGCTGCACTGAAAGCCTTTCAGCAGTTGTGCTTCAAAATTCATATTACCAAAAAGTAACAGACGCCATTAATGATTCCACTGGTTTCGAGTGCAGTGCACAACCAGTCTCTGTAAACCCTTTGGGTGGAGGCGAATACTCTGTATCGGCTACCCTGGACTGCAGGAAAACTTTTTCAGAAAACGAAATCAGCTACAATAACACGGTTACTTTCGGAAAAATAATACAGAAGTTTGAAAACCCCCCTGGCATATGCAATGTGAACATAGTGGATACGCAGGCGGATTACTGTGAAATAAGGGAATTCGATGGCGATCCTCCCTGCTGAAGAAAAAAAATGCCTAAAACAGCTTGACAATTTCTTTCCCTATTCCCGAACCGTATTGAATTGCTTTTTTTTGGCGCAAATATGCCGCTGAAGACAGGCCGAGTGCTTGCGCGATTTTTCTGATTGGATGCTTTCTTAATTCGTCTTTTGGGGAGAGGATTTTTTCTTTCGCGGGAAAAGCAAGAGCTGAGCGCAGAAAACCGCGCTCGAGGAACGGAGCGCTTAAATCAAGGAAATGCCTTGAAGCGATTGCCTCGTCGCGGTAAAAATTGCGCGACCACATCTGCTGAAGCATTGAATGAATTTCTGTTTCAACGCCCTTTAATCCCTTTTCAGCCAGCGTTTGCTTGAACGAAGAATAGCCGCAGAACAATTCATCCGAGCCCTGGCCTGAGAAAAGAATTTTTTCCCCGTGCTTTTTTGCCTCTGCGCACGCAATGAATTCAGGAACAGCGATTGTCAGCTGCATTTCATCGAAAAAGCAAAGCGTTTTCAGCGCCGCAAGTGCAAAATCTTTTAGTTCGCTTTTTTCAACTATGCGCAAATGGAGCTTTAACCCAAGCTCTTGCGAGGTTTTTTCCGCTTCCTTCACATCCGGAGAGCCCTGCATTCCGACAGTGTAAAGGGAAACGTTTTTCACTTTTTCAGAAACCGCTTTCGCTATGGCGCTGGAGTCGACTCCGCCGCTGAAAAGGACGCCGGCGCGCTTCAAGCCACTGGTTGAAAGGGAAATGGATTCGTTAAATGAATCAAGCAATTGTTCGAAAGATGTTTTTGCTGGAACTGTTTTAAGGAAATCGTTGAGGTCAAAGATTTTTTGCGCGGAAATTGCCTTTTCATTCAATTGAACTGCATGGCCTGGCGGCAATGGCTCTGGAAAAGTTATGTTCAGCTTCTTCAAGGCGTTTGGTTCAGAGGCAAATGCATTAAAGCGCGGGTTTGAGCCAAACCATATTGGCTTCAGGCCCAGAAAGTCCCGGAAAGCAAGGAATGAATCGGTTTCATTTAATGCGATTGCATATCCCCCATTTGCCTTTGAAACGAATTCGCGCAGGTTTTCGGCGTTTGGCATAGGAAGCTCTTCTTGGTTGAGCAATGCACCGTCAAGTATTGTGGCTTTGGATTCATTTGAATAAGAAAACGCAATGCCCTTTGAGCCTTCAATTGATTTTTCCTGCATTTCCTTGAGGGAATCGGCTTTTGCCTCGCCTTTATCCGTCAGAATAACGATTTTGTTTTGCCCGCACCTGTGCTTCATTGAGTAAAGCAGGTCAAGAAGCAGGCAGAATACGGGCTCATCCTGCTTTGATGCGATTGATGCTATTGCATTCATCCAGACACCCTCAATTAAACAGTGTAATAGTATTCGCCTTTCTGTTTTTGCTCTGTATCCTTGACTGAATCCTGCTTGTTTGCCCTTGGCCTGCCGCTTGATTCGTCGCGCCTGAAGGTAATGCCAAGGTTTTTGAGGAAAAGGTTCATTCCCTCATGCATTGATTTTGGGGCCAAGGCATGGCCTTTTTTTCCCGGTTCCCCTTCAAAGACAATGAGCCTTTCACTCACATAGTCCTGGAACAAGATGTCGTGGTCCACGACTAGCGCTGGCTTTCCAGTGGTGTCTGCAACGCCTTTAATCGCTTCAGCTACTTTCAAGCGGTCCTCTGCGTCAACGAAAGCGCTTGGCTCGTCCAAAAGGAAAATGTCAGCGTCATTCATGCATAGCGCCAATGAAACAGCCACTTTCTGGAGTTCGCCGCCACTTAAATCCGCGGCGTTTTTTTCCATTAAATCCGAGACATTCAGGCGCCTGTCAACCTCAAGCTTGAATAATTCGCGGTCAATGCCTGCCTTGTTAAGAAGCTCTTCTACTGTAAAATTTTTCTGAGCCGCAATGTGCTGTGGCTTGAAAGCAATCTTAAGGGTTTTGTCAACCTCGCCTTTTGTCGCGGGTTCAAGGCCCGCGAGCATTTTAACAAAAGTAGTTTTGCCTATAGCGTTCGGGCCCAAAATGCCTACAACTTCTCCTTTGCGCAAATGCCCTGCATCTGTTGAAAGGGAAAACGAGGGAAAAGTTTTTTCAAGCGCGCCATATTCAATTACAACGCTTCTTTTGCTTTCCTCAACCGGGGGCCTGACTGCGAACTTGATTGCGTGGTCCCTGAAGCGCAGATTTTCATCTGAAATAAAGCCTTCCAGGAATTCGTTTATGCCTGCGCGGACTGTTTTAGGCGAGGAGACAACCCCGTAAACCGCGGGGGTTCCAAAAAAGATGTGCGTGAAATCACTTAAATAGTCAAGGACTGCGAGGTCGTGTTCAATAACCAAAACACCTTTCCCTTCAGCTGTCAAAGCGCGGAGTGCTTTCGCCATTTTCAGGCGCTCTGAGACATCAAGGAAAGAAGAGGGTTCGTCAAAAGAGTAAATCTCTGCGTCCTTCAGCCATGCCGCGGCGATTGCAACCCTTTGTAGTTCACCTCCGCTTAACTCGGAAAGGCTTCGCTCAAGGGAATTCTCAAGGTTGAAAAAATGCACGGCTTCACTGAATTTTTTTCTTTCATCCACTTTTTTCAACAGCTCTTTTACTTTTCCTTTTGCAATGCGCGGCAACTCCTCAATGTTCTGTGGCTTGAATGAAACAGTTATGCCCTCAGATTTAAGGTTTTTGAAGAATGACTGAATCTCTTTTCCCTTGAAGAAATCAATCACCTTATCGAATGAAGCGGGCTCAGCGTAATCGCCTAAATTGGGTATAAGCTTTCCGGAGAGGATTTTCAATGCAGTTGTTTTGCCAACCCCGTTTTTTCCAACCAAGCCAAGCACTTCGCCTTTGCGCGGAAATGGAAGCCTGTAAAGCCTGAAGGAATTCTGTGAAAACTGGTGGATTGGCTCCTTCAAGGAGACTGAGAGGTTGATTACGTGTATTGCGTGGAATGGGCATTTTTGCACGCAGATTCCGCAGCCAGTGCAGAGGTCTTCGGAAATCAATGGCTTCTGTGTCAATTCGCTTTTGACAATGCATTCCTTGTCCATTTTGTTTATCGGGCATACTCTAATGCATAAGTAATTGCATTTTTCCGGCTGGCATTTGTCATAGTCAATTACCGCTATCCTGGTTTTCTGTTCCTTCATGAAAAAATCTGGGTCGGGATTGTTTTTAAACCTTTAACGCATTTAACGCTATTATATGCGCATACTGAAGGTTGACCGCGAGAACAATTTTTTTGAAGTGGTTCCGGAAAGCCTGGACGACCTATGGCACCTGGAGAAAGTGCTGGAAAAAGGCGACATTGTAAGCGGGAAAAGCGAGAGAAAGATAAAGCCGTCAAAGGAAGGCGAGAAAACATTCAGGGAAACGATTTTTGTTGAAATAAGCGTGGAAAAGATTGAATTCCACAAATTTTCCGGCATGTTAAGGCTGAATGGGGTTATTGTCGGGGGAAAGCCCTTAGAGCTGATTGAATTGAAGGCGCACCACGCGCTGGAGGTTTTCGAGGGGCATAAAATAAAGGTGCAGAAGCAGAGGCTGAAAAACTACCAGGTTGAAAGGCTGGAGAAGGCAAAGAACGCGAGCGCGAGGGAAAAATTCCTCTTGGTTGTTTTGGATGACGAGGAAGCAGAGCTTGCATTGCTAAAGGACTTTGGCTTTGAATTCAAGGGAAAAATTTTCGCGGGAAAAGAAGGGAAAAGATACAAGAGCGAGAAAAAGGGAAACGATTATTTTGATGAACTGCTGAAAAAAGTGCACGAAATTAAGGCTGAAAAGGTTTTGTTTGCAGGCCCTGGTTTCACAAAGCAAAACCTGCAGAAATACCTCGGGGGCAAGGGAGTGAAGCTAAAGGCGTTCTTTGATTCAACGAATTCGATTGGAAGCACTGGCCTGAACGAATTAGTGAAAAGCGGTGCTGTTGACAAAATAGTGAAAGACTTGCAGTTAAGCAAGGAAACCATGCTGGTTGAACGCTTGTTCCTTGAGATTTCACGCAACGGCAACGCGGTTTACGGTGCAAGCGAAGTGAAGCGCGCAGTTGATTTCGGCGCGGTTGAAGTGCTGCTTGTTTCAGAGGAAAGACTGCTTGAGGAAAGGGAGGAAATAGAGAAATTAATGGATTCAGCGGAAAAAAACAGGGCAGAAGTGCACTTAATCGGCTCGGAAAACGAGCCGGGAAAAAAATTAAAAGGGATTGGTGGAATAGCTGCTATAACGAGATACAAAATTGGGTGATGAAAAAATGGCTAGATTTTCTCCGTCAATGTGGAAAAGGTGGTGGATGCTGGAAAGAAGGGGGGTTTACAAAGACGCAGGAGGAAAACTGGAAATTATCTCCCCCAAAAGACTTAGATCAAGGAAGTACGCTGCGATTAAAGCAAAAGCAGGGGAATTCTGGAACAATCCAATAAAATTATTTGAAATAGGCGGAAATAAAATTCCAGGAATAACTATCACTGTTGGAAAAACAACCTATGCTCTGCTCCTCTCGCCTAAAGAAAATGCAAAATTAGAAGCCGCCAGGAAAGCCCACACTTTTGAAGAAAAGGTTTTACCGCCCAAAATATTTAAAAAATTGGAGCGCGCACGAAAAAAAGCCGAAAAACTAGACAAGAAAGTTGCACAACAAAGAGGTGCGCAGCAAAAAAAAGGCGCTCCACCGGGCGCTATTGGGAGCGGCCAGCAAAGAGGCAGGAGCCAACCGCCACAAGGTTCGCCGCAGCAAAAAAGGGGAACTCCGCCTACGAAAGGCACGCAGCAAAAAAAGAAAAGTTAGCCTTTTCTGACTTCAGCCCATTCTACTTTTTTTCCTTCAACCAAATGCTTGATGTGTTTTTGTTTTTTTGAAAGCTGGGAGTCCGCGGTTTTGAATTCGCAGAAAATTATCCTGTCGGATTCGAATGCCATTCCGTCAATCGGCGAGCCGATGAAGCGGAAGTTTGAGGCGTTAAAGGGAAGGTCCGAGGCAAAGGGAATGAATTGCTCCGTGATTTTGCCGTATCTGACTGACTGGCTTGATTTCTCAAAGTTAATGTCTTCCAGGTCTTTTTTTAACTGCATTATCTTCATTGCAAGGATTGTGATGATTATTACGAACAGGAAAAGCAGGCCTAAAATCATTGGAAGAAGCAAATCCATTCAAAAACACTTTTTTGCGGTTTAATATGTTTTTGTGCCGCTGCCAGTGATTACAATAAGCGAATAATCGAGGTTTGCTTCTTTTAGCGCTGCAAGCAATGCAATGTGCTCTTTTCCGGAGCCGGAAATCAATGACACGGATATTTCCCCGTTTTTCGGCAGCTTTGCCTTAATTTCATCCTTTAAAATTTCAAAGCCAGCGCGGTTGTTGACTATAATCCAGTCGCATTCCTTTGAGGGAGAAAACTTTTCCTTGCCCCAGTCGTTTGAAATTAAGACAATTTTGCCCCATTCCTGTTCTTGGATGAGCCTTGCGACATGGCCCCAGCTGCCTTTTCCCATGCCCAAAACAGCGATAAAAGTCTTAGCCATAACAAGCCTTAGTAAAATCAATTATATATATAATATTTATATAAATAAGTAGGTTTTTTGCCTTTGGGAAAAAGCAGTTTTATTCCGTGGAAAGCGCCTGCTTTGCGTCTTTAAGCCTTTGCAGCAAAAGCATTCCGTTGTCGTTTGCCTTGAACAACAGCTGCGCGGTTGTCTTTATCTCTGAAACAAGCTTCAATGAAACAAGGGACTGCACCACAAGCTGTATGTCCTTTTGCTCTATGTTCAAATACTTTGACTGAATGTCCGTAAGGCTTTTCGGGCTTTGGGCAATAAAGTTGAGAATCAGCAGGTAAATGCTTGAACTGACAATCGGATACCATTCGGGGTGCTCTTCAAGGAAAACCACAAAGGGGTCAAACGAAGACATAACGTATAAAGTAAAAGCGCCTTCTAATTAAAATCTCTTACTGTTAAAGAGTTTTACACATAAAAGCGCCTTTCCTTGCATAACCAAGGAATTTTCGATAGTATTCCCTTGCGCCGATTCCGGAAATCACTGCTATTTTCTTGAAGCCGAATTCAAGCGCGGTTTTCTCGGCTTCATCCATCAGTTTTTTGCCCAGGCCGCGGTGCTGGAAGTCAGTTCCCAAAGGCAAAGCACCCAATGGAAGCGAATGAGAGAAAACATGGAGTTCACGCACAAGTGCAGTTGAGGAGCCAAGCTCTTTCCTGAATGGCTTGAAGGGAAAGCGCAGCCTGCAAAAGCCAAACAATGCGTTTGCCTTTCTGTCATCAGCTGAAATGAATGCCTCCAGGCCATTGCTTGCGGAATAAAATTCTTTGAATAGCCGTGCCTTTCCAAGCAAGGGCTTTTTTTTGCCGAGGTATTCGCTTAAGCCGGCTTCCCTGCAGCGGATGCAATTGCACTCAATGCCCTTTCCCTTGAGCTTTTCCTCCACTAACTGGCGAAGATTGCCCTTCTTTACGCCTGCCTCAATTGCAATGGCCGGAATGTCCC
This sequence comes from Candidatus Iainarchaeum sp., assembly GCA_043809245.1. Taxonomy (GTDB): domain Archaea; phylum Iainarchaeota; class Iainarchaeia; order Iainarchaeales; family JAZDDZ01; genus JAZDDZ01. The sequence continues at coordinate 29,709 of JAZDDZ010000016.1, forward strand.
TCTGCACGCGCATAACTCTAACCCACTTTGGAACAAAACGCTTGAATTCGGAGATGAATTCAGCGGCATCATCATTGGAGAAAGGCGAAAATTTTCCGTTCAGCCACTGCCTGTGCAGCCTTGTGCCTTTCACCACAAGGCAGGGGTAAAGCTTGAGCATATCTGGCCTGAAATCCAGGGATGAAAAAACTTTTCCAAACAATTCCAGTTCCGCTTCAATGCCCTTGCCGCTCAGGCCAGGCATCAAATGATAGCAGACCTTGAATGCAGAGTCCTTTAACAGTTGCGTTGCATTAACGACATCCTTGACTGAATGCCCCCTGTGGACTTTTTTGTAAACCGAATCATCAGGGCACTGCACGCCCAATTCAACGCGCGTGCCGCCGAATGAAAGAAAGCGGCTGATTTCCTTTTCCCCGCAAAAATCAGGCCTTGTTTCAAAAGTTATTCCAATGACTCTACGGCTGCTTTTCTCCGCAGCTGCAATTGATGATTCAAGCGAGCGCGTTTTTTTTTCAGTTATTGCGTCAAGGCATCCTTTGACGAATTTTTTTTGGTAGGAAACGGGAGTACAGGGAAAAGTTCCACCCATTACAATGAGCTCTATTTTATCAGTGCCGTGGCCAATCTGCTCCAATTGCCCCAAACGGCTTTTCACCTGCAAAAAAGGGTCAAAGCCGTTCATCAGTGCGCGAAGCGAAGCGGGCTCAAGGCCAGTGTAGCTTTTAGGCATCTCTTCTTCAATGCCATTGGGGCAGTAAATGCATTTGCCAGGGCACTTGTGAGGCTTAACCATTGCGGCCACGACCGCAACCCCTGAAAGCGTTCTAACCGGCTTTATTGAAAGAAAGGAGAGAAGCGAACGCGAAGGGCTTTTTGAAAAAGAAAGCACAACGGAATTGCGCGGAATTTCCCGAAAGCCGAATTTTTTGCACAAGCTGATTTTAAGGCGGTTGAGTTCCCTTTTGTCCCTTACTTTCTTTTTTTCAATTGCGCCAATTATTTCGCGTGAAAACAATTCTTCTTTCTGCAAAAAAACCAACAACTTGCTTATTGCATGAAATAGCTTAAAAACGAGTTAAGCAGCTGGAAGGGAAGAAGCCCCGGGGAAAAGAAAGGATAGCCGTTCAAAGCCGAGGCGAATTCGCCTTTAAGGCTTGGCCTGGCTTTAAGGCGCGCGTTAAAAGAGGCAAGCAGGGAATCGTTTTCCCTCGAGTAAATATTGAATGAAAAGCTTTTTTCGCCGGAATACGCGGGTGTGACAACAAGCTCTTCTTCGATTGTCTGGCCCGCGGGAATCACTGCCTCAAATGGCGCAAACAATTTGTTTGAAAGCGTTGAATCAACTAAAACCCTGTGCGCGGCAATTGATTCGTTGGAAATTATCAGGCCGAATTTTGCGTTATCGCCAATTGAAACGTCTTCCGCAAGCGTTGAAATGCCTGCCTTTATCAGCGAATTCCTTACCTCCAGTTTTGCATTGAATGATTCGCTTCCAAAGCCTTCCTCTGGATTTGAAACCGCCACAGTGAAAGAATAAGTGCCCTGCGAAGCGTTTTTCGGAATGGTTAATGCAAGCACAAGGGTTTTTTCCTTTTTAACCGCGTCAACTCCCTTCCAGTCGGTTGGAAGCGAAACAAGCGCTGCCCTGCTCCAAATCGTGTCAGCATAGCCCCTTTGGTTTGTCACAATTATTTCAACTGTTTGCCCTGGTTGCGCCGCACCCAATAAAACCTGCTGTGCGTCCTTTAGCTTCAAGTCAATGGGCTTGACAAGCGAAATGTCGGCTGAAGCGCTTGCAGCAAAAAACAAAATTACCAGGCTCAAAAATAAAAGGCTTTTAAACACGCTTTCACCCCAAATGAATAATAGTTAATTGTACTTATATCAAAAGACAGTATATAGGGTAATTTTTAAATGTCTTTTGATAGCTATCAAAGGGCATTATTTGCAGCAGTATTTATGCCCTTTGATATTAAATGATTTAAAGATGATTGTTGTGGCTGGCTTTAAATTGGCTTTTGCAAGCGACGCGCATTCCTCAACAGGGAAAGCGGAAAGCCTCGGGGAAAAGCTTTTAGCGCGAGGAATAGGGGTTTTGTTTTACTGCGGCGACTTCACCAATGAAGGCAGTACAAGGCTAGCGGGGGAAATACTGGACGCATTCAAGGGCTTAAAGGTGCACGCGGTTCCTGGAAACATGGATTCAAAGGAAATAATTGAATTGCTTGAGAAAAGGGGGGAAAGCATTCACAGGAAAAAAATTGAATTAGGCGGATACACTTTCATTGGATTGGGGGGAGCAAAGCCAGTGCACACTTTTTACCGCGTGAATTTAGGCGAACTGGAGGCGAAAAAATGCCTGGAAAAGTTAATGGATGGGGCGGATGCGCGAAAAACAGTTATTGTAACGCATTGCCCGCCAAGCAAATGCGACGGGTTAAGCAAAACGCATTCCGGAATTGATTTGGGATTGGATGCATTGAGGGAAATGATTGGTGAAAAGCAGCCGTTGCTTTCGGTTTTCTGCCATGTGCACGAATCAATGGGTGAGGCATTCATTGGAAAAACAAAATGCGTAAACACGGGGGCGCTAAGGGAAGGGAACGCGGTTATAGTTGATCTTCTATCGCTGGAAACAGAATGGCTAAAGGTGTGATGATGGAAAAGAAAAAAGGGAAAAACGAGTCTCTTGCGGATTCGCGTTTTGCAATGGTCAAGAAAATGCACCGCGGAACATTCGAGAAAGCCGAGGCAGAAGGAAAAGCCGACAGGCAACTGCTTCCCTTGTGCAGGTTTGTTGCGAAAACAAATGGCTTTTTCACTTCAAGCGGCTGTGCAGGAAGGATACTGCTTTTGGGGCTGAAAAAAGGCGAGGACAAAAAGGGAAGCTATTTTCACAGGAAATGGCACAGGGCAGTTTCTCTGAAAGAAGTGCTTGAAGGAATCAACGAAAAAACACAGGGAGAGCTTTGGTTCAGGCTCGACCCATTCATTCTGCACATCGGCGCAAAAGATTTGGATGGCGCGGAAAGAATACTGAAGGCAATGAAGCTCGCGGGAGTGAAACGCGGGGGCATAACAGTCGCAAAGCCTGGAAAATTTTTAATCGAGCTTCAGGGAAGCCAGTTCATGGCTTTGCCAGTGAAAAAAGGGAAAAAAGTTTTAGCGGAAAAAAGCCTGATGAAGTTCATTGTGGAGAAATCAAACAAAAAGCTCAAATGGAATTATGAAAGGCTCAAGGCATTGGAAAAGCAATTCAGGAAGGAATTGAATTGAATGGATTGCAAAGGGTTTTCATCGCAATTAATGTGCCTGAGGCAGTTAAAGAAAGAATTTTTTCTGAATTATCCGCGCTTATTCCCGCAAAGGGATGCAAAAAAGTGGAGAAGGCAAATTTGCACATAACAATGCGTTTTCTCGGCTATCTGAATGAAGAAAAAATAATGGAAACGAAAAAGGCACTGGAGAAAATTTCATTGAAAAAATTTGAAGCGGAATTGTGCGGAGTGAACCACTTCAATGGAAGGGTTATCTGGTTAGGGGTTGCAAAAGGAAGCCAAGAATTTAACGAATTAAGCGGGCAGCTCTCTGAATTGGCGGAATTGCCGGATGAAAGGTTTCACGCGCACTTGACTCTTGCAAGGAACAAATCGCTTGAAAGAAATGAAGTCAAGGAAATTGCGGAAAGGATGAATGAAAAGAATTTTTCGGAAAAAATCGCAGTGGAAAGCACGGATTTAATGGAGTCGGTTCTTTCGCATGAAGGGCCTGTTTACAAAAAGCTGTTTGAAAAAAAACTGCAGTGAATTATTCCAGTGCCTTGCTGACCTCTTCCAGAACAGTCTGCGGCTCATAGTAGTAGCGCTGGATTACTGTTTCAACGTCAGGGTTTCTCCTAATTCCTTGCTTTAACAGCCATTCAAGTATTGTGCGCCTGATGTTTATCTCCCTCATGACGTCTTTCTTTGAGCGCCCGACCTTTTCCCCCAGTGTTTCAATTATGTGGCTCGGGGTGTTTGTTCTCTCGAGTTCGTCTTTTTCGCGGTTCCATTCAAAGACGTTTGCGACAAGCGCCTGGTTCTCCATTGCGGACACCTCTGAAATCTGTGTTACGCGCCTCAGAATGCCTTTTCCTTTAATGTACATTTTGTACTGCACTAAAACTAGGTCAAGCAAGGGAAGCATCTGCTCAGGCACTCCCATGGGGTCGGCTTTCAGGCGCAAAAACATTTCCTTTGCGCTGTTCGCGTGCAGTGTTCCCATGCACCCTTCATGGCCCGTGTCCATTGCAACGAAAAGCGTTTGCGCCTCCGGGCCTCGTACCTCTCCAACTATTATCCTGTCAGGGCGCATTCTCAATGCGTTTCTCAACAAGTCATCCATTGAAACCTCGTGGCTTTCCCTTAACGCGGGCTTTGACTCCATTTGAATCCAGTTCTCCCTTCCACCCAAATCAAGCTCAAGCGTGTCCTCAATTGTTACAATCCTGTCCTGGAAGCGGATGAATGATGCAAGGACGTTAAGCGTTGTGGTTTTGCCTGTGCCTGAGCCGCCGGTAACAATCAGGCTCATTGGCTGGATGTTCATTCCCTCAATTGCAACCCATAGGAACGCGGCGACCTCGCTTGTAAGCGTGTTGTTTGCAATGAGGTCCACTATGGAGAGGGGAATTTTCGTGAACTTCCTGATTGTAAGCGTTACCCCATTAGGGGTGACAAGGCTTTCCGTTGCATTTGCCCTGCTTCCATCGGGAAGCCTTGCGTCAAGCAAGGGGTGGTTTGAATCAAACCTTCTCCCAACAGTGTTCGCAATCCTCTGCACAAGGTTTGGCATGTAATTCCTTTCATCTAGGGAAAGGTTTGTCTTGCACATGCCGTACTTTTTGTGGAAAACAAAAACAACCCTTTTTTCGCCGTTAACCATTATTTCTTCAAGCGACTCGTCGCGCATCAAGGGCGCAAGGTAACCGAAACCTATGGAAGCATCAAGGACATACGCCGCAAATTTAAGCGCATCCTTAACAAAGCCCACTGGCTTTAGGGCATTTGCGAGTTCTGATGAAAAAGCGAAAAACTTTTCCGGAATGAGGAGCTTTGAATTGGCTTCGCTTAATGCAAGTGACTGCAGGAATTTCCTGTTAAGATAGTCAACCACGCCCTGCGGCACCTGGCCTTTCTCGCTTGGCTCCATCTCCACTTTTTTCCCTATAATGAATCTTTTCAGTTTTTCAGCCAAATCCAGCTCTTCCTTTGAAAACTTGGGTTTCTGCACCTCGTAGAAAAAATAGGGAAATCCCTCGAAAATAACTATGTCATTATACGAGTCAATCTGTCCAAGCCTTGTTTCCTTTATCGGGCGCATAAAAAAGATCCAACCATTTTGCAGGTATATTTATATATTTCCGAATATATAAAACTGATGGTGCGGTTCTATGGTGAAAGCAAATGACAGCAGGAAAAGTAAAACCCTGCTAAACCGGGTTCTGGGCCGGATAAAGCCCTCCAAGAATGAAAAGGCACGTGAGCTTGCATTTGCAGTAGAGCTGGTTAAAAAAATCAATGCAATAGAGGGAAAGCACGCAGAGGTAATGCTTGCCGGCTCGCTTGCACGGGGAACAAACCTGAAGGGCGACAGGGACATAGACATATTTGTCCTTTTCCCGGAAAAAATGCCTGAAAAGGAATTCGAAAAAGAAGGCCTGAGAATCGGGAAAACTGCTTTCAAGGGGCACAAATGGGAGGAGGCGTTCTCGCAGCACCCGTACATTCGCGGAGAAATAAACGGTTTCGATGTGGAGGTTGTTCCAAGCTATAAAGTGGAAAGCGCTTCAATGCTTAAAAGCGCAGTTGACCGAAGCCCTTTTCATTCCGCTTACCTTGAAAAAAAATTAAGCGAAAAGCAAAAAGAAGAGGTTCTTCTTCTCAAGCAGTTTTTGAAAGGCATCAGGGCCTATGGCGCGGAGCTGAAGACAAGCAGTGTTCCCGGTTATGTGACTGAACTGCTTATCCTTGCGTACGGGGATTTTTTGGGTTGCATGAAAGGGGTAAGCGGATGGCATGAGGGAAAAATAATCGACCTTGAAAAGCATTTGGCGCCTGAGGAAGCGCGGAAAAAATTCCACCATTCCCCGCTTATAGTGGTTGACCCTGTTGACGAAAACAGGAATGTTGCCGCTGCGCTTTCCGAACAGCAGTTCGCAAGACTTGTCGCGGCGGCAAATGCTTTCCTGAAAAAGCCGTCAAAAATATTTTTCTTTCCGAAAAAAACAAAGCCAATGGCGATTGCAAAACTTAAGAAAAAATTAGTTGAAAAAAATTTCCTAGGGCTTTTTTTGCTTTTCCCGAAAGGGCTTTTGCCTGACATCTTTTGGGGGCAATTGAAACGCATTGAAAGGAAGGCATCAAACCAGTTAAGGGAAGGGGACTTCACTGTTTTAAGGCATGTTGCCTGGACTGATGAAAAAAAGGACACGGCAATTATTTTCGAGCTTGAATCGCTTGAAATTGAGCAAACAGAGCAGCGCATTGGGCCAATGGTTTCACAGAAAGAGCACAGCGCGGCATTCCTTGCGGCTCACAAAAAGCCCTTGAGCGGGCCGAGGGTGGAGAACGGAAGATGGGTTTTGGAGGAAAAACGAAGCCACTGGCACGCGGAAAAATTATTGAAAGACGCGCTTGAAAAACTGAAAAAAACAGAGAAAGGGATGAGGAAAGCGTTTTCAAAAGCAAAGGCACTGGATGAAAAAGCCATTAGCGTGCTTTACCGGAAAAACAAATTGTTCGCGGAATTCTTAACTGAGTTCATTGAAGGAAAAGAAATTTGGGAATGATTGCGCAGAAAAAGGCAAATCGGGCCCAGAGGGATTTGAACCCCCCGCAACCTTTTCTAAAGAAAAGCTTGACCAAAAAAATTTAATTTGATTGAATTCTGCGAAGCAGAATTCCCGTTTTTGATGACCTTGCAAAGAAAAAGCTTTGCGAGGTCTTGAAAAGCTACTAGCTTTTCCAGAACCTTTTTTTGAAAAAGGTTCGGGCCCAGAGGGATTTGAACCCCCGTTAGCCGGTCCGAAGCCGGCTGGTCTATCCAGGCTAGCCTATGGGCCCTGAACAATAATTATCTTCATCCAAAGGATTTTATAGGAGTTCGAATAAATCTTATTAAAATGGCGAAATTAAGCGAGTCGTTTTTTTCATTGCGCGGGCTTTTGGTTTTCATAGTTTTCAGTGTCGCCGTGTTCCTGTTCTTCAACCTGCAAAACCTTCCTTTGATTGGAACAGGGTTGCTTGTTTATTCCGCAGAGTCAACGCCGAGCGCGCTTGTATTGGAGGTGTTGCTGTTCATGTGGGGCGTTGTGTGCGCTGGGCTGTGCTTTCTTGCAGCAAAAATTTTTGTAAAAGAATTAAAGGGCGGGTTAACGCTTGTTTCGCTCGGGATAGCGATTATTGCCTTGGGCTTTTTCCTTGAAATAGAGTACATCAGCGGAATCACGCTTGTAATCGAGATAACGCCTGCGCTGAGAAACCTTGTGACAGTTGCGGGTTTTGCGATAATTTTCTTCGGGCTTTACAGCATTTACGCTGCCTCCTTGAAAATCCAGACGACCTATCACCCCTACAAGAAGGACGAGTAAGCGGGTTTTTTAATTGTTTTTCTTTAAGGAATTCTTATCCTTATTTTTTACGGATTGGGGGAATTAAATTTGAAGGTATGCAGCACGTGCAACAGGGAAGTCACAAGCGAGTTCGTTGAATTCAAGTGCCCTGAATGCGGCAAGGGAAAAATAGTCAGGTGCCAGAACTGCAGGGTGAATTCAAGGCTCTACACCTGCAAGGAATGCGGTTTCACAGGACCATAGCCCGCTTAAAGCTTGAAGGCGTTTTTTTATGGGAAAAACACTTGTAGTGTTCAAAATCTATCCCGAGGAAGTGGAAGCCGTTGGAAAAGTTGAGAAAGCGGTTAAGGAATTGAAGGGCGTTGAATTAAGGGACATGAAGCGCGAGCCGATTGCATTCGGATTGGAATTGATTAAAGCGGCTTTCACTTTGCCTGAAAAAGAGGAAAACGCATTGGAAGAGCTGGAAAAAAAACTCAGGGCAATCAACGGCGTGAACCAGATTGAAGTCGAAATGATGACACTGGTTTGAACTAAAAGCCAAATTTAAAAGGCTAGTAGCGGTCGGATTTGTCGTAGAAGATTATCAGCAGGTTTTTCTTCTTTACTTTTTTTGCCAGCCTCATTGCAGCTGAAAATGATGCCGCTGAGGTCTGCCCCACATTGAAGCCAAGTTTTGCAAGTTTTTTCTGGGCACTTTTCCATTCCTTTTTTCTGACTAGGAAAATATCACTGGTTATTTTTGCCGCGGAATGGAGATGGGGAAAGTCAATTCCTATCGCTCCGCTTCCAGGCATGAAGAATTCCTTGCCCTTAAAGTCCTTCAGCCCGGGACGCTCGCCGAATTTTTTTTCATACTTTCCGGGAAAAACAAGTGGATAAAGCACGGGCCTTTCGAAAGGCTCAACCGCGATTATCTTTGCTTTTGGAAAATATTTTTTTATGGGCCTCCCAACGCCGTAGGCAATTGTGCCGTTTCCCGCAACCGGAAGAAAATAGTCCAGTTTAACCTTTTTTGCTTTTAATTCATCGCGAACCTCTTTTGCGAGCGGCTTTATTGCAGCAAGGGTTTCTATAACCTGCGAATGGTTTGGGGAAAAAAATTTTTTCACTCCCGGGTTTTTCTCCCTTGCCATTTTATTCTCTAAAAGCGCCTCAACCAGCCTGTCCCTTGCGCCAGCCACAAAAGGCAGGCTGCCCTTTCTTGAGAGGACGACAATTGCGCCTTCTTTCCTTGTCGCTGCCAGCCGCCGCCTGCTCAACTCGCGGGGCATGAACGCGATTGTTTTATAGCCTAGAATTTTTGCGTAATGCGCGAAAGCCACAGTCGCGTTCCCGGAGGAAGTCTCTACGAGAACATGCGAAGAAGGTGAGATGCCTGTCTTTTCCAAAGCACTCAATAAAAGAGGGTAAACCCTTGCATAATGGCTTCCAGTGGGGTTATCATATTCAAGCTTTACAAAAATCCTGTTGCCGTTGGGGGCAACTCCATTCAATTCTATTAAAGGTGTGTTGCCGGGCTCGGAAATGATTTTTTTAAACAATTTTTCCCGCGTGGAATTCAGCTTGACAACAGGTTTGCCTTTTGCAATGCTTTTATGCCTCATCCTAACCAGAAAATTAATTTACCGATAAAAATATTAACAAAAACTATTTGGATAACGCGCCCGCAACAACGTTTAAAAGGCGCTCATTGGAAAAAGGCTTTTTTAGGAATCCGACTGCAAGGCGCTTGTCTATTTCATTGAAGCGCAGTGAAATCGGGTCAATGACATAGTTTTTTCCGTCGCTTTTCTCTCCCGCCAAGGACATTGCGCTCACGTAAACTATTTTCATTTTAGCGGTTTTAGGGTTATCCGCGAGCTTTGAAACGAATTCCTTTACAGGCATGCCAGGCATCATTATGTCCAAAAGAATTAGGTCAAAGTTCTGCTTTTCAATTTTCTTTAATGCATCATCGCAGTTTTTCGCGGCGTCAACCTTGTAGCCGCCTGCCTTCAACAGGTCCTTCATTGCCTCTGAAACATTCTCTTCATCGTCAACAATCAGGATGTTAGCCATTTTTTTCTCCTAAAGAATAAAGGCGGTGAATTATTTAATTGTTACCCTTAATGGAATGCTGAAGAAAACCGTTACGCCTTTGCCTTCCCCTGATTCAATCCAGATGCTTCCACGCATTGTTTCAACCAATCGCTTGCAAATGCTCAAGCCAAGCCCAACTCCGCCTGTTTTCCTTGTGGCAGAATCCCCCACCTGGTAGAATTCCTCGAATAGCCTGTCCATTGCATCCTGTGGAATGCTTGGGCCATCATCGCTGACGCTTACAAGTATGTCGTCATCTTTTTTTACCGCTTTAACTTCAACCAGGCCTTTATTTGGAACGAATTTCAATGCATTGTCCACAAGGTTGTTCAAAACAATGACAAATTTTTCCCTGTCGTTTAAGAGCTTAATGCCCTTTGGAATGCTTTCAACCAGCTTGACTGCCTTTGATTCCCTTATTGGCTGCGTTATCAAAAGGCACTCGCCAACAGTTTTATCAAGCGAGAATTCGGATATGTTCAGTTCCTGTGCCTGTGCCTGTATTTTAATGGTCTGCAAAAGCTTTTCAATAAGGGAAGCCAGGCGCTTTGAATCAGAGAGAATCACGTTAAGGGCTTTCTTCTGGCCGTCCCTTATTTCCTTGCTTCCCGCAAGCATTTCAGCGTAAATGTTTATTGAAGTGATTGGCGTGCGCAACTCGTGCGCAAAAGCGTTAACCATTCGCTGCTTGAAGAAATTAAGCTCCTCGGTTTCACGCATTTTTGCCTCAAGCAACTGCGTCTTTTTTTTCTCTTCATCCTGCCGCTTAATGACTTCCTCCGCCGCCCTCTTGTCCCTCAAATCCCTGCCGATTACCTGAATGCCGACAACTTTTTCGTCCTTTTTTATTCCAATGCCGTTAATCTCAATCGGAATGACTTCCCCATTTTTTGCCCTAATCTCAAGGCTGAACATAACTGGTTTTTTGCCCCAAATCAGCCTTTGAATCAAAAAAACGCATTGAGGGAGATATTTTGGCAAGACAACTTTTGAAAAATGCCTTCCCAGAAGCTCTTCGCCTGAATAGCCAAGAAGGTCGCAGGTTTTCTGGTTCACAAAGCGAAAATTTCCAAGCAAGTCAAGGGAAAGAATCGCGTCATTTGAATGCTCGACCAAACCGCGGTACTTTTCAAGCTCTGATTGAAGCTCCGAAACCTGCTTCTCCAAAGCGACGATCTTCTCAGTTTCCGCCATAACAGCACCGCAAAAAAAAGGCTATAATAAAAAGGCGTTTTCGGTTAATAAAGGTTAACCTGAAGCGTAACTGCTAACGGTTTTTGAGTGTTTTTGTGTTGTTTTGGCTGATAGATATGTTTAAACGCATATTGTAGCTACAAAGTAGCTACTATGAAAAAGACAATTTCTCTGCGCATGGAGGGTTTTGAGGTTATTGAGAAGGTT
>JAZDDZ010000017.1:0-5382 GCA_043809245.1 Candidatus Iainarchaeum sp.
CGCGGTTGCCGTTCTTTCTCTGCCGAAGCCATTTGTTTCAACTCGGCAAGAGAATAATCCGGCAGAAACTCTTCCCCGCGAGCTAAGTCATAACGCATGATACTATATAGGAATGTTCAAATATATAAATCATTCGCTATATGCTAAGGGGGGTGACAATTTGTCCCCACCCTTCATTTAATGCGATATCCCTTTTTTTCATCTTTTTAAGATAATCCGAAGGATTAGGCGAATCTGTTAGAGCGCCAATAATATCAGTTATAACAAAAAACCATTGTTCTTTGTGCCAAACCCGCCTAATCTTCTTTCCTTCAAACACAACCAAAGCATTATGAGAATCCATCAAACCACTGCATTAATTGCCGCTTTGCAGCCTTTAAAGCTTTCGGGACAGTGCATTGCCGCTGCGGAAAAAAATCAATTATTTTTGCTTCCTTCGATTTTTTTCTTCCATTCTTTTTCGCATTGCGGCTAATCTTTCCCTTCCTTTTCAAATTCTTTGCGACAGCTCTAATTTTGATATAGCCTGATTCTCTGTATCCAATCTGGCAATCAAATTATGATACTTTTGCATTTGAAATTCTGCATTAACTCCTGCAGCCCGAATTATTCGTTTAATGGGGTCATGCGGCTTTAGCCCGTACAATCGCCTAAGCTCCTTTAATTCTTTAATGATTTCCCCATTTAAGCCTTTAATGACCCATTTTTTAAGTGCAATCTTTTCTTCAATTGGCAAATTTTCAAAATTTTCCGGTGACATAAAGCCAAGCACCGCTCATAAGAGGTTTTTCCTGTAATTCTTCAGCACGCCGTCCGGAACTTCCTTTGGAGTAGGCCTTTTCGCTTTTTTTCTTTTCTCCAAGTCGCGGCCGTTCACAAGCAGGTCAACTGTTTTTTTGTTCAGGTCAATCCTTATCTTGTCGCCGTCCTCAACGAATGCAATCAATCCATCCAATGCGGCTTCCGGTTCAACGTGGCCAATGCAGGCGCCTTTTGTCGCGCCGGAAAACCTTCCGTCTGTCAGGAGAGCAACATCCAAGCCAAGCCCCAAACCTGAAATTGCCGCGGTCGGGTAAAGCATTTCCCTCATTCCAGGGCCCCCGATTTTTCCCTCAAAGCGAATGACTATAACCGTGCCTTTTTTCACTTTCCCCCTGTTAATGAAAGCCGTTGCCTCTTCCTCTGAATTGAACACCTTTGCAGCGCCGTTAAAAATAAGCGGAAATTTTTCGTCAATGGCTGCATCTTTAACAACTGCCCCTTTTTCCGCTAAGTTGCCGAACAAAACCAGCAGCCCGCCTTTCTGCGAATAAGCATTCTCCACTGTCCTGATTACTTCCTGGTTAAGGTTTTCCGCTTTTGCAATAACATCAAGCAGCTTTTTTCCGTCAACCGTTTGAATGTTGTTAAGCAAGTCCTTTTTCGCAAGCTCTGCCATCACAGCGGGAATTCCCCCCGCATCATCCAAGTCAATCATTTCATAATCTGAGCTGGGCGAAATCCTCACAAGGTTAGGGGTTTTCTCGCTTAAATCATTTATTTCCCTGAGTTTTATTTCAATGCCGGCTTCGCGCGCAATGTCAGGAATATGCAGTATGGTGTTTGTTGAGGCGCCAATTGCCATGTCCAAGCGCAACGCGTTCTCAAACGCATCTTTTGACATGAACTTTCTCGCAGTAATTCCTTCTTTCACCAACTGCACTATTTTTTTGCCGGAATCAAACGCAAGCTTTTCCTTTGCCTTGTCAAGCGCGTGCATTGTGGCGCAGCCGCTCAGGCTCAAGCCCATTGCCTCAACAACGCAGGCCATTGAATTCGCAGTGAACAATCCGGCGCAGCTTCCCGCGCCAGGGCAGGTGCTTTCAACTATTTTATCGTATTCTTTTTTTGAAATCTTTCCCGCCTCAAGCTTGGACCTTGCCTCAAAGCAGTCCTCAATGTCCAGTGCCTTTGAGCCGAGCTTGCCTGGCTTCATCGGGCCGCCTGTAACGAAAATGCTCGGCAAATCCAGCCTTGCAGCAGCCATCAAATGCCCGGGAACATTCTTGTCACAGGAACAGATAAAGACAATTCCGTCAAATATTCCGTGCCCCCTGACCATTTCCTCAATGCTGTCCGCAATTGTTTCACGCGATGGAAGCGAGTACTTCATTCCCTCGTGTCCCATTGCGATTCCGTCACAAACCGCGATTGTGTGGAACTCCAATGGAATTCCGCCCGCGGCTATAACGCCTTTCTTCACGGCTTCACCCAATGCTTTGAGGTGAATGTGCCCCGGAACTATTTCATTGAATGAATTCGCAATCGCAATGAACGGCTTTTTGAAATCCGCTTTCTTCAATCCATCGCCGTAAAGCAGCGCCTTTGCAGCCGGCAGTTCTTTCACGTCATGCGGCTTCACTTGAATCTCTCCCTGTCATATGCAAGCGTTTTTTCTTCAGGTGAAACAGTTTTCGCGTCAATGACTTCGCCGATGAAAACAATGTGGTCGCCTGCCCTAACCTCTTTCACGAGCCTGCAGTCAAACCATGCAATGCATTCATCCAGGATTGGCGCGCCGCTTTTTCCTGCTGAAAACTTTTTTCCCGCAAGCTTGTCGGAATCCCTTCCGCTGAGCGAGCCGAATTCCTTTGCCATTTGCAATTGCTTTTCCCCTGCTGCGTGCACTGCAAAGCATTTGCCTTTGCTTATAATGTCCTGGCTGTGCCTTCCGTCTCCCACTGAAACCATTAGCATCGGCGGGTTAAATGAAAGGCGGGAAACCCATGCAGCAGCCATAGCGTTTTTTTTCGCGCCAAAAGAAGACGTGATGATGTAAACTCCCTGCAAAATTTTCTTCATTTCCTCGTTGAACTGCCTTTCCATTGAATCACTTCTTTTTCCATTTCCTGTAAGCAAAAACCGCTGAAAGAATCACAATTAATGCGATTAGGTCAGAGGGAATTATCCAGAAAGAAAAAGTGCAACCGGCATTTGGGGGGCAGTCACACTGGACAAGCCTTGAATTTTCATTTAGCGCCTGTATCAATGGATAGAATTCATACTGGCCTGGTGGGCAGCTGCAGCATGCAAATTTCTCTGCCCTTAACCCGACAACGATTATCGTTAAAAGAATCAGAACACCAATTGCCGCCAAGAGCCAGAAATTTGTGTCTTTCTTCATTTCAACCAGCATTAACTTTTTGTCAGGCTTTTTTGCTGAACAGCGCCCTGATTTTCTCACCCGTTTTCTCAATCAAGTGGTTTTTTCCTTCCTCTTTCCATTTCTTGAAATTTGGAAGGCCTGCTTTGTATTCATCCATCCACTGTTTTGCGAATTCTCCGCTTTCAACGCGCCTGAGCGCTTCCTTCATTGCCTTTTTTGATTCAGAGTTAATTATCTTGGAGCCAACTGTTCTTCCCCCAAATTCCGCGGTGTTGCTTACACCCGCATACATTCCCTCTATTCCGCCCGCGTAAATTAAGTCAATTATTAATTTCATTTCATGCAGGCATTCAAAGTAAGCCATTTCAGGGGGATAGCCCGCATCCACTAAAGTTTCAAACCCCGCCTTTATTAGTTCAACAACTCCTCCGCAAAGAACAGTCTGCTCGCCGAACAAGTCCTCGTAAGCTTCCTGTTCAAAAGTGCATTCAAGGACCCCAGCGCGCGTGAAACCGCATGCCTTAGCCATTGCAAGCGCGGTCTCCTTAGCTTTGCCTGAAGCGTCCTGCTTTATTGCAATCAATCCTGGCACCCCAAAGCCTTCCAAAAACCGTTTCCTTTCCTCACTGCCAGGGCTTTTCGGTGCAACCATTAAAACATCAACATTCTTCGGGGGAACAATTTGCTTGAACACAATGCTGAATCCATGTGAAAAGCTAAGGGTTTTTCCCGCTGAAAGCTTTGGCTTTATCTGCTGTTCAAAGACCTCGTTATGCGTTTCATCAGGAATAAGCACGTGAACAATATCCGCCTTCTGAACAGCCTCTGAAATGGGGTAAACCTCAAATCCTTCTTTTTTTGCGTTTTCAAAGCTTTTTCCGCCTTCCCTTAAGCCGTAAACGACTTTTACCCCGGAATCACGCATGCATAAGCCCTGGTTCTTGCCCTGGCTGCCAAAACCGATTATTGCCACTGTTTTGCCCTTTAAAACCCCTAAATCAGCATCAGCGTCGTAAAAAAGCTTCATTTATTCCCCCCAATAAACATAATTCGGATGAAACTAAAGCACAAAATGCTTTTATTCTAAGGGGTCAAAATCATCTGATTTCATGCGCGATTTTGCTGCCAAAAACCTATAAATATGTTTTGGTATGCATAAATATGTATTAGTATGAAAAAATACGTATTTAGGAGGTTTTGTTATGTATGAAACTTTGGTTACTGTTGGTGAGAGGGGCCAGATAACGATTCCGAAAACCATTAGGGAAATGAAGGGATTGAAGAAGAACGACAAAGCAATAGTGATGCTTAAGGACAACGATATTGTCGTGGAGAAGGTTTTGAATAAAAAAGAAAAAGAAGAATTAATGAAAGAGTACTATAAAAAATATGGCTGGATTGACAGGGAAATCGAAGAAGAAATGAAATACGTTAGCACTGAAGCGGACAGGTTGTTGGATGATTATTAAAAGGGGCGACCTTGTTTTGGTCAATCTTGAACCTTCTGTCGGCTCTGAACAGGGAAAAATCAGGCCTTGCCTTGTTGTCCAGAATGATGTGTCAAATGAGTTGAGCCCGACAACCATTGTCGTGCCTCTCACATCAACTATTCCAGACAAGGAATACCCGACAAACGTAATAGTTGAACCTGATAATTCCGGCTTAACAAAAAAGAGCACAATTTTATGCAACCAAATAAGGGCGATTTCAATCCAGCACCGCATCATTAAAAAAATTGGCTCGCTTTCGCCTGAAACAATGCAAAAAGTAGACGAAGCGCTGAAAACCAGCCTGGGGATGGATTGATTTTTTTCTGAATTTTATTAAAAATAACTTTTCTGTGGGCTCTTTTTATACTGTGTTATGCGTTCAGTTCGCAATGCTGTTTTTTAATTAAACCATTTTGATGGAAAGGGTTATATATTATGAGATATATGCTTTTATCATGTATCCAAGCGGGGGTTCTTGGAAAATTTTGTTGCCATTTTTTCTTGCCGCCATATTACTTCTTTCTGGCTGTACAGATAATTGCCAGGCGCGAGGCTATTTTTTCAAAGAGATTTTTAATTCAAATGAAAACATTGAGCAAGCATTAAGTAAGTGCTAACCGCTTATGGCTTTTTTGAGTGTTGGGTAGAGGGGTTTGCCTTGTTGTTTCCATGTGGCGAACAGGGAGGCGATTGTTTCCATTGTTCGTGCGCCGGTTTCGCGGCGTAGTCCGCCAATGATTTTTCTGA
>JAZDDZ010000018.1:0-31879 GCA_043809245.1 Candidatus Iainarchaeum sp.
TCAGAAAAATCATTGGCGGACTACGCCGCGAAACCGGCGCACGAACAATGGAAACAATCGCCTCCCTGTTCGCCACATGGAAACAACAAGGCAAACCCCTCTACCCAACACTCAAAAAAGCCATAAGCGGTTAGCACTTACCTCGGCGCTTGGGGGCTTAAAAAGGATAGTTATGCCGAGGGGTCCGAGACCCTTCCAAGGAAAAGAATGGTGCCTGTTTGCTTTTCCTGAATCAGGAAGATAAAGGGATGGTCTGCGCGGAAAATGGGAATAGGGTTGGGATTAGCCATTGCACCACTCACTGCAATACCGGTTGCCGCTGCAGCCTCTGTTCCTTCCTCGTTCACTTCAACAAACGCCTTGTGGATTACTGCACTGATGAACAGCTGGTTTGTTCCATCCATGCCGGAGAAATCCGCGCTTCCTGCAATGAAAGCCGTAGGCATTCCCATTTGCTTTAACGTGTCAGCAAGACCGAATTCTTTTGTGAAAGTGAATTTCGGAATGAACACATCCACCCTCTGTTTCCGTGAATCTTTTTTCCATTCTGCGAGTTTTTCAGCAGTAAGAGATTCTTCGGCTGCATTCAGGTTGTCGTTGTTTGGCAAAAGAATTATCATAGATAGTTCCTCGCCTTTGTAGGGAAGCTCTAAAACCTGCATTAAATCGTTTTCAGCGTAATTGAATTCCGCTTCCTTTCCCGTCAGGCTCATCATCTGTGTTTTAACGGTGTTTCCCGGGCTTAACCTGAAATCATCTTCTTTCGTGTTCGCCTTGTCGAATTGCTTAAGCCATTCTCCCTTGAAGTAAATCGCGTTAGTTAAAACAAGGCGCGTTAACGGGCTGATGCTTCCTGCGGGAAGCAGGTCTTTTATTTTGCTGTTTGTTTTTCCCTCAACCCATGAATTGATTGTCTGGCGGGATTGCTCTGTTTCATTGGCAAAATCAAGGTTAGTTGACTCTCCTCCATAATAATTCTTCACAGTGTTAAAGTATTCTTCTAAAAACCTGTAGTCCTGTTGCGCCCACAAAGCGTTTGCAGTGTAAAGCTTGTACTGCTTGTCGCTCTTGTTTATCTGGTTGTAAATTTTTGCAAACGATGATTGGCGCACAGCTGAATCCTCCGGGAAATGCATTACTGCCTGCATTTCTTCCGCTGTCTGCCCTTTTGCGCCCTCAAAAGTCATCGCCAATGCAACGGAAATGCTGTAAGGGGAGAAAAAAACATTGCCTCCGCTGCCTTTCAGCCGCGAGTAAAGCTCAAATGAAAACTGGTTGTTTGCGTTTGCAACGCTTTGAACTCCTTGAACCGTTGCACCAGCGTCATCCGCAGGCGGAACAACTGGTTCGGGCTGCGGGCAGCCAGCCAAAAACAATAGCAGAGCGATTGCCGCAATTGCGGTGATGCAGCCAAAAGAAATTTTCCTTTTCATGCGAAAAGAATATGGATTAGCCCTTATTTAAAGCTTTTGGCATTGGTTAGGCTTTTGCCTTTTTTTCACTTAATCATTCCCGAATACATTTTTTCCAAAAAATTCCAGTAATAGCAGCCCTTGTCCGGCTGTGAGGCGTTCTGTGAACCGCATAAATTCATTGTCTGGAGCTTTTCCGCAAGGCCATCGGAAACAAATTGTTCAGGGGGAATTGCATAATAAGCGACTTTTTCCCCCAAGCCGTTTGTGATGATTAAAGGAAAGCTTCTCCCCAAATCCCTGCCGTCATTTGTTATAAGCGAGCCCCTGTAATCAATTGAAGCGACAATTGTGGAAGGCGCGTCCTCCACTGCTTCGGTTATAGCCATGTTTCCGAATAAAAGCAAACCCTGCCTTGCCGCCTGCACTAATTCGTGGTCCGTGTTTGGAACATCAATCACGCCTATTGCTGGAAATGGCTCGGAGCAGTCCTTTATTTTTCCGTCGCAAAAATTTCCCAAGAATTCAACGCCGAGGAAGTCGCCAAAACCCACAACCTTTCCGTCTTTTTTTCTCATCCAAGGGCTGATTATTTCATGTGGCTTTCCTTCCTCCAATTCATCTTTGTAAAGGAATTCGTCGCCTGCGTCAAGCTCTGTTCCCGCGTCCCCTGTCCAGACAAGCCTTCCACCCTGGTCAACGTAATCCATGAAAACCTTTAACTTGTCAGTGCTGATTTTTTTGGCTTTCTCCACAATAACCAGTTGATACTGTTTCAGGTTTCCCAGGCTTATCCTACCCAGGTCCTGTGTTTGCGCCCTGACACCCAAATGTTCGGGATCGCTTAACGACAAGCGCAGCAAATCAGGGTCACCTAAGCCCTCGGAGCCATGCACAATCAAAACCTTTGGGCTGCCCATCACAAACCAGTAAGCGTCACACCATTTCGGCAAAGGAATCACGGAGCAGCCGAAAACCCAGCTGACAACGCCTAAAAGGACAAGCACCATTACTATGAGAAGGACAAGGTGGTATGCGTCTTTTGCCAGGTCTCTTGCCTGCTGTACTTCCATGCCTTTTTCACCCTCGCGCAAACCTTATAAAACTTTAACAATGAATAGTTAATATAAGGCATTAAACCATATTTATTTGTTTCTTTTAAAGGAAAGTGAGAAAATGAAATTCCAAAAAACAAGAAGCGATGTCTCAGGCCCAAGCTCAACGCTTGGAATAATGCGGTTCTTTGACACTGATACAACAGGCCCGAAGCTCACGCCTGAATTCGTTTTAGGCATAACAATCGCTTTCTCAGCGCTTATTTTAGTGCTGCACTTGGCTTAAAATGTGGGTAAATAATCAGCCAATTTTTTCCTTCAGCGCCGCAAAAATTAGCGGCAAGGCGATTGTCGCATCGCAGCGCAGGTCAACAAATTTTCCACCCGGCGACATTTTACCCCAGGAAATTCCCTCGCGCAATTCCGCGCCGGAGCTCCCCCCGAATTCAGGGTGGTCAGTTGTTACCTGAACGCCGTAAATCGCGGGAGTTGGGGAGAACTGCATTGCCTGCTGGATGAAGTTTTTTGGCGTGCCTCCGCCGACGTAAAAAATGCCTTTCTTTTTGAAATCCCACGCCAACTCGTTTATTTCCCTCAAATCGTCAAACAAATTAATGTCAAGCGCGTGCTCATAACGCCAGTTGTTCACCATTAAGCCAATGCCTGAATCGGTTAAGGCTGGGCAATAAATTGGAATCTTTTTTTTCGCACAGACGCTTAAAATGTTTTTCTTGTTCTTCACCTTTTCCCCCAACTGCCATAAAAATTCTTTTCCGCTAAGCGACTGAGGCATTTCCGCAAAGGCTTTGTTGCAGAATTTTTCCAGGCCAATGTAGACTTTGTTCGGCATGAAGCTCTCGTAAATTCTGTCAATTCCTTTTTTGTTCAGTTTTTTGTCATCGGCGTCAGCGCTTCCCTTCAGGTGATGGTAGCCGAGCGCTTCAACCAAGTCATGGGTTAAATTCGCGCCGGTTGAAACAAAAACATCAATCCAGCCAAGCTCAAGCATTTCAATGAGAATGGAGCGCATTCCCGCGGGAGTCATTGCCCCTGCAACTCCGAAAAAAACCTTGCATTCCTTGTCGGAAAACATCTGCTCAGCAACTGCCACTGCTTTGCCCATTCGCCCAGCACCCAAAACCCCGACTGCGCTCATTTCCGCGGCTATCTCCGCGGCAGTCATTTTCTTTTTCGCAGTGAATTGCTTTACAGGCTTCATTTTTTCACTTCTTTATTTCAATGAAGAACTCCCTTTCAAGGAGCTTCTGCATTTGCCCGCTTTTTTGCACTAATTTTGTGTTTGTCTGTGATTCAATCTGCGCGGAGAATTTTTCCAAGAACTTTTTGTCAGAGCAGTCAATGAGCAGTTCCGCTTTTTGCCCGGGCATTAAGCCTGCCTGCTTTCGCGCGTCCTGAATCCTGCGCGTTAACTCAGCCATCTCCCACTCCTCTTTCAGCGCAGGGGAAGCAGTTGTGTCCAAAAACAGCTTTGTCCCGGAAGGGAGAACTTTTACCGCCATTTTTTTCTTTGGTTCAGAGGAAACAACTTCAATGCCTTTCACGTTAACCATGCGCGCCAAAACTTCTTTGAGCTTTTCCATTTTTTGCTTTCCCTGCAGCTGGACAGCTGCTTTCTCCAAGGGCCAGCGCAGCCTTAACTTCTGCTCTTCGCGGAGCGCTAAGAAAGCTGCGCCAAATTCTTTAACCAAAACCATTTCCGCTTCCAGCCCTTTATCAACGAGTTTTTTGTCAGGCGCCGAGAATTCAAGCAAGTGGATGCTTGCAGGCATTTTTTGCGATTTAAGGGAAAGGTAAACGTGCTCGGAGAAATGCGGCGTGATTGGCGCGAAAAGCTTCAGCAGATTGAAAAGCGAATAATTAAGCGCCTGCTCCACTCCTTTCTGGCTTTTTGCTCCAACCCTTTCCCTGACAAGCTTTATGTAAGTGCGGCTTAATTCCTCTAAAACAAATGAGTCAAGCAGCCTCGCGGCCTTTGGGTAATTGTATTCGTTGTAAGCCTTCAAAACCTCTTCCGCCAAAGAATTTGTTTTTGAAACAATCCACTGGTCTTCGGGCAGTAATTCTTTTTCGCTTAATTTTTCCGCTGAATCAAAATCAGCGCTCAGGTACATCTGCAGGTAATTGAATGAATTAAGCAGAGTGTTGAACAAGCGGTTAATGTCCTTGAAGGCATTCCAGTCAAAGGCAGTGTCCTCGCCGGTAAGAAGTTCGGACAAGTAAAAGCGCAAATGGTCGCGGGAAAACTTTTCAATGACTTCGCTTGGAGTAATTGTGTTGCCAGTGCTTTTGCTCATTTTTTTCTTTGAAAGGTCCAACACAAGGCCGTGCATTGCAATTGCCTTGAATGGCTTTTTGTCAAAGCAGATGGTTGAACAGATTATTTCCGCGTTCCACCATCCGCGAATCTGGTCTTTTCCTTCAATGTTCAGGTCAGCGGGCCAGAGTTCCTTGAATAATTTGTCGTTGGACGGATAACCCAGCGCTGCCCAACTGCTCACCCCTGCATCAAACCATACGTCAAGAACTTCCGGCACCCTCTGCATTTCACCTTTGCCGCACTTGCACTTCCATTTAACTGCATCAATTTTTGGCTTGTGAAGGTCAAGGTCTTTCGGCAATTTCACGTATGATGAGAGCTCCTTGATTGAACCCACGACAACTGTTTCACTGCATTCATTGCACTGCCATATAGGCAAAGGCGAACCCCAATAGCGTGCCCTTGAAACAGGCCAGTCACTTATGCTTTCCAGCCAGTTCTTAAAGCGGTCCTTAGACCATGAAGGCACCCAGAAAACCTCTTCATTGAACTGCAAAAGCCTTTTTTGGATTTCAGAGATTTTGAAAAACCACTGTGGAACCGCGAGCATGAGCAAAGGCGTGTTGCATCTCCAGCAAAGGGGATAGTCATGCGTATGGCTGTGCTTGAATACAAGCGCGTTGTCTTTTTCAAGGTCCTCAACTATTTCCTTGTCAACCGCGCGTGCTTTTTTGCCAGCGTACTTTCCTGCTTCTGCTTTCATCAAGCCAGTCATTTCCACGTGTGAGAAAATCGGCAGGCCGGTTCTTTTCGCGGCATCATAGTCCTCTTTTCCCTGCCCAGGGCCAACATGCACCAATCCAGTGCCTTCCTCTGCTGAAACATACCTTGGCTCTAGTATGACACGGTAACCGTTTTTCATTAATTCCTTGCCGAGCTTCAAGTGCTTTGCAATTGGATTGATGTACTTTTTTCCCTCAAGCTCTTTTCCCTTGAAAGTTTTTTTCACGGAGTACGCTGTTTCAATCGCTTCAAATAATTCTTTTGCCCTTTCCTTTGCAAGAATCCATGTTTCGCCGTTGCTTAACTGGGCTTCAACGTATTCAAGTTCAGGGTGAACCATTACCCCTGCATTGCCTGGCAAAGTCCAAGGAGTGGTTGTCCAAATCAACAAATACTTGTTTTTTTCTCCCTCCAGCTGGAATTTAACGTAAATGCTTTCATCAGTCTGCTTTTTGTACTCTATTTCGTTGAATGCAACCGCGGTTTCACAGTGCGGGCACACGTGCACTGGGTAAATGCCTTTGTACAATAATTTTTTTTCATGCGCTTTCTTGAATGAAAACCAAATCGCTTCAATGTATTCGTTTTGCAGGGTAATGTAGGGGTTTCCCCAATCCATCCACACGCCGAGGTTTTCAAACTCCGAGTTCATTGTGCCGATGAATTCTGTTGCAAAGTGCCTGCACTCGTCAACGAATTTCTGAACGCCAAATGCTTCAATGTCTTGTTTTTCCCTGAAGCCAAATTTTTGCTCAACCTTGTTTTCAATCGGTACTCCGTGAGTGTCATAGCCTGGCCTGTCAAAAACGTAAAAGCCCTGCATTCTCTTGGAGCGGATTGCAATGTCCTTCAAAACCTTGTTGAGAGCGGTTCCCATGTGAATGTGGCCAGTGGCATAAGGAGGGCCGTCCATGAAATAAAACTTTTTCTTCTGCTTTGAATCCTTTTCCTTAACCTTTTCGTAGGTTTTTTCTTTCTTCCAATGGCTATGGATTTCAAGCTCTTTTTCCCTTGAAAAGTTTTCCAGAAGTTTTTTTGGGGGCATATTTTAATCCTTCTTTATGGGCCCGGCCGGATTCGAACCGACGACACTTGGTGTGCTTCCGCCAAATTCTCGGCGTTATAAGACCAATGCTCTGCCAGGCTGAGCTACGGGCCCGCCAATGAATATAATAAGAGGGTTAATGAAGGTTTAAAAAGTTAAATAAGTGCAATTAGCCCTGCTGTCGAATAAACATTAACAATTGATTGTTTTTTCAGGGCTGAATCCTGCGACCATAGCCCGCAGTTGAGTTTCAACGATAATGCGATGAACGGCCAGTCATCCTCGTGGCCTTTCGGGCACAATGAATCCGCTTTATTCTTTAACGGCGCATATTCCTCTGCAGGAACAATTGAAACGTTTCCAAGCAAGAGCTCAACAGCCGTTAAAAATTCTTCCTCGTTCATTGAGCCTTTCTGCATGAATTCATGCTTGTTCTTGGCAATTTCAAATTTCACGCGGTCGGGAGAAAATAATTCGAATCGCTTGGAAAACACGAGCCTACGGGTATCCCCCTTCCTCAGCAAAGCCGAAACAATAATGTTTGTGTCCACGACAAGCTGCATTCATTTCAACCCATTATGCCATTTGGCTATGCCTTTCTTTAATTTTTTCGACAATTCCGCAACATCTTTTTCGGTTGCCTTTGACTTTGAAGTCAGCTCGTCCATCAGCTCAAGCTTCGAAAGCTCGCCCTCAAATGCCTTTCGGGCAACAGCCGACCAATTGACCGTCTCAAAGGTCTCAAGCTTGTGCTTCATATCATCGGAAACCGAAACCGAAACAGTAGCCATAAAAAAACACCTCTAACAAAAATAATATAAATAACATTTTTAATATTATGCCCTGCCTTTAGCGCTTCTGTCCAGCCGCAGGCTTAAGCGGGAATTAAATAAAAAAAAGAAAAGAATCAGTTGAACCTTTTAGAGTGGCTTCTTCGGTTATTCGTCGCCGCTGAAGTCGCTGTCAAAGGAGCTGTCGTCGCTTGAGCCGCCGCTGTCGCCTCTTCCGCCGCCTCCGCCGCGTCCCGAGTAGCGCCTGCCCCTGTCTCCGCCGCCGAAGCGTCCGCCGCCTCTTCCGCCGCCGCCGAAGCGTCCGCCGCCTCCGCCGCGCCCGAAGCCGCCGCCTCCGCCGCCTCCGCCGCCGAACCTGCCGCGTGACTCAAACTGTTTGTCTGAGACGTTGTTTGATTCGTTGACTTCCCCAGCGTCCTCAGTGCTTTCCTCTAACTGCCCGTAGCGCCCTATGTTTAAGCGCAGGGAGTTCTTGAAAAGCGAGGTGTAGCCGTTTGTTATCTTATAACTTTTTCCCGCTTCAACTTTGTCGATCATGTCGTCCCACAAAGTCAAAAGGATTGTGCCCGAAGTGTCTCCGACGAGTGCCTCGGTCACCTTATGGGAAGAGTTGTCAAGCTTTGAGGTTACTTCCCTTACCTCGTTTTTGCTCACGCATTTGACTAATGCGTCGACCTTTTTAGAGAAAGGCCTTAACTCAGTTATTTGAACCATGTGTGAATTCCTCCATTTGTATGGTGGTTGAATTAGTGGCTGTTAATTTCAATAAACATGTGAAAGAAACAGAAAGCTAATCCGTGAACCATCAATATAATATAAGGGCATTGAAAGCAATTTAAACCTATCTTATGGCTTTAATGCGCGATTTAGGGAGCTATTTAAGCAAAAACAAAAAAAAGAAAAAAAGGGGAAATGTTTTTTTCCCTTCATTTTTTGAGTGACATCGCTAAGTCCTGGAGTTCCTTTTTGTAGGAGAGTGCAAAGGTTATGCCTAGCACTACTGCCACGACTAACACGAATGCCGTGAAACCAATCCTGAACGCGTCAAGCAGTATCTCTGTCCTGAAGCCGATGTAGTCCAGGCCGATGACGATTGCGATGTACGCGATTACGATTTCCACTATTGTGCCGATTGTTTTCTTGAACCTGTACTCTGTTGCGTCAATCTTGTTCCTGAGGTATTTTCCCGCAAGCAGGCCTAGCACAATGAAGAGGATCGCCGCGGCAAGCATTGGAATGTATGTTGCCAGAATCCTGACGAAATCGCTCAAAACCCCGAGGTTAATGAACCAAAGCGCTTGAGCCAGGAATAATGCCACTGTCCACCACTTGACCAGAGAGCCAAGCAAGTTTGACAGCTTGATGCTTCCAATTGCCCCGTGGAGTTTCCTGTCCTCAATCCATTTGTCCAGTTGCGCGTACTCCAGGATTTTCACTGTGATTCTTTTCAGAACCAAACCGATTATGTAACCGATAAGAACAAGGATTATTGCCGCAATCAAACCGGGAATAACGTTCACGAACGAATTCCACAGGTCAAGCAGCGCATCTCCAGTGCTTGTTGCTGTATCGGTGAGAATTTCCATTGCCATTAACAAATCACCTTAACAATGAACGACTTCAAAGTATTTAAATGTTTTTTTCAAGCTTTAAGGCGAGTTTCAGGATTTTTTCACGCAATTCGCGCACGGTTCCGTTGTTTTGCAGAGTGAAATCCGCGAGCTTCAAGGCATTGTTAAGCCCCTTGTTCCTTATGTCCCTTTTGTCACGCGCAAGGAAATCCTTTCTGGTTTTCGGGTCGCGTGAAGAGCGCCGCGCGAATCTCTTTGAAACGGGCGCAGTTATTGCGGCAACAAAAGTGTTTTTGCATTTTTTTTTCACGTAATTGATTTCTTCCACGGAGCGCGCGCCAACAAGGACTATCTTTTTGAATTTTTTTGCCTTTTTCCACAAAAGCCCTGCGACAGCGGCCATTCCATTTTTTTTCCTTAACTCGTCGCCGAAAACCGAAAGGTTGTGCTTTGAAAGAGGCACTTTTTTCTTTTTGAGTTCAGCGGCAAGGAAATCGCTGAAAACGAATTTTTTGTAATGGAATTTTTTTGCAAGAAAATCGGCTGCAGTGTCCTTTCCGGAGCGCGCCAGGCCAACCAGGATTATTGCGTGCATTAATGCATTTGATGCACAGCAGTGTATTTATGGCTTTTGGAAAACAATTAAGGGATAGGCAAAGGGGCACCAAATGAAGTGGAAGAGGCTGCTGTTAGGGCTGATTGGAATCGCCTTGTTTGCGTTCATCCTTTCAAGCATTGACCTCGCAAAGGTTGCGGAAGCGGTTCTTGGCGCGGAAAAACTTTTTCTTCTTCTAGCATTCTTCGCAATAATAATAAACCTGCTTGGAAGGGGCTGGAAGTTCGGCTTGGCAGCGGAATTTTACGGGGAAAAATTCACGTTAATGGATGCAACAAAAATTTTTTGCGCCGGCTCAATGATCGGCTTTCTCACGCCATTAAAGGCGGGAATACTTGCAAGGGCGTTTTACTTTAAGCAATTGAATCTCGCAAAAAGGATTGCGGCAATAGCGGTTGACAGGGCATCGGACATGATAGCTGTCGGGTTATGCGGCTTGGTTGGATTGGCTTTCTTTCCTTTGCTTGAAAAATTTTTCCTTGAAAAACTGCTGTTGCTTGCCGCGGTTGCCCTGGTTGGCGCGTGCGTTTTGTTTTTACTGCTGAAAAAGTTTTTCTGGAATTTTTTAACAGAACTGTTAAGCGTGCTGCATTCGCCTTTTTTTTCGCTTAAAATTTTTGGTTGGGGGGCAATCAATTTCCTCACAACTGTTATTGCGTATTTTTTTGTCGCAGCATCTTTGGGCGTGACTGTGCCTGTGCTTCCATTCTTGGCAATTGTTGCAGCGGTTCTGTTCATTGAATTGTTTCCAGTGACTTTCCTTGGATTGGGCACAAGGGAGGCCGGCCTCATCACGCTGCTTTCGCTTTACTCTGTTCCGGCTGAAACCGCGGTGGCGCTTTCACTGGTTTTTTTGTTCATCAATTATGCAACGCTTTCAGCCATTGCTTTGACGAAAATAATTGAAACCCCGCTGAAATGGATGGAAATTTTTCCCTAAAATCAGGCTGTTTTTTTCTCGCAGGAAAATGCTGTAAGGAGCTCTTCTTCGGATGCAAGGCCTTTGAACACTTTTTCCTCGTTGATTATGACTGAGGGTGCTGAGTCAACGCCGAACAAGGATTTAAGCAAAGAGATTATTTCCAGGCCAGAGTCAACTGGCAAAGCGAATGTCCTGACATTGGAGCATTTTTCCCTTAACCCGTCAAGTATTTGCCCCTGCACCCAGCAGTCAGGGCAGGGGTCAGCGTCAAGGTAAAAGTAAAGGATTAAGGCGTCGTTTTTTTCGCATAATTTTTTCGCCTGCTTCATGTACATGAACAATTGCGCGTTTGAAAGGAAATAGCTTTGTTTTACGCGTGAAATGTCCCCCAAGAAAACGCTGTCCTTTGTCTGGTCCAAGGACTTCAAAAGTTCAAGGTTTCGGTTGATTTGAGAGCCAATGCTTTTGTCTATCGCATTGCAGTACTCTTCGTTGCCGCTGAATGTCTGGCTGAATAAGCCAAGGGCACGGGAGCTTTCCGCCTGGAGCTCGAGTTCCTGCACTCGCGACTGCATTTCGTTGATGCGGAAAACGTCAATCTGGTTTATCACGAAAAAGCCCGCGAGAATGAAAAGGACTGACAAGGCCACTGCACGGAGGTAGTACTTGTTCATTTTTTTCACCACTTGTATTCCGAGCGATTGAGCTCGTTCAGGAAAGCGTAAAGCCAGACAAAGGCCACGCCGACCGAGTAAACGAATATGATAAATAGCATTGGGGGAATGTTTTTAAAAGAGATTTTCTGCTTTGCAATCACGAATGAAAAATACGTGCTGAAAGCGAAAACGCATATCAGAACGAAGTAAAAGAAAAAAGCAGAGGAATTGATTATAACCACTGGCGCCTGAAGCACTGGAAAAGCGGAAACCTTTGCCCATGCCAGCGCCATAAGGATGGCGTAACGCAGCGTGTCCACAAGCATTGCAGATATAACGAAGAAAACGAAAACCGAGGCAAAGTCCAGGAAAAACGTTATCGGAAAGCTGAAAGTGCCCAATGCACCGTACTCTTGGTTGAAGAGCATGTGCCTGTATTTCCAGGTGTTGTAAACCCTTCCCCTATACCACCTTGTCCTCTGCTTCAGCCATTGCCTGATGCCCCTTGGAACCTCTGTGTAAATTGAAGCATTATGGCATGCGCGGATTTTGTACTTGCTTGCCTGAATCCGAAGCGCAATTTCCATGTCCTCTGTGATGTTTTCCTCGTCATAGCCGCCTGATTCAACAAGCATTTGCCTGCGGTAAAGGCACATTGGGCCAGGCGTGACAAAAGCCGCGTTTATTATTGAAAGCATTGATTGGTAGAAGGCAAAGCCAATGAGGTATTCTATTTCCTGCACGCGCTGCAGGAAATTAGAGGGATTATGAACACGAATCAGGCCTGTTACTGCGCCGACTTTTTTTTCCGCGAAAAGCGGCACCATTTTTTCAAGGCAGTCCTCGGAAGGATAAGTGTCGGAGTCAATGCATGCGACAATTTCTCCCTTTGACTCTGCTATTGCGCGGTTAAGCGCGGCTGCCTTGCCGGAATTCTTTTTCTGCCTCAACAGCTTGATTCCTGAAATTTTTTTCAGAATCTCATAAGAGTTGTCAGTGCTTGCGTCGTCAACCACAATGACCTCTGTTTTTTTTGGGTAACGCATTGCCTTGCATGACTCAACGCATTTTTTCACTGTGGCTTCGCCGTTAAAGTTTGGAATGAGAATGGAAACAGTTGGCCATGGCTTGATTGTTTTATTCAGTTCGTCCTTGAAGTCATAGTAAATGAAGAAAAAAATGGAGCCAACGTAAAGGAAAATCAGGGTTAGGAGAACCATTGTCCAGTAAGGCGTAATTGTCTTCGCAAGGAGATAGGCAAATGCAACCATGAAAACCAGGAAAAATATTACGCGGAGCCTTACTTTCATAGAAATAATTTAGTGCAGGACAAGCATTAAAAATTGTTTTAGTTGGAGGCGCATTTAGGCATTTATTGCTGGGCGCCGCGCCAGACCTTCAAGGCATAGCTTTCCGGCTGTGGCCTGCATTTGCCTGATTTTAGGATAAGGAAGTCTTTGGCTTCAACGAATTCAAAGCCGTAAAGCCCTGAAAAATCAAATTTCGTGTTCTTGGATATTGCTAGGCTGTAGCCTTCGCTTAAAAAGTACTGGAATGCATCGCTTCCAGGCAATGGCTCCGCAACAATTCCTTTCGGGTAAAACAAAACCCATTGGTCGCTCATTACCGCGCATTCCCTGATGAAATCGTTTGATGGAATTTCCTTTACGCCACCGCCTGAAAGAAAATAACCCCCTGTTGTCAAAGCAAACACTGCAATGAAAATCACAAGAAGCAGGGCGAAAAGCCCGCGATATTTTTTGCTTTCATCGGTTTCGCGTGAAATCATTTCCGCCTGCGCCGGAACAGCGGCGTTAAAGAAACGCAGTTCCTTTATGCTGATTGCCGCGAACTGGAGAAGCCCTATGAGGGAAAGCTGCACCGTGCCCGAAGAAAGGTTTTTTCTCAGGCCAGTCAGGCAAACCGCAATGATGAAGAAAGCTGCAACCGCAATTGCCTCCAATGACCATCCGCCCGCCAAGCCCTTTTGGATGACATTCAGGTAAAGCATTTCATCCAGGCTGAAAAAAGCGTTGCCTGTTTCAGCAAAATTGAACCAGAGCCACGGCAGCCAAAGGAGGAAAGCGGGCAAAGCGAACTTTGCCCATTCCTTTGGCTTTAGTTTCAGTTGGTAAAGCAGCACTACTGCGAAAAGAAAGTAATTGTAGCGTGAAAGCGTTGCAAGGCCGTAAAAAAATCCTTTCTTCCAGGGGGAATCAATTGCAAGCGCCAAAAGGAAAAAAGAAAGCGCCAAGACATCGCTTCCCACATCCATCAAAATTGTCGGGAAAAGGAAGGCAAAGGCAGCGAAAAGCGGCTGGTTAATTGCCTGTGTTTTCTTTAACTTGTTGTAAAGGAAAAGTGTTGCTGCAAGGTAAAGGAAGCCGGAAAAAAGCTGTGAAATCATTGTGGAATAATTCCCTGCACCGCTCAGGCAGTTAATCACTCCGGGCAACGGCGCGCGCAGGAATTCAAGGTAAATTTTTTGCCCGCAGAACCATTTTCCCTGGAAAAGGTAAGCGATTGGGTCCCATGGCACAAGTGCAGCGTAAAAAACGTGCACTAAAATAAACGGAACAAAGAAAGCGAAAATGAATTTGTATTCCAAAAGCAGTGATTTAACTGGTTTCATTCAAATAAGGAAAAGCAGAAAAAAATATAAAAGAAAGAAAAAGGGAAAAAAGGGAATGTTTACATTCCCATGTCGCCCATTCCGCCCATTCCCGGGGGCATTCCGCCTCCGCCTTTCATGCCGCCGCCTTTGCTGCTTCCCGCAATGATGTCGTCAATGCGCAAAAGCATTTCAGCGACCTCGGAAGCCGAGGTGATTGCCTGCGTTTTGATGCTCAACGGCTCTATGACCTTGTTTGTTTTCATGTTCTCTATTTTTCCGCTGTAGACGTTGATGCCAAAGTACTTTCCTTCCTTGCCTGCGTGCTTTGACCTCATGGACACAAGCGTGTCAATTGAGTCAAGG
This sequence comes from Candidatus Iainarchaeum sp., assembly GCA_043809245.1. GTDB lineage: Archaea > Iainarchaeota > Iainarchaeia > Iainarchaeales > JAZDDZ01 > JAZDDZ01. Next base: position 14,107 of record JAZDDZ010000018.1, read on the forward strand.
CCTGCTGTTTCAGCAAGAGTTTTGGGAATTATTTCCAGGGTTTCAGCGAAAGCCTCTATTGCCAGCTGCTCCCTGCCTCCGACTGTTTTCGCGAATTCCTTGAGGCGCATTGCAACCTCCATGTCGGAAGAGCCTCCGCCTGTAACGATTTTTCCGTTTTTCAAAGCCGATGAGACTGCTCCGATTGCGTCGTGAACCGCCCTCTCTGCTTCGTCGACAACGTGTTCCGAGCCGCCCCTTACAAGCAGTGAAACCGCTTTCGGGTTTTTGCAGCCCTCAACGAAAACCATCTGGTCACCTGCAATCTTTCTTTCGATTACAAGGTCTGCTTTTCCAAGGTCTTCTTTTGATAGGTCCTGGGTTCTTGTGACAACTTTTGCGCCGGTTGCCCTTGCAAGTGCATCCATGTCTGATTTCTTTGCCCTGCGGACAGCTGAGATGCCTTCCTTTGCAAGGAAGTGCTGCGCCAAATCGTCAATGCCTTTCTGGCAGATGACAAAGTTTGCGCCGGACTGCTTTATTTTTTCAACCATTTTTTTGAGCATTGCCTCTTCCTGGTCAAGGAAAGACTGCAGTTGGTCCGGAGAGGTTATTGAAATCTTTGCGTCTGTCTCAGTTTCCTTGATTTCAAGCGCGGAGTCAATCAAGGCGATTTTCGCGTTCTCGATTTTTTTAGGCATTCCCGCGTGCACAATCTCCTTGTCCACTACAATGCCTTTCACCATTTCGGAATCTGAAAGAGATGCGCCGACTTTTTTCTCTATTTTTATGTTCTCCATGTCAACGGTTATCTTGCCTTTCTCGTCCTCTTGCGCGACCTGCTTTACAGCGTTAACTACAATGTTTGCAAGCTCTTCCGCGGCCTCTGCGCTTTTGCCTGTCATTGAAGTCAATGCAATGTCCTTCAGTGTTTTTGTGTCGCTGAATGAAATCTCATCCGCAATAGAGGAATACAGTTCCTTTGCCTTTTTCGCGGCCTGCCTGTAGCCCTTGATTATGATTGAAGGGTGGATTTCGTCATCCAAAAGCTTTTCGGCTTTCCCCAAAAGGCCGCCTGCAATTACCACTGCAGTGGTTGTTCCGTCTCCAACCTCGTCGTCCTGTGTTTTTGCAACCTCAACCATCATTTTTCCCGCCGGATGGTCTATAGCCATTTCCTGCAGGATTGTTGCACCGTCGTTGCTGATAGTGATGTCGCCCAGGTCATCAACCAACATTTTGTCCATTCCCTTTGGACCCAAAGTGCTTCTCACCGCGTTTGCCACTGCCTTTGCAATCAAAATGTTTATTCTCTGGGCGTCCCTGCCCCTGTATCTCTTTGTGCCCTCGGTTAAGAAAATTACGGGCTGCCCGACTCCATCCTGTGCCATGAAATTACACCTCCAATTATAGCCTAAATAACGAATTTTACGTTTAAAATAGGATAAAATATTGATGGATATAAATGTTTAAAAGCCTTGTTATTTTTGGATGGATATGCATGCAAAGGCAGCATTTTTCTTAATGCGGCAAAAAACAATATGTTTAAATTCTGTAATTTACAGAATTTGTGCATGGCTGGGCTTTTCGCGAAAACCCTTTCAAAAGAAGCAGTCACCAATATCAATAAACAATTCACAGATGGCTCAATTAGAAGTGATGCCGAGATTGATTTCGTTGTCTTTAAAGCGGCAAACACAAGGGGCATTGACAGGAAGGCGGCAACTTTGTTGCTGGAAATTGCAAGAAGGCATCCTTTCGTTGACGGCAACAAAAGGACGGCATTTGAATCCATGCTTGCTTTCCTTGAACTGAACGGCAAAAAATTGGATGTGGGGGAAACATCACGTTTCAATATTGTAGTATGGTCTGTCAAGCCAAAAACAGGCATTGAAGAAATTGTGACCTGGATAGCAAACCACACAAGGGGGAAGTGAAATGAAGGAAATTAAAATAAAGGGAAAAAGAGAGCCAATCACTATGGCTGAATGGAAGGACATAAAGGATATAGTAAAGGCGCATTTGAAAGAGTACAAGGATTTTTACGAAGAGCTTGCGGAATTATAGCTGCGCAAAGCAGTTCACCCGCTTATTTTTCAATCGATATCTCTGTTAATGTCTGGCTTTTTTCAAGCGCCTGCTTTCCCGTGGTCTGGGCTCCGCCTTTTTTTTCGTATGCAAAGACGCCATAGGTTGTCACGAGGTTTGAGAGCAGTATTACAAGGAATGCGAGCTGGGTTATCTGCATGAATTCCGGCTTTAATGGAATGTTTAATGTGAGGGGATAGGTTGCAAGCACTGCAGCGGCAAGGCCTCGTGCTGTCATCACGGAGATGATGCCGTTGTCTTTCCTTATCCTTTCATCGAAGTAGGAGAAAATTGTTGTGGAAATGAATCTTGCCGCGAGAAGCGCGAGCATTAACGCGATTGCGACAAGCAGCAGGGTCAGCGAGAATTGCTGCACTTCGAAAATTATGCCCAGGTAAACGAAGAAAAAGGTCACAATGAAGAAGGATATCTCGGACTGGAATATTTTCACGTTAACGCTTATCTGGCTTTCCTTCATTCTAAGCATTTTGGTTATCTCCATTGCATTGCCCAGAATTATTCCGAATACAAGTGCGGCGATTGCGCCGTTGCCTTTAGCGAATTCAACTACAACGTAAAGGATGAATAGGACCGCAATTGTTAGGAGGTACTGGTATTGCCTTGTTGAGGGATAATCCCTTAATAACTTGAGCCACAAGAGTGCAAAAATCGAGCCGAGCACAGCCGCGATTGCGAACGCGCCTAAAATGTTCTGGGTTATTACCTGCAAATCAATGTTTTTTGAAATCACCAATTGCATTACCGCGATTGCAACGATAACGCATAAAGCGTCGGTCATCGCGGATTCAAGGCTTAAAAGCGTCCTGGTTTCATCAGCAGACTTAAGCTTGGCTACAAGCGGCACTACTACAACCGAACTTGTTCCACCGATAACTGCGCCGAAAAAAATTCCTGTCAGCAAATCCCAGCCCAATGCAAAAGTGATTATTGTCGTGAACCCAACGCTTAGAACGAAAACCATCAGGGTGAAGGAAGTTGCCCTGCTTAACTCCCTTAAAACCTTGTAAAAGTTTAAGTGCAGGCCGCCCTCGAACAAAAGGAAAATCAATGCAAGCGTTGCAAAGAAAGGAGTCAGGCCCTTGAACAAGAGGATTGTGGGCGCGGGAATTATTCCAAGCAATGGGCCTGCAAGAAGCCCAATGAGCATTAAAAGAATGAAGTGCGATATCTTGGTTTTTTCAAAGAAAATCTGGGTAATGAAGCCCGCGAAAATAATGACTGCTATGAAAAAGAATGCGGAAATAACTTCAACCATTTCAATCCCACTAAAGGAAGGAAGATGATATTATTAAGGATTTCTCTGGCAATTGCCCCTGCCACTGTTTTTTCCTTTTATAAATACCTTTTAATAATTGTCTGGATTTTATTATTTTGGTTTTAATGTATAAGGCGATTTATTTCTATTATCTTGATGGGAAGCCCATAGTTGACGCTTCGTTTAAAAAGATTGGCGTGCTTCACGATTTGGTTATCGCTGACGGCGTTGAAAGGGCTGAAGTGCTTGCGCTTGTGTTCGTTTCAGGCGGAGTGCGAAAGAAAATTGAATGGCGGTTTGTTGAAAGCATTGAGCACCAGGTGTTCCTTAACGCGGGAATACAGGAAATTCCAATTCAGGACGTGAATGAAAACGATTTGCTTGTGAGGGAAATCCTCCTTGACAAGCAATTGGTTGACGTTGACGGGTTAAAGGTTGTCAGGGTTAACGACCTGATTCTCGTCAAGGAAGAGGGAAAGTTCTGGATTACGGGAGTTGGAGTAGGCACAAGGGGATTCATTCGGCGCCTTGGCCTGGAAAAAAGGCTTTGGCATGTGATAAGCAGGCTCAAGGAAATAATTATTCCCTGGCAGAACGTTGACCCCCTTGACCCGAAGTCAAGCATCAAGCTAAAGGTGTCGCGAACAAAGCTCTCGGAGGTTCACCCTGCTGACCTGGCTGACATGATGGATTCAATGACTGCCACAGAACGGTCAATTATATTTGAATCATTGGATGAAAAAAAGGCAGCTGCAACCCTTGCACAGGCAAAGCCCGCGGTCCAGAAAACGCTTGTAAGGGGCGCAAAGGCAAAGCAGATTGAAAACGCCATAAGAAAAATGCAGACCGATGAAATTGTTGACTTGGTGCAGCTTGTTTCAAGGGAAGACGGCGCAAGGCTCTTGAATGCAATTGACCCGAAAATAGCCGTCCAGGTGAAAAAGCTTCTCACATACTCCAAGGAATCCGCTGGAAGCCTGATGACAACAACTTTTATCTCCATTCCAAAGAACTTCACAGCCCAGCAGACCATTGACCACTTGAGAAAAACACTGCAGGACTTCCACCGCACTTACTACATTTATGTCATAGATGAGGAAAACCATTTGGTTGGCTCGATTTCGCTGAGGAAACTCATCATCACCGCGCCGGAAAAAACAATCGGGGAATTCATGGATGAAAAAATCGTAAACGTTAAAGTTGACGAGGAAATAGAGAATGTTGCAAAGCTTTTCTCGAAATACAAGCTGCTTGCATTGCCGGTTGTTGACTCGGAAAACAGGCTGATTGGAAGCATCACTGTTGACGACGTGTTCAGTGAAATAATTCCGGATGATGTTGAAAAAAGAAAGGTAAGGCACAAGCCGAAAAGGCACAGGCACAACGCAATGCATAAAATGCAGGTGGAAAAAAACGCAATAAACAGTGAGCAAGATGTGGCAGGCACTAAAGCTTAGGTGGAAGTCATTCCTGATTTTCCTGGCAGTACTCGGCCCCGGGATAATAACGGCGGCAGTTGACAATGACGCACCGGGCATTGCAACATATTCAATTGCAGGGGCAACATTCGAATTCAATCTTTTATGGTCCCTGGTTCCAATAATGATTTTGCTAATCATAATACAGGAAATGTGCATAAGGATGGGCATTGTCACAGGCAAAGGGCTTTCCGACCTGATAAGGGAAAAGTTCGGCGTAAAAATAACCTTTATTCTGGTTGTCGGGCTTTTCATCACAAACTTCGGCAACGTAATTGCGGAATTCGCGGGAATAGCCGCGAGCTCGCAGCTTTTCGCGGCAAGCTCCAATTTTCTGGTTGGAAGCATCCAGTTCCTTGTCGTGCCCTTGTGCGCGATATTCATCTGGCTTCTAGTGGTTCAGGGAAACTATAAAAGCGTGGAAAAGGCATTCCTTGCCGCAACGCTTTTTTATTTCTCCTATGTTCTCGCGGGAATAATGGCTGCGCCTGACTGGATGGAGGTTGCCTCGAAAACAATCGCGCCGACAATTGAGTTCTCGCATGAATACCTTTTGCTTTTTGTAGGGCTTGTTGGAACAACGATTGCGCCGTGGATGCAGTTTTATTTGCAGGCCGCGGTTGTGGAAAAAGGCGTGAAAAAAGAGGAATTGAAGTTCTCGCGCGCAGACGTTGTCCTCGGGTCATTGGTCACGATTGTTGTCGCTTTCTTTATTATAGTGACAACGGCTTCCACTCTTTTCAAGAACGGCGTGAGAATTGAGACCGCGGCTGACGCGGCAAGCGCCTTGGCTCCACTGGCTGGAGTTTACGCTTCATATCTTTTTTCCTTTGGATTATTCATTGCCGCTCTTTTTGCCGCGGCAATTCTTCCCCTTTCAACCGCGTTCGTTGTGTGCGAAAGCTTTGGATGGGATTCGGGAATAGACAGGAGGTTCAGGGAAGCGCCTGAGTTTTACACGATTTTCACTGCGCTCATTGTTTTGGGCGCGGTAATCGTGCTTTTGCCAGGCATACCCATAATTCCAATAATGCTTTTCTCGCAGGTTCTAAACGGAATACTGCTGCCCTTTGTGCTTATTTTCATGCTGTTGCTGATAAACGACAAAAAATTGATGGGAGAGCACACAAACAGCAAATTATTCAACGTGATTGCCTGGGCTTCATCCGCGTTCCTCATCATACTCTCAATAATCCTTGTGGCAAGCACGCTTGCAATGGTTTGATTGGCTTTTTTTGCGCTTATGAAAGAACCGAAATTCAATGTAATTGAAAAAATCTCAAAGGGATACAGTTCTGAGGTTTTCCTCGCAAAGGATTCAAGGGGAAAGCTTTTCGCGCTGAAAAAAGAGAAAGCGAAAAGCACGCGCCACGAGATGGTGAAAAAGGAGGCTGGGAATTTGCGCCTGGCTAATTCAGTTGGCGTTGGGCCAAAGCTTGTTGACTTCAGCGAAAAAGAGAAATGGATTTTAATGGAATTCATTGAAGGAAAAACCTTTTCCGAGTGGCTATTCAAAGGAAAGCCTGCGCGAAAAGAATTGGCTGCCTTTTTGCGCGAACTGTTTGCACAGGCAGAAAAACTTGACGCAATTGGCTTGGACCACGGGCAGCTCGCTGGAAAAGGAAAAAACATTCTTGTAAGAAAGGGAAAGCCTGTAATCATTGACTTTGAAAAAGCAAGCCCCAAAAGAAAACCGCATAACGTGACGCAATTGGCGTCATTCATTGTGTTGAACAGGAACGGGGCTGTGGCGGGGAAAGTTAGGAAAATTTTCGGGAAAAACTGAAGCATAGAAACCTTTAAATACAATTGTTATAATACATTATAATAGGTGGTTTTTATGGATGTTTTTGAAAGCAAGGTCAGGCAGGTTGGCTCTTCCCTTGGGGTTCTCATCCCGCGGGATGTTGTGGCTGGAGACAGGATTAAAAAGGACCAAACAGTGAAAGTGGTTATACTGAAAAAGGATTTGTCTTTGCTTGAAAAGGCTTTCGGCTCGCTTAAGGGCGCAGGCGCTTTCAGGAGGGAACACGAAGACAGGGTGATTTGATTGCTTTTGGACACGTACGCGTGGGTTGAATTCTTTAAGGGCACAGGCAAAGGCGAAAAAGTAAAGGAACTGCTTCGCAAAAACGCCTGCTTTTCAAGCGCTATTTCCCTGGCCGAATTAAGCGAATGGATTGAGAGAGAAGGGATTGAAAGGGACAAGGTCATTCCAGTGGTGAAAAAACTTTCCTCAATAATCGAGGTTGACCAGCAAACCTTTGAGTTGGCGGGAATAATCAAAGTCAAAAAAAGGGAAACAGCCAAGGGATTCGGCTTGATTGACGCAATAATCCTTGCAACCGCCAGACAGTACAATTTGAAACTCGTTACAGGCGACAAGCACTTCCAAGGCGAAAACACACTAATTCTTTGAAAAAAAAGCAATATATTTTACCTTAATTATTCAGGCATCAAGAAAAAAAACAGAAAAAAAGAAGTGAAAAAAATTTCACTTCACGAATTTGCGGTCCACAAAACTTTTGGAAAAAGTTTTATCAAAAAAGCGGTCGACCGCCTCATTTAACGAATTTGCGGTCCACTTCGTTGATTAGTACATCGCAGGCTGCTTTGACTGCTTCAAGCTGTTTGATGATTCTTTCTTTTTCTTTTTCAATGTCCTGCACATTTTCATATGTTTCAACCGCGTCGCGGAACATTGAACCGTCCACGTAAGAGTATGGGTGGGCGTTCATTTTTGCTGCAACGCGCTTGAGCATTTTCGCAAGCCAAATGTTCAATTCAACTTTAACCTGGCCTTTAATCTGTTTTCCCTTGTCAAGGTTTTCCCTTAACATGTTGACAATTGTTGCGCGCGGGAACGGAAGCTCTATTCCTGTGTCTTCCTCTTCTTCTTCAACAGGCATTTCTGCTGCTGTTTCTTCAACCGCCTGCTCTGCCACCTCTTTTACCTCTTCAATTGGGGGTGCTTTTGCCTCTTTAACGGCTTTTTCAGCCTTTAAAGCCACTTCCTCCAATCCTTCTTCCTTTGCTTTTTTTGCCTTTTTAGCCATGGTTTCACCTCTAAATTCGTTATACTAGCATCAAAAATAAGATAGAAAAGTTTTCCCCCAATAAGAATTTAAAGCCCTGCCTCAAACAAAAAAGGCAAGCAATTAAGTGAAAAAAGAAGAAAAAAAGGGAATTTTCTCCCCTAATTTATCCACCCAAATCAGCCGGGTCCACTGCTGAAAGAGCGTCAATGTCATTGAAATCCGTTAACTCAGAGTCAAGTGCGTCAAAGCCACTGAAGCCATCCTGCAATTCAGTTGCACTTGAACCAAGCTCGTCCGCCGCAGCTTCAGCCGCAGAACCTGAAAGGTCAGAGGGCTCAACCGCTTCAGGCTCAGAGCCCAAATCAGTGCCACTCAAATCATTATCGGTTTCATTCAGGCTGTCAATGCCCTGCTGCAAATCGTTTGCCCCTGCCTCAATTGCTGATGCGTCAGGCGAGCTTCCCTGCTGCGCCTGCTGTTGTGCGCAGCCCAAGAGCACCAGAAGCAATGAAAGGGAGAAAAGCACTGCCAAAAAAATTTTTTCGCTAATGCATTTCACCCCTATTCACCTGAATTCTCGTCAGAACTTTCAGCCGCTTGACCTTTCCTCAACTGGCGCATCTCCCTAACCATGTTGTTCAACTGCTTGTGGGCTTCAATGAGATAGCGGTTCGCTTCCTTTATCAATGCATGGCCTTGCTGGAATAATTTGTCCGCATCCTGAATGCCTGTTATTTCTGAGAATTTCTGCCTTGCATCTTCGTATTTTTGCCCGGCCAAATCAACATTGGAGTTATATGTTCCGAGCATTGCCTGCAACTGCATTGTGTCATATCCGTTTGCATCCAACCCGTTTATTTTTGCCTGCGTTGTTAAGCCGATCTGGTTTGCCTTTTCAATCACCTTGTGAAGGTGCGCTGCAAGGATTTCGCCTGCAAGCCTTTTCACTGTTCCTTTAACGCTGTCCCATTCGTTTTTCACACGGGCAGTTATTTCCCTTAACTGGTTCACATCTGTTGTTGAATTGATATCCGCCTTCAACAGCTCCAGTTTCGCTGTCTCTGCAGCAATGTCAGCCTTTATTTCCGCTGCAACATTTTCATCAACCAACGGAAGCGCATCCACTTTTTTGTCGTAGATGTCAAGCTGATTCATAAGGCGGTCAGTGGCTTTCAACATGTAGTTCTGCGCCCCTCCAAAGGCGTTGTCAAGGTTTTTCATGTTTTTCGTTAACCTTAACCTGTCCCTTGCGTTAAGCCATTGCTGTTTTGCGTCCTCAAAGCCCTGTTTTGCAACCATGTACTTGTCCCTTACTGCTTCATAGGCCTGCACTGCCTTCTGGTTTGCGGTTGCAAGTGAAGCGAATGCAAAGCCGCTAACCAAAAGCATTGAAAGCACCAAAAGAACAGCCAAAAATTTTCTGTCCATCAAATAAAACCCCCTCTTTTTTTAAGGCAAAAAGAAATTAATAATGCTTTTGCCTCCAGGGAAAAGCGCTTTTTTTCTTTAAATGCATTCTTTCCATGCAAAATTAAAGCTTTATTAAAGCTTTAAACTTCCAAAAAAATCTGTTTTTTATTGCTTCCGCTTGCATTTTAACTTATGAATGCGCGTTTTTTTGCGTTGATTGCGGGATTTTTCTTGCTGCTTTCCGCCTTTTCACCGGCAGCAACAATAACGGGAACGGTTTTTGACGCTGAAACCCTTGAGCCGGCGCAGAACGCAATTGTTTCAATTAACTCCAAGCCAGTGCAGACAATGGTTGCAAAGGACGCGCGCTTTTCCTTTAATGTGCCTGAAGGCACTTATTCAATCAATGCAAGCCTGTTTGAAAACGGTTTCCTTGTGGCTGACGACGAACAGCAGGTGAGAATCTCCTCTGACGGAAACTTTGTAATAGACTTGGTTTTGTTTCCCGTGCTTGACTCTGACTTAAACCTCTCGGAATTCCTTGACGATTTGGGGAATGATTTCAATGAAACAGATTTGTCCGACCTGGGCAGCGGAGCGCCTGACGCAGGGGAAGATGAAAACCTGCTTTACTTCGGAATGTTCGCCGCACTTGTTGTTATGGCAGTGGCGTTCTTTCTTGAAAAAAAAAAGAAGAAGGAAAAGAAAAGCGAAGGGCGGGGAAAAATTTGCATCGGATGAAAAAGCCAAAACCGTTATTGACGCGCTGAAACGAATGGGGGGCAGGGCAAACCAGAAAGAACTGCGGGAAAGGACAGGCATTGGAGAAGCGCAGCTTTCGCTGATTGTCTCAGAGCTTGAAGCCGAAGGAATCGTTAAAAAGTTCAAGAAGGGAAGGGGAAATATTGTCGTGCTGAAAGGTGAAGCAAATGAATCAGAATAGGTACCGCATTGTCTCCGTTGACCCAATCATTTTGATTGGAAAAAAAATTGTTTTAACAAAAAGGGCAGTTGACCCTTACAACGGCTGCTGGGTTTTGCCCGGGGGAAGGATTGAAATGAATGAGACGGTTGAGCAGGCGTGCATGCGCGAGGCAAAAGAGGAAACAGGTTTAAAAGTTAAAATCGTTAAAATGACCGGCGTTTACTCTTCGCCTAAAAGAGACCCGCGTGGAACCGTGGCCGTGGCTTTCCTTTGCAGCGGAAAAGGAAAACTGCGGTACGCGAAAGAAGAGGCATCAGGCATAAAGCTGTTTGACTTGGAGAAGCTGCCGAAGCGGTTGGGATTTGACCACAAAAAAATAATTGCGGATGCTGTTTCTAAAAAAAACTAAAGCGAGCCGAATTCTTTCTCCATTTCATCAGTTGTTAGAATCTTAACCCTTTGCTGCGCCTTAAAGCCCTTGTCATTGCTCCAGATAATCGTGTCTTCTTTTAGCGCGCAGGCAAGGTATAAAAGGTCTTTTACATCAGAGTGCAGGGAAGCCGCAGCAGGCAGAAAAGGCCCTAGTTCATTGTCTTTAACGAACAATAACTGCGAAATCAAATTTCCGGACAAGTCAGCAAAATCCTCTGCATCCAAACCGCTTTTTTTCCGCAGATAATCCTTGTATTTCCTGAACTCCTGAAGGATGAAAAAAGGCGCGTAAAGCTCTATCTCCGGATTAAACCAGATTTTTCTGGTTTTGCCTTTCCTGATGAGAGCCGAGAAAAGAATATTGGCATCAACCGTGACCTTCATCCAGAAGCCCCTTGACATGCTCTGCAATATCCTTGTTTACCTTCACTGAAAGCATTTCAACGTCTTTCTCGGCCAGCCTGCTTTTTTTCGCAAGCCTTTCGGCTTCCTCGAAATCACTGAGCTTTCTCTCAATCACAGCCCTAACCGCATTAGACCAGCGCACTTCAGGATGCTCATCCATCTTGCCCTTTATTTCATCCGTTATGGATAGAGTTATGTTCGGCATTAATTTTCACATATTTATTATGTGCAGATAAATATTTAAACTGCTACCTTTTCTGCGTTGCGTCCTCGCGCATCATGTACTTAACCACAATGAACACAACAAGCGCGATTATCGCGAAGTCAATCAGCGCGCCTACAAAGTCCCCGACCAAAAATTTCGCGGGGCCGATTTCAAGAGTTGCAGCGCGCCAGTCTCCTCCTGGAATAATCACGCCAACAATCGGCATAACCAAATCATTGACGATTGCCGTGACAAGCTTGGTTGAAGCCGCACCTATGATGAACGCAACCGCCAAGCCTATCACTTGGTATTTTTTAAAAAAATCCAGAAACTCATTCGCAAAACCCATTCATTTCACCTCAAAAAAAATCCGTTAAGGATGCCAAAATGTTGCCGCAAACCGAATAAAAAGCCTTTCATTGCGCAGGGGAATTCTTTTATTGATTGTGCTCTTTTTCTTTATCATGCTTTTCGGGGATTACTATAACTTCGCGGTTTTATGCTTTGTTTCACTTATCGTAATAATTAATCCCCTTTCAAAAATTCTTGTGCTGCCGCCGCTCATCGGGCATTTTCCCAAAAAAGAGCAGACAGCCATGATAAGGAAAGGCATAACCATCGGCTATTTTTTGCTTGTCGGGTTCTCGGTTCTCGGCGGCTATTTGTTGAATTTTCTTGAAATAGACATTTTTTCCTTCCAGATTGCCGGGGGAATATTTCTTTTCTATATCGCCTTTGACTTGTTGACTGGGAGAGCGCATGAAAAAAACCTTGAAAAACGCGAAGAATACCAGCACACAAAAATGAACCAAATTGTTTTCTCCCCGCTTGCTTTCCCGATTTTTGCGGGAGCGGGAAGCATCGCGCTTGGAATGCTTTTGTTCACGCAGGCGCAGGACATTTTAATGAAAGGCGTATTCATCGCTGTTCTGACATTCATTTACCTGATAAACTATTTTTTCGCGGTTAACACGCCTTACCTCGGCAAAATAATAAAAGAAGAGGGAATAAACGTGATAGCAAAAGTCTTCGGCCTAATCATTGCAGCACTGGGCATACAATTGATTCTAATCGGGTTGAAAACCGCGTTCACTGCGCTGGTTTGAATAGATTTAAAAATAAAGCCTCAGTCCACCCATCTCTCGTCAAGGGTTAAGCTGTAACGAAACCCGTAGAATTCTTGGCGAGTTTTGGGGTGTGCGATAATGGTTTATTAACGCGGGAGTTAGTCACATAGCCTTAAATTTTTTCCAACAAATCCGTGAGTTTGTTTTGCCCTATTTTCAGCATAGTGGCTGACGCTGCTATTGTGCCATCTATTTTGAACCTTTCAAGATTTTCCCTGAATCCCTTTGCAAGATTTTTATCCAAGCCCTTTGTTTTTGTTCTCCGGCCGTTTTTCACAAGCCACAAAATTGGATTATTTTCCAACAAAGCGTAAAGGTCTGCAATGTCTTTTGTTCTTTTGAATGCATCGCTTCTTCCGGGAATTGATTTCAGTTTCATTTCAACCATTATTTTTGGCGATGGAACCATTACCTGAATGTCCTTGATTTTCACATGCCCTTTTTCTTTCTTGAAAACTTTTTTAAGCAATGGCTCGGGCATTGAGTGCCATATCTTGTTTGGGGCAGCAATGTCAAAGTAAACGTATGAAAGATTGTAAATCGGGTGTTTTTTGCTTTCTTCCAAGCCAAGCTCTTTTTCCGTTTCGCTATGGAAGATTTTTACCCAGCGAAAAGTCGAGTGAGGATGAAAACCCATTTTCTCAAGTTTTTCTTCAATCGCTTTTGGCTTTATTTTTGCAGGGTCAAAGAAAATGTCAATGTCCCTTGAACCAATGTGCACGACACCCCTGCTTTTGAGAATGTAATGCACTGCCCAGCCACCCATAAGGCCAATTTCATCAATTTCGTTTTTTGCGAGGTTCTTGAAGAAAGCGTGCAAGAATTCGTCTGACTTTTCAATCATCAGCTTTTCCATTGTTTCACAGCCTGTTGTTAAGCCATTCTTCCATCAGAAAATTAGCTTGTTCTTCAGCCAATCCGCCAAAGCTCAAGAGGTCGCTCAAGAGTATCGGCATTGGCACAACTGAAAAGCCCTTCACTTTTGCAGCGCCCTTGAAGAATGCATCTTGCGCCGTTGGAATCAGGAACAGGTTTGCCTGGCTTTTTTGCGCTTTCAGGCATTTTTTTGAAAGCAGGTATTTGCCCCATTTTTCTTCCTCTCCTTTCCTGATGTAAACGTGCACTTGGTCTGTTTTCACGTACTGCCTGTAAAGCTCGCTGCCGGCAAAAACCGTAAACGAATGCGGCAATTTTGATTCCCTAACCATTTTCAGGGTTTTAGAAAATTCAAGCGGCGAATGAAAATTAAGCGTTTTCAGGCTTGCAAACGGTCTCGCAAATGAAATCATTTTTACGATGTCACCGACCTTTGCAACCCTGTACTCTGAAGTTTTTGCATCCTTTGTTATGAAGCTGCTTTTTTCAAGTTCTTTTACAAAAGTGAATGTTGGGCCGTAAGTCAAGGCTAAGTCCATTGTTGGAAACCTTGTGTTCTTCTTGTAAACTGCGTCATCTTTTCCAAGCATCGCAGCCGCCCCTCTCCGCAGTTCTGAAATGCTCCACTTTTTTCCCTTGTTTTTCAGCATCCACAAAAGGGTAACAATCCTCTTCTCGGTCAACTCAAGCATAAAATTATCTGTTTAACGAATAGTATATAAATACAACGAATATGCTACGGGGCCATAAAAAAGACTATACCCCGCTATAATGCATTGTTTTTCAGTTTTTCACTGATTTTTAGTACTATAAGGTATTAAAAATAAGCCTCAGTCCGCCCATCTGACCCGAAAGATGAGAAATATTTGGCATGTCAGAATTCATGCTCGATTTTTTTTGCCAGGTGTTTCAGGTTTTCAAGGGCAATCTGTTTCATCAGCAAGGCGAACTTTTTGTCATCCCTTTTTTCGCTTAATTTTGTAAGATTCATGTATTGGTCCGAGAACCCCACAGGAATTTTTATAAGGGGAAAATTGTTTTGGGTCAGCACTTTAAGGAATATGGCTCTTGATGTCCTGCTGTTGCCGTCAATGAAGGGATGCATGCGCTGGAATTCATTGTGTAAAAAAGCAGCCTCTTCAACTATCCCGACAGCCGTGGTTTTTTCCTTTTTTTGGGTTTTAATATTCCCGAAAAAATTCCTTAACAAACTGGGAAGTTCCCGCCATTCCGGGGTTTTAAAATTCGGGTTGCCTTTTATCCTCACATTATCTGTCCTAAATTGCCCGGCGCCAGCCGCCAATGAATTCATCGCAGTCCTGTGGAAGTCAAGAATTAAGTCTTCCGTTATTGCGCTTTTGGAAAAAATGAAGCCATCAAGAGCCTTTTTATAATCAAGAACCTGTTGCGCGTCTTTCGCTGGCTTTGAGGCAGGAGCCATATTTTGCATGATCATCCTTTCGGTTTCTGATAAAGTGAGTGTGTTTCCTTCAAGGGAAAGGCTCACATAAATAAATCCTATTTCATCAAAATCAAATTTTTGCCTTTCAAGATTCTTGCATTCTGAAAAGTGTTTTTCTAGCATAGAGTCAACAAAACTTTCATCCAGACAGTCAACAAGCAAAGGGCATTTGACCCCAGTTTTGCCGAAAAAGTATTCCGCAAGCAATTGGGTGAACTGCGATGGCACGATTTTGCTCAAAAACGGTTTTCTTGACTCAACAATGGCAAACCCGTTTTTCGAAAGCTGCAGGGCAATTCTCCTGACTGTCTTTGCATCAAACGGCAAACCACTTATTTTACCTTTCTCCAAGCCAAGTTTAACGAATTCGGCAGTTTTCTCCGAAACAACCTTATTGTAATCAATTCCATTCTTGAAGCAAAAGTAAACCAATCTTATTAGCTCACCGGCTTTTTTTGTTTTTGACAGGCTGAAAAGTCCTTTTTCATATATAACCAGGCCATCCTTTTTTAGTTCCGCAAGCAGGTTATATGCTGCATTGTACGATGTTTGCTTCTTGCCAATCTTTTTTACTATATCAGGGCATGAAATTTCAGGGTATAGGCCCACAACCAAAAAAACGTCCAAACGTGAAACCATACTATTAAATTACTGCAAAAACTTAATAAATATGCCTATAAATGACTAAATATTAAGTTTTTATTAATTTTAAGTCCTTTATAGCCTCAGTCCGCCCATCTGACTGAAAGGTGAGGCAGTACTTGCACGTGGTTGGGGGGCAATATATTTCAGACTTTCCTTCTTGCTTTTGTGCTTTGTATCTTTGACCATGTTTTTGCTCTCTTGAATCTTGCTACCAACTTTTCAAGAGGCTCGGCAGCCGCTATTGGAAGGAAGCCTAACTTGGCCCTCAGGCTAAGCTCCTTAAAATGACTAATCTCCCTTGAACGTATCTTCTTAGCGTCAGAATAATAGGGTTCTTTCAAATCCGGACGAATCTTAAAGAGGGTTCGCCTTTCAACTGCGTGCCTAACCCTTTGCTTCATGTGGTCCTTCAGGCTGGGATGCCTAAAATATACTTTGGCATCATAAAGAACTTTTATTCTGCCTTTATATTCAAGGTTGATATACCTGTCATCGCCTATATAAGGATGCTCGGGCAGAGGCTTGTTAACTAAGACACTCTTCCTCGCTGCAAAGCCCATGCCAGTTAGCCTATAGAGTTTATGTTTTATACCTATCCCTGAACCTTCGGCATAGAATGCGGCAAGAGGCCTCCTTTTTTTGGTTGCGGTAAAAACAGAGGTGGGAACAGGAACTGGTGCAGCGAAATCAATCTTCCTGTCTCTTCTTAATTCTCCTGTCACCTTGCCTATCGAATCCTTCGCAACAACGACATCTGCATCAGAGAAATAGATAACATCTGCTTTTCTGCTGGAGTTTTTGGTAATGGTATTGATAGCCCGGTTTTTTCCAGGTTCCTTATTTTCGATAAGGTTGATTTCAGGAATCTCTTTTTGGAGATTTCTAACAATTTCGGCAGTTCTGTCAGTTGAGTCGTTCACGCATACGATAATCTCCCTGCCTGACTTTGAGGAATCTTTCCATGCATCTGACTTAACAATAGACCGTATAGTAGCCTCAATGGATTCCTCCTCATTCCTTGCAGGAATCCCAACACAAAGTAAATCCCCCATGGAGAAATAATGTTTAACAAGAATATAAGTTTTTCCTTTTCGCCTCAGTCCGCCCATCTATCGTCATCCCTTTCGGTCAGAGTCATCGTCAGTTCATCATCGGCAATAATGTAAGTTGAGTGAAGAGTTTTTAACTTGTTTTTTCAGCTTCCGATTTGATTCGTCCATTCTTCGGCTGTTTTTTCCGCGGATTCCTGGCGCTTTCTGATAACTTCATTAATAACATTGCTTGCCGGGTCTGTGTTGTTTTTGCATTTTGTCGCCCAATCATCAGTGTATTTTACTGAAGTGAATATTTTTTCCAAAACCGCTTTTGATTCTTCCCACTGGCTTGCCGGAGAGGTATAACCCCAAACGTTAATCCACCAGGTAGTGCCATCCCCAAGGTCAAAAGTCTGGACAAAATATTTGCCCCTCATTTGCGTTGCATTATTTTCATAAGTTGCTTCAAAGACCTTGGCATCGCATGCCGCAAGGCCTTGAATGCAGACAGACTGCGCGAACACAGGGGTCAATTCAGCATCAACTCCAACAACCTGCAAATTGCTCGAGCCTGAAAGCGGGGCAACAATCCGGGCAGACGCTGCTTCTGCTGCAAGGAATGCGGAGACTGGCACATCGTCAATTCCAGCCAAACCGTAAAGCTTGTACATTTGCCTTGCATCCTCAGACTTTAAAACCATTATTTGATTCGCCATGTAAGCCGAGCTCTTTCCGCTGGAATCACCCACAGACCAGTTTACAGTGCAATTGTCAACCTGTTTTTCCTCGGCAGCCCAGCCTGCAGGAACTTGAAGCGTGATTGAATTGTCCTGGGCTTTCCACTCACTGAATTCCAGCCCTGTTTCTTCACCAGGCGCTTGTGCATTAGAATTGTTATATGTTGCCGTGCCGCCTCCAACTCCACCTTCCCCTTTAGCGCCTGTTTCAGCAGCTGAATTAAGGCCATTAGCGTCTGCCTGCTGTCCGGTGTTTTGAGTTCTTTCAAGAGGCTGTTGAGTGCAGCCAATAAATAGAACAATGACCAAAATCAGGCAAGCAAGAAAAATTCGCTTTTTCATTGATTATATGTAGTTTTCCTAAAATAAAAAACTATCGAAAGAGGAAATTAAACCGATTTTATATTATCTAGAGCGGATCTAGTTAATTGCCGGTTCATCATCGGCATTAATTCAGGGCAATAAAAAGTTTTTAAAGTGAAACAAAAAGGGCAGGGCGTTGAATCCCGACGGGGGTAAGTGCTAACCGCTTATGGCTTTTTTGAGGGTTGGGTAGAGGGGTTTGCCTTGTTGTTTCCATGTGGCGAACATGGAAGTGATTGTTTCCATTGTTCGTGCGCCGGTTTCGCGGCGTAGTCCGCCAATGATTTTTCTGA
>JAZDDZ010000019.1:0-3205 GCA_043809245.1 Candidatus Iainarchaeum sp.
TACGCGTGATCTTGTTTGTTTTGATTCGGTTCAGCGTTATTTAATAGCAACTATCTATTTAAGTTATAAGCCTTTTTTTTTCACCTCAACGATTCTATTTAAAAAAATCAATTTTTCATAAGCGGGACAAGCCAACACGCATTTTTTTTCAAATTCGCAAATTTGGCAAATTTCTTTTTCGGAAAAAACTTTTTTCATATTTGCCCCGCCCCCTGTTTTTTTTCTTCCCTTAACAAAAATCCAATTAAAGAAAATCGGGTATAAAGTGCCCTATCCCTCAATTCTTCTGGCAAATCCCGCCCCTCGGATTTTGCCTGATTAATACAGGATAAGCAGACTTTCGCAGTGCGCTTGGAAGCGAAAATAATCGGGTATCTTCTGCCTGTGCTGGCATTTTCCGCACCGCAGCAGGCGCAAAAACCGTTTTGGTTTGGGATGTAGCGGGGCAACCCCCTAAAAAATAAATTCGGTGTACTGCAATCCATATATTCTCAATCCTTAACCCCGCCCCACAAGGCGGGGATTTAATGCTCATTGAGCCTCCGCAAAAATAGATTTAAGATGCTGGTAAACAGCAACCATGTCAGGGTCGGCTCGTATAGCGCTGGCAGGCACTTTCTTTATCAAGTCAAGAAGGCTGCTCATCGCTTCGCCTCCCTTAATTCTTTTTCAACCCGCAACTCATTCTGGAGTAGCTTAAACCAGAATGGCGAATTTTCTTTTTCTTCGTTTGTTTTCAAGTGGAAACCTCCCTTAACTATTTTGCGCTTCTGCGCTTTTTGGAAGATTTTACCACTTTCTGCAAGCAGATAAAATCAGTTTAATAAAAATAAATTTGCCTTCAAGAAAAGGCTATTCTTTATTGTTTTCATCATGCCTCCGTCAGGGCATTCGCCAGCCCCATTTCGTTTATAACACTCTTTGTCATCTCAACAAATTTTCGGTTGGTGCAAAGTTTGTCCATCAATGCATCGCTTGGCGATTTTTTCTGGTTCTCCGCCAGTCTTGTTAAGAACATTGTCCAGCTCTCTTTTCCCTGTTTCATTCGGGCAAGTTTATCTCGGATTCCCGAATCCACAATTATTGTAGTCCTCATAAGGTATTCCTTGCCACATACTATTTATATACCTTTCGTTTTGGTTCGCTTTTTAGCCCCCACTTTTAGCGGTTGCCAGTATTTCCAAAACCATGTTTTTCATTTCCGATTTGAGCAAAGCCATCTGCGTTTCAACCAAGTCCTTTGCATTCTTTTGAACCAGTTCGGAAAACTGTTTTTTATCCAAAGGCGCACCACAGCCCTTACAGTTTTGGGCTTGGGGTTCATTGACATTATTACAGCTCGGGCAATGTTTTACGGCAACCCTTGTAAGCTCCCCGCCTTCAAGCTGTTCCTGTGTCAAGGCGACATAATGCTTCATTGATTCAGCGCCAACCGTATGCCCTGCAAGCGCAGCAGCTTTTGGCAAAGAATACTCGGAGTAGAACCTGCTTAAAGCCATTTTTCGGGCAACGTAAAGCCTCCAGTCTTTTTCCTTCGGAATGCATGCAAGCCTGCACATTCTACGGTGAATCTTCCAAATGTATTCATAGCTGAAAGCAAACAGCAAGTCCTCGGGGTTTAAATTGTCAAGGTAAGGCTGGCATAAACTCCAAACCCCTTCCGCATCACTGTTCTGCAATACAATCCTTCGGCTGCCTGTCTTTGTCGTTTCAGGAACGGATATAATCACGTTTCCATTTTCTTTTTTGATTGCCGAACGCCTTAACTGCAAAAGTTCATGTGGTCGGCAGCCTGATGAAAGCCACAAAGAAGCCCAGCATAACTGGCGTTCATTGAAGCGCTTGGATTCCGAAATGTAGGCATCAATTTCTTGCTGCGACCAAAACTTTTCAGGGTTAGGTCTGCCTGCCCTGTGCTTTGCTTTTGGGGCTTTCAAGTAATCGCTTTCAATTAATTCAAGGAATTTCTTTTTGTCCGTCAAGCGCCAGAATTTCTTTAAGGCTTTTCTGTATTCTTGCGCTGCGCTGAATTCTTCTTCAGCCATTTTCAAATTCATTGCCTTTATATCCGCTTCGGTTAGGGCAATTAATGATTTGTTGTCTACAAGCCTGCTTATTGTGCGAAGCCTTGAGGCTTCGGTTAAGCACCTGACCACTGACGGCATTGAGGGCAGTGCCTTGTAGTTTTGAACGTAATCGCTGATTAGCTTGGAGTTTGTTTTTCCAACCCTTTCAGGCAGGTTTGACAGGAAGGTTTTGAGTGTTTTGTTCCAGTCTTTTGCCTTTAAACTCTTTATTTTGTGTTTTATAGCCATAACTAACTTCCTCCTCGGGGCTTAATAAGTTAGGGGCTTATTAACTAATTTCGTGAAAAGTGTCCCTCGGGCGCTGATTTTTTTTCCTAAAGCAAGCTTTAAATATTTGCGGGGCATTACTTTTTCAGCGGGTGCAAATTAAATGGCTTTGGCTGATTTTTTCGATCGGAATTCCTGGGTTAACGTGGTAATCAAGCCCAAGGAAACTTTCGCTGCAAAAAAAGCAGGCGCTTCCATTGAGAAAGGCTTGGCAAATTATGCTTTGGCGGGCGTAGCAGAAGGATTCCTCACTTGGTTTATCATTGCATTAACACTGGGCATTGAAGGCGGTGCAGCTGATATTGCGCTCTTCCTTTTGGGTTCCGTAATTATTTCTTCAGTCATTTACATTCTCGCGCCGTTTATCATAAGCATTGTTTTGCTTGTGTTCGCTAAATTATTCGGAGGAAAAGGCAGCTTTGCAACCCAGTACTATTTGATTTCATTGTACGTGCTTCCAATAGTTGTTGTCTCAATTATTGCAGGCCAGATTCCATTCGTCGGTGAAGTGCTTTCATTCCTATTCGTTCTTTACGCGGTAATCTGGCTTACAACAATGGCGTTAAATGAAACGCACGGATACGACAACCTCCGCGCAGCGCTCACATGGCTTGCGCCGTTCATTATCTTCCTGTTTTTGAGTTTGCTGTTAATGCCGATGGTAAGTGCTAACCGCTTATGGCTTTTTTGAGTGTTGGGTAGAGGGGTTTGCCTTGTTGTTTCCATGTGGCGAACATGGAGGCGATTGTTTCCATTGTTCGTGCGCCGGTTTCGCGGCGTAGTCCGCCAATGATTTTTCTGATTACTATGAGTTCGCGTAGTGCTCTTTCTGCAATGTTGTTTGTTGGTTC
>JAZDDZ010000020.1:0-23211 GCA_043809245.1 Candidatus Iainarchaeum sp.
TCAGAAAAATCATTGGCGGACTACGCCGCGAAACCGGCGCACGAACAATGGAAACAATCACTTCCATGTTCGCCACATGGAAACAACAAGGCAAACCCCTCTACCCAACCCTCAAAAAAGCCATAAGCGGTTAGCACTTACATGATTTGTGTTTTTTCCCAAGGCGACTCTTTTTCGTTAAGCATAACATTTTTAAGTAGTTAGCTACTGCTTTTTATCATGGCAAAATGCGATGAGCTTTCACTGCTTTCATTCATTGCGGAAAAGTCAATGCTCAAAGGGGATTTTAGCACTTCAACGGCTAAGCTTGCCTCTCATTTTGGGGTTTCCCAGCAGTCAATTTCACGAAAGCTAAGGGAACTGGAACAGAAGAAACTTGTTAATAGGAAGGCCGGCACTGCTGGAATAACTGTTTCCCTAACACGGGAAGGCGAAAAAGAGCTTTTGAAGAAATTCATGGCGCTTGAAAAGATTTTTGCCCGCGGAAAAAAAGAAACCGCTTTGCAGGGCAGTGTTTCCTCTGGCTTAGGCGAGGGCGCATATTACCTTTCGCAGAAACAATATTCCGTGCAATTCAGGAAGCTTCTCGGGTTCCTGCCATTTGTTGGAACACTTAACCTGAAAGTCGAGCCGCTGCGCCTTGAACAGTTTCTTGCCGGCACAAAAAAAATTCATGTCAACGGCTTCAAGACAAAGGAACGCTCTTTCGGAGCGCTGAAATGCTTTCCAGTGAGAATAAACAAAAAGGTTTGCGGCGCAATTGTTTTGCCGGAAAGGACCACGCACCCTGAAAACATGGTTGAAGTCATCGCTCCGCTTAACCTGAGAAAAAAATTCGGCTTAAAGGACGGGGAAAAGGTTTCACTTGAACAGGAGGAAGCCCAATGATGCCTGCAAGGATTGGAGTTGTCGACACAATGTTTTCACGCGCTGACATGGGAAGCCTTTGCGTTAAAACCCTGAAGAAAAACGCGCCAAAGCCGATAGAGGTTTTGCGCATGACTGTTCCTGGAGTTAAGGACTTGCCTGTGGCAGCAAAAAAGCTTCTGGAAGAAGAGAACTGCGCAATCGCCATTGCTTTAGGAATGCCTGGAAAGGAAGAGATAGACAAGGTTTGTGCGCACGAGGCATCACAGGGATTAATTCATGCGCAGCTGCTCTCTAACAGGCATGTCATTGAGGTCTTTGTCCACGAGGATGAAGCGAAAAACGACAATGATTTGGCTGAACTGATGAAGAACCGCACTGAAAAGCATGCGTTGAACGCGCTTGATTTGCTTTTCAACCCTGAATCGCTTGTGAGGCGAGCGGGAACAGGCCAGAGGCAGGGAAGGGAGAACGCAATTGCATTGCAGTTAATTTGATTAATTATTTTTGGAGGTAATGAAAATGAATTTGGGAATAGTGGTTTCGGAATTCAACTACGACATTTCGCAGATGATGCTGCAGCGCGCAAAAGAGCACGCAAAGTTTCTCGGCGTAAATGTCGGGGAAGTCATTCAGGTGCCCGGCGCCTTTGACATGCCGCTTGCAGTGAAAAAGCTTTTGGAGGAAAAGGGAATTGACGGGGTTGCAACGCTTGGCGCAATCCTGGAGGGAGACACTGACCACGACACCTTGATAGCGCAGCATGCCGCGAGAAAAATAATGGACCTCTCACTGGAGTTTAACAAGCCAGTCGGTTTGGGGATAACGGGTCCAAAGGTGAACAGGCTTCAGGCACAGGACAGGATAGACGATTACGCGCGGAGAAGCATTGAAACAGTGGTTAAACTGAACCAGAGGCTGAAGGAAAAAAAATGACCCTGTTTTTTTGGCTAAAAAGTGCCAGTGAACTGCGATAAAATGAAAATACAGTAAACAACGACAAACAGCAGGCCCATGTTTCTGGTTATTTTTCCAAGCCTGCTCAGCACAAGCCAGAGGAACAGCTGTGTGCAAACCAATAGGATGACCGGACTCCCTATCACGTCAAAGGCCGTGGGAACCGAGGTTAGCGCAGCGCCAGTGCCAAGGACAAGGGTAAGGTTTACAACACTGCTCCCCAATATTTCACCCAATGCAATGCTTTTGTGTTTTTTCAGCATCGCGCTTATCCCTATTGCCAGCTCTGGAATGCTTGTGCCCAAAGCGATTATTGTGAGGCCAATTATTGTCTGGTTTATTCCAAGGCTAATTGAAATGTTTACCGCGGAGCCAACCAGAAAATTGCTTGAAACAACCACTACTACGATTCCGGCAGCAAAGAAACAAAATGTTTTAATCATTTCAAGCGAAACCGAAAGCCATTTCACCCCTTTGGAGGATTCTGTTTTCAATTCCTTTCCTTTTACGTCTATTTCAGGGGAAACGCCTGTTCTTACCATGAGAAAAGCATAAACAAAAAACATTACAATTAGGAGGCCGCCTGCAAGACCGCTTATTTCCTGCCTTTGCAGGAGCACAAGGGGAATAAGGCTCACAATGAAGAGAATCTGCGCGTTATCCACTATCTCCTTTGAATCCACGAAAATGGTTGCAATCACTGCAGTCAAACCCAAAACCAGGAGCGTGTTAGTGATGTTAGAGCCAATCACGTTTCCAATGATTATTCCGCCGTCTCCGTTCAGGCCAGCAACAATCGAGACAAATAGTTCCGGCAAAGAGGTTGCAACTGCTATCAAAATGAATCCAATTGCAAATTCCCCTATTCCAAGCATGCGTGAAAGGCTGACGCTTGACTTGAGCACTGTGTGGCTTGCCTTTGCAAGGAAAACAAGCGAAACAAGGAAAACTGCAACATCCAGCAACATTTCATCTGCCTCTTCATCAGCTGATGTCAATCAGCAAAAGATTCGGGTCTTCAAGGTGCCGAACCAAGTCCTTCATGAACTGCGCTGCCTGTGCTCCGTCAACTACTCTATGGTCAAATGACAAACTGAGCGGCAGAATTTTTCTCACTTCCACTTTTCCGGCCTTAACCGCTGCGCGCTCCGTTATTCTCCCCACTCCAAGGATTGCGATTTCAGGAAAATTTATTATCGGCACGCCGAATGTTCCGCCAATGCTTCCATAATTTGTTATAGTGAAAGTGGAGTCCTGCATTTCTTCAATTGAAATGCTCCTGTCCCTTGCCTTCTGGCCTAAAACCTCTATTTCATGCCCTATTTCAAGAATGCTTTTTTCCTCAGCCTTCCTTATAACTGGCACCATCAATCCATGCGGAGTGTCAATCGCCACGCCTATGTTGTAATAGCTTTTCGTGAGCACTTCTTTTTTTTCCTCGTCAAAAGTTGCATTGAAATAAGGGTTCAGCCTTAACGCCGCAATCGCCGCCCTCACAATGAATGGCAGGAAAGTCAAATGGATTCCCTTGGAATCCGCGAACTCTTTTTCCTTTTCCCTTACAGCCCACAAATCAGTTACATCCGCTTCATCCATTTCAACCGCGTGAGGCTTTGTGCTCCAGCTTTTCGCCATTCTCTCAGCAATCGTCCTGCGCGTCATTGTCAAGGGAATACGCAAAAACTTTCCGTACTTGTCAAAGGAAGCGACTGTCTCCATTTTGTAGGGCGCTTTCTTTCCCGCTTCCCCTGCGGCTTGAACCTTTTCTTGCGCTTCGGTTTTCTTCTCCTCAATGTGCGGCGAAAAAACTTTTAAGTCCTTTTCAAGAACCTGCCCATGCAATCCGCTGCCATTAATTTTTTTTAAGTCAACCCCCAGATTTTTCGCAAGCCTTCTCACTGCAGGTGTTGCAAGAACCTTTCCGCTTATCTCATGTTCTGCGGTTTTCCTTGGAGGAGCCTCCTCCAGCACTCCCACAACCGAGGAAGTGTAGCGTTCCGCTGCCTTGCTTTCCGCTGGCTGCTTTGCATGCGCCTTCTCGCCTTCCTCTGCAATGGACACAAGCACCTGCCCTACCTTGATTATTTGCCCTTCCCCTGCGTTTAGCCCTGCAATTGTTCCCGCTCTCGGTGACGGAAGCTCCACAACCGCTTTCGCTGTCTCAATTTCTGCAATCGGCTGGTCTGCCTTGACCCTATCGCCTTCCTTCACAAGCCATTTGACCAACTGCCCCTCAGTGATTCCCTCGCCGACATCAGGAAAACGGAATTCAAAAACCAAATCAACCACTCAATAAAAAAACGCTTTTTGTGCTTAAAACACTTTCGGCGTTTGGCTTTAACCGCGTAAAAGGTTTTATTAAAAAAAAGCAAGCCCGGGCTAGGAAGTGAACTGCAGCAATCCTGCTGCGCTGCTGTTTGCGGTTTTGTTTTGTGTTGTTCCTGTTGTCGTGTTCTCTATTTTTATTTCGTATGCCTTGCTTGCCTGCAAGCCGTTCACTGCGTGGTTCACTGGGCTTGTCGCATTATACTGGTAAATCAGATTCTGCTGTGTGCAGGAATTGATTGTTCCCCCTGCAATTGAAATCGTGCAGGGTGTTGCAATGTTGACTGTGCATTGCAGCGCGGGTGTGCAGCTTGTTGTTTGCCAGGAACCGTTGCAGCAGTATCCTGAGTTAACTATTCCTGTGCATAAATTGTTTGTTGCATTGCAGTCCGGGTTTGGCGTGCTTGTTCCACAGTAGCAGATGCCTACATTTTCAGGGGTGATTTGGGTTCCGTTTGGGCAGGGCTCAGGGCCAATGTAGGCGGAAGAAACAACGTAATCATCAAGCCAAATCTGCTTTTCTTCAGGTGGAAGCCATGGCACGCCGGAAGAGCCGGGCTGGTTTGTATAAATTATATTGTCCAGCAGATTTATGGCATTAATTCCCAAAGAATTAGTTCTAAAAGTTATATTTTCTTCATCCATTACTTTTTTTCCGTCAATCCATGCTCTTGCAATTCCATTATCTAATCCAGGCGTGTTTAACTTAACATAATTCTCAATCAAAATCCACTTTCCTGGCCCATAATCATACCATGAAACTTCGGGCCTTGAATATGGGGCTTCAGAAGGGGTTACTTCCCATGCATAAGCCATTCGCCCCCACAACCAAGCGGGAATAATGTATGCGCTGCCACTAGCAGGCAAAGTTGCCTGGCAAGCCTGGTCCCCAAGGGCTTTGATTCTGGCTAGTTTTTGCCCGTTTTGGTTTGGCCACCAGCTCCAAGTGGGGTCGTATTTCAAATACCACCTTAAATAAAGCTCATCATATCCTGCGCCAGGAAACTTGCTATCTAGTTTTCCGCCACCAGGAGCAACTCTGGATTCAACATTAGATACTAGTGAATTACTGTTTAATCTTCCTCCGTAGTTCAGCACCTCTATTTCCGGCTCCCCATAAGTATCAAACTCTGTAAACCCACACCACTCAGGCTTGTCAGCGGGCCTGCACAAGGAAAAGTTATCCCCTGGAGCGCACAACACATCCAGCCTGTTATCTTCATCATGCCATCCCTCAAAATCGTCTTGGAAAATCACTCCCTCGCCCGGTGTGGAACAGCTCTGCGTTTCAGCCGGCTTGTAAACGGTTGTTCCGCATCCAGCTGAATCAGTGCAGGTTCTTGTCTGCGTTCCTCCAGAGCAGGCGCTCCATGCTCCGCAGCTCCATTGCTCTGTACAAGTTGTTCCTGTTCCTGGAATTTCTATTCCGTTTATTATGCATCCCCCTGTACCGCAATTGGAGAAGCCGACTGTCAGTTGCCCGTCGTTTACATTTGTATTAAAGGTTTGTGTTGATTTTGTTCCAGCGGATAATTGTAGGTTGTTTATCACTTGTGTTCCTTCAATGGATAGGTTCATTCCGTTGTGACTGAATACAGAGTCATAAAAGTGCAGTGTGACTGCGTATGCTCCGTTTGGCACGTCTACTAAAAAGTTTTTTGTAACAGTTGTTTGGTGTAAATCGCGTTCCATATCGCTTCCTGTTCCCCTGTCTCTTGTTTGCACGCTTGACGTGTTTTCCCACCCATAACCTGTTGACGGGGAGTATGCTGTGAGCGAATAGTTTGTCCATCCCGCCATTGTTGGTGAGCTGCCTGTTCCGAAATCAATTTTTTCAAAGCCTGTTCCCTGCTGGCAGTTTGGAGCTATTGAGCAGCTTCCTGTGTCACTGCAGTTGATTAAACCATCGCAGTCTTCATCCAAGTTTCCAACGTCATCGCACACCTCATTTCCTGCCTGCTGGTTTTGTACGCACGAACCCCATGTTTGGTTGGAGCAGGTTTGTGTTCCGGCTGAACAAATTCCCTGCAAATCTGTTGAACAGCTTTGCGTTGCCCCATTAGTGCAATTGGAGGAAGGGCTCCATATTCCGTTGTTGCAGTATCCTGAGTCAACTATTCCTGTGCAGGCGGAAGGATTGGGTGTAATGCAGTCTCCTGCTTCGCTGCCGGATAGACAGGCGTTTGTGTTGGTTGCACAATTTGGGTTTGGTTGTGTTGGACCGCAGTAGCATACTCCTATGTTTTCAGGGGTTATTTGTATTCCGTTTGGGCATGGGCTTGGGCCTAAATAGTTTGTGGTGATTTTGAAGTCATCAAACCATATTTGTTTTTCTTCTGGCGGGAACCAGGGAACTCCAGGAGTTCCTCCCTCATAATCGTTGAGGTAAATTATGTTGTCGCCTAAGACTAGGGAGTTGATTTTTCCTTCGTTTGTTCTGATGATATAGTTTTCCTTGTGTAGGACTTTTTTGCCGTTAATCCATGTGCTGGCGATTCCGTTGTTTTGATCTAGGTCGTCCAGTTTTAGGTAGATTTCCAGGTATATCCATTTTCCCGGGCCGTAATCGCCCCAGTATGCTTCCGGGTTGGAATAAACCGTGCTGAATGGCGCTCTATCGCGGGTATTCGCAATATGGTAAACGTTTCTGCTCCACTGCCAACTTGGTATAAGGTAAACATTGCCGTAATCCGGCAGAACACCCGCTCCGCTTCCTTCAGGGAGTGACATTATCCTCATCAGTTTATGCGTGGTTTGGTTTGGCCACCAACTCCATGTTTCATCATACTTCATGTACCAACTAAAATAAACTTCCTGGGGCAAACTCATATAGTATTTATTTATTCCGCCTCCTGGCTGGACTCGACTTTCAATGTTTGCAACCATGCTTCCAGAGTTATTACGCCCGCCCGAGGTTATAACCTGCTGGTCCGGCAACCCATACAAACTGTACATGTGGCTAGCCTGCCAATTCCCATTAGAGGAAGTGCTGATTGTTGACGTGCTCCCATTCCAAACCACGTTTGGGTCGCTTGGAACAACGTCTGACCAATTGTCAAAGTTATCCTGAAAGATGATTCCCGCACTCGCTGATACGGAAATCAATAACAGCAGTAATGCCAGTAACAATGCCTTTTTCATCGCTAATAATTAGCGCTTTCACCTATTTATGTTTAACTATTTGTTTTCTTCCAGCAGCCATTTCCAGAGGGGAATGTATTGTATTGTTTTTTTGCCGGTTTTTTCTTCTTTTTCCATGCGGTCTGTTATTATTGTGCCCTTTTTTAGCCTGAATGCATTCATTGCTTCAAGCAGCCCTTTTGTTTCCCTTTCATTGTTTTCTTTTATTTGGTAGGCTACTTGAATTGCTTGAACTATTTTTTTGCCTTCCTTTATTATGAAGTCGCATTCGTTTTTGTTTTTATAGTAGAATATTTCTTTTCCTTTTTGAAAAAGCGAGAGAAATACCGCGTTTTCGTACAGCCTGCCAATGTTTTCGCTGAACCTGAATCCGGCCATGTTAATCAATCCCGCGTCAATGCAGTAAACTTTTTTCGGGTTTACCTGCTGTTCCTTTAGGGAGAAAGAGAATTTTGGGACAAAAAATGCAAGGAATGCCTGTTCAAAGTATTCCGAGAATCTTTCAACACTGTCCAAGCTTAACCCAATTGTCTCGGCATTTTTCCTGAATGAAACAGGGCATGCAAAGGAGGTTAAATATTGTTTTGCGAGCGCTTTTAGTTTTTGGGGTTTTCTTATTTTGTGCCTTTCGGCTATGTCCCGGGTTATAATGTCATCAAAGTATCTTGAGATTAGCTCTTGTTTTTCTTCTTTGAGAACAACTAATGGGAAGCCGCCGAATTCAAGGTACTCCCTTAGCAACTGCTTTATCCTGGTTTTTTGTGAAACCAAGTCAAGCCTTCGCCCTATCTTTAATTGCCTGAATTCAAGAAACTCTTGAAAGCTTAAGGGATAAACAAGCAGCTGAACCCATCTGCCTGTCAGAAGCGTTCCAAGTTCTTTGCCTAAAAGCTTTGACGAAGAATCAGAAACAATTACATTGGCTTCCTTTTTTTCGTGTAATCCCCTTGCGAACTGCTCCCATTTCGGCGCGTTATGGACTTCATCCAGCAAAACAAACGGCTTTCCCTTTGGCTTGACAATTTCGAGGTAAGCGTCATAAATTTGTTGCAAAAACTCCAATGAAACCAGCCCTACAAACCTCGGCTCCTCAAGATTAACGTACAGAAAAGATTCGCTGCTTTCCCCGGAATTAACGCGTTTTTTAATGAACTGCTTCATTAAAGTTGATTTGCCGCTCCTCCTTACGCCCGCGATTGCCACAATCTGGTCTGTTTCAACCAGCGCTTCAAGCCTGTCCAGGTATTTCTCCCTGAAAACCCCGGAATCGGGCTGTTTGGTCCAAAAATTCCAGCTGTCCAAAACCCCAATTATTTCCTCGTTGTTCATGCAAAAATAGGGTGCTTAAAACAATATAAATGTATCGGTCACTTTTTAGTAATTTTTTACTAATATATCGGTCACTATTAACGCTTAAAAATAGCGTGTTTTATGAACCGAACTGCAGCACTCCAGCCGAATTCGTGTTTGCGGTTTTGTTTTGCGTTGCCCCTGTTGTCGTGTTCTCTATTTTTATTTCGTATGCCTTGCTTGCCTGCAAGCCGTTCACTGCGTGGTTCACTGGGCTTGTCGCATTATACTGGTAAATCAGATTCTGCTGTGTGCAGGAATTGATTGTTCCGCCTGCAATTGAAATCGTGCAGGGTGTTGCAATGTTGACTGTGCATTGTATTGCGGGTGTGCAGCTTGTTGTTTGCCAGTTTCCGTTGCAGCAGTAGCCTGAATTGACTATTCCAGGGCATGCTGATGGATTGGCGGCAATGTATTCTCCTGCTAAGGGGTCTGTGGAAGGAGAATTGGTGTTAGTAGCGCAATCAGGGTTTGGCGAGCCGGTGCCGCAATAACAGGTGCCAACATTTCCAGGGGTTATTTCCACTCCGTTGAGGCATGGTTCCGGGCCAATGTAATTAGTGGAGACTTTTACGTCATCAAACCATATTTGTTTTTCTTCTGGTGGAAGCCAGGGTATGCCGGAACTTCCGGCTTGGTTTGTATAGATTATATTATCTCCAATGGTGAGATTAGTGAAATTATAATTGCTGTTTCTTATAGTTACGCCTTCCTGATGCAATACTTTTTTTCCGTTAATCCAGGAAGTCATTATTCCGTTGCTTTGCCCGACTGTATTAAGTTTTGCGTATACTTCGATTAAAATCCATTTTCCTGCGCCGTAATCATACCAAGCGGCATCTGGATTGGCGTATGTTGTTGGATTGCCTCCCTCGGGCCAGATCCTGTAAGTCATGCGCCCCCATACAATGCCGGGAATTAGATGGTTATTTAAAGTGCCGCAACTCGCCCCTGCAGGGCCTACATTTATTCTCGCTAGTTTCTGCCCGTTTTGGTTTGGCCACCAGCTCCATGTTGGGTCATATTTGGTGTACCACCTGAAATATAATTCGTCATGGGTTTGGTCTGATAGTGCTGCCCCTACTCCGGCGGCAGGCTGCACTCTTGATTCAATGTTGCCTTCTACGCTGTGGCTGTTGTATCTTCCTTTTGATGATATTACTTGTGTGTCTGGCAATCCATATTCGCTCCATTGCTGTGAATAACACCATTTTCCGTTTGAAGCGGAAGAAATGCTTCCATTCGAGGGGCTCCAAAGCAGGTAACTGTCGTTCGGAACCGCATCATTCCATCCCTCAAAATCATCCTCGAAAATCACTCCCGCGCCCGGCGTGGAACAGCTTTGCGTTTCCACTGGCTTATTCGTTGTTGTTCCGCATGCGGCTGAATCGGTACAGGTTCTTGTCTGCGTTCCACCCAAGCACGCGCTCCATGAAGTGCAACTCCAGTTTTCCGTGCATGTTGTGGATTGTGTGGTTGCTGAAGAAATGCTTGAATAACCAGACAAATTTCCCGCAGCATCAGTTGCTCTCACCCTATACCTGTAAGTTGTGTTTGCTGTTAGGCTTGTGTTGTTGTATGTTGTTCCTGTTGGTGTTGCAATTTGTGAAAAGCTCGTGCAGCTTGCGCCTGTACAGCGTTCTAAGCGGTAACCTGTTACTCCAATGTTGTCTGTTGAAGCACTCCAAGAAAGATTTATCTGCGTGGAAGAAGCCGCAGTTGCGGCAAGGTTTGTTGGCGTTGAGGGCGGCGTGGTGTCACTTGTCCCGTCTGGGCTCCAGACCCCGTTATTGCAGTAACCCGAGTCAACTATTCCCGTGCATGCCGAAAGATTGGGTGTAATGCAGTCTCCTGCTTGGTTGCCGGATAGACAGGCGTTTGTGTTGGTTGCACAATTTGGGTTTGGCGTTGAAGAACCGCAGTAGCATGTGCCTATGTTTTCCGGTGTGATTTCAGTTCCGTTCGGGCAGGGCTCGGGGCCAATGTAATCAGTACTTACAACAAAATCATCAATCCACATCTGCTTTTCCTCAGGCGGCAACCATGGCACACCAGGAGTTCCCCCGACAAAATCGTTGGTGTAAATGATATTGTCGGGAAATACGATTTTATCTAGGTGGACATTGCTTGTCCTTAATTCCCTATTTTCAATATGGAGAACTTTCTTCCCGTCAATCCAGGAGGTTAAAACCCCATTGCTCTCCCCTAATGTGTTAAGTTTGATGTAAGTTTCTAATAAAATCCATTTTCCAAAGCCGTATTTTTTTGTACAGGAGTCAAGATCCGTCATGCATACTTCCGGGTTGGAATAAATTGTTGGACTTACCGTGCCGCCTATGGCATAAACCATTCTTCCCCCAGTCCAGAAGGGCTTAGCATATTCTGTCAGCGCACCGCATGCAGTTCCCTCTGGAGTCCATTGTATTCTTGCCAGTTTCTGCCCATTCTGCTCAGGCCACCAACTCCATGTTTCATCATACTTCATGTACCAGCGAAAATACAGTTCGTCTTTTGTTTTGTCTGGAAGCCAGCCAGTGACACACGCAGCGGGTTGAACTCTTGACTCAATGTTTCCTACAAAAGCATTGCTGTTTAACCTGCCGCCGCTATCAACTACTTGTGAATCCGGCAAACCATAATCACTCCAATTACACATGCCACACCACTCACTTCCCTCAGGCCTACACTGCGAAATGTTGCTGTTTGGGTTGCATAAAACCAATGGGTCATTGGGAACCGTGTCGTGCCACCCCTCAAAGTTATCCTGAAAAATAATTCCTGCGCTGGCTGATATGGAAATCAACAGCAGCAGTAAAGCCAGCAAAATTATTTTTTTCATTGATTTTTTCACCTAAAAATTAACCGCCTTTTCAACCGCCCTTTCCACTGCGAACGCATCCGGCAAATAATAATTCTCATTCTTGTACAATGGCATCACAGTGTCAAAGCCAGTAACCCTTTCAACCGGTGCCTCCAAATACAGCAAAGCCTTTTCATTTATCACTGCAACCACTTCCGCGCCAAAGCCACAGGTGCGCGGCGCCTCATGCAAAACAACCGCTCTCCCGGTTTTCTTCACCGAAGCCGCAATCGCCTCGTCATCCAATGGGGATAAAGTCCTTAAATCAATTACCTCTGCCCCAATTCCCTTTTTTTCCTTCAGGTTTTTCGCGGCTTCAAGCGCAATGCGAACCATTGCGCCCCAGCAGAAAATGCTTGCATCCCTTCCATCCCGTGCAACCCTTGCTTTCCCGATTTCTTCCAAATATTCTTTTTCAGGCACCTCTTCCCTTACCGCGCGGTAAATTTTTTTCGGCTCAAGAAAAATTATTGGATCAGGGGAGCGAATGCTTGAGGCAAGCAATCCCTTTGCATCAAAAGGAGTTGAAGGAATAACTGTCTTTATGCCGGGCATGTGCGCGAAAAAAGCCTCAGGGCTTTCCGAGTGGTGTTCCGGCGCATGAATGCCTCCGGAGTAAGGCGCCCTGATAACCATTGGCGCAGTGAACCTTCCCCTTGACCTTGTGCGAATCCTGCTAATGTGCGAAATTATCTGGTCAAACGCAGGGTAAATGAAGCCGCTGAACTGAATCTCTGCAACAGGCCTGAATCCCTTTAACGCCAATCCGAATGAAGCGCCAACAATTCCTGACTCGCTTAACGGAGTGTCAATTACTCTTTCTGCGCCGAATTTTTTCCACAATCCATCAGTAACCCTGAATACTCCGCCGTTAATGCCCACATCCTCGCCTATCAATAAAACGTTTTTATCCCTCTCCATTTCCTGTTTCAATGCA
This sequence comes from Candidatus Iainarchaeum sp., assembly GCA_043809245.1. Lineage (GTDB taxonomy): Archaea > Iainarchaeota > Iainarchaeia > Iainarchaeales > JAZDDZ01 > JAZDDZ01. The sequence goes on from JAZDDZ010000020.1 coordinate 12,438, forward strand.
AGGTTTATCGCTTCAACCATGTTCAGTTCAGCCATCTTCTTTCACTCTTTCCTTTTCTTCAATTCTTTCCATCAATTCCTTTTTTTGTTCCGCAAGCCTTGGCGTAAGTTCGCTGAAAGTGAAATCAAAAAACTCAGTTGGCTTTTGTGCAGGCATTGCCTCAAACTGCTGAACCGCTTCCTCCACTTTTTTTGCAGCCCATGCCTTAAGCTTTTTTTCCTCTTTTTCGCTCCAGAGCTTTTTTTTCTCCAAGTATTTCCTCAGCCTTTCAATCGGGTCCTTTTTCTCCCATTCCTTGACCTCTTTTTCCGGGCGGTATCTTTTAGCGTCATCCGCCGTGGTGTGGTCTCCGATGCGATAAGTTTCCGCCTCAATCAGCGTTGCTCCTTTCCCCTGCCTTGCGTTCTCAAGCGCTTCGCTCACCGCCTTGAAAACCGCAAACACATCATTGCCGTCCACCTGAATTCCTTTTATTCCGTAAGCGATTGCCTTCTGCGCAATCGTCTTTGATTCAGTCTGCTTTTTCCTCGGCTCGGAAATAGCCCACTGGTTGTTCTGGCAGAGGAAAACTGAATTTGTTTTGAATACTCCCGCAAAATTCAATCCCTCGTGGAAGTCGCCTTCGCTTGTCGCGCCGTCCCCGAAAAAAGTGATTGCCGCGGCTTTTTCTTTCCTCATTTTCATTGCCCAGCCAATTCCCGCGCCGTGAATTATCTGGCTTCCAACCGGAATTGAAGTCGGCAGAACGTTGATGTTTTCCGGGCAAACAGCGCCCCTTTCATCCCCGCCCCAGTAAGCGTAAAGCAAATGCAGGGGATAACCCAAAGCAAGTGAAACAGAGTTCTCCCTAAAGCTTTGAACCACCCAGTCTTTTTTTCCCAAAGCCAGCGCGCTTCCAATCTGTGCTGCCTCCTGGCCCTTGACCGATGCATATGTGCCAATCCTTCCCTGCCTTTGGAGTGACAGGGCCTTCTCGTCAAATGCCCTTGCAAGAACCATCAGCCTGTGCATTTCCTTTACTTTTTCTTCCGATAGCTTTGGCTTGAGCTTTTCATCGCATTCGCCTTTCTCGTTCAAAATCCCGAGCCTTTCAATGGAAAAAACAGCAAGCTTTTTCAAGGGCATAAAATCCAATAACAATAGGCATTAGCTGCTTAAAAAATTTTGCCTTTGCTTGTTTGCCTACTGCGGCTTTCTTGCGCGCAAAACCAGGGCAAAAACACACGCCGCAACCAAAAGCGCGAACGCGGGCGGCATTTCAGGAATTGAAGGCACTTTGAGTTCGTAAACCGAGAAATACGCCTGGCCCCTTATCCCTGAAGGCCCATTTGCAACAATGCGGTGTACCCCGCGCTCCATAAAAGCAATTTCAGCCTGTGTAATTAAAGCAGTGCACGTTGATGTTGGAGGCAATTCAATAGAGTCCACTGTAATTTCAAGGTTTCCAGCAGAATCAAATATCTCAAAAACGCAGCTGAAGGAGCCGGATAATTCAGCGGTTACTGTTGCAGAGGAATCATTGAGGTTTATAGTGTTTGATTTCCCGCTTGGAAAGCCTGTAACTGAAATTGACCTGAATGAATCCGCTGCAGCCAAGCCAGTTAATGCAATGAACAACAGGAAAAAAGCCAGCAAGCCCGCTGTTTTCTTGGCCATTAAAACCAATACAGAATAGCTCTTTTAAATTATTAAATCTTCCCATCAGCTTCCACGAACAATTCGTGCGCAAGATAACTGCTTCTAACGAAAGGCGCTGAGGCAACAGCGGAAAAACCCTTCTTCAAGGCAATTTTTCTCAGTTCCCCAAACCTTTCAGGCGAAACAAATTCCTTTACAGGCAGATTTTTCGCAGAAGGCTGCAGGTACTGCCCTATCGCCAAAAAATCCACTTCCGCTTCCCTTAAATCATCAAGCGCCTGAAGCAATTGCGCTTTCGTTTCCCCCAAACCCAAGAGAAGCGAGGACTTTGTCTTGATTGCGGCATCAATTTCCTTTGCTGTTCGCAAAACATTCAAGGAAGTTTCATAGCTTGCCTTTCCATCCCTCACTTTTCCCGTGAGCTCCCCCACGGTCTCAATGTTGTGCCCGAACACATCCGGCTTTGCATTCACAACAGTTTCAATGCTTTCCAGTCTTCCCTGAAAATCCGGAACAAGCACCTCTACTTTCACATCAGGGCATTCGCTTTTCACTGCTTCAATGCAGCGCGCGAAATGGCCAGCGCCGAAATCATCCAAATCATCGCGGTCAACTGAAGTAATCACTGCGTATTTCAAGCCGAATTTTTTAACCGCCTCCGCTAACCTTCGCGGCTCTTCCCCGTCAACCTGATTTCCTTTTTTCGCGCTTTTTGTTGCGCAGAAACCGCAATTGCGCGTGCAGACATTGCCCAAAACCAGAAAAGTCGCAGTGCCTTTGTTCCAGCACTCGCTTTTATTCGGGCACCTTGCCTCAACGCAAACCGAGTGCAGCTTCTTTTCCTCAAGCTCATTGCTTAATTCAAAAAATTTTTCATTCGTTTCAAAACGCTTCTTCAGCCAATCCGGTTTTCGTTCACCCAAAGCCAATTGAACCGCCTTTTTAAATGAAGGAAAGTGTGAAATGCTTTTAAACGGGAAAGCGGTTAATTTTTCTGCGATGAATTATTTATCCAAGAAAGTAGCAGAGGCGCTCTCAACCTTAATTGATGTTTCATTCAATGTGCTTCTTGAAAGAGGCACAGGGGAAAGAATTCCTGCTGGCTTTAAGGGAAATATCTCCATTTTTAAAAAATTTATTCAAGGGCAGGGTTTAGCGGTTCCCGAGCCTTTGGATTTTATATTTATTGTTGATTCCCTTGCGAGAATACAAAGGAAAAAAAGAATAGCCATTTTTTCCAGAAGCCAGATGTCTATTTACACTGGAAACAAAAAAAGGCTTGGCGAAATCAGAAGCCTCCTGCACAGGATTAGAAAAAACGCGCGGCTTCACCCCAAATCACCCACTCATCCTGAAAAAGCAAGCAGGCGCAAGAAAAGAGGGTCTTTTCGCCGCTCTTCGCCAGGTAACCTCCGCCCCTGGCAGCGGCAGCTTGCATTGGAACAGCGGCTGAACAATGCAATAAAAGGCTCTTCAAATCGGGAGGCAGGAATTATTTCACACTATCTTGAAAACTTGAGGAAACGCTGGCCGAAAAAATAATTTTTTCCCTTTTTCAAACATAGCTTTAAAAAAAGTTTCACGTTTCATTGATGCATGGCCTTGAGTTCTTCCATTCTTTACGCCGCGAGGCGCAACACGCCTCCTGCAAAGGCATTTGACCCAAAAAAGCCAATCAATAACCTGATTGACGCTTCAGGAGGAGCCGAGGCGGTTAATGCCGCAGGCGTGGGCGCAAGCGCAAGTGCAGGCTTAGGCGCCGGGGTTAGCGGCAACGGCGGGGAAAAGGCTTTTAGCGGGGTTAAATGGGAAGATTGCGCCCACCTGAACAAAAAAGGCGACAGGGCCTACTGCAAGGCATTCGTGAGCTATTGTGCTGGGGACAAATGCAAGCCCAAATTTAGGAAAGCCAAGGCTTAACGTGTTTTTATGGCTGGAGCTGGCTTAAAGCTGCTTGGCCTTTGCGGCAGTTTAAGAAGAGGCTCTTACAACAAAAAACTGTTAAACATTGCAGCTGACCTTGCGGAAGAGCAGGGGGCGTTTGTTGAAACCTTTGGCCTTTCAGCAATTCCATTATACAACGAGGATGTAAAAGAAAAAGGCTTTCCCGATATAGTTAAGCAGTTCAGGCAAAAAATAGCTTCAAGCGACGGCCTGCTGATTGCATCCCCGGAATACAATTTTTCTTTCACCGGTGTTTTAAAGAACGCAATTGACTGGGCTTCAAGGCCCCCGGAGCAGCCATTCAGCGGAAAATGCGCCGCGATTTTCGGCGCATCGGACGGCGGTTTCGGCTCTGTGAGGGGGCAACTGCATTTAAGGCAGGTGCTGATGTCAGTTAACATTTCAGCTGTAAACTATCCTCAGGTGCACATCGCCAATGCGGATGACGCGTTCGATGAAAAAGGAAAATTAAAGGACGAGAAAAAAAGTGAGCAATTGGGAAAGCTTGTTGCCGCGCTGTTGAAGGCGATTGAAAAAAATAAGTGATTCACTTTTTTTTGCTTTTCAGGTATTCGCGTGCCTTTTCGTCCACAATGTCCTTTAATCCCAAGCCAAGCGCTATCGCTATCCCCAATCCGAGTGATGCCACGATTATCAGGAAAATGCTGTTAAGGAAATCAATGTTTATGCGGATTATTGGCAAAGCTATTGCAAGAGAAATGTAGACTATTATGGAGAAGATTATTTTGGAGAGTATTTCCGCGTAATCAATGTTTAGCTCGTCAATTTTTTTTGACAGGGTGCTTGCAAGCGCGTAACCCCCTATGATTATGATTATTGCCGCAAGAATATTCGGAATGAATGCAAGGATTGCAGAAACAATTGCCGCAGCGCCTATCAGCCCAAGCTGCGTGAATGCGGCTTCAATTGCAATCAGGTAAATTATCGCATTCAATGCAATCGCGATAATGTGCGTGATTTTGATTCTTGTCGAAGCGTTCTTTTCAATTCTTTTCTCAAGCCCGTCCAAAAACCTCAGCCTGTAAACAACAGCGCTCACTATTTTTGCGGCAATGAATGCAACCACAAGGTAAAGCAGCGCCAGAGCCAGATTGTACAGCAGCACGCGGAATTCCGCGGGAATGAAGCCCAAAAACTCTAAAACCATACAAGAACACCTGCGTGATTTTATTTAAACCTTTCCCTGCGCATAAAAAGTTTTCCAGCTTTAAACGTACAGCAGCAGCTCGGATAAATCGCTTATCTGCACGTCGGCTTTTTTTGCAATGTTCCTTTCCGCGTTGAACGCAATTCCCAATCCCGCTTTCTTCAGCATGCATTCGTCCTCTATGCTGTCCCCAACTGCAATGCTTTCAGAGGCACCTGCGTTCGCTTCCTTTAAAATTCTGCCAAGGATTACGGCTTTGCACTGCATTGCGCCGTGGAATGAACAGCTTTTCTTCCCTGTCTTGCTGAATGAAATCCTTCCGGTGAAAGCCTTTCTTTTTATCTGCAGCTTCGGGCACCTGAAACTTTCAATGCCGAGCTTTTGCGCAAAGAATGCAACTATTGGCTCGAATGAATGCGAAACAATCGCTAGCCTGTAACCGCTTGTTTTCAGTTTTTTAACTACTTTTTCCGCGTTCTTCTGCAGGCGCATTTTCTGCAGAATCAGCGCAAGGTCCTCGGTTTTTTTTCCATTGAAGTGCCTTGCAATCGCCTGGCTTAACTCGAATTCCTTTAACTCGCCTTTCTGGAGCCTTCCATTTAATTCAAGCAGCTCAGCCTCAAAGCCCCATTCTTTTGCAATCACCTCAAGGCTGTCATCTGCGATGAGCGTCTTGTCCAAATCAAATACAATTATTTTCCTGTTTTTGCCTAGTACGCCCGCCTTTTCAAGTATGGTTTTCGAAACCTGTTCTGCCATTGGAACCAGGCCAATCCATGTCTTGTGCCTGTGCTCTATTTTTCCGATGAACACTTCCTTGAGCCTTGCGCCTTTTTTTGTGGCGTCAAGCAGAATGCCAACATCAACGCCGTAATCGTTCGCTATCGGCATTTTTTCAAGGATTTTCCGCCTTGCGCTGAACTGTCCGCTCAAAGGCTGCCTTATGGTTTCCCCAAACAAGTGCTTCATTAACGGGTTTGCCACCAGCTGTGTTACCCTTCCCGCAGCCCTTTCAAAATCCCCTTTCACAATGTCTGCTTCATTGAAAGCCAGGGGCTCCACTAAAAGGTCAACTGCCTTTGGATTCAGGTCCTTTAAATCTGCATCAACAAAGCATAGAATCTGCCCCTTTGATTTCTCTATGCCTGTCTTTATCGCCGCGCCTTTTCCCCTGTTTTTTGAATGAGAGAAAACAATCGCCCCGGCTTTCCGCGCTTCTTCTGCGGTTTCATCCTTTGACCCGTCATCCACTACAATTAATTCGTCAACCCACTTGTTTTTCTTCACTATTTCGATTACTTTTCTTATTGTCTTGCATTCATTGTACGCGGGAATTATCACGCTTACAGAAGGCCTTGAAAGGTACTTGTGCCAGAAGCGCCTTGCGTGGTAAAAAAAGCCACTGTTTTCTTCTCCGCTAAAACCATTCATTGCCCTAAAATTGGCGTTAATACTCCTTAAAAATTTAAAGCCATCCAATTCTCTCAATGAATTCATGCAAAAAAGCGGAAAAATCCGCGGGAATCGCGTTCTTTGACTTGGATAAAACGCTTATACGGGAAAGCAGCATTGAAGCAATATCCAAGCGTTTTGGCTTCTTCAGGGAACTGAAAAAACTCAGGGCAAAGCTGAAAAAAGGAAAAATAAAGGATTTCCAAATCACCCTCTCGCTAGCTGAAATTCTCAAGGGAAGGAAAAAAAGCGAAATAACCGCTGCCTGCAAAAAAATTCATCTGCAGAAAAACGCGAAAAAAACAATTCATGGCCTTAAAAAAAAGGGATTTGAAATAGCCATTGTCTCGGTTGCATTTTCACCCGTTGTACGGTTTTTTGCAAAAAAGTTTGGAGTTAAAATAGCAGCCTCTCCAATGCTTGAATCCGATGCGAAAGGCATTTTCAACGGAAAAGTGCTGCCAAAAAAAAGGCATTCAGGAAGCTGCTGCGGCAATTTCATCTGCAAGAGCCGTGAGGCAAAAAAACTAATGAAAAAACTGAAAATTGGGCGGAACAATTGCATTGCGGTTGGAGACGGCACAAGCGACAAATGCCTTTTCCGCGCCTGCGGGAAAGCATTCGCGTTGAATCCAAAGGTCAGGATTGGTGGAAAAAAAATCAGGGATTTAATCGAAGTGCTGCGCTTCGTTTAATTTGCGCGGCGGGTTCAGAAAACTTCTTCCGCGTAATGCCCGCGCGTGAACTTCGCGAACTTCTTCAGCGGCTTTTTTCCCTTTCTTTTTTCAGCGAGGAATTCCAGCGCATCCATTGCCTCCGCTTTCTCCGTTGCAGTGAAGTCCAATGCAACCATTCCGAACCCGGAAAACTTTTCAAGCTCGAAAAGCATGTCAACAGGCAAAGGGTTAAAGATGCGCATTATCCCCTGCTCATCAAAAAACACTTTGTAGCGGAAGTCCTTCCTGTCCGACAATTCGTATTCTTTCTGCATTTTTTCTTTTGCGTAAGCCCTTGAAACCATCAGGCAAGGGTAAAAGAAAACAAGCGGAACAAGCCTTTCGCGAAAAGGCATTTCATTAAGCTGCCTGATTGACAATTCAACGGATGGAACGATTTTTTCCGCGCCCAAATCCACGAGCAGTTTCACGGAAAGCGAATTGAATGCATTCAGTTCCCTGCCAGCCCAAAAGCGCACCTTGCTTTTAACAGCAAGCTGCAGCGCGCCCAAATTTGAGCAAACAATTCCCTTTGCTTTTTTCAAAAACCTTTCCTCAAATTCGCGCAAATCCTCATCAGACTGAATCTTCGGCGATTTCACGTAATCAGATTCATTCGGCAAAAAACCGCTGCAGACAACCTCATCAGCATTCTTTGCGCTTTCCTCCAGCAATTCCTTGTTGTCAAGGAAAACAACTGTTTTTTGCGCGCCTTTTTCCATTGCCCCGTTTGCCTCAAATGAAAGCAGTTTTTCTTTTTTCTCCGCAAAACCTTTTTCATCCACCTTGCGCCTGTATTCCAGGAAAAGCTTTTCGCGCATTTCACGCATTATCTTGTTCTTGAATGCCTTCAGCACGCTTAAAGGCACGAAAGGCTTTCCTTCAATTTCACAGCTGAATTTTCCAGTTGAAAAGAAATCGCTTTCCTTGAACAGCTTTCCCCCAAGCATTTCCCTAGTCGCCTTTATTTTCTCGGATTCATTTGGAACAAAATCGTGCAGAATCTCCGCATTAATTCCCGCAAATTTAGCCCTAGCATGCAATTGTTTTCCCGCTGCCGCGGAAACATGCAAATCATATTTCACCGCGGAATTTTTCTTTATTGACGAATAAGCGAAGTCCTTCAGCTTTTTGCTTGACGTGAAGTAAAGCCTTTGCCCTTCCTCGAGGTAAGGCTTTTTTCCGGTCTGCACCAGAACAGTTTCCCCTTTGAGCGCCTTGAAAACAGCTTTTTTTCCCTTGAATATTTTAACCGCGCTGAACTCCTCCACCTCATCGCCTTTCACGTGCGCGAACCTGTCCCACTGGAAAAGATTTTCATAAAGCTTTAACCTAACCATTGCCCCCGCGAAACCCAGGACCTCTGCTGCCAGAAGCCCCTTGCGCGCGGAAGCAGCGGGATGCACCAATTCGTTTTCACCCAAAATATGCCCTCTAGTCGGCTCGCGCATGAAAGCGATTTTCATCAGCTTCACATCCCCCTCTGAAAGCCTTTCTTTTGCATTAAAGCACGCATCAATTGCGTGCCTGTAAGCGCGCGCAACCGCTGCAACATACTCAACGCCCTTCAGCCTTCCCTCCACCTTGAAAGAATCAATTCCCGCTTCAATCAATTGCTTCACATTGTAGGCTGTCATCAAATCCTTCATCGACAAAACAAACCCGCTTCTGCTTTCCTTTCCCCCCTTTCCCTTCAGCGTGTAAGGCAGGCGGCAGGGCTGCAGGCACATCCCCCTGTTGCCGGATTTCTTGAACAAAAAGCTGCTGAAAAGGCACTGGCCCGAATAAGAAAAGCACAAGGCGCCGTGCACAAAGCACTCAATCTCCGCCCCGCAGTTTTTCTTTATTTCCCTTATTTCTTTCAATGAAAGCTCTCTCGCCAAAACGATTTTTTTCACGCCCAATTCTTCCAGAAACTTTGCGCCCGCGCTGTTATGGCATGTCAACTGCGTTGAGGCATGCAGTTCAAGTTCAGGCAGCAATTCGCGCAATGCCTTAATCAACCCCAAATCCTGAACAATCACTGCATCGATTCCGAGCGTGAAAGCGTTTTTCGCGGTTTCAATTGCTTCACTTATTTCGGAATCTTTGATGAGGATGTTCAGCGCCAAGTATGCCTTTTTTTTGTGCAAATGGCAGAAATCAATCGCATCCCTTAACTGTTCCCCTGCGAAATTTTGCGCGGGAATCCTTGCATTGAATTTTTTTGCGCCAAAGTAAACAGCGTCAGCTCCGTTAAGGACAGCGGCCTTTAACGCATCCATTGAGCCGGCGGGAAGAATGAGTTCGGGTTTTCTGTAATCCATAAACTAACCACAAGACTAAATTATTTCAACGTTTTCAAGGCCCTTGAAATGGCTGTCCTTTGTTTTTATTTCCGAGCCCGTAATTTCAGCTGTTGCCTTTATTACCGAGTCAGCCATTGAAAGGCTGTGGGCAAGGCTTATTTCAGCGGCATGAACCGCAATCCTTTCATTCAATGGAATTATTTCCGTGGCATCAATTATGTATGCTATTGCCTCGCTGGCCTTCTGCTCGCTTAGCTCTTTTTTTATTTTCTTGTAAACCTCGAACAAAACCAGTGAAGGCGTTTTGTAGGCGCTTTTTTGGGCTCTGCCAATTATTTCCGCGGCTTTTTTCGCCTTGGGGCCTCCCGCGAAAAACTCTATCCAGACGCTGCTGTCAACCAAAACGTTCGCTTTCATCCCTTAACCCCTTCAGCGAAACGCCCTGTGCCAAGCCCATTGCGCCCTTTATGTCGCCTATCCTCACAAGCTCAATGCTGTTTCCCTTTTCAATTATCACAAGCTTCTGGCCGCTTTTAAGATTCAAGTCCTCCCTTGTTTTCTTGGGAATGACTATCTGGAATTTTTCCGACAAAGTCACGGTTTCCATTAAATACCACCTGATAAAACCAGGCAGCAAACAATATTTAAATCTTACTTTTAGCCTATCGATGGCTAAAACGTAATAACTAGTTCCTGTTGTGTTTTAGGCGCTCTCCTTTTCCGCCTGCTCTGCTTTCTCAACATCTTTTGCCGAAATCCCAAACAGCATTTGCTTGAAGAAAAGCAGCACCCTTAACGCCCACTCAAGCAATACCATGAACAAAAGGTACGCTGCTATCTGGGGAATGAACTTCGGTATTTCACCAAGCCTTTGCCCTAACAGGTCAAGCGAGAAAAAAGAAGGCTCGACTATTGCAACGCCGAGAAATGCAAAGGGAATCAGCTTTGCCATGTCCTTTGCAAGGTCATCCGAGTAATAGGACACAAGCCTGATGGATGCAACGAATGTAACTGAGATAAGCAGTATCTGCGTCGTGTCAATGTTTTTTGCCATCAAAAAAAGCAGCACTGAGAAGCCGCCGAACCAAAGGAAAACAATGAACGGGAAAATCATGCCGTACTCGAATAGCCTTACAATGAACTTCATTATTGACGGCGAGAGGCTCGTCTTGTTGTGGTATTTCGCAAGCCCTGTCTCGAATACATCCCTTTTCGCCACAAAACGGTAAAAATTGAACACAAGAAACCCGTAAGCCGCAATTGAAAACATCAAAGTGACAACCATGGGCAGCATTGACGCAAAATTCGGGTAAACAATTTCAACGTAAGGCAATACCGCGTGCCACAAGCCGCTGAAAAAAGCCATTAACCCTTCTTCCGCCATGAAAAAATAAGGGCTTACCACTTTTAAAGCTTTTCCAAAAAATGTAACAGTTTAAATTTCTCCCGTTAGTTGGGGTGTTATGATGTCTTGGAGTGTTTGGGGGTATTCCAAGCCTCTGGTTTTGCTGGTTGCGTATATTGAGGCTTGCATTTCGTAGCTGTGCATGTGGACAGTGCTTCTGTTT
>JAZDDZ010000021.1:0-12633 GCA_043809245.1 Candidatus Iainarchaeum sp.
GCTTTTTCTCGAACAACATTTACAGAATTAGTGCGTTTAAGGGGACCATCTGGCTGTTCCCCTTAACAACCCCTTACCAAAGCCTCGATTCATCTATCCCCTAAAGGGGATAAAGGTTTCTCTCGGCAACGGAACTAAAAATAACAATTCAGCACTCTTATTCGCATTCTTGGGCTGGGCTTCAATTTGCCGATGTCCTTGCATGGGCTTGCTTTCAAAAGTTTGAGCACTCCAATTCAGAGTATGTTGATTTGATAAAGATAGAACAAGAGGTTTACCATGTTTGGTAAAAAAATTGCAGAACCCAAAAGCACTAGAACGTGCACCTCAAGGTACACTGGCTTTTAGGTTTTACCTGCTAAAATATTAATCGGTTTAACTAATTATAAATGTTTCTTTTTCGCAAAATCAGGTGCTGTAAGTGCACTGCGCTGTTTCAGAGGTGACAATGCTTTCCGTGGAATTGTAGTCCAGGTGCACAGTTATCTGATTGCCTGCGACTACGGATTTATTCAGGTTGGCGTGCGCTATCACTGTATCTGATTTGTTCATCCTCACGTCTGTCCTGTTAACGGAAGTCGGGGAAACGTTTGAATCAAAGTAAATGGAATAATTCAGCCATGTTCCACCGCTTGCATTCTGAAGTGCAATCTGGAATTCTTCCCCAGACTCAAGGAAATTGTGCGCAAGGTATTTTGCACCTGAAAAGCCAGTGCATTCTCTCAGTGAAGCGGCTGAAACCGGAACAGCCCACACAATTTTTTCCTTGTCGGTTTCAATGTTAAGCAGGTCAAATTCAACCTTTAAGGAATCCACTGCAACCGGAACCTCCCAGGTAAGCGTTCCAGAAACATTTCTCCCAGGCTCTATCCTTCCCGCCCTTGAATTCATTCCATCAAACCTAATGTTAAGGCCCAAACCATATTTGTTGCCGAGGCTGTCGGAAGAGGAAAAATTGGATGCCTGAATGTTTGCGTTTTTAGCGCCGTTGTTTGTAATTTTTGCCCAAACCGTGAAATACTCTTTTCCGTCTCCCGGAGAGTTTAGCTTTATCGAGCCGCCGAAACCTGAAAGCATTTCCTGCGCTATCTCGGCCTTGTAAACCTCAAAATTTAATCCGGCAACCTCAACGCTTTGCCCGAAGTTAAGGTTGATTATTTTTCCCGAAGTGCCAACAGGTGGCACGATTTCACAGTTCCAGGCGCATTTTTTGCTTTCGCAGGCCCACGCGCCAACGCATTCAGCGTGCGCCAGGCCTTTTCCCCCGCACTCGGAAGCCGCGGCGCAGTAATCAGAATCAGCGGGCAACTGGCAGTCCCTTTCCTCTGCCGGCTTCAACTCAATTGTTCCGCAATTGGATGAATCGCTGCATGACCTTGACTGCGTTCCGTTGCTGCAGGCGCTCCATTCAGTGCAATTCCAGTTCTCATTGCAATTGGTTAAAGGCGGCTGCGGAGGCAGCAGGTTAATGGCAATCACGATTGCGACAAGGACAAAGAGAAGCACTGCAATGATGCCCAAAAGCTTGCCCATGCTTAAGCCGCCCGCGCTTCCAGCATGCTTTGGCTTTTCCTCCGGCGGCTTGCGGAACTCCTGCTCGAAAATCGCAGACTTGGAACTTTCCGGAATGCCCATGCCCTGGTCTCTCATCGCATTAAGTAAGGCAAAAGGGATTAATAAATTTAACTATCGTTCAATATATTGAGTTGTTTTCATGGCTGAAAAATTCGTTAAATTCGTTGAAGTGTGCCCGCTTAACATAAAGGGTTACACGCTGATTGAAGGGTTTCCGGGAATGGGCTTGGTTGGAACAATTGCCGCAAAATACCTTGTTGAGAAAATGAAGTTCAGGGAATGCGGCTACATTGACTCAAATGCCTTTGTTCCAATAATCAGGATACACAAGGGCGTTCCTGTCAGGCCTTCGCGCATTTACGTTAACGATGAGCAAAAACTGGCGGTTCTTATCTCCGAGCAGATCATTCCGCGAAATTTCACGGATTATTTTGCAAGGGCAATGGTTGAATGGACTCTGCAGAAGGGAGTGAAGCGCGTGATAAGCCTTGCGGGAATACACACTGATGCGCCTGATGGGGCCAAAAAGCAGTTGATTTACGGGATTGCGGCAAACGAAAAATCAAAGGAAATGCTGAAAAAACACGAACTCGAAATCATCGAGGACGGGATAACCACTGGCGTTACAGCGCTGATTTTAATGGACTTCAAGGCAACTGATTTGGAGGCCATCTCCATTATGGGCAATGTGAAAATTGCCGCGGACTACGAGGCTGCTGCAGAGTTGTTGAAAAAACTCAACGAAATAATCGGGCTGGAGATAAACATTGAGCCATTGCTGAAGGAAGCAAAGGAAACAGAGAAAGAACTGCTTAAACAAATGCAGAGAGTCCGAGAAACGCATGAAACAGTCAACAGGCTTGAATCAAAAACCCCCACGCCCATGTACACTTAAATAAACGCCCCAACCATCGGTTTTTTAAAGAAAAAAAGGCAATAATTGGTTATGCCTCCAGCTGTTCGTCCAAGGCCAAGAGCTGCGCAAAGCGCACTTACTGAAGCAGAGCGTAATGCAGCAGTGGCTGCAGCCACAAGGCAGGCGGAAAAAGACCACTTTGAGCAAGAAGCATATGCTGAGCGAAGGAAGCAATTAGAAGCCGGAGCCGCAGAGGCAAAGAAAAATTTTTTTGAAAGGCTGGATGTTCAGCACCGCGTGGAACTACACAACCTTATGCACGAACTTATTCTCAGCAAAGCGGCAATAGGTTCTGGAAAGAAGTACATGGAGAAAAACAAGCGGTTTAGGTTTCTGCGGTTGAAAAAAGACGTAAAATTCTGGGGAAAGAAAGGCGATATTCCTGTTCTTTCGGCCGCCCGCAACGCCGTCAACAAGCACTTGTTTAAAGGTTACGGCAAAGCCGGCTTAGACCCGATTACGGCAAAAGATATTATGCCAAGGAAAATGAATGCAGGGGCCTTGGCGAAAGAGGCAGAAAATTTTATGGAGCTTTCCCGCAGATTGGCTGCCTTATGCGAAGGCTTAAACAGGGAATACCAGAATATTCTTCCGGAAAGAATCACTCCGGAAAATTTATTCAATTCCTATCTAACGGAAGGCATTATGCCAAGGAAGGGAGAAAAACCCTCAATCACGCCTTTAATGAGCGTGAAAAGTCCACAGGCGCAGCTTGAGCGGGAAAGGATTGGCAACCTAGTAAACACCGCCAGCAACTGGAGCAGGCCACTAAATGAGTTGGTAATCCTTATCAGAACAGCTGAATATTCAGGAAAAATAAGGGAACAATAAAAAAATTCGCAGCCTATTTTTCTCTCTTGCCTTTCCGCGCCATTGCATTGAATCTCGCGAAAACCATTACAGCCAAGATTGCCGACAAGAACAGCGCGAGGAGCAATGGGTTTTCAGGCAAAGAGGGAAGGTTTAGCAAGTCAAAGCCGCTGCCTGAACCAGTGTTGACTGTGACAACGTTGCCTGCAGCGGTTGATGTAACCGCGCCGTTTGGCCCGACTTGGGTGCTCATGCCCTTGTCCTTGAATGCCTCAAGCAATGGCAGCAGTTGCGCGTTCTCCGCGTACCATAACCCTTTGTCCGGGTCGTAATAAAATGAGCCGTTTTTTCCTTCAGCCATTCTCAGGGTTTCAGGCGCGCCATTGTTGTAAGTCAAAGTTGGAACTCCGTTTGGCGCCGAGAAATCAAAGGTATGCTCTACTCCGTTTTCGTCAATGAATTTGAATCCAGTCGGAGTCTGCATAAATGTTCCTGTCAAATCCTTTGTTTCGCCTGTTTCCTTGTCAATTATCTTCAAATGCTGTTGGCATTCAGGCGGAGTGCCGCTGTAAAGAACATAGCGTTTTGTCGCTGTTTCAAACACCTGGAACGGCCCCATTTTTTCCAAGGATTTGTTGAATGCGTCAACGCGCTGCATTGCAAGGTCAGAGTCAGGGTTCCCTTCAACCTCAAAATCAACTGCAGGCTCTTCGCAGCCAGTGTCAGGGTTTTCAATGCTTGTGAGGTTTGCCTTTAAATTGGATGCATCAGCCTGCTGCAGTATTCCCTGCTCGTGGTGCCTTAACCAAACCAAAAGGCAGCCGTCCGGCTTTACGACAATTGTTCCGTTCTTTAACTGGATTGATTCAAGTTCTCCAACCTCCGGCGCTTCGTCAATTGAGCCCTGAAGCTCTACGCGTTTATTGGCTTTGATGATTATCTTTGCATTGCTTCCCTGCGCGAGTTTTCTTGGGGTGCCTTCCGCAATTATTTTGTCATTCAGGGGCGTGATGCTTGGGTGAGAGGAAGTTACAACCGCGTCAACCAAGCCGAACGCATCAGCAAGGTTGTCGCTTGAAAGAGGCAGGCCTGTCTGCTCTTCAATGCCGCCCTGAATGCAGCTTAAAATGCTTGCGTCTTTCACAAAAGCGTTTCCCTTTGCGTCAATTTCAAACATTGCGTTGTTTGAATCCCCTGTGCAGACAATTGTCATTCTCTGCGGGATTTCTGTTGCGGGAATCTGCAGGTTGTCCATGCTCATCCTAACCGCGTCAGCGTTTGTCAGTACAGGCACCAATTCATTTGAGTCAGCGTCTTTTCTTGACATCACGCCGTTTGCGTAATCAAACACAAGGCCTATGTTTCCATCCTGGCTTTCAATGACATTTTGCCCCCTGGTTTTGTACTTTGAGGGAGTAATCTGGCAGTTGGGTCCGCACCAGAAATAGAAAAGCTTTTTTCCAGTGAGTGCGCCGCTTGAAAGGCCCTGCGTGTTAAGCGTTGCCTGAACCAAATCAGCTTCTTTTGCGTTTGAAACAAATTTTTCAATGTCGCCTTTAAGCTGGTCAACTGCGTCCTGCGTCAAAGAATTGGAGTCGCCTTCAAATGCCCCCAAAAACTGGTTTTTGAGGTCGTCAACCATGTTGCCTACTTTTTCCGTTGAAACCTCTGAAGTGCCGCCTGTTTTGTCTTCTTCTTTTTTGACTGGCACAAAGTAGTGCGCGTAATAGCCTTCCTCTGTGTCAACGCAGTCCTGGAGTTTTGGAGTCACAAGAGTCTGGATTGCAGCTGTGCCAAAAATGCCGGCCCAATCGAAAAGGAAATAAGTTGAAGCCTCAAGGGTTCCAAGCGTTAGCGCCGCTGTCCTGGCTGATGAAAAGTCAATTCCAAGCAGCAAGTCCTTTAATGCGTCACCGCAGGTTTTCTTGTCATTGATTGCGTTGACAAGGTTAATGCCTTCCCCTGCATCCTCCTGGTCTGACATTTTTCCTTTAAGGTCAGTGTGGTGCGCAAAGGCGATAAGCGTCTGGCCTTTTTCCTTTGCCTTTTCAGAAAGCGTGTCCTCCAAAATGTATGAATTAATGCCGTTGCCTACGCTGAAGTTCGGGGAGAAAGTCTTTAGGTCTTCGGTTGAAAGCGTGACACCGCAGTTAACGCATTCGCTCTGCGTGCTTAAATAGTATGCAAGGTTTTCCGTTTCATTCCTCATCTCCCTTCCAGTCATCTGGTTGTAGAAGTCCTTTAACGGCGAGAACTTGTCCGAGACTTCATTCAAAACCAGTTTCCAGGGAAGATAGTTAAGCATTTTCACAAAGATGTCGCCCTGGTCTGAGCCCTCGTTTGCGAAAAAATCAATGTATGCGTCGCCGTAAATCTTTCCCTGCCCTAAAACAAACCGCAGTTCATACCATGTCTCAGGCAGCTGGTACATTGAAAGGCCTTCAACGTTAAGGCCCCTTTTCGCGCCCCAGTAAAAGAATGGGTAAGCAGTCCACTTTGCGCCGCCCTTGACTGAAAAATAGCTTTTGAAGAACTCCTCTTCCTGCGCCATTAATTTGTCCAAGGCGCTCCAGTAACTTCTTTCAACAAAATTCCTTTCCCTGAGCCCCCTTAAAATTCTTGCGGAGTTAACAGGCGGCCTTGCAATCCTCAAATCGTACATTCGGAAATTGCTCAGGCGCCAGGCGAACTCGTATGGAGTCATTTCCTGCGCTGCAACCATTTGGCCGGAAAAAATCTGCGCTTTTCCAGTTACAGTCTGCTTGATGTATTCAATGTTTGCGCCTGAAAGCTTCAGGTATTCGCCCCTGTCGTTTTTCACGAACATTTTTGCGCCTGGCACCATTGCGCCCTCCAACTCGCCTTTTTCCACTTCGCTTACAAGCTGCGAGGGCTTGAATTTGTAAAGGACAAGGTTGTCGCCGCTTGTCTCAAAGACAAAGTTGTGCTTTCCCGCTGCTTCCCCTGTCCAGTTGCCGAAGTGGCCGTCGTTTGCAAACTTGTCAAAAATTGTCCTCGGAATCCTCGAGTCATCTGAAACCATTATGA
The DNA here is from genome assembly GCA_043809245.1 of Candidatus Iainarchaeum sp. GTDB lineage: Archaea > Iainarchaeota > Iainarchaeia > Iainarchaeales > JAZDDZ01 > JAZDDZ01. The sequence goes on from JAZDDZ010000021.1 coordinate 6,350, forward strand.
ATTCGCCTGTGCCCAAATCCTTTATCGCCTTGTCATTCAACTTAAAAATCGGGTGCGTTGAAGCATAGTACTGCACATCAGGGCCAATCGTGTCATCAATCCAGTTTCCTGTTTTTGCAACAGCCCTGCCGAAATTTATTCTCGCGGCAATTTCCTCAGAGCTGCCCAAGCCAGCCCTTGCGGCTATTTGATTGTATTCCTGCTGCGCAACCTTTGAAGGATAATCTATTGCGCGGTAAATGCTGCGCATGTCCTTCACGCTCTGCACTAACGCGGTTTTCCTTTCAACCGTTGTCACAGTGTCAAGGTATCCGCCTGCCTTTGAAATGTCATTCCACCACTGCTCAAACTGCGCTGTCTGGATTATCGGCGCATACTGCTGGCCTGCGCCCTTGTAGTTCAGTGAAAAGTCAAGCTCGTTGAAGCCGTACTTGTCAATTTTTGCCTTATAGCGCAGAATCCTTGACTTGCCCAAAAATGTATCCGGATTATTGAAAACGTATTTCCATTGGTCAACGAGTTCGTCAAGCTTTGCCTGCCAGGGCCAGGCGACTTTCCTTGCACTCCAGTGGAATGCCTTTTTTGTCGCGCCCCAGAACATCGGGCCGACGTTTGAAACAGTCAGTTCAGCGCTTGTCCAGGCGTTAAAGTACTTGTCAAAAAAAGAGTAAGAGCTGATAAGGCAGCCCTGGTCGCGGCAATTTGTTTCCATTCTTGACTCAAAGAAGTCAGTGAAAATGCTGTTTGGAATCATCTGCGACTGTATTCTCTGCGCTGTCTTGAGCTGCGAGGAATTGTCGTCAAGCTGCGTGTCAAGCAGGCGCGCCTGCAGCGCATCATTCTCTTCTTTTGTCAGGCCCATTATTCCCTCGTTTGCATCCCTGCCGAAAATATTCTTTATGCCCGAGGTAATCTCTTCCTTTACAATTTTTATTCCGTCACCGCTGTTCCTGTACTGCAAGTTTCCCCCTAACACAGAGCACTTCTTGTCCTCAGGGTCCTTGCATACGCCTGTGCGCAGCGAGTCCTCCAAATCAATGCCCACAGAAAAAGAGCCCTTGATGTAATTGTTGAGCAAATGGCTTACTTCCCATGGCTCGATTTTCTGGCTCGGCGCCTCGGTTTTCGCTGCCTCGTTGCTGTCAAAATCGTGCATGACAAGCGTATTGTTGTCAAGCATTTGCCTGTCAGTGTTTGCAGGAGTGCCGGAACTTAACTGCGAGCCCAAAAGACCGTCTTTCAACAGGTCCTGGACTGCCTGTGCTTCCTTTTGGGATAGCTCTGTTGAACCGCAGGAAAAAGAAGCGCTGGCTGAATCCGCTTCGCCTGCCGCTGCATCCGCAGAGGTTGCCGGGGCTTCAAGGCCATTGGCTGCATCCGCCAATGAAGCTGTTGGCGCGGCATTGGCTGCACTTGTTTCAGCTGCAAAAGCAAGGGGCGAGCTTAACATCAAGAGCAGGATGAAAAGTGCGGGAAAAAGGGTTTTTCTCATCGGCATTCCTTTGTATATTATTATTAAAGTGAATATAAGTTTAATGCCTTTGGGCTATTTATTTGTTTCCGTGAAAAAAAGCCCTTTTTGCAGCCCCCCGCCATATCTTTAAATAACATTACAATGGAATAAGATATTTTGCAGCACAATTGAAAGCGCGTTGAATGGCTGAAGAATTTAAAGGCAAAATTAAGGCAAGGCCATTTATTTGTTCAACACGCTTTTGGGACTGCGAGCCAGCTTAAGGGAATTGCAAGGGGTGTTTTTGTGGCGAAAAAGAAAAAAGCAATGAAGAAAAAAGAAGCCGATGAAGTTAGCGAAGAATCGGAATTGGAAAGCGATGATTCCGGTTACGGAAGCGAAGAAGAAGATTACAGCGGAGTCGAGTGAGGCGATAATATGGATTTGGGGATAAGGCAAAACAAGAAAAACACAGGTTACTCGGCAAGGGACAGGATTGAATACAGGTGCATGAACTGCGGCAAAACCATAATGGACCCGACAGGCAGCCATTACGCGAGAAGGTTCTGCAGCACGCAGTGCAAGGAAGAATACGTGAACTCCGGCACTGCAACAGACTACAGGTAAGCCGCGGGAATTTTTTCCGCGCATTATTTTTTTCTGATTCTTTTTTTTGTTTTTTTAATTTTTATAAAAAAGTATGGGGGAAAAACTTAAATACACGAGCAGGGCATTGTTATTTGTGATGTTATGAAAACTTTTACTTTGACCGCAATCATCCAGAAAGAAGACGGCATGTATGTGGCGAAATGCCCTGAAGTTGGAACCGTGAGCCAGGGGCACACAATAGAGGAAGCGCTTGCAAACCTTAAGGAAGCCACAGAATTATATGTGGAAGAATTTCCATTGAAGGACATACGGCATCCGCTTCTTACAAGTTTCGAGGTGGCTGAGGTTGCCACTGCTTAAAAAGATTTCAGGCAAGGAATGCGTAAAAATACTTTGCAACAAATTCGGATTCTCAATTGCCCGCCGCAAAGGAAGCCATATTGTTTTGCGCAAGGAAACCGCCAGCGGGCCAATTGGAACTGTCGTTCCAAACCACCCTGAACTAAAGATTGGAACGCTTAAAGGACTTCTTGAATTGGCTAAAATAAAAGAAGCGGATTTTGCCGAATACCAGTAATCACTGATTTAGCCTTTTTTTCAGAATGTGAAGAACACAAGGTAAATTATTCCCGTGAGAATCCAGGGGAAAGCGAAGAGAATCAGCGCCGATGCGATTGCAGTCATTACAAAAACGGAAATGTAAAGCCTTGCAAGCGAATGCCATTTGAATTTTTTTTCAATTGCCTCGGAGACAAATGCGCCAACGAATTCAAGCGGCAAAAGCACCAGGGAAACAACTAGCGCCTTTAAGAAAAAAAGCACAAGTGTTGCGGCTGCGAAAAAAACCGAGTCAAGGATTGTTTCGCTTATTACAGGCGGCGCAGTGCCCGCGGTCTGTTCGCCCAATGCGAAAAACCAGGGCTGAAGGTTTGCAAAGGCGATAAGCGCAAGGCAAATAATGAATGTCGCGGCGAAAACAGATTTCACCCAGCTGAGCCTGTATTTTCTTTTTAATTTTTCCTTGAGCCACATGCCGAAAAGCACGATTATGAATAACGGGATTGAGTTAATGAAGGACCCTTTCAGGAATTCAAAAATTGACGCGAAAACAAGCCCCGCAATATTTTCAGCCATGAAAAGAATATTTATTAAGTAGTATTTAAATATGTCTTATGCCCATTATTATTTTGAAATCGGGCGGTGAATTGTAAATGAGCGAAACAACGCTTGCATTGACTGCGTTCGTGGTTTTTTACGTAATGCTCGGCGGAATCAGCATCGGCTATCTTTTCCTCAGGCTGGGGTGGAAAAAATCCAACTGGCTTGAAAAGGAAATGCGCGCAGGCGCGGGAATCCTAATCGGATTCATTTTCGGGGCGGCTTCAATCGGCGTCGGCCTGCTTTTCAGTTTTTTTAGCGAACTTGAATTCATTGAGGCAACTTTTGCGTCAATCGTAACGGTTTTTTTTTCAATGCTTGCCTTTCTCGCAATCAAAAGGGTAATGGAGCCAAAGCCCTTGGACGCCTCGGCTGCAAAAAAAGAGGAGCAAAAGGGATATGTAAGCGTGCATGGAATCGAGGCAAAAAAACTCGAGGAAATCAAGGATGCACTGGAGAAAAAAATTTCGTTAAGGCAGATGCAGGGCCAGCCCGCGGTTAAATCCATGCCCGCGGATGAAAAGCCCGCGGAAGAAACAGGGGAAGGGGAAAAGAATGCTGCGGAAGAGAAAAATGAACAGGCAGAGGAATGGAATGCAGCGGAGGAAAATGAAGCGGTTGTTGAAGAGGTGCAGCCCGAAGAGCAGCAGTTTGAGCAGGACATAATAATCGAGGAACGGCAAAAGGATAATGGCCCGGGAAAAACTGAAAAAAAGGAAAGCTTTCCGGGAAAAAAACCGCGGGAAACCGAAGAAAAGCCAGCGGAAGAGCCTGAACCAAACCCGTTTGAGGAAGCAAAAGCGGAAAAGGAAGATGAAACCGGCAAAAAAGGCGAAGACGAGGAGATAACCGAGATTGGCGCAATTGACAAGGAACTGGATGAAATCACGGAAAAAGAAGAGAAAAAGCTGGGGAAAAAACCCGGGAAGCCGGAGGAAGGGGGAAAAAAAGAAGAGGCTGATGAAGATGATGAAACGCCCTCACAGGTAAGGGAAGACGCAGGGCGGATAGAGGTCGCGGGCGGCGAAGATGAAAGCGAGCTTGAAAAAATGCTTAAGGAAAAGGACGAAAAAATAAGGAAGATAAAAAAAGCAATGGAGAAAGGGAAGTGAATGCCTGAAGAAAAGGTGCCGCGAAGGCTCAAGCGGTTTTACAGGCAGCAGGAATCGCCGCGAACGCCTGTATCGCGTGAAACAAAAAAAATCCTCAAAGAAGGCGACGAGCTAAGCTCGGCTATTTACGGCCAGATGGAAAGCAAAAAGGAAGATACTAGAAAAAGAAAGGCAAAAGCGCTGGTTGAAAAAGAGGTAAAGAGCTTCAAGGAAAAAAACAAGAGGCTGCCGAAAGAGGACGAGCTTGAAATTATTGCGGGAAACATTTTCGAGCAGCTGAAAAAAACCGAAGTGGATGAAGCGGTGCAGCCACAGGCGCCTTCAATCGTGCAGCAGTTTAAGGAAGAGAGCCACGGAGAGAAAAAAGGCGAAACGCCTTTCGAGCGAAGGATGAGGATGAGGGGCGAGAGGGCCGCTGCAACGCAGCTTAAAGATGTGAAAGCGCCTGAACAAAAAATGAGGCAGGCCGCAGTGCAGCCTAAAGCAGCTGCCGCGGGCCTGAGCGAAGAGGAGAAAAAAAAGCTAAGCGTGGCTGAGTTGTTTGGCGAGGAAAAAAAGGATAAAAAGAAGGGGCAGGAAGTGCCGGATGAAATAGACGAAGACGAGTCAATGGAAGAGCTTGAAAACCTAAGCATAGGGGAAGGCAGGGATTCAGGCATGGAACTTGAAAAAGGGGAATCAGCGGAAAATGCGTGCCCGAACTGCGGCGCAGAAACCGGTGAAAAAATTTTTTGCCCTGAGTGCGGCGAGGAATTCTGCGAAAAATGCAGCAAAGGCGTTGAAGTGCAGCAGGATGCAATAAGGTACACTTGCCCAAAGTGCGGAAAGACATTCAAGGTGAAAAAGGAGTGAAAGGAAAAGTACTGATTGCTGCGTTTATTTTCGCGCTCTTGTTCTGCGCTTCCGCTTACGCCGGGGTTTATGCAATCTCAAACGGAAACGTATACAAATTCAGTGAAGGCACTAATAGCTGGGTGAACCTAGGCAAGCCCGGGAACGGAGCCACAGTAATAAACGCAAAGGGAAGCACACTCATTGCAAGGGCTGGAACAGATATTTACGCTTATTCAAACGCAGCAGTATGGGAATTAAAGGGAAGCATGGGAAGCTCGCTTGGAGACATTGATGCAATGTATGATTCCTCAATCGGGAGGGACAGATGGTATTCGCTTAACGGCAACACTGTTTACATGAATTCCACAGGAACTGCAAACGACTGGGCGAGCAGGGGCTCGCCGGGAGACGCCACAAGTGAAATTGAGGCAGGAAACGGCGATGACGTATTTGCGGTTGCGGCACCAAGTTATTCTGCATTTTCATATTTAAATTCAGGCGGCACTGGCTGGACGGAAATCGGCAGGAACGATACTGTAAGCAAGCTTGATTCCTTTGGCGGAACCCTTGTTGGCGCTTACTTCTCCACAGCATACAAATACAATAACTCTTATGGATGGACTGACCTTGGAAGGCCAGCGGGATTTTTAACCACGGTTGCAGCAGTTGCAACTGACGGCTCAATTTATTGGGCTTTGGCTGGCGGTGACGCTTACAGATATTCTTCAGGCTCTTGGCCAAATCTTGGGAACCCCGGAAGCAACATCAGTGAAATACATGCATTCAGCGGAAAGGTTTATGCAAGAAAAGGCTCTGACAACACGCTTTACAGGTATGACAGTTCATGGGTTCAGCTTGGAAGCCTTTCAGCGGTTACTGCTTTTTCCGCGGGGCCTGCAATCGCAAACCCCAACCAGCCTCCTGCGGCAACAAATGTGAATATAACACCAAGCCCAGCATATGACGCGAACACGCTTACATGCAACTACACTTACACAGACCCCGAAGGAAACCCAGAGGGAACAAGCACATACAGATGGGCAAAAAACGGAACCTGGCAAACCGGACAAACAACAAAAACACTAAACGCAAACAACACAACAACAGGAGACAACTGG
>JAZDDZ010000022.1:0-39365 GCA_043809245.1 Candidatus Iainarchaeum sp.
TGCTTTTTCTCGAACAACATTTACAGAATTAGTGCGTTTAAGGGGACCATCTGGCTGTTCCCCTTAACAACCCCTTACCAAAGCCTCGATTCATCTATCCCCTAAAGGGGATAAAGGTTTCTCTCGGCAACGGAACTAAAATTTCGAGCGGGCTGCTGATGAGAAGGTTTGAGTGAGAAAACAGGGAACGGTTTTATGGGCAAAAGATTTTATCTTGACTCCAATGTTCTGATTGCATTTGTCAGGGAAGAGATGGATTCATCATTCAACTTGCACAGGATAGACCGCGAGCATTTTTTTGCTTTATGCAGAAAACAAAAACACGAATTTATCCTGCCCCCCTTGTTTTTCACTGAAGTCAGAAAGGTTATTTCGCTTGAAAGGGAAACCGTGCTTGAAGAATTCGAAAGGCTTCAATTGAAAGTAGCTGTTGCCGAAAAAGGGCCTTCAAAAAAACTCGTTTCAGAGATAGCAAGAAAAAGCGGAATCCATCTGGCTGATGCAACGCATGCGGCTTTCGCATGCGAAAACCAGGCTGACGCAATCATCAGCTGGAACAAAAAGGACTTCATTAAAACAGAAATGTTTGTTAAGTGCTTTACGCCTTTAGAGATTTTAGATAAGCCCTAGCCAGCCCATCCCTTTCGCTATCAGAAAGTTCGCCTTTAAAGGCTGCTTTTTGCTGAAGCCTTTTTTTTGATTCCCTAACCGCAATCAAATCCCTCTCCAAAGACAAAACCCTTACAAGCTTTTCCCTGACAGCCTCCCTGACAAACTCGCTTTTTGACTGGTAAAGCCCGGTTTTAGAAACAACCGAATCAATGGCCTTTGAAAAAGATTGTTCAGCAACAAAACTAATGGTGGTAGACATAACAAAAACAAATGGCAAAAAGAATATAATAGCCTGCTATTATCCCCCGCGCACCTTAATTAAAGCAAGGTTACTTATCCCTCATCACCGAGTTAAGCATTTTTTCAGTGGCTTTCACTGACGCCATCAGCTGGTCTGAGTCAACGCCTATTGTTTTAAAGCTGCGGCCGTTTGAATGCCAGGTGATGGTTGCCTCCACTAACGCGTCTGTTTTTCCGCCCGGCGGAATCCTGACCTCGTAATCAGTTAACTGCGCCAAATCAAAGCCGCTTTTTTCAGCGGCTTTCCTCAAAGCGTTCATGAAAGCGTCATAGCCTCCGTCTCCCACGGATTCCTCGCTGAATTCGTTTCTGTTAATTTTCAAAGTGATTGAAGCCTTTGGCGTGATTCCCTTTCCTGAATTGATATTGCACGCGGTTATCTGCGCCTTTTGCTCCTGCGGGGTTTCAAGCACATCAGCAATGATGTATGGCAAGTCCTCTTGCGTCACGACTTTTTTCATGTCCCCAAGCTGAATTATGCGCTTCAAAACCTTTTCCTTGTCCTCTTTGCTTAGCTCCATTTTCAGCGCAGCAAGGTTCTGTTCAAGCGAAGCCTTTCCGCTTAATTTTCCCAGGGCATATTCCCTTTTCCTTCCAAACCTTTCCGGCAGCAAAGAATTCATGTAAAGCCTTGCCTTTGCGTCTCCGTCAGCATGGACTCCTGCTGTCTGCGTGAAAACATTCGCGCCGACAATCGGCTCGTTAGCGGAAATGCGTTTGCCTGAAAAGGTTTCAACCAGCCTGCTTGCGCTGACAAGGAAATTTTCGTTAACCTTGCACTTCAATCCAGCCTTGTCGTTTATTGCGGCAACCACTTCCGACAATGAAGCATTGCCTGCCCTTTCACCCAAACCGTTAACTGTTGCGTGCACCCCTTTCGCGCCGGCCTTCACTGCGGCTAAAGTGTTAGCTGTCGCAAGGCCGTAGTCGTTGTGCGCGTGAAAATCAAACCATTCCAAGGGAAATGCTTCAACTACTTCTTTCACGAAAGAAAAGGTTTCATCAGGAGAGAGAATTCCCAAAGTGTCGGGCAGCATTATTCGCTTCACTTTCATTTCCGCAAGATTTTTAATCAGGCTGAAAACGTATTCCTTTGATTCCTTCATTCCGTTGCTCCATGCCTCCAAATAAACGTTTACAGTGAAGCCATTCGCCTTTGCCTGCACAACAGTTTCACTGATCTCCTTGAAGTGCTGTTCCGGGCTTTTCTTCAACTGCTCGGAGAGGTGCTTCAATGAGCCTTTCACCAAAAGGTTCAGGGTTTTTCCGCCGCACCCCTTAACCCATTCCACGGAAGCGCTTCCATCAACAAACCCGAGAATTTCAATTCTTTCAAGCAAGCCGTTTTCTTTTGCCCATTCAACTATTTTTTTCACGGCTTCCTCTTCGCCTTTTGAGACTCGCGCGGAAGCTATTTCAAGGCGGTCAACGCGGAGTTCCTGCAAAAGCATTTTGGCTATGTTCAGCTTCTCATAAGGGGAAAAGGAAACGCCCTGCATTTGCTCTCCGTCGCGGAGAGTGGTGTCCATTACCTCTATTAATTCAGCCATTCACTTCACCTTCAATGAAAAAAATGCGTTCAGTTGAATAAGCAAAAACTGCAAAATCAGGAAATGAATTGCGGAAGGATTTGTAAATCCCTTCTGAAAATGAAAGCCATAAATTGTTTCCGCTGCGAAAGGTTTTAAAAGCAAAGGCAAAGTGTAATTTTTCATATGGCTGATGAATTGGCTGCAAGAAAAATGCTCAAGATAAGCGAGGAAATTAGGAAGGGGAAAAGAAAGGTTTTCTCTGAAGAAGAAGTAAAGAAAAAATACGGCTTCAAGTGATCCCATTGTTTTCCATAGGGTTCGCTGATGGATGGGGCAAATGTTTCTTAAAATTTGACAAAGCCGGCAAGGAAAAAATCTGGAAAAAAATACAGCAGCTAAAACTCTCCAAAAAAGAGCGGAGCGGTATTTGAGGCACGGCCTGCCATTCGTTGTTCTTGAATCAGGGCAGTACAGGGTTTGCTTTAAAGAATAGAGCGCTTTGATTAACCTATTTTTTCAGCAGTATCTCAGGCTGGTTTCAGAGGGAAGCCCGCAGGAAAAACAACCAGTTTGGAGGGATAATCAAACCCCTCAATATGAAAAAATAAGGGAAATTCATTTTGCCGGAAATCACAAGCAGTACGAGAAATGGATTAAAAGCCAGTAGCCTAACCTCACATGCCGACTACAAGGATTTCCTTTGCCCACAAGCGCTCAATCTTTTGAATGATTTCTTCCATTTCTTTAGGGCACTCTCCGTAACAACTCACTGAATAGGTTCCGTAATCCATGCCTGGCGGCGAAGGCAAGTAGTTTACCGTAACCTTATATCCCGTGCCGTCCATCAGGTTTCTATCAATGTATTCTCTGTCAAATGAAAAGAAGCTGTTTTTTCCAATAAGCGATATCAGGCTGCCAAATTCCTCCGCAGTTATTTTTGCCGAATCAGTTTCGCCTATTTCCATTTCGCCTGATTTTCCAGTATAGATTACACCCCCATTTCTGTCGATTTTTATTTCCGCAACGGAAAGAGGAGCACTCACGGCAAGGCTAACTGAAAGGATTTTCATCTCGCAGTTCCAACCTTTGAGGAAATGCTCGCCGCAGGTTTCCTCAACTGTTTTTTCGCCAGGAATTACATCGCAGTCCCACGCGGCGCAGATGCAGCCGGTTGCTTTAGAACAATCCGCTTCGGAAACGAAAGCCATTTTCTCTATAATTATGTGTTCGAATTCACCGCAACCAATTCGGGATATTTCACAGCCTTCCTGATTGTTGTAGACTTTTTTAATTCTGCCTATTATATGGACGTTTGGCTCATTGTCGGCAAGAGCAAATAGGTCAATATAAGCAGGCTTAAACCTTTCATCAAATTCCGCCAAACGGCAATCACCTTCAGAGCAAAACTGGATGCCCTTGACGTGCGTTAATGTCCCTAGTTTATCTATTCTGCTGTTTTCTGCGGGGCAGCCGCTCAAAAGAATTGCTGCAAAAATAAAAAATGCAATAAAAAAAACATTATTCATTTCACTACCCCTTTTTCTTCATTGGCTTTTTCTTCAAGGTATTTCATGTATTCATTGTCCAGTTTAAGCAGTTCGTCGAATTCCCCTGAGTCAAGGTATTTGGATAGCTTTTCAATGAAAATGTTGCCGCCAATCACGTGCGGCATCACTACAAAGTTTGCCCCTGCCTTGTAAAGCGCAAGGGCTTCGTGGAAATAATGTGCGCGCCCGCAGACAACAATTTCAGGGTTAAATTTTCTTGCAAGCTTGAGGAGGCGCAGCTGTCCTTTCACGTCAGGCACCATCATAAGCAAAAGCGAGGCGCCCTTCAAATTCAATCTATCCCATAATTCCCTGTTTTCAAAACTGCCGTAAGCAGCGTTAATGCCTTTCCTTATCGCCTTGAACACTACCTCGGAGTTATGGTCAATCAGGACAAGGGGATAGTCGTCTTTCAAAACTTCGGCAACGCTGAAACCCATTACCCCGCCGCCGATAAGGACAATGTGCTTCTGGAGTTCGCCTGAAACCTTCTCCAAACCCCTTATTTTCCTATGCACAAATACATTTGACTTCAGGGAACGCATTCGCTTTGAAACAATGCGGTCAAGGTAGGCGTAAAGGAAAGACGAGTGCTCGAAAAGATAGGGCGCCAAAACCATTGAAACCGCGATAATGAAAATAATGAAAGAGTAAAGCCCTGGCGTCTGCTCCAAAACGTCTTTTCCCTGGCTTGCAAGAATGAATGAGAACTCAGAGATTGGCACAAGGGAGAATGCGACAACCATTGAAAGCCTGCTTCCATAGCCTGAGAAAAGCGTCAAAAGATAGAACAGCAGGGGCTTCAACAGGAAAACAATAGCAACAATCAGAACAATCAGCCAAAAGTTTATCGCGGAAAATGCCAGCGAAATCTGCATTCCGAGGGTGACAAAAAAAATCGTGACAAAAAAATCCCTTAAAGCGCGAATGCGGTCAAAAACCTCCAGGCTATACGGAAGCGTTGAAAGGCTTACGCCTGCAATGAATGCGCCGACTGCAATTGAAAAATTCATTGAATAGGATAGCAGTATGAAAAAGAAAGCGCTGGAAAGCGCTGCAAGGAAAAGCAGTTCGTCGTTCTGCGATGCAAAATCAAACAATGGCTTGTAAAAAAAGCGGTTCAAAAGAAAGGCAACAAAAATAAGCAGCAGGGCCTGGACAACCAGCGAAAAAAGCAGCGAAGTACCCGCGGATGAAATCGCGTCAAGATTTGCAAGCAACGGAAGCGCAAGTATTACTATCACGTCCTGAATCAAAAGAAACCCAATCATGAGCCTTGCATGCAGGGAATTAATCTGCCTTGCATCAGACAAGAGCTTTACGACAACCATTGTGCTGCTGAAGGAAAGAATCAAGCCCAAGTAAATCGCCTGAGAAAAAGAAAGAAGGTTGAACAACACATTCAGCAACAGAACGCTTCCCGCGGTGATTAACACCTGCAGGCCCGCGCCCACAGCAACAGTTTTCCCAATGTCCCTTAACTTGGAAAAATCAGTTTCAACCCCGACGCCGAACAAAAGGAAAGCAACGCCCAACTCGCTTAAAATCGCCACATCCGCAAGATTCGTTATGCCCAATGGGATTCCATGGAAAACAATGCCCAATTGCCCCAATGCAAGAGGCCCCACAACAAGCCCAGCGACAAGGTAAGCCAAAAGCATTGGCTGCTTTAGCAGGCGGAAAATATAGCTGAAAAACGCAGCGGACAAAAGAATGAATGCAAGGTCAATTAAAAGCGAAAAATTGATTGCCGCAGCCATTAAACCACTTTAAAGAAATAGGCAAAGCGGATATAAAAGCGTTTCTGTGAAGCTACGCTTTACGCCACTTCACTCCCTTCGGAGTGTCGTCCAAAACAAGTCCGTTCTCCAAGAGCTTTTTCCTTAACTCGTCCGCTTTTGCGAAATCTTTTCCCTTGCGTGCCTTTTCACGCTCTTCAACCAGCTTCATTAATTCAGGCGAAAGCTTTTCCTCTTTTTTTTCAAATTCAAGGACATTGAAAACGGAATCGATTTCACGCAGGAATGAAAGCATTTCCGCAGCGCCTTTTTTTCCAAGCTTTTTCCCATCAATCAGCCTGAAAGAATTATTTATGAACTTGAACAAAACAGCCCATGCCTCGGGAAAATTGAAGTCGTCATCCATTGCTGCAACGAAATCTTTTTTTGCCGCCCCAAGCAGTTTTCCTGCTTCCCCACTTTCCTTTCCACCCTCAGCTTCCTGCAATGCTTCAACAAAGCGGTCAAGCTTTTCAAGCTGTTCTTTTGCCTTCTGCATTGCTGCGTCACTGAAGTCAATTCGCGAACGGTAATGAACCGAGGCAATGAAAAAACGGAAAATTCTTGCGTTATGCTGCGCCAATAGCTCGGGAACTGTGATGAAGTTGCCCAGGCTCTTTGACATTTTTTCGCCGCTAACGTTCAAAAAACCCGTGTGCAGCCAGTATTTCACAAAAGGGCTTTTGCCTGTCGCTGCCTCGCTTTGCGCGATTTCGTTTTCGTGGTGCGGAAATATGAGGTCAACTGCGCCTCCGTGAATGTCAATCTGTTCGCCTAAAAGCTTTGAGGACATTGCACTGCACTCAATGTGCCAGCCCGGCCTTCCCTTGCCCCAAGGGGAATCCCAAGAGGGCTCATTCGGTTTGGCTTTTTTCCATAATGCGAAATCCCTCACGTTTTCCTTTTCATACTTGTCTGTTTCAACCCTTGTTCCGGTTTTTGCGTTCTTTAATTTCACGCCTGAAAGCTTTCCATAACCCTTGAATTTTTCCAATTTGAAGTAAACCCCGTCATCCGTTTCATATGCAAAGTCTTTTTCCTGCAGTGCCTTGACCATTGAAATTATTTCCGGAATGAATTCCGTCACGCGCGGATTAAATGAAGCTTTCTTTATCCCCAGCGCTTCCATGTCCTTCAAGAATTCCGTTATGTTTTTTTCAGCCAATTCAAAAATAGTTATGCCCTGCTCGTTCGCGCGCTTAATCATGTCGTCATGCACATCAGTTATGTTGTTCACGTACAAAACATCAAAGCCCTTGAACTCCAAGTATCTGCGGATGATGTCAAACGCAATGTATGTTCGCGCATGGCCAATGTGCGCTGGGCCGTAAACAGTCGGGCCGCAGACATACATTCCCACTTTTTTGCCTTTAAGTGGCTTGAATTCCTCCAAACCACGTGAAAGCGAGTTATGGACTTTAAGCATACTGAAGACTTCAAGCGAAAAACATATATTAAAATAAGCGCTTTTCTAGTTATGCCTTTGCCCAAAAAGCCAGGCGGCTATAAGCCGGGAAAAGCAAAACTGCCCACGTCGAGAATTGTTTTAACAGAAGCCGAGTATCGGCTGCTTTTAAGCCAGGGAAAGCCTGTTCCACAGGGCGCTGAATTAATTGCCAGCCCAGTTATGCAAAAGACCGCAAAGCAGTTAAGGATTAGGTTCCACGCAGACGGTTCAATGGAAATCCCGTACTTTTACGGCCCTGAAGGAAAGTTGAGGGTAAGGTTCCTCAGACCCAGCACGATTCTCAAAGGCATAAGGCTTGTCAGCCACCAGATTAAGTCAGTTAGGTCAAAAATCGGGCAGGGAGAACAAATACTGGATATTGTTTCAAGAATGCACCATGATTTGGAAAAATACTGGCAGAGCTATAACCAAAAGCAGAGGGCAGCATTTACGCAGTATTTCGGCGAACTTTCCACAGCTCTTGCAAAAAACCCCGCTCTTCTGGTCGACGAGAACAAAATCCATGCAATTGAAAGGTTCGAAAATGCAAGGCGGCTCATAAGTGAAGGAAATGCATCGGCTGCATCGGCAACAATCAGGGGAATTGAAAACAACCTTAAAAACTGGCTGAGAAAACTGCGGCTGCAGCAGCCAAGGCTCCTAAGGAGGCGCGCACTTGTCATTGACAAAAAGTTCCAGAAGGATGCCAGGATTTTTGACTCCCTTGACACACTGATAAAGCTGTTCAATAAAATTCCCAAAGCAAAAAATAATCCGCGGCTTAGGGAAAGCATTGCAGGGGAACTTCTTTCAGTTAAAGGAAATCTGTTTGCAACAGGCCTTAGCGCATTCAAGCAGCAGGGAAAAATAGCAGAAAAAGCGGCAGCCCTTGTCAGAGAAGGCGACCTTGCAAAGGCAAAGGGCTATATAAGGGATATAAACAAGGGTATAACCATTGCAGCATCTAAAATATCGCCGATTTATCCTGACAAGCTTGTGGAAATAAAAAGAAGCACTGACGCGAAGTTCAAGCAAACCGTTTTAGAAAGGCAGACTGTGATTTTCCACGACATGCTTGAGGAGTGGTTCAACCCAAAAGAAAGGGAAAAAACAAAATTAATGCTTGAAACAATAAGGGAACTTTCCTCGCTTGCTGAAAGCATTGGAAAAAATGGCGCGGCAAGATATATCTCGAGGGCTGCAGAAGAATTTGGCGCGGGAAATGTTTTTGCGGCAACGCGTTCTTTTGAAAATGCGGCGGTTGCGGTGAACCCTTCGCTGGCAAAAGAATTAAATGGCTAATTTGTTTTCATCCAGCCAAGTTGTTCAAGCGTTTCACGTGCTCTTTTTTTCACAATTGCCTCAGGGTCATTGAGCGCCTGCTTCAATGCGGGTTCAACGGTTTTCCTGAACGTTTTATATCCACTTAGTGAAATCGCTGCCGCAAACCTTGCATCCTTGCTTTTGTCAGTTGTTAATGCCTTTGCAAGAAGCCCCGCGGCTTTTTTGTTCACAAGCCTGTCAAGCGCATAAATGGCCTGCATCCTAACAAGGCCTTCAGGGTGAGTGGCCGCTGCTTTCAGTAATATTGAATCTGATCTAGGGTCATTATTTCCGCTAAGCCTTTTTACAGCATTTCTCATTTCCTCAATTGTTCTGCCCTTCCAAAGAATTTTGTTTAAGTTTCTAATTATTGGCCTCAGCATGCTTTTTCTGGTAAAAAAAGGCACGTTGACCGTCTTTTTTTCAACTGCTCCAATGCGTTCCCTGTTCCGGGCATTGCTTGAACCATAAAGATTGCCAATCCTTAGTTGGTTCTTAACAAATCTAATTTCATGCGCAGTCAAGCCCAAGGTCATAACCTTTGTCCAGGGGCTCCTGGCGCTGCTTAACAATTTTTTTAAAGCCATTACAAAAAAAAGGGTTAAAGCATTTAAAAAAAGAACAGAAAACAAAAAATATGGCTAAATCATTACCTGACACGCACAGGATCCCTTTGGATTCAGCTTCCGCAGGCAGCTTCTTTGGGGAAGTAATTTTCAGCCATTAAAAAACCCCTCTAAAACGTCTAAAAAATTTAATCATTTTAAAGGTTTTTTGGGCGTTTATTTTTTAAATGCCTTGCGTTTTTGCCCCTGCAATTGGGCTATCCCTTACATTTAAATTATTTATGGATGCGAAAAATAATATGGTTTCAGTGCTTCAAATGAAGGTCAAATGCCCTGAATGCAAGGAAGGCTTTGAGTTAAGTGTCAATGATTACGAGGAAGGGGACTCAGTTGAATGCCCTGAGTGCAGTGAAAGCCTTATTGTTAAAGTAAAGCAGGGCAAATTCAAATTGATGACAGAGAAAGCGAAATACTACGACGAGGACATTGGCGAATACGAGGAAGACTGATTCTGAAAAAATTCACAGGCCGATTCCGCCAAGAAAGCCGCTTGCCAGGCTGTTTAATGCGGCAAAAATTAACAGCACCAGTAAATTCACAATTAAGCCGGATTTAGCTGATTCGGATATGACTCGGTAAAGGAAGTAAATTGAATAAACAACCATTGCCAGAACCGCGATGAAAAAAATCGCCACAGATACAATGCTTACTCCCACTGTGCCTTGCATTCCGGCAAGAAGCGCGCTTGCCTCTTCAACCGATAGCCCCTGTGCAACCGTGGACTGCAATACCTCACCCAAGCCCGGGAACAAGACAAACAAAAGGCCGATTGTGATTATCCCGATGACTAGGCTCAAAAGATAAAAGACCGAGAGAGCGCAAAGGATTCCGTTGAATTTTCCGTCAATGCTTTTTCCCTTGAAAAGGTAAAGAATTACATAAAGGATTATTCCTGAAACAAGCCATGCAACAATTGCCTTAACCAAAAGAACAACTATTGCAAGCGGATTCACTGCAGCACCCAAAGCAATGCCTATAACCGCTGAAACAATCACAGGCAAAAGCACAAGCGCAAACGCCAAAGCCATGTTGGGCTTCTCGTAAGCGGAAGCAACCGCATTCTTCGGTGAAAAAATGTTCAGGTTCATTCTAAAAAAACCGTTAATAAGAAGGGAAAGGATATATTTAAACCTTGCTGAGGCTATTCCCCGAAAACCTTTCTCACTGGCTCAAGCATTTCGGAAAGGCTTTGCGCCACGGCTGCCTTCAAATCCATTGGATGCAGTTTTTTTTCCGCAAAGGCTTTTTCCGCCTCCTCGTATGAGGTGAATGTGATTGGGCCGCCGAATTTTTCCGCGCGCTCAACCTTTAATTCGCTTAACTGAGGCATCACCACAAGCTTTAAAACCTGCAGAACGGGATTTCCTTGAACAACGCCTTCCTCGCACCAAGCCTTTTTTAACTTCTGCTGCACCTGTTCCTGTGAATCCCTGACTGAAATAAGCGAATTGGGCTCTGAACTGGACATCTTTTTGCCTGGCCCCAAAAGCGATTCAACCAAAGGCGTGTGCACCAAAACAGGTTTCTTGCATCCAATCAATTCCAAGTTTTCACGGGCAAGCATGTGGATTTTTCTCTGCTCTATTCCAGCCTGCGCCAAATCAACTTTCAAGTGCTTTATGTCGTTGACCTGCATTAAAGGGTAAATCATCTGCGAGACCGCTGCATGCTCTATGTCCCTTGCGACTTCCTGCATTGCCCGCATCCCCCTGTTCACAGTTGTATGCAGGGACAAGGTCATCAAATCGTTGATGTATTCAGTGCTGCGCTGGAAATCAGTTCCGAGGACGTATTCAGCGTTTTTCAGGCCCAAACTCCTGAATGCCTTCTCCCAAAGCTTCACCTGTTCGTGGATGAAGTTCCAGTCGCCTTTCTTGTTCAGCCACGCGTGCCAGTCAGCGAACAAAACCTTTACCTTGAAACCGGCTTTCTCCAAATCCTTTAACTTGGTTACAGTAACCATGTGCCCCAAATGAATTTCTCCGCTTGGTTCATAACCGCAGTAAGTTATCGGCCGCTGCTTTTCCTCCAGCAATTTGCGGAGCTCTGCCTCTTCAATGACTTCAACGGAGTTCCTTTTCACTAAACCGATTTTTTCTTCCAGTTCCAAAACAACCACTCGCTTAAAGTTTACTCTCCAAAAGGGTTTTTATGGTTTTAGGTATCTGCAAGGCGACGGCTTAAAAGGCAGAAACATTTTTATATATTATGTGCCTTAACTGTATTATGTGTATTAACTGCAAGGAGGTTTTTTGAATGGCTACTCTGACTTTGGCAATTCCTGATGAAATGAAGCAGGAAATGGATAAAACAAGGGAAATAAACTGGTCCGAGGTTGCACGGAGTGCAATAAAGGAGAAAATGGTTCAGCTTCAGTTGCTCAAGGAAATAACATCAAAATCAAAACTGACTGAAAAAGACGCTTTGGAGCTGGGAAAGAAAATAAACAAATCGCTTCACGAACGTTATGCAAAAAAAGGCGGCCTTTGAATGGAACTTGTCGTTGATGCAAACATCGCAATATCCGCTTTAATCAGCGATAAGGGCAGGACAAAGGAACTTCTTTTTGCAAGCAATCTTAAGCTTTATGCCCCTGAATTTTTGCTTGAAGAAATCCGGGAACACGAAGAAGAAATCTGCAAAAAGGCAGGGCTATCTAAAATGGAGCTCGCATTAGCCCTCCTTGTTATTTCATCAAGAATAGAATTTATCCCTTTTGCGGAATTCAAGCAGAATATCGTCAAGGCAAAGGCCATATGCCCTGACAAAGATGACGTCCTTTACTTTGCCTTGGCAATAAAATACGATTGCCAGTTATGGTCTAATGACAAAAAACTCCAAGAACAAAAAGAAGTTAAAATCCTGTCCACGCAGATGGTTGCTAAAAAGGTGCAGAGATGATTTTATGAAAAAAGGCACAGTGATGGCTTTCGGAACCTTTGACCTGCTGCACCGCGGGCATCTGCATTTCTTTGAGCAGGCGAAAAGGCTTGGCGGAAAACTTGTTGTTGTTGTCGCGCGAGACAAAACCGTTGAAAAAGTGAAGGGAAGAAAGCCTGTTTTCAATGAAAATGAAAGGTTTGAACTGGTCAAAGGGCTTTCAATTGTTGACAGGGCTTTGCTTGGCTGCAGGCACAGCATGTATGAAAGGATAAAGGAAGTGAAGCCCGCGGTCATTGCTTTGGGCTATGACCAGAAGCCCTCGGAAAAAGAGCTGAAAAAAGAACTGAAAGAAAGGGGGTTAACCGCGAAGGTTGTGAGGCTCAAGGCATTCAAGCCGCGGACAAACAAGTCATCCAAAATAAGGAAAAAGATTTTGAAAGCCGTTTATTCCTGAACCAGGGCCTTGATTAATTGCTTTGTCATCAAAAGCTCTTTTTCAGTTATTGACTCGTTTGGAGCGTGACCGCCTTTTCCCCCAGGGCCAACTGAAATAGCAGGGATTCCTGCTTTGGAAAAAAATCGGCCGTCAATTCCACCCAGAGTAGCGCTCAAAGGCATTTTTTTACGGGTTATTTTTTCCGCTGCAGCCTGAATTTCTTTTGCGAACCTGTTTTTCTGATTGATAAAATAGCCCCTTGCCCAGGAAATTTTTACTTTTCCCTTCAAGCAGAATCTTTTCATTTTTTTTAAAGTGAATCGCCTGAACTGCCCTGCAACTGCCGCGGCTTTTTCCTCCGGCAGCGTGCGGATGTCAATACCTATTTCAAGAGAAGGGGGAATGACATTGGATTTATAGCCTGCCTTCAAAATTGTGATGGAGAAACGGCCCCATACTTTTTTTCGCGGGGCGTCCTTCGGCGCATTCATTTTGGAAACAGCTTTTTCACGCAATGACTTGAATTCAAGCAGTTCGTTAAGGAAAGGAATCGCTTCGTGGATTACATTAGGCGAACGGTAAGGAGTTCCCGCATGCCCCTGTTTTCCCTTCAATTGAATGCTTGCGCTTAAAACACCTGAACAGCCCACAGTTATCTCCTTGAAGTCGCCGTCAACCACAAGGCAAAAATCCGATTTCAGTTTGCTTAAATGCTTTTTCGCCAAAAACCCCGCGCCATGCTTTGCCTCTATTTCCTCATCACAGGTTACAAGAAGCTTTACATTCCTTTTCAGTTTTCTTCCATTCAATTCATGCATTGCGGCAAGCGCTGCAGCAACAGCGCCCTTGTCATCTCCAACGCCCCTTCCAAAAAAAACCCCTTTCTTTTTCACCAACTTGAACGGAGGCGTTTTCCATCCCTCTCCCGCTGGTACAACGTCAAAGTGCGCCAGCAAAAGAACTGTTTCCTTTGCCTTCGGCTTTGCATTCAATTCAAGCAAAAAATTCGGGCAAAGCCTTCCATCATTGTCTTTTGTGTCAAGCCTCTGAACCTTGAAGCCGAGTTTGTTAGCCTCGCGTGAAAACACTTGCGCGAACTTCGCGTAATTCTTTTTGTCCACGGAATTAGTGTCAATTGCGACAAATTTTGAGAGAAGCGATTCTTCAAAGGACATGAAAGAAAAGAGAGGGGAAAAGGAATTAAATGATTGCCTTGGGACGCACTAAGCATAATCCCTTAGTTTTTCCCGAATCTTTTGCTGAACCAAACCATACATAGCGGTTTCCAGGGGGATATCCCGCTCAAGGGAAAATTTTCCTTTTTCTCTCGGATTTTTTAATAAAGGCCGCGGCATTGTTTCAAGCAAATGCATTAGGCCTTCGTAATCACTTACATAGCCTTGCCCATTCTGGACGCTTATTTTCCTGCCTTTCTCTCGCGCAATTTTTTCAAGCGCATGTTTTACCCCGTTAAATGTTACTTTCCCCGATGAATACACAAAAATCACATACTTGCTCGAGCTCGGCGATAATATGCCTGCTTTTCTTGCGGAATACTCAAAGGATTTTTCCTCACGAGTACTCGAAAAATAGCGCAGCTGCTTTTTTCTGCAAAAAGGGCCCAAGTTGTTCAGCCCTGATGCAAACTCAAAAAAAGGCCTGCCTTCCTGCCCAACAAAAACAGCAGTGGTCCCTGGTTCCCGCGATAAATTTGTCAAAAGAAACTCAGATTCGTGCTTCACTTGGCCTATTAATTTATCAAATAATGAAATTCTTCTTCTGACTGCTGCAACAATGCCCATATCAATGGCAGCAGCCATATTATTTCCAACTCTTTTTTGTTCTATCGCAAGATTCTCACGTTTTTTTAACTCCCATTCAACTGTCCCCCTAAGGCGTTCAAGCCTTGATTCCCTGCCACGGTTATCCGCCTGTGAGGCTCTCCTCGCGTCTCTTTTCAGGCCCTTATGCGTGAACTGCCTTAACATGCCCATAAACAATACCGCTTCATTTCAGCATAAAAGATTTTTTATAGATATGGAAAAACTTACTCCAGCACCATTCTCGCGCAGTAAATTGCTTCTTTTTTGTCGCAGAACCGTTGGCATTCTATGCGAAAGGCTTTTGCTTTCTCCGAGTTTTTCTGGCTCAGCTCTCCGGAAGCGATTAGCCCTTCAAGGGCAGCAAGGAAGCTATCCTTCTTTGCATCGGAAGCGCTTATTGCCTCAAGCCTGTTTTCCTCGTTGCCTAAAGATGAGCCGAGAAAGTGAAGCGCATGGCAGTCACTGCAAAGGAAAAAAAGGTCGTCAAGGCGGTTTTTCAGCGGTTCCCGCATAAAGAGCCTGGCGGCAATAGTTTTTTAAACATATAACCGTCTATAGATTGTTATTGGTGATTTTTATGGGTTATCTTACGACTATTCAGGTCCAGAGCAAAACAAGGCAGAAGCTGGAGAAGCTTAAGGCTTATCCGCGTGAAACCTATGACGACGTGGTAAACAAGCTTATTAGGGTTAAGGAGATAGTGGAAAAAGAGCCTGAATTGAAAGAAGAGGTCATTGAGGAAATGAACCTTGCTGAAAAACAGCTGAAAGAAGGAAAGGGCATAAACACAGAGGAACTCGCAAAACGGCTCGGCGTTACCCTATGATGTATTCTGTGGAATGGTCGCATCCAGCAGAGAAAGCGCTTTCAAAGCTGGAAAAGGAAATTATAAAGAGAATTCTGTTAAAAGTTGAAGCAATAAAGCAAGAGCCATTTCAGTACATTAAAGAACTAACAAACGATGCACGGTTCAGCTTAAGAGTTGGCGACTACCGTGTTTTGCTTAACATGGACAGAAAGGAAAGAAAAATTTTAGTTTTAACGGTTGGGCACAGGAGGAATATCTACAAGCGATAGCGCAAAGGGATTACGTTTTTAAACTCATTCATCAGGAGATGTATATGGGCAAAGGAAACAATTTAAGGGAAACTTTAACCTTTGACGACGTACTGCTTGTTCCGGCAAAATCCGAAGTTCTGCCGATAGAAGTTGAATTGAAAACAAAGCTAACGAAAACAATTTCTCTGAACATCCCGCTTTTAAGCTCTGCAATGGACACTGTAACGGAATCTGAGACAGCAATTGTCATGGCGCAGCACGGCGGCATTGGAATAATCCACAGGAACATGTCAGCGGAAAGGCAAGCTGAAGAGGTTGGAAAGGTAAAGCGCTCCGAGTACTGGATTATTAGGGAGCCCACAACCATTTCCCCGGATGCAAAGATTGCAGACCTTTTTATCATTAAGAAAAAAGTCGGGGTTTCAAGCTTTCCTGTCACGGAAAACGGAAAACTTGTGGGAATTGTGACAAACCGCGACCTCCAGTTCGAAGAGAACTCCAAAAAATTGGTTAAGGAAATAATGGCGAAAAAGCTCATCACCGTGGACAAAGAGGTTAGCATGGAGAATGCAATGGAAATCCTGCACCAAAACCGCATTGAAAAGCTGCCGATAGTTGACGCGCACGGAAAATTAAAGGGATTAATTACTGCAACAGACATTCAGAAAAGGCAGATGCACCCCAACGCAAACAAGGACAAGCAGGGAAGATTGATTGTCGGTGCAGCCATTGGCCCAAAGGATTCTGAGAGGGCAAAAAAACTGGTTGAAGCAGAAGTAGATGTTCTGGTTGTTGACACTTCTCACGGCCACTCAAAAAACGTTTTGATTGGGGTGAAAAGCCTTTCCAAAGAGTTTTCGGTTCCGATTATAGCGGGAAACATTGCCACAGCGGAAGCAGCGCATGACTTGATTTCAGCCGGAGCGGATGCTGTTAAATGCGGAATCGGGGGCGGGGCAATTTGCACAACACGCATCATTGCGGGCGTTGGAGTTCCCCAAATCACGGCAATAATGGACTGCGCTGAAGCCGCCGAAAAATACAATGTTCCGGTTATTGCCGACGGAGGCATTAGGTATTCGGGGGACATCACGAAAGCGATTGCTGCGGGCGCGGACAGCGTCATGATCGGCTCATTGTTTGCAGGCTGTGAAGAGACACCGGGAAAAACAATTTTTTTGAATAACAGGAAATTCAAGCAATACAGGGGCATGGGCTCTTTAAGCGCAATGGTTGAGGGAAGCAAGGAACGCTATTTTCAGGGAATGATTGAAGAAAAAAACAAATTGGTGCCAGAGGGAGTTGAAGGCGTTGTGCCCTACAAGGGAACGCTTGAAGAAGTCATTTACCAGTTGTTGGGCGGAGTGCGCTCCGGAATGGGTCTGGCTGGAGCGAAAAACATTGGCGCGCTAAAAAAAGCAAAAATGATTAAAATCTCAAAAGCAGGCTTAAAGGAAAGCCACCCCCACGACATTACTGTCACAGAAGAAGCGCCGAATTATTCAAGCCTTTGGTAATCAGAAAGCACGCCGCAGTTTAAGTATTTTTTGCTGGTTCTTTTAGTTTATGGCTGAAGCAAAACTAAACGTGCAGTTATTGGCGCACACGCCAAACCCGGACATAACCACCGCTACCGCGGCGCACCTGTGCTATGCGACTGTTGGCATAGACGATTTGGTGAAAAAAGTAGACAAGCCATACGCGGAAAAACTCTTGAAAAGGCTTATTCGCGAAGGGCATTGGTCTGTTTTAGAGCACGCTTCCTTCACGTTTGGAATTGAAGGGGTCTCACGCGCTTTGACGCACCAGCTTGTGAGGCACAGAATCGCCTCTCACTCACAGCAATCACAGAGGTATGTGAATGCGAAAGATTTCTCTTACGTGATTCCCCCGAAAATCAGGGCGGATGAAAAATTGAAGAAAAAATTCGAAGAGTTTATGGAAGAAGCGTCATCGCTTTACGATGAATTGGCTGCCGCTGCGCCGAAAGAGGACGCGCGCTTTATTCTCCCAAACGCAGCGGAAACAAAAATAATCGTGACAATGAACACGCGCTCGCTTTACAATTTTTTTGAAAGAAGGTGCTGCACGCGCGCGCAATGGGAAATCCGCGTACTTGCAAACAAAATGCTTGAGGAAGCAAAAAAAGCCGCTCCGCTTTTGTTTGAGGACGCGGGCGCAATATGCGAAAGATTGGGTTACTGCCCAGAGCACGAAACCTGTGGCCGTTATCCCCTGAAACATGACGCGTTGAAAGAAGTGAAAGGAAAATGAAGCACTCCAGCATAATTCTTGCAGCGTTTATTGCAGCGGTTTTGCTTTTAACGGGCTGCACTTCAATCATTCAGGGAGAAACAGGCGCGCCCAAAGCGCCTGAATTGGCTACACAGGCATGCATTTTGTTATGCGAACAGAAACTCGCAGAGGGAATGGATTTAACTGCCGGCCCCTGCCTTTCCAATGAAATCTATCCCGATTGGGTCTGTGATGTCGCGCACACTCCAAGGGCAGCAGCGGATAACAATCCCGCAAACCAGTGCCCTGAGTACGCGAAAACAAAAAGCCATTTCGTTGAAGTCAACCCGAACTGCCAGCTGATTAGGGCGAATTGATTATTTGTAAATATTTTTCCTGTGCCCCATTTCGATGACAAAAATGCATTGCTCCATTTCTTTAGCGTCAACAATAACCCTGTAATCCCCAACCCTTACCCTATAATAGCTTGTGCCCGATAGCCGTTTAACAAAATCAAGCGGCCTGACCCTAATTCTTTCAAGGACAGCCAGAATCCTTTCCTGAATGACAGCCTCTAACTTCCCGAACTGCTTTTCGGCTGTAGCGGAAAACTCAATCGAATACAATTAGCCTCATCTGCCGTATTTTCTTTTAATTTCATCAAATGAAACGGTTTTCCCAGCCCTAATTTCCGCCTCAGAACGGGCAATGTTATTTTTTGTTTCATCGGACAGTTCCATTGAATCCTCTAAAAGATCCCAAATTACGTCCTCATAACTTTCCTTTTCACTCATTTTTCTAACCTTAAGCTTGTCCATAAGCGTTTTGCTGACCTGAATAGTTGTCGCCATAGTAACTATATAATAGGCAATAGTTATTAAAGCTTTGCCTAAAATTCCGCGACAGCCCTGCACGGAGCCCCGTCGGATTCCTCAACGAAAAGCGGCAGGGCAATCAGTTTGAATCTCTTAGGCGCCTTTTCAAGGTTCACCATTGCCTCAAGAAAAATCACGCCTTTGGGCAACAGAATTTTGTGAACTGCGCCTGTTGTGGGCGCGTCCAAGCTCATTGAATCAATGCCTAAAATATTCAGGGAGAATTTTGAAAGGAATTCTCCCGCGTCCTTTTCAAGGAAAGGGAAATCCATTCCAGCGCTTCCGTCCAAAATTCTTTTCCCGTAACCAGTGTGAAGCACCAGTGCCTTTACTGATGCGATTTCTTTTTCAAATGGTTCAAGGTCTTTTGCGGAAATTTTTTTAACGCCAATCAAATCTATTTTCAGCGCGTCGTTGAAGAATTTTTCAACAGGCTCTTCATCCAGGTTTTTACCCCCCTCAAACTTGTGGCTGTGGGCATCCATGTGCGTTGAATGGTGCGTTAAAATCGTTAACTCCTTTTCATCAAAGCCGCGGGACTTGATTGTGTGCAGCTGCCTGATTTTCGGCTTTGGGTCGTCGGAGTAAACCGGCATTTTTTCACTGATTTTAAGGGAAAGGTCAATTACTGGCATGAAAATAGATAAGCTGCGCAAAGTTTAAAATAGCAAAAATGAATCAATGCACGGGAGCGGATTCGAACCGCTGAAGGCACTAAGCCACAGGATCTTGAGTCCTGCCCGTTTAACCGCTTCGGTACCCGTGCAGAAAGAGAATGCAGTAATAGATTCTTGGCGTGCAACAGGTTTTTAAATTTCCTTTTTGAGCCTAACCCCTTTTTTCATGCAAGGCATAGAATACGTCTGGAGTGGCAACAGAGCCGGCATGCCCTATTTTTATCGCGGAATTCAAGCGAATGTTGAAGCCCTCTTTTTTCGCGAGCTTGCAGAAGTTAAGGTCTTCGCCTAAATCCTCTTTTGATTCCTCGTCAAAGACAGTGAACGCTTTTTTTAAGCCGTATTTTTCCACCAGCGCCTTAAGAACAGACAGCTTCATCAGCAGAAAGCCGAATCCAACGGCATCAACGTTGAATAAAGTGTTTTTCGGAACATCAGCCATCTGCTGGAAGCCCTTGTTAATGTACCTGTATGCCACTGCTTTTCTTGGCTCCTGTTTTGAAACGTAAAAGCCTGAAAGCAAATCGCTTTTTGTTTCCTTTGCTGAAGTTACGAGCGCGATTACGTCCTGCGGGGAAAAAACCGAGTCAGAGTCAACCCAAAGCAGATAATCAACAGGGTCTTTTTTGTCGCGTTCCAGAACGTCTTCGGCTATTTTTCTGCGAGCAACCTGCACATAGGTTCCACCTAAAGTGGATAAGCCGAATTTTTCAAAAAAAGCGGGAACAGAGCCAAGCATTGAAAGGAATGAATTGAATGTAGCCACGGGCACAGCGCCGTAAAGCGGGGTGCAAACCACTAAATGGCCTGCGAGCTTTGGGGTTTTCTGTTCTTTAGGCATAATGAATTCTCCAATGCATTAAATAGAAAAAACCGCGGGGCTTATTTTCCCGCTAGTTTTTTGCTTTTCACGTAAACCCAGAGCTTTTTTGTCATCTCGCTTGGTGGGATGTTGCCTGTGCCGAATACGTGTTCCATTGTTTCAGTGCAGCCCTTAAAGCAGACACTGTAGCCTCCGAAAGGTTTTTTTTCAGCCATTATATATCACTCCTTTTTTTTATTTAAGTATTTTTGCAATAATTATTCCGGATAAAAGGTAAACTATGAAGCCGCTCACAGCCCACGCGGAAAGCAGTTCAGTGGGAATGTTCAACAGCAAGTACATTGAAAAAGTGCTTGGAAGACCTGCCACAAGGAAAAGAATCAATCCATAGTTGAGCCCCTTCATTGTTTCGTTGTGGCCAGGAATCCCCGCTTTAATCGAATTGAATACGAACGCGTAAAGCAATCCCCCGATGAACGCGAAAAAAATTGAGAGAACAAAAAACTCCGTTCCAGGCGCGCCTTGCCCTGGCATCATTACCTTGCTCCAAAGCGCAAATAATTCAGGCATCAGATAATAGCTCATTGTTAGGATTGATTCAATTGAATGGATTACAAAAGAAATAACCGCTACGGCAACTGCAGCCAAAACCATTTTTCCCGAAATCATTCAAGCTCACTCCCACTGGGTTTCTGCAACTAATTGGACTAAAGTGTTTTTAATTGCTTTGGGTGAGTAAAAGTTTAACTGCAAAGCAAAAACAGGCGTGAAAAATGGAAGAAAAAAAAGAGGAATTGCAAAAGGAAAAAAAGGAAGTGGCTAAAACGCCTGAGCCTGCACCCGCAAAAGAAAAGGAAAAAACTCCGGCGGAAAGCACGCAGGAGCAAATTGAATTGCTTGCCAAGCTATCCAAAATCAGCCTATGGCTTGACGACTATAACGACATTTTCTCGGACTTTGACCCAAGGTCTTACTCGGAAAGGGCAATGTCAGAGGACTTCCTTAACGAGGCAAAAAGGAGAATTAAAGAAAATCCTTCCGGGATTACAGAGCTTAGTTTTCTTGTTCCCGCAGGCAAAAGGGACCAAAAAGCCGAGGAAATAATAAAAAAGAGGCTCAGGGCGCACTTTAAACTGCAGTTTTCACGGTTAAAAAAAGAGTCATTCAATTCAACAAAAAAAGGGTTATTACTGGTTTTTTTGGGAATAATAACCATGTTCATCGCCACATATGTTCTCCTGCAAATTAAGGCAGATGACCTCTGGTCAAATTTTCTAGTAATCCTATTAGAGCCCGCGGGCTGGTTTCTTTTCTGGGAAGGCCTTGGCATAGCCTTTTTCAGGCAGAAAAAAGAAAGCGAAGACCTTGAATTCAACAGAAAAATGGCAAAATGCAAGGTATCGTTTGCGGAGTACTGAAAAAAGCGCGGGGATACAAAGGCTATTTTTCATTATGGCCAGTTTCCTGTGTTGAATGTTTTGCATGTTGTTGTTACATACCCGCTCGCACCACCAAGATAATATGCTTTCAGGCAAATGTTTAGATCCACGTTTTGCGTTGTAGGGTAGTTGTAGTTTATTAAATTGCTGATCTGGATTCCATTGTTGAACCACAAATAACCTGTAAGAGTTGCACCCTGAACCGGTTGAGTTGTATTCGTTAGAATTACTCTGCTGTTTGCTTTATCAATGGAATAATTGAAATCAGATTGCGGATTGGTTCCGGTGCTCCATACACCAGTATTGAACGCCCGGCACGCCATAGTCACGTATCCGCTTGCGCCCCCCATATAGTATGTTCTAAGGCAAATGTTCAAATCCTGGTTTTGGGTTATTGGATATGAATAGTCAACAGAATTGCTGATTTGCATTCCGTTATTAAACCACAAGTAGCCCGTAATTGTTGCACCCTGAACAGGCTGAGTAACATTCTTCAAAACTGCAATGCCATTCACCTTATCAATAGTGTAATTAAAGTCAGACTGCGGATTGACCCCCGCGCCCCAGACCCCTGTATTGAACGCTTTACACGTTATTGTCACATACCCACTTGCCCCGCCAGCGTAGTATGTTTTTAGGCAGATATTCAAGTCCACGTTCTGTGTTGTGGGATAATTATAATTTATCAAATTACTAATCTGCATTCCATTGTTAAACCACAAATAACCCACAATGGTTGCGCCTGGAACCGGCTGAGTAGTATTCTTTAGAGCCACCCAGCTATTTACTTTGTCGATAGAGTAATTAAAGTCAGACAGCGGATTGGTTTTTTGGGCCGCCACAACGTTTACGGTTCTTGTTGCGTGGGCTGAGTTATTTGCAGAATCATTAACATCATAACTTACAGCATACTCGCCAACCACTGCAGTGTTTACCTGGTTAGTTACAACAATATTTGCAGTTATATCCCCGTCAACGTTATCGGCTGCTGTTGCGCCAGCATCAACATAGGTTGTGCCTTGCGCGACGCTTGAGGGATTTGGCCCAAGCACAGTTATCACCGGCGGGATGATGTCCTGTGTGTTTGTGTCAGTTACGTTTACTGTTCTTGTAACTTGTATTGCGGGGTTTCCGCTTGAATCGTTTACATCGTATGTTACGGTGTAAAACCCAAGAACATTTGTATTAACGGAATTAACCGTAAGAATAAACGCAGTCAAATCCCCGTCAATGTCATCCAATGCTGTTGCCCCCGCGTCAACATAAACTGAAAAAACCTCAACGTTAACATCCTGCCCAATCAATGTTATCACTGGGGGCGTGGTGTCTGCCGTGTTTGTGTCAATTACGTTTAAATCAAATGCTAACACCAGCGGGTTTTCGTTGTTGTCGGCATTGTCCTGTGAAAAATAGGCAATGGTGTGGCTTCCCGGTGAAAAATTTAGATTAAATTCCAGGGGCGGGGTTTCGTTTTGTTGTGCGCCACCGTCTATTGAGTAAAATGTTTTCTTGCAACCCGAAGTCGCATCAGCGCAGGCAATTCGCACTCTTTTGCTTAATTGATTCAAATCAGTTAATTCAATGGAGCTGGTTGGAGGAGTGGCGTCTATTGCGTAATAAGCTGTTTTTATGGGGCTGTTATTGCCTGCGGCGTCAATGCCGTAATACTCTATTTTGAAGTTTTGGTCGGAGTTTAACGGAATTGAAGGCCCTGCAGCCCAGTTTTTTCCAAAAGAATAAATTTTGTTAATGTCCGCAGGCGTTAAAATTCGGTTGTAAATCCTGAAATCATCGAGGTTCCCGTCAAAAAATTTATTCAAGTCAAAGTTCTCCTGGTTGCCAATGTGAACATATTTGTTGGGGTTATTGGGGTTGGGTGCGCTGCGGGGCATTCCGCCCCCCGGCTGGTTTATTGGGCCGCTTGGCTTTCCGTCAACATAAAAATTGGCTATTCCGTTTGAGTCGCGTGTCAGGCAAACGTGCTGCCAGGTATTAAGCTTTATCTCTGAAGCGCTTCCAGAAGGGTACTTTGCCCCTGGATCGTCATTGGTTTCATTTAATTTATATGTATCAGGCATTTCGCCAAATGTCACAAAAAAAATAGTGACTCCGTTTGAAATCAACCTTCCAGTCATTCCGTTTAACAAGGATGACAAGTCAGTTTTATGGCCAGGGTTTCTGTTTGGCTGGATGTTTCCCAGGGACATCCAAGTACATATGCTGATGTCTCCAATTCCAATAATATTATTGTCAAGATCAGAGCCAAGTTTCACATCAGCCCCAATATGGTCAGTGTCCCTTGGGTCGTCCCCTGACTCAAACAGCATTGCATTGCCATAGTATCCCTGAACAAAAGTGGCGTATCTCGTTGTACCGTTGGCAGTGCCAACGCTGTCCTTTACTATCCACCCGTTAATAAGGTCGTCAAAAGTCCATAAATGTGCTAAGCCGCTAACGCCGTCATAAAGGTAACTGTTGTTGTCGGGAGTGCCAATGTTAAATTTGGTTGACGTGCAAGGCGAACCATTTTCATCAACACAATTGAGGGAAAGGGTTGTGTAGGCGTTATGCCAGCCAGGGGTAAGGGAATCTCCATTGGAGTCCAAAATCGTAGTTATTGGGAGAGTAACAGCGAATGCTTGCCCTGAGAAAATCAGCAGGCAAAGCGCTAAAATCAAACGCGTAAACGCAGCCATTAAACCACACTCAATTCCGGTTTTAGTAAGAAAAGAAGCTTCACTTTAACCATTACTGTTTCAAAGGGTATAAATAATCAAATAACCCCTATAATAGCAATGAAATGGGGTTTTTTTTGGCTTTTAATCGCATTATTTGCGTTTTCCATTTTTCTTTTTGGCTGCACTAAACCGCAAAATAACCCTGCACAAACAACAGATTCAAATGCGGTTCATGCAGGTAAATGCATTTCCGATGGGGACTGCGAATCTGGATACTGTGATTTGGATGCAAATGCCTGCCATAGCCTTGCAGAAGCCAATACTATTTTTTTGGAAAAGTCATTGGATTGCACGCAGGGCACATACCATGTAGGGGTTGATGAAATATTGTCAACCGAGGCATGGGATTGGGAAACAAACCCTGTAAAAACAACGGCAACCATACTTGGCCGAAGAATTGACGGTGTTTGCGTCACAATGTACTATGCTGTTGAAACAATGCCTGGCAATCCCGCGGGAAACTTTGACGTAAACCTGCTTTGCAATAAATACACTGGAAATAATGTACTTGATTGTGAAGTTGACCAAGGGACAACATTGAATGCCGAAAATATTTATTCAATTTTAAATTCCACAACAATCCGCAACAAAAAGTTATTCGGCGAAAAAGCCATTTAACGGTTTTGCAATAAAAAATTTAAAACAACCGAGCCATTACCTTTTTCTTTTCACTGCAAAGATTATTGCAATGGCCGCGAACAGCACAAGCAATCCCGCAATCAGCCCTGTTTGCTGCGCGGCGAAACCGAATAAACCAGTCGGGCCCGGCAAACCATTTGCCATGCCATTCAGGCCTGGTTCGGTAAAAATAATGCCGCCCTCTTCATCAGCGGTTTTTGGTTTATTGCCTTCGCTTCCCGAATTGCTTTCTGAATTATTGCTTTCTGAATTGTTATTGCCCCCTACTCCTTCTTGCGCGCCATTAGGCTCTTCTTCGCCGGCGCCCCCGGAATACTGGGAATTCACCGCCGGTGCAGCGAGTTCTGCGAGCCGAATACCATTATCTTTCTTGTCTTTATCGTCCTTTTCTTCTTTCCAGCAGCTGGGCAAATCATTCACGTTAACCGTAAAGCGAAGCGTGTCACCAATCCATTTCGTGCCTTCCCAAAAGTCAGCGTGCACAAAGTAATCGCCGGTTTGATCAAGCTTCACTTTTTTTTCAAAGTTCCCGTCAGCGTCACTGTGGACCCTGAAATTATCAAACTTATTTGAGTCCTCAAAAATATACACCCAATTCTTCGCAGGGGGAATTCCACTCGGAGACGAAATCGACCCGTATAATACTATTTTATCGCAATTTTCAATGCACGGGTGCACATCCGTGTTTTCATCGGTGTAAGCCTCTTTGACGCACAAATTCAGGGTATAATTCTCGTCTCGCGCGCCAATCGTGAACAGGTTTTTATTGGAGTCAATCACTGCGCCTTTGACCAGCAAATCGCCCCTATAAGTTCCCACGTTAAGCACTGGCCCGACATTAAAATCGCAGACATTAAAAGTCACGCCGTCATTTTCATCGCCATACCCGTAACCATATCCGTAGCCATACCCGTAACCGTAACCATAGCCATACCCGTAATGCGTACTGTTGGTGACACGGCATCCAATTAAACTAACGCCAACAGGATTGCCTTTTTTGTCAAACACATTCAAGTTAGCATCCTGAACTGGCCCAGTGTGGCTGGTAATATTCACGGTAACCTTGACAAAGTCCCCAACCGTGTGAGTGGGGCTGTCAACAAACCAGCCTGTCACAATACAAGCCGCGGCAGGGCCTGCTAAAATAATGAGCCCAATTAAAGCGGAAGCAATGGCGAGAGAAAAAAATTTGTTATGCGCATTTTCACCGGCGCCAAAACCATTGGCAAAATTAACCAATCCATTTGCATTTGAAGGCGAACGAGCCGAATCCCTAGCCGTAGAATAAGCAAATTTCTTCATATTAGCGCTATAATATATGCCTCCCACTTGTATAAAAGGGTATTTATTCTATATTCCGAATAAAAAAACTTAAACCTCGCCCCTCTCAAAACGCCAAAATAAAGAAAAAACAGCAAAAAACACTAAAAAGCCGGTTTTAAGGGGAATGGTTAACTAAACCGGGAGAGCCCGTTTTTTGAAAAAAAAACCCTTTTTTCCCTGGCAAACCAAATCGCGGCTGAAGTTAACATTATTCCAAGAATAACAATTGACACTGTAATGAAGTTAATCGGCACATTTAACAAAAAGTTGAAATAAAAAACCAGCAGGGGGGTGATTGCAATGCTTAAGGCAAAACTTAACGCGATTCGTTCAATCCAGTCAATCTCATCCTTTTTTGGAAAAATTGCCCACGTAACCGCAAGCCCAGGCAAGAACAGCACAAAAATTGCCGACACAATCAAGCCAATTATTTCAATCAAGCCAACCACCGCTTAAGCCTTGTTCGCAGTCATTCTCCGATAAAAGCAAGTATGAAAGAATTATTATTAATAACGCAGCCACCACGGAAATGAATAATCCAAGCAACCCTAATGTCGTGGTTTTAATGAAAACCAAAAAACCCCCCGCAATTCCCGCCCCGATTACCATGATTAAATCTTTTCCCGTGATTTCTTCTTTTTGCTGCCTTGTTTCATCGCCGCTTGAAATAAGAACCGAGATTATTCCAAAAAATAATGCCATTACAAGCACATAATTGATGTTGATTATTGCGTCAACCGGGTAAAACTCGTTCACCAGCAATAAAACCAAAAAACCCGCCAGAACAAACTGGAATATTTGGTTAAACAGGCGCGTTACTTCCTCCTCTTTCCAATTGGCGTTTGCGTACCTGAACAAATAAAAAGCAAAACCGAACAAAATAGCCAAAATAATTGATATTTGGCTGAAAAAAGGCTCAACATATGCCTGCAATACAATTGACTGAAAGTTAAAGTAAACTGCCGAAAGAATGCCGATGATTAAGCCAATCAAGAACAGGTAATTTTGCTTGAACAAATCCATGTCAACCACAAACAAATTTGTATAACGCATCCTTTTCGTTTAAGGGTGTTTTTTCAAAACAATTATTTTCAAATTTTTGGTTATTGCCAAAGGATTTACTGCTGATAAACACATAAATAGGTTTGCCGTACTCGGAAAGCATTTGATTGAAGGTATTTTCATCGGAAGTGCCCCAAAACCGCTCCCACTTTTCCTTATTCCACTTGTCTTCGTCAAACAAGCCCGGTGCAATGATTGTCCTGCCCGCATAACCCTTTAACCAAGGAGAATAATAGCTGCTTGTGGTGAGAATCAAGGCATTGCTTTCCGTTACAGAGCCAATTAGTTTTATTGAATTCAGTTCACTTTCGCCAATCAATGGCTTTGCATTTAAGGCTTCACCTGCAATCAAAAACACACCGCTGACAACCAAGATTCCAATTATTGCGGCCTTGACCAATGCCTTGGCATTTGAACTGATGAACAAAGAAATTCCATGCGCCGCCAAAAGCAAAACAAAAACCTCCAAGAAAATCAGAAAGCGATTATAGAAAATCAGCTGAAAAGCCGCAATAAACAGGCAAATAATTGCCCCAATCAACAACACCCGCCTTTCCTTTGATTCAAACAATTTTATTCCGCCAATCACGGCAAAAGGCAGGTAAATTAAAATTGAAAACTGGTATTGGAAAAAATCCATGAACGTTCCGGCCCCAGGGGATTCAATTGCGGGAACCAGCACGCCGAACAGCAGTTCGTCAAATTTTCCAAAATAAAACCCAATGCAAATCAAGGCTATTGCAATGCCTGTCGCCAGGTTTTTTTTAATGTTTTTCAAATCAATCAAAAAGTTCAGCCCAAAAATAATCGTGAACACCAAAAAAGTCGGCCTGTGCACCCCAGCCAAAAAACCCGCCACAAGCGCGCAAGCCAAATGCTTTTTCTTGGAGTACAGGTATAGCGCGGTTAAAAGCAGGATTAACCCGATAACGTTTTTTAAGTAAAAATACCAGAAAACCTTGAACTCAATTATGGATATTGCATAGAGAAATATTGCTATCGCGGCCTCTTTTTTTCCAAAAAAGTTTTTTGCCACAGCGTAAATCACCAAACCCAATAACAGCTCTGCAAAAATGAAAAATGAGGTAATTATTTGCTCAATTGTAAAGCCAAAAACGAAAAGAATATCCGTTAAAACAAAAAAGCCCTGCGGTTCCCAGTGCTTGAGCCACAAATCCAGCGCCTGGAAAGGAAGGTTAGGCAGGCCTGCAGCATAACTTTCAAACGCATACTTGTAAATGCCGGGGTCATAACCCAAAGGAATTGAGTTTGAAATGAAAGGCGCCAATCTGGTCGCTAAAATTATTGCAATTGAAGCAAACAGAATCAGGTGCAGGGTTTTCCCCTTGTTTTCTTTGGGCAAAAGCCCTTTTGACGCGAAGGGGGCGGGTTTGGCCTGCATTAATGAAATTGCCCCGATAACCCCGACAACAACCCCGAATAACTCGAAATGCAGGACATATTTTTCCAACAAGCCAAAGGAAGCCAGCAAAATCAATGCAAAATAAATTATGGCAAGAATTGAGAATGTTTCCGAGAAATTGATTTTCATTTCATTTACCCCTTTTTAGTGAAGCTCGCTATGTGGATTAACTCGTTGACGGTGATTTCTTTTAACAAGATTAAAATTCCAAAATACAGCCCCACTAGCGCCGCGGCCTCCAAAATAAAGAGAATTCCGTTTAATTTAATGAAATAAGCCGTTGCCAACAGCGCCAACCCCGCAATAAATGTATTGGAAATGGATTTTTTTGGCAGGGAAAAATCTATTTTTTTCTTTGCATACAGATAGCAGATTATTGCGCCTATTGAAGACGAAACAATTATGCCGAACGCAGGCCCGTCCAAGCCAAATATTGGAATAAAAGTGAAATTCAGCAGGAGTGCGATTAAGATAACGAAGATGCTTATCAGCATTGTTTGCTTTGGCTTGTTTGAAGCCAGTAAAATTGTTGCAAAAAGAGTGTAAAACGAGTAAACAAACAATGCAATCCCCAGAATTGAAAGTGCTTCCGCTCCAGCCAGGTATTTGCTTCCAAAGAAAAGATTCATTAGCTGTTCAGGCAAGGCAAACAACACTATTGCCCCCGGAACCAGGAAAATCAGCATGTATTTTATTATTTTTTGAACATGCATTTTTGTTTCCTCTTTAAGCAAATTATGCGTTGAATGGGATACAACCGGGAATAACACTCCAGTCAATGCCCCTGTAAAAAAAACCAGCACCCTCGCTATCTGGTAGGCCGCATTATAGTATCCCGCGGAATCAGCCGGCATAATCGCTTTAACCGACAACAAACTGGATTCAATGGTGAAACTCAAGGCCATTGAGAAAATAATTGCGGGAACCCCGAATTTCACCAAGTCCATTGCTTTAAACTTTTTATTGGTTTTATGCCAACCGGTTAATAAAAATCCGCTAATTAAGCCCAGAATTGGCGCCAAGGCAAACCCAAGCATTGCGCCTCCAACCGAAAAACCGGCTAAAGCCAAACCGACTATCAAGATGAATTTTGCAATATTGTAAATGATTTGAATTATTGACTGTTTGCCGTATTCCCTTGTTCCATTAAAATAACTGGTGAAAACAGAGAACAACGCGTAACCCGGAAGCATTAAGGCGCTGATTTGAATCAAGGGCGTTAAGCTTGCGTCATTTAACAGTAAAGCAATAAAACCCGCTGACAAAAAGTAAATTACCCCAACAACTGTTGATAAAACCAATTGAATCAATAACGCTTTTTGCTTAACCGCTTCAGCGCGTTCCTTGTCTTCCGCAACAAACTTGCTGACCGCCTGCCCAATGCCGCTAATGCAAATAAGGCTGATTAAGCTGACAACCGATACAACAACCCCGTAATTGCCGTACAAGGCTGGGCCCAACAGCCTTCCTAAAAAGATTTGAACAGCATAACCCGCGCCGACAAAAACCGCTTGCGCGACCAGCAAATACACGGAACCCTTAAGCAGGGAAGGCGCTTCCATACACAATTAATGCCTGAATTTTATTTATAATAATGCCCTTTGATTAAAAACACCTAAAAGATTAATTATTTATTAGCTCTTCTGGGCTATAATACTATGCCGATAAAACCCAGAAAACCAATTCAGCCAATGCCTTCAACCAAATCTTTTCCATTCAAAACAATCATAATACCCATAATCATCGCGGCAGTTCTTTTAATTGCATTGATTTCTTTTGGCGGAGAAGACAAAAGGCCTGTTTGCGTTCAACTCCAGGACTGGGTTGACACCCACGTAAAACCAGGGGAAAAAATCGCTGTAGACGAAGAAGTATACAAAATGTGCCCAATCGAGCATTACATCACTGATTTGCCCGGATACACTCCATCCAAAGAACCAATTGACTTAAACATTGCCTTACGCGGCTCCCACACAATGTACGTCTGGATAGGGGAAGAAGAAGACCTAAACATGACAATAACAAAACAAGACAAAGACTGGTACAATGGGGCGGATGATTTGAATATTATAGTTTCCGGGCCGGGCAGAAAAGTTATTCTAACAGAAACAATACCGGACAACGGGATAGACACAAACTACAACTATGGAAAACCAACAATCTCAGAGAAACAAATGAAAAATCTCTACTTGGAAAATCCAGGAAAGGGGGTTTATAAAATTGAATTTTTACCAAGCAAAATGATGGATTTAGTTATCACCCAAATCAAAACACGCCAAACTAAAATGAGCTTTTTTCCCAAAATTTTTGATGCAGTTGCAAATAAAATATATTTCATTGGATTGAATGAATTTGATTTGAACATATCAACATGGTATATTAAATCACTTCAAACAGTAACTTTAACGGATGGGCAAAATAAAATCGCTATTGATTTAAATGAAATAGATAAAAGTTTTACACAAAACCTCGGCCCAGGGAAATATTTTATTAATCTAACTTTTCCAAATGTTATTTTAAATTCCGCACAAGCATTTTTTTCTTTTTCTGAAAAGGCTGTATTTTACCCGTTTAACATTTTTATTTTAAAGAAAGGATATGCGCCAGATTATGGAGCAAATGTTTATATCTCTGGCAATTCCAGTTTACCGTACCGGACTTTAAAAATATTTACAGACTCAAAAAGTCGAGTGTTGATCTACAAAGTTGATTGATTGTGTAACCTATGGCCAAAAGAATAATTGTTTTTGTTGGGCACTTTAAGCCAACAATTGGCGGAATAGAAACCTATGTTGATGAACTCTTTAAAAGAATTGCAAAAAAAGCAGTAAAAGTAGATATAGTGACTTGCTATTCTGGTAAAATCAATCACTTTGAACATGCAAAGTACTTCGATATTTATCGATTATCGTCATGGGATTTATTCGGGGTTTATCCAATTCCAAAACCAACACCGAGAAATTTCTCCCTCTTGTTTAAACTATTTAGAAATAAATACAGTTTGGTTAATACCCAGATAAGATTTTACCCAATCTCTTTTTTTGGATTATTTTTCGCTAAATTAAAAGGACTTCCATTAATCCACACAGAGCATCCGTCTCGTCATAGTGTTTTTTCAAACAAGTTTATTGAACTGTGTGGAAAACTATATGACCATAGTTTTGGTACTGTTCTTGTCAAATCGGCTAATTTAAACATCGGCATATCAAAACCCACTTGCGCATTTCTGAGACACATTGGAGCAAAAAATGTTACTTTGATATCAAATGGAGTCGATACTGATTCGTTTAATAAAAAAGTTTATTCTCCACGCAATAACAAACGTTTTTCTGCAGATTTTAAGTACATAACTTTTGTCGGAAGGCTGATTGAAGCAAAAGGAGTTCAAGATTTGCTAATTGTCTTTTCAGAGATTCTAAAAAAACGCCCAAGAATTAGATTACTAGTTGTTGGCGACGGCCCGTATAAGAAAGAGCTAGAAACTTTAGTGAAAGATAAAAAGATCTCAAACGTACTATTTTTGGGAAAAATGAATCAGAACGAAATAAAAGACATTTTAAACATTACTGATATTTTTGTTAATCCATCTTATTCCGAAGGGTTGCCAACAAGCGTTCTAGAAGCGGGGGCTATGGCTGTTCCAATAATCGCTACCACTACTGGGGGAACAAGCGAAATAATAGATGATGGGCTAAATGGCTTTCTAATTTCGCCAAAAGATAGGCCTAACATGTCGCATTATATTTTACTTTTATTAAAAAATGAGGATATTAGAAAAAAATTCGGTTTTGCGATCCGCATCAAAATCAAAAGAAAATTCTCATGGAACACTGTTTCTAGCAGGTTTTATAATTGTTTAACCAACTTAATTGATGAGTATGAAAAGACAAACTATTGATGTTGTATTATTCTGCTATTTGCTAGTATTGCTTTCTTTTTTTAAGCTGGCTAATATCCCGGAGTTAGCCGCAGCAGTTTTCGTTGTTCCAACCTTTTTAATCTTCCCGTATTTGACAGGAAAATATATTCTGATATTCGCAAGAAATACTTTTCTTAAAGTGACGAAGGAAGGGATCGTTTCTGAAATTACCCTTTTTTGGCTTTTTGGCACATCAGCAATATTTCTCGCATCATTCTTTTTTTCACTTTTGGGAATTTTTAATGTTTACTATGTAGGAATACTTTTGTTAGTAATTGTCGCATCGTCAATTTTTATTAACCGACGTTTTACAATTATATCCCGTTCAACTGATTACGATAAAGTTGCATACCCAAAAAATGCCATATTAAAGAGAAATAGGTTAGTTGCAGGAGTATCTATTTTAATTTTGGGACTTGTAAAAGCAATATATATCAGATCATTTTCAGCTTTTCCTTTGCAACCAGCTTTGGACCCCTTTTCGCATATGATTATAATTACTGGGATTGAATTAGGCAAATTTAGTATTTTTCTTAGTAGTTATTCATCGTCTTTTTTAGTAAATGCATACCTTCCGATTTATCACTTATTATTTGCAAGCGTTCAATCGTTATTTGGAGCTAACTCGATTTCGATTTTTTGGATGATGCCTTTTTTAATGCTCCCTTTGTTCGGAATTGGCATTTTTTTACTGTCCTTCAAAGTTAGCAAGAATTTAAATTTGGCCTTTCTTTCTGCCGTCTTTGGACTCATATTTATTGAATATGGGCGATTAACCAATGTTTGGGTTTTTTTGCCAAGCACAGTAGTTATGTTGCTAGCCCCTTTTTATCTCTATGTCCTGATTGATAAAAAAATAACTAAAGATTCCTTGCTATTGTGGCTTGTGCCTAGTTTGATAATTATATCATTTAGTTTCTTTACGGGGACTATTTTAGCAATTTGTGGTCTTTTTGTGCTTTTTTTTAATAAATATTATTACAAGAGCGATAGTAAATTAGCAGCGCATATTTCTATTCTAGCTATTTGTATTGCGGGTTTTCTCTTTATAGAATATTTAGACATTTTTAGATTAGAAAACTTACTGTCGTTCAGTTGGTTCAACACGGATCCAACTACAGACTATTTATTAAATTTC
This sequence comes from Candidatus Iainarchaeum sp., assembly GCA_043809245.1. Classification (GTDB taxonomy): domain Archaea; phylum Iainarchaeota; class Iainarchaeia; order Iainarchaeales; family JAZDDZ01; genus JAZDDZ01. Next base: position 33,658 of record JAZDDZ010000022.1, read on the forward strand.
GATTCAAAACTTGAACAACTGAATCTGATGTTTAATGGGATTATCTTTTTATTAGCTTTTATCGGGGCTGTTTTGTCTTTCTTCTCAAATAAGGCAAAAATTGAACTGTTAGGAATATTATTTATATTTTTGACTTTTTTATATTTTCTTCCGGCATCTTTTTCTATGAGGGCAGGTGAATTTTTACATATTCTCGTGGCGTTTTTTGGCGCGTATGTAATTTCAAAAGTTATTAAGATGGACATATTTGTTTCTAAGAAATGGTCACAAATTTGTCTTATAACAATCGTAGTTGTTTTTTCTGTTATAGTATTGGTTTCTCTTTCTTCATCTTATTTTAGCATGTTTTCCTCTTGGAATTACTATGACGATTCGGCGACTTCATTTTCATATTTTGAGAAAGATATGGGTGGTTGGTTAGAAAATAATACTGCTTTGAACACAATCATTGTAAGTGAACCAGAAACCCAAAATATACTGGGGGGCTTCTCAAATAGAGAAACCATAAAGGGGCCTTATATGTCGGTTACTGAACAAATACTTCTTAAAGAAGCTATTTTAACAGGTGATGCAAATCGGTCCAATTATTTAATTAAAAGTCTTGTAAAGGACGGTGAAAGTATTGTGGTAATAGTTAGCGGGCGAGTTTTTTGGTGGGCAAATCAAAATAATCGATTTACTCCGGTCTACGGCCCACATAAATTTGAAATGTTTGATGGATTTTCAAAATTTTATGATGAAGATTACTTTGAGTTTTTACATGATGAAAACAAAGAAATTTATGCTTTTAAATTGAAATAATTATGTGATGTCCTCCCCGCCCTAAATGGCGGTCGCCCGCCAATCAAGCGGGCTGGATTTCCCGCAAGCATTTAATATTAGTCAATTGTGGGTTCAAATCCATTATGTCTGACCCTTTCACAATTGGCCTTTTATATGGCCCGAGTTCAAGAACTTCTTTAGGATTCTCAGCCAAAATAATTTTTATTACTTCTTTAAAATAAGGCCATCTTCCTTTGTAATAACTATCTTGAATCTCTAACTTTTTGAACTCAGAAAATGTAATTGTTTGTATTTTTTTCATTTTTACTCCCTTGAATAATTGATTTCATCGATTTCGTGTTTTTTCATTTTGTATAGTATTTGTTCTTGCACCATTCTGTTTGCCTTGATTGTGTCCGCGATTATTCCAAGGAGTGCCACTTGGAAGCCGATTATTATCAGGAATCCTGAGAGAATTGCTGTCGGCAGGTGTGGGCTAACCTGGCCTGTTGTTAAGTAATTCCGGATTACTGTTAAGCCGAGCATTAGCCCCAATAAGAATAGTGTTCCGCCGATTGCCAGGAACACTTTTAGTGGTTTGTATTGTGTGTAAGTTGTGATGATTGTCATTCCCGCTCTTTTGGCGTAGTTAAAGATGTTAGCGATTAGCCTGGATTTTCCCTGCCTTTTCCTGAACTCGCATGGAACCTGGACGATTTTCAGTTTTTTATAGTTTGCCTGGATTATTGTTTCCTGAACATAAGTGTAATCCGCTAACACGTTTAATTTCAAAGCAGCTTCTTTTGAGAAAGCCCTGTAACCAGATTGGGCGTCGTGAACAGGAAAACCGGAAACCCTTCTTGTAACCCAAGAGGATAAGGCGTTGCCGAGTTTTTTTCCAAAAGGCATGTGCGGCAAGGATGACACGTTTCTGTCGGTTAAAACAATGTCCGCTTTTTTATCCATTATTGGCTTGATTATCCGCGGAATTTCCGCTTGATTGTATTGAAAATCAGCGTCAGTGTTGACAATGATGTCCGCACCCATCCTTAACGCTTCCTCCAAGCCATCACTAAAAGAAGGCGCCAAACCCTTGTTTCTGGTGTGATGAATTATCCTGTCAGCGCCTGCCTTTAATGCGACTTCAACAGTTTTATCAGAGCAACCGTCATCAATAACCAAAACCTCTACTTTGGCTATTCCCTCAATTTTTCTCGGAATTTCCTTTATAACCAAAGGCAAACTGTTTTCCTCATTATAGGCTGGAATCATTACAACTAACTTCAAAAAACCGCCTTCATATCACAACTATTACATTACAAACTTCTTGTTAAATTAACTTTTTAAACCAAAACTTCCCGGCTTCAAAGCCAGGCAAGCGGAAACCCAAAAACAGCGCTTAAAAAAACAGGAAATCCTGCAAACAATAAGCTTTCCTCCTGTAAATATTTTGCCTCACTTTTTCAGCGCATTCCCGTACTGTTTTTCAAACCTTTTTACAAGCAGCCTTGCAAGTGCTTCAGCACTGCTTTCATTGTCGCATTTTTTCAGAGCATTAAAGTATCGCTGCTTTTCTTTTGTTTTGATGTCAATCATTTGGTAGGCTGTTCTGCTCAAGAGGCGGTTCATTACAAGCCTGCCAATCCTGCCGTTGCCATCCTGGAACGGGTGGATTTTTTCAAGCTTCCAGTGAGCCCAAGCAGCCATCTCCAAGGGATGCAATTGCTTTTTGAGCTTGCCGTATTCTTGAAAGAACAGCTTTAAGTCCGTTAAAACAAGTCTTGCCGGTGTTGTTTCAAAGCTTGCGCCCCTAACTACATTGTCTTTTGTTTTGAGCTTTCCCGCGATAAATGGCTTTGTGTCTTTGAAGTAAATTTCATGCATTTTTAGCAATAGCCCCAAGGCAAATTTTTCGCTTGTTTCTTTTATGAATTTCAGCGCCCTTTGGGCTGATTTGGCTTCAAGCACATCCTCCAAAGGCTTGTTTGGGGCAATGTCTTCCCGCAGCAACAACTCAACTTCCCTTGGCGTTAAAGTGCTGCCTTCAATCGAATTGCTATTGTAGACAAACACATTCACAAAATTCTGGTCAAACTGCTCTTTTTCAGCCGGATTAAGCTTGGCATACCTTTCTTTGAATCCCTTGTTGATTTCATCTATTTTTTTTATTTCCCCGGGAAACAAGTAGTGGTAGCCGAAAAGCTTCTGCTTTTCATCTTCAATTTCTTTCTTAAATTTGGCACTCAAAATTTCAAGCCTTGTTTTTGAGGGCTTTTCAGGCCCAAGGTATTTCCTAAACTGCCTCCTCTGCCCTTTCGCTATCCTGACATTCTCCACTAAGTAAAAATAGCTCTTTTTGCCCCTCTTCGATTCCACTAAATAAACCATAAACTTATGTTACTCAAAAATGCTTATAAAACTATGCGTAACACAACAAAAAGAGTATCATGCAAAGGGGCAGCCTGCCATTCCACTTTCTCCTTTTTGCCGTTTTCTTTGATTCTTTCCAGGGCATTCTTTAAATTGTCTTCTTCAAGGCCGTGCTTGATATCATGGATTAGGTGATTGAGCCCCCGGATTTTTTCTTCGCCTTCCGCGCTTATGCCGTGCATGAAGCTGATTGCGTTTCCTGTTTGGAAACATTGCTTGTTCACTGCTTCAATGCAATTCAGGGAAGAATTCAAGCCAAAAACTTCCCGGCTTCAAAGCCAAGGCAAGCGGGAACGCCAAAAACAGCGCTTTAAAAAAAAGGAAAAAAAAGGCGCGGGGGACGAGATTTGAACTCGTGCGCCCTTTCGGGCAACAGCTTAGCAGGCTGCCGCGTTAAACCGCTCCGCCACCCCCGCATTTAATGCTAAAAAACTGTGTTCGGAAACCTATTTAAAAGATAATCCAAGGAAAAAATTCCTGATTGCATGGAATGGAATAAAACCAGGGCAATAGCCTGCGTGCTTATTCTGCTTGCATTAATTCTATTAGGCTGCACGCAGCAGGCAAATGCGCCGAACAACGATTCCCAGAAAATGGATGAAAACATCTCTGTTTACTTCCTTGACGTGAACCAAGGCGACTCAATCTTCATTGATGCTAATTCAGGGAAAATGTTAATTGACTGCGGTGAAAAAGAAGCGGGAGAAAAGGTAAGCGGTTTTCTGCGTGACAAAAATGTTTTCGCGCTGGACTTTCTTGTAATAACGCATCCCCACACAGACCATTTCGGCGGCTGCGCAGAGGTTCTGGAAAACTTTGATGTGAAAAAGGTTTTGGTGAACGGAGAGGAAAGTGAAAGCCAAGGCTATCTGCGGCTTCTGGGATTGGCTGAAGGAAATCGTTTGGTTGAAGCGCAAAAAGGCTTATCCGGCTCACTTGGAAAAGCGCAGTGGACTGTACTGCATTCAAATGAAGGCGATTCCGACCCCAACCAGAACTCAATTGTTTTAATGCTTTTATATGGCGGTGAAAAGTTTTTGTTCACAGGCGACTGTGACAGGGAATGCGAAAACGCGCTGCTTAACGAAGAAATTGACTCCGATGTGCTGAAGGTTGCGCACCACTGCAGCCGCTACGGGACAACTGAAGCTTTCCTGCAAAAAGCAACGCCGCTTGTTGCAGTGATTCAGTCAGGCAAAGGAAACCCTTATGGTCATCCAAACGAGGAATGCATTTCACGGCTGGAGGAAGCCGGAGTGCAGGTACACAGGAATGATTTGGAGGGGGACATTGAAGTGAAAAGCGATGGCTTGCTAATTTTTGTAAACTAAACCAGTAGAAGAGGTTATTTTTTGTTGACGGGATTCGTTAAATCCAGCCTTAAGCTGACTGTTTCTCGTATGTATTCTTTGTCTGGTTCAAGGGAACCGTCTGGTTTTTCCAAAACGACCATGGTTTTTCTTTGGTCTTGGACCAAGTTTTTTACAAAGCCTTTTTTGAGGTAGAATTCAACGGATTTGGGAATAGAATCCACTATTAAGAATCTGCAACCGGTTTTTTCAGCGCTCTCCAAGGCCAAGCCAACAACGTATCTCAGCAAGGTTGTGCCAATTTTTTTCCCCTTAAATTCCTTTGAAACCGCGAGCTTTCCGATTTTAATTGCAGGAAAATCAAAATAACGAGAGGAAATGGCTAGGTCTTTTTTCTCGCCGGATGACACCCTTAACTTGTCATTCAAAATCGTGACAAAACCAATAACTTTACCGGTTCCCTTGCTGACCGCAACATAAGTTACGTTGGCGTGCTCGACCTGTTGCCTTAAGGCATCCTCTTTAAGGAATGCATCAAGATCCCTATCCGCTTCATCATCACCACAATTAAAGCCCGCCAAATCATGTAAACTGGAAAGCTTTTCAATTCCAAGCCATGCAAGCTCCTCCAAAAATTTAGTGAAACCAGCCTCGGAATCAGCGAAAAAAGCAGACAAAAAAATCACGGTTTACTCTTTGGAAAAAAACTTGTAAATAAACCTACTTTTATCTAATTCAACGGACTTCTTTTCGTCAAATTTTCTATTCTCAAGGCTAACCCAAAAGGCCTGCGCGTCCACGCCCTTAAGCACCGGTGTAGGTTCAATAGGTTTAGCCATAAAAAAAATCACCCCAAAAACAATAAGTAATATTCACTCCGAAAACATTTAATAACATTCGACAAACACAAAAAATACTGCCTATGCCGACTGTGTTAAATGCATTATCACCATTAAATAAATATTCTTTCTAATATAATAACGTGCTTGCTACATAATGATTAAAAGGACAAACGCCAAAAGAAATCAAGTAAAAAGTTGAAGTCTAAACCGCGCTTCCCATCGGCAGTAACTGCTAACGATTTTTGACTTCCTTTTGGTTATTTTGGCTAATAGATATGTTTAAACGCATATTGTAGCTACAAAGTAGCTACTATGAAAAAGACAATTTCTCTGCGCATGGAGGGTTTTGAGGTTATTGAAAAGG
>JAZDDZ010000023.1:0-69303 GCA_043809245.1 Candidatus Iainarchaeum sp.
CCTTTTCAATAACCTCAAAACCCTCCATGCGCAGAGAAATTGTCTTTTTCATAGTAGCTACTTTGTAGCTACAATATGCGTTTAAACATATCTATTAGCCAAAATAACCAAAAGGAAGTCAAAAATCGTTAGCAGTTACTGACTCGTGGAAGAAGGAAACAGCCGGGAATGCGCGCAGCGTGGGGGGGCCGCCAAGGGGAAGGCTCTGCTGCAAACAGGATTAAACAATTGATGGAAAAACTGGAAAAAACCCCGGCAGCCGAAGGCCTTACGGTAAGAATAAGGGGGCTTCCAAATAATGCGGATACCATGCACAAATATTTGTTTGGTTATAAGGTCGCTGAATTAAGGCCTAGTAAATGGCTTGATTGGAGGAATTTGCACCAAAGGCGTAGCCTGGTGAGAAACTGGTTTTATATGAATCGCAATAAAATTAAACAAAGAATTGAAGCTATTAATCGAATAGAAGAAAGCGCAGAATATAGGGCGGCTTCAGAAGGAAGGCAGCGCCATACGATTTTAAGTGCGTTTAGTAAAATACGCTCTGGCTTGCTGATGGAAATAATTGCATGCCCTGAACTGAAACAACTTGACTCAAAAAAATTGTTCGAAGAATTGCTGGATTTGGAGTTTCTGGGGGAAGCCGAATACGACGCATGCAGTAGTCTGACAGGCAAAGATTGGTTTAACACAATAAACTGGGGGAAATGCCCAAATGAATTAAAACAAGGCATGCAGGGGTTGCTTGATTGGTTAATGGGAACAGGGAGCATAAGCCATTACAAAGAAAACGAAAAAATGATTGCTGCCTTCGAAAAAAAGTTCAAATTGCGGCAATAACACGCCAAAAGAAAGGCATTCCTTTTTAAACCTTCCAAGGGAAAAAGTAAATTGTATTTAACCTTTTTTTAGCTCGCCGAAAGGCTTGAGCTAAAAATTGCTCCGACAGGAGTGTGAAAAGAAAATGGCTGTATTTGATGTTCCGCCATCGGAACTGATAAAGGGAATTTCAAGGGAATTCAAGGGCAAAATAGCCAAGCCGGCTTACACTGATTACGTGAAAACAGGAGCGCAGGCGGAAAGGGCGCCGCATAGCCGAGACTGGTTTTTTGAAAGGGCTGCCTCAATCCTTTACCGCGTGTACAAGGACGGCCCAGTGGGGGTTAACAGTTTAAGGACTTATTATGGGAACAGGAAGTCAAGAGGCGTAAGGCCGCATCACTTTGTTAAGGCATCCGGGAAAATAATCAGGGACTGCATTCACGCGCTTGAAAAAGAGGGTTATGTGAAAAAGGAAAAGAAAGGAAGGGTTATCACCGGAAAAGGCGAGTCTTTTTTGAATGCAAAATCAAAGGAAGTTTTAAAGGAATGGAAGGAAAAGGCAAACAAGGAAAAAGAGTTAAAGCTTGAAAGGGAAAAAATGGACGAAAGCGAGAGAAAAGCAAAAGAAGAGTTAAAGAAAATGCAGCAGCATGAAAAGCAAAAGCACAAGGCGGAAGAAGACAAAAAGCACCATAAAGAGGAGAAAAAGCATGAAGCAAAAGCCGAGGAAAAAGCAGGTGCAGCTTAAATGAATGATGATGAATTGGAGCAGTTAAAGCAGAAGAAAATGGAGGAAATGAAGAAAAGAATGGATTCAGAGCAACAGCAGGAGCAGGCTGAAGCGCAGGCAGAAATGCAGCTGAATGCCTTGCTTAGAAAGCTGTTGACTGATGAAGCCAGAACTAGAATGAACAATGTTGCAATGGTGAACAAAGCCCTGTACCTAAAGGCATCGCAGACCATTGTGTACTTGTTTCAGGCAGGCCAGGTTGAAGGAAAACTGGATGATGTGCAGGTTAAAAAATTGCTGGAGAAGTTAAGCGCTGCGGGAAAAAAGGAAATAAACATTAGGAGAAAATGATTTTTGGAAAAGATTTTTTATGGCTCACGCTAAAGAAAAGGGATTGAAGGATTTTTTGATTTCAATCAGGGACTCGGTCGGCTCTTCGGTTACGAATGCGCCTTTCTGGGTAATGCAGAAGACAAGGAAGAGAATGTACAACAAGCGCCAGAAAAGGCATTGGCGTGACACTGATTTGGGGAAATTGTACAGGAAAAAGAAGGCAAAAAGCGGGCCAAAGGACTGGAAGAAAAAATCAGGGTGGAAGCCAAAGAAATTAGTGAAAACAAACAAGAGGAAAAAGAAAAGGTTCCACAAGTACACGAGGAGCGATTAAAATGAAGGGAAACGAAGCCGAGTACACTGTTCCCTTGCAGTGGGTTTTCACGCAGCCAAAAACAAAAAGGTTAAGGAAAGCCGTGGCGGAACTCAGGAGGTTCGCTGTGAAGCATTCGCGCGCTGAAAAGGTTTTGGTTTCCAACGAAGTCAATGAGTTCATTAACAGGCAGTCAATTCATCTGCCCAGAAGGATAGAGGTTGTTTTATTCAGGCACAAGGGCGAGGAAGAAGAGGTAAGGGTTTTCCTCAAGGGCGGAAAAGGACTGGCGGAAGAGAAGAAAAGAAAAGCGGAAGACGAGAAGAAGAAAAAGAAGGAAAAGGAAGAGAAAGAGAAAAAAACCGCGGAAGAGAAAAAAGCAGAGAAAGCCAAAGAAGAAGAGGAAGCCAAAAAGCTTGAAGAGAAAAGGGAAAAGGAAAAGGCAGCCCAGAAAGCGGAAATCAAAATGAAGTGACCGCGCAATAAATCTTTTTTTTTAATTGCAGTGAAACCAAATGGAAATAATCAAGTTAAGCATCAATGGTAGCCCGTTTTTAGGGGTTTTTTGCATTGCAACCGATGAAATTGCATTGGTGCCGGTTAACCTGAGGGAAAAAGAAGAGAAAAAGTTAGGGGAAGCCATGGGCGTGGAGGTTTTTAAGGCAGGAATAGACAACAGCTCTTTGCTTGGGGTTTTTGCAGTGGCGCTTGGGAAAAAAATCGCTGTGCCGGAGCTGATTGAAGCGCATGAAAAAGCTTTTCTTGAAAAGCGCGGGTTAAAAGTGAAGGTTATGAAAGGAATGGGGGCATTGGGAAACCTTGTGGCAGTGAATGAAAACGCGGGAATTGCAAGCCCATTGCTTTCGGAAAAAGAAGTGAAAGAATTGGCTGAATTTTTTTCAGTTCCCTTTTCACAGGCAAGGCTTGCTGGAATGGATTTGCCAGGGGCAATGATGAAAGTGACATCAAAGGGATTCATTGCGTGCCCGAAAATAAGTGAAAAAGAGTTTGGGTTTTTGAGGAAAACGTTCAAAGTCCACGGGACTGTTACGACCGCGAATTTTGGGGATGTTTTCGTTGGAAACAGCGTTATAGCGAATGCGAATGCAGCGGTTGTTGGCATGCAGACATCAGGGCACGAGCTGTTGAGGATTGACGAGGGATTACGCGGAGAAGAAAATTAACGCGGTCAGCTTTAAAAGGTTTTTTGAAGGGGAATAAGTTATGGCAAATAAAAAAGTGAAAAAAGAGAAAACGGAAAAGGCTTTTGAGGTAAAGGGAAAATTCAAGGAAAAAGGCGAAATGAAGGCTTTCTCTAAAAGCGTTTCGGCTTTCAATGAAGGGCATGCAAAGGACAAGGTTTACGGCTTAATGGGCTCAAAGCACAGGGTCCTTAGAAGAATGATTGAAATTGATGAAGTTAACGAAGCAAAAAAAGAGTGAAGGTGGTTTTTTGGCTGCAAAGAAAAAGGAAAAAAACAGCGATAAAAAAGCAGTGAAAGCTGAGGCAAAGGCTGCTGAAGGGAAAGAGAATGTTAATATGTCTCCCCAGCAGGTTGTTGAGTTATTTGAAGTTGAAAGGGCAAAATTGAATGCATTGAACCGCGACATAAGCATGACTGTTAACGCGAGAAGGGACATTCAGGCAGCAATTGATTTATTGAATGAATTCCAAATAGGCGGAAAAGAAGCCCAGGTAAAAGTGCCTATTGGAGCAGGGCTTATGGTTGACGCGACAATAACCAACACAAAAGAGGTTGTAAGCGGTGTTCCGGGAAACGTTTTCCTGCCAAAGTCCGCGGATGAAGCGAAAAAGGACTTGGAGAAAAAAGCAAAAGCAATTGACAGCGAACTGAACGCAATGAGCGCTGAACAGCAGAGAATAGGCGGAAACATTGAGAACTTGGGCAACGCGATTAACACAATCAAAAAACAGATTGCAAGGCAGCAGCAACAGCAGCAAAGCAGAAGCACGCCGGTAATCGGCTGACCGAAAAAGAACTATTTTTTTGAACGCGTTTTAAGCTCATCAATAAGAGGCAAATGCATATCCAACCTGTACTGCCTTTCCCATGTAATGTACTCATCTCTTTTTTTTTCAGCGGAAATTAATAATCGCCTAACCTTCATGAATTTTTGAATATTTTTTCCGCCATGGTCAGGGTGAAGTGCCTTTAGCCGTTCCCTTAGGCCTGCTACAACTGATTTAAATGAGCCTATTTGTTTCCTTGAACTGGCATTTCTAGCACCTAAATATAATGTATATGTCACCCCCTTTTTTTCAATTTTGATTATTAGGTCGGGCTCTCTTTTAAAGTTTAACAGGGATTGCACATTTCGCCCTGGCATTGCTGCCAAATCAATATTTTTCCTCCTTATTGCAGAAAGCACATTATCCGTGTTGGTTCCAAGCCAGCTTGCTGCTTTTTTTACATCTCCGCCGCCAATCCGCAAAGCAGTACTAACCAGAATTTTCTCCAGCCTCATTTTTTCGCGCATATTAGCTGAAGCCAACTCCAATGCGGCTACTTTTGGATGCACAGCTGCTTTCTTTGATTTCTGCTTTATAACCTGCCTTCTTGCCCGATCCCCTGTGGTTTTTTTCAAAGACTTCGGGGCAGGCAAATGAGTGCGCATAAACTCTTCGTTTATGTTAACCCCTTGTTTTGCTGCGAGTTTTTTAACAGTAGCCGCGCTCAAGTTAAGCCGCCTAGCAGCCCGGTCAATATCCCACAACTCGGCCTGCAAAGCCTTTAACGCCAGCAAAGACTTGATTTTCCCAGAAACATCGCCAAATTTTTTAGAATATTTCCAAAGTGTTTTTGGATGAATAGAAAGCAGGGTTGCCGCTTTTTTCATATTTCCATTTGTTGCAACAAGAGCCCTTACGTATTGCTCAGCACTCACATGCGATTGTGGCTTATATGGCGGAGTAAGGGCTGGTTCTTTTGGCTTTTTTGTTTTGCTTTTAACTCGATACAAGTCAGCCATATTGGATAGTACTGTACGGTGTATGCCTGATGCCCTTGCTGCAGCAGAATAATTCCAGCCATGGCATGACAAGAGTTCTACCAATTTCGCTCTGCTAATAACGACTTTTTCATGGCGCAGCGAGGGTTTTATCACACGACTTCTTTTGATGGCACGCCCTGGCGGCATAATAAAACTTACCCCAATTAAAATGATAAAATAGACGGTATATATTTCTTACTGCAAAAAGGTGGAAAGAATGTTCGACTTATTGAAGAAAAAGATCGCTTCTTTCACGGAAAGGTTCGCGGAAAAAGTCGAGGAAAAAAAGGAAGAGGCAGCAGAGCGGCAAGAAGAGGCAGTGGAGAAAGAGGAAGCTGCAACGGAGCAGCAGAAGGCTGCTTTAGGGCAAAAGGAAGAGCCAATTGTTGAGGGCGAAAAACGCGAATTGAAGGCAAAAATCGGGATTGCTAAAAAAATCAAGGCAATTGTGGGGGCGGAAATAAGAATTGATGAAAAAGACGTTGAAGAATTATTGGATGAACTGGAGCTTTCATTGCTTGAAGCGGACGTGGAGCAGGAAACAGCGCAGGCAATTGTTTCAAGCATAAAAGAAGGGTTTGTCGGGAAAAAAATCTCCGGAAAAGAAAATGTTTCAGAGCAATTGAAAAGAGAAATCAAGGGCGTGCTGTTGAAGATAATGGAAACGGAGCAGGTGAATTTCTTTGAACGGGTTTCGGGAAAAAAGCCTTTTGTGATTCTTTTTTTGGGGCCAAACGGAGCGGGAAAAACCACGACAATTTCAAAGCTCACGCATTTGCTGCAATTGAAGGGAAAGAAAGTGATTTGGGCTGCAAGCGACACGTTTCGCGCTGCATCAATTGAACAATTGGAAAAGCACGCGGAAAAATTGGGTGTACGCGTTGTAAAGCACAATTATGGGGCAGACCCTGCAGCTGTTGCGTTTGACGCAGTGAAGTCAGCTGAAGCGAAAGGAATAGATGTGGTTTTGATTGATTCTGCGGGAAGGCAGGAGACAAACAAGAACTTAATGGAGGAAATGAAGAAAATCTGCAGGGTGGCAAAACCCGATTTAAAGGTTTACGTTGGAGAGGCATTCACTGGCCAGGCATTATTGCAGCAGGCAAAAGAATTCAATGAAGCACTTGGATTGGATGGCTTCATTTTAACGAAACTGGATGTTGACGCAAAAGGCGGAACCGCAATTTCACTGCTTTACTCGCTGAAAAAACCCATTTTGTTTGTCGGAGTCGGGCAGGAATACGCTGACTTGCAGGAATTCAATGCGGAAAAAATAGTGGAAAGGATTGTGTAAACAAAAAAATTCCGCACCGGCAATCTACTCCCTCAAAGCGTTTATAAATCACGTTAACGCGTATCTGTACGAGGTGATTTTTTTATGTTCGGCTCGAATCTATTGGTTTTCATTGAAGGGAATGGAAATTCCCTTAAAAAGGTGCGGTTTGCCTCCCTTAACTCCCCTTGCGCCAGCCTAAATAATTAATAATGTTTTCGCTGGAGAAAATGTTCGGTGATATTGTTTGAAAGTTAAGGATTTGAAGGCAAGGGCAGCGGTTCCCGAAATAGAACTGGACATTGTTTCGGTTGGAGAGGAAAGGAAGTTCGCGAACGAAAGGGGCTCTGGAAGAGTCGCTAACGCAGCGGGAAAAGATGACACCGGAGAAATAAAGGTCTCCTTGTGGAATGAGCAAATAGACCAGGTAAGCGAGGGAGCCAAGATAAAGATAGAGAACGGCTGGGTTTCCGAATACCAGGGCCAGAAACAGTTGAGCACTGGAAGAGGGGGCACCTTAACCATTGTAAAAGGCGGTTCAGGGAAAGCGGCAGCGGAAGAAGCGGAAGAGGAATAAAGCCTTAAAACCTGCTTTTAACGGCTTTAATGGGCTTTAAAGGGCTTTAAAACCGAAGCAAAACGAAGAGTTTTTAAAGACTTAAAGCACCTATTATATTGTACTGGTTTCTTGTTTGAGATCGTATTAACCCCCAAAAAAAACCAAAAACCCCAAAGCCATGCTTTGCTTTGGCTTTTTTGATTCAATTGGTTTTCGCATCTGAACGGTTTCCCGTATTAAAGCAAAAGGATTGGAGGAATGGTGAATAATGTCTTTTAGCAAGTACAACACGCACAGGTTCAAGCCCGAGGTGCCGGTAAAGGAAGGCGAAATGTACGACGTTGAAATTGAAGGAGTGGGCGAGAAAGGAGACGGAATCGCGCGCATCCAGGGATTTGTCGTAATAGTGCCAAACACAAAACAGGGCGATAAGGTAAAGGTAAAGGTTAACGCCGTGAGGGGAAAGGTTTCCTTTGCGGAAGTAGTGCAGAACTAAAAGCGTGTTTTGTTGGAAAAAAAATTGTTTTTTTAGCGAGGTGAAAAAAGAATGGCATTGAATGAAAAAATGTTCCTGGCTGACTTGAGCGATGACGACGATTCCTTTGAATTGCCGCAGGCAAACGAGCAGATGAGGCTCAGGCTCTTGAAGCAGGAGCTAAGGCTGAGGAAAAAGCAGCCAACGGCTTGGACTAAAACCAAATTCAGGCCTTACGCCAATTTCAGGACAAAAAAGGCTGAAAAAGCTGAAGCTGAAATGATTGCCGTAGAACAGGCAAAAACAGATGCAGCAAAGGCAGTGAAAAAGAAAGCCACTGCATCCAAGGCAAAAAAAGTTCAGAAGAAAAAGAAAAAAGCCAATAAAAAGTAAAAGGCTTTTTTCCTGTTTCTCTTTTTTAATTAAAAATCTAACTAGCCCCTATTATATTCGGTGAAGCAATGGGTTTAGGCGAGCAACTCAGAAAGGCACTGGAAAGGCTGAGGAATTCAACTGTTCTGGACAAGGAAACAGTGAAGGAAGCAGTCAAGGAACTGCAGCGCGCGCTAATTGCATCAGATGTAGAGGTAAAGCTTGTACTAGAATTAAGCAAAAAAATAGAGCGGGAAGCGTTCAAAGACCTGCATCCCTCAATAAACAGAAAAGAGCACATAATCAAGACAACTTATGATCTTCTCTCGGAACTGATTGGGGGAGAGGGAAAAAAGGCGCCGGAAAAGCCGAAAAAAATTCTTCTGGTCGGACTCTTTGGGCAGGGAAAAAGCACTTCGACCGCAAAACTTGCAAAATACTATTCGAAGCGCGGATTGAAAGTCGGAATGATATGTGCTGATTCTTTCCGTCCAGCGGCATTCGAGCAATTGAAGCAATTAAGTGAAAAAAATAAGATTGCCTTTTACGGAAACCCAAAGGAAAAAAACGCTGCAAAAATCGTTAAGGAAGGATTGCAGGAATTGAAGGGCTTTGATTTGGTTATAGTGGACAGTGCGGGGAGAAGCGCACTTGACAAGGAGCTTGTGAAAGAAATAAAGGAAGTCAACAGCGTGTTGAAAGCGGATGAAAGATGGCTTGTGTTGGGCGCTGATGTTGGGCAGATAGCAAAAAAGCAGGCGCAGGCATTCCATGAAGCAGTTGGAGTGAATGGCGTAATTATCACGAGAATGGATGGAAGCGCGAAAGGCGGAGGGGCGCTTGCAGCATGCAATGAAACAAGCGCGCCGGTGTACTTCATTGGAACAGGGGAAAAAGCAGATGATTTGCAGGAGTTTGATTCCCAGAGGTTTTTGGGAAGAATAATGGGTTATGGGGATTTGCAGGCATTGCTTGAGAAAGCCGAAGAGGTTCAGGAAGAAGAGGAACTGGATTTGGAAGAGTTAATGAAAGGCGAATTTAACCTTGATGTTTTTTACAAGCAGTTAAAGGCAGCGAGGAAAATGGGGCCATTGAATAAAGTCATGGAAATGATGGGAATGGGAATGCAGGTTCCAAAGGAACAAATGGAATTGACCGAGGAAAAGCTTGACGCATTCAAGTACATCATGGATTCAATGACAAAAGAGGAAAAGCTTGACCCTGAGAAAATAAACAAGAGCAGGATTGAAAGGATCGCTAAGGGAAGCGGGAAAAGCGAGCAGGATGTGAGGGAGCTGTTAAAGCACTTCAAGCAGATGAAGAACGTGTTCAAAAAATTCAGGAAAATTGACGAGAAAACAATGAAGAAAGGAATGGACATGAACAAAATGATGCAAATGTTCGGCAAAAAAAAGAAAATGAAGATAAGGTAGGAATAAAAGGCCTTTGGGGAAACTGTTTGCTTATGTCGCCGAGGAGAAATAGAAGAGCAGGGGCGCATAATCTTGCAGGTGACCCGCGGTTATGGGAGCCAACTGCCAACATTAGGCCGGGAGCCATAGTTCGGCAGAAAAGGCACACTGGGAAAATAAATTTAGACAAAGGAATGAAAAAAATTGGCGGCGGCACTGATAAGCCTGCCGGGCTAAAAAGGCGATTTAAAAAAGCTCATTAAGTTTAAAATAAGTCAACCCTATTTTTTTGTTATGGAACTCCTTTTATTCAGGGAAATTGTTTTGATTGCAGCAACTGGAATTGCGGCGTGGACTGATTTGAGGACAGGGCTGATAAACGACTGGCTAACATATCCTTTGATTGCAATTGGCGCGATATTCGGTTTGCTGGAGTTTGACTGGACTGCGTTTGGATTGGCTGCAGTGGTTTTCGCAATAGGCTATGCCTTGTATTATTTTGGGAAATTCGGGGGCGGAGACGTAAAGCTTTTCACTGGAATCGCTTTGGTGCTGCCTTTTTTTCAGGGGCAATTGTTCATTTTGAACGTTGTGATTGTTTCAGCGCTTGTTTCATTCGTGGCGCTGCCATTGTACTTTGTGCCGAAATACTTCAGCAAAGGGTTTGAGTGGGCTGAGAACAGGCAAAGGGTTTTGGAATCGCTCTTGATTGGGGTCGTGCTTTTGTTTTACTTTTATTTCCTCGCTTCCTCGGGGCTGGTTTCAGTGGAATACGCGCTTGGGCTTGGATTGCCGATTGCCTTTGCATTGGTTTTCGTTGCATTCGAAAAGGGGATAAAGAAAAAGGTTTTTCTGCGGAAAGTGAAATTGGGGGAATTGGATGAGGATGAACTGGTTGCGGTTGAAGAGCTTGATGAGAAGACAAGGAATGAATTGAAGATGGGTTTGAAGGCGATAATCGGCGAGAAGGAGAAAGCAAAATTAAAGGAAATGGGAATAAATGAAGTTCCGGTTTACAGAAACCTTCCTCGATTCGGGCCGTTCATTTTCATTGGGACAGTTTTGCTGATTGCATTTCCACAGCTGGCTAATTTTTTTCTGAAGGGATTCTGATTGCATGTGAAAAAAGATGCCCCAAAAACAAAGCAGTTGCTTTTTCCATTCATGTATGGGGCGAAAGACCTGAGGAAACAGCTATTCGCCGAAGGGTACAGAGAGTTAGCAGAGCATTATCCCGAAATAAAACGAAGAGTGCATTTAAACGCCATGAGGCTTCCTACTCTTCAGGCAGACTTGAAAAATCTTAGCAAAAAAAAATTGCCTTGGTTCGAAAGAGTTCAAATCGCAATCAGATTAGGCACTTTTAGAGAACGCGGGGGGGTCAAGGCGTTATGCAAACTTATTTATGATTCCAACCCCGAAGTGCGCAAAAACGCCGCAGTATCGTTGAACTATGTTGCTGATAGACGGGCACTTAAACCATTGATGAATGCAATTGCAAAAGAAGAGATAGCGCAGGTTAGAAATGCCCTTGTTTTGGGAATTGAAGGAAGCGGAGGCATGGAACAGTTAATTTCTGCCATAGCAGAAGGGCGGCTAGGTCCGCCAAAACTTAATGATAGCCAGATTAATGAACGGGCTAAAAAGATTAGGGGGGCAGAACTTGATGAAAGAAGTAACAAGATAACTTATTCTGAGAGAAAAAAAATGCTGAATGCTATAAAAAATTCAAATTTTATAAAATATAAAGGAAGAAAAATTTGGGTTGTTGATGGGCTCCCGGGCCTTGGCAGGTTTTTGTTTGGCTTAATTTTTATTGACAGCAAAATACCTAAAAAATTTCAGGAAGTTGTCATTCTTCACGAATTTGGGGAATACTTTGGCCATGACATTGCAGTTGATGTTGAGCAATACGCCGCAAGCAGAAAAGGGGTATTTAGAGATTTGCTAAACTGGAATAAAATAATCAGAAGGAAGCACTAATGGGCGATGAAAGGTTCATGGAGCGGGCTTTGCGGCTTGCATTGAAAGCGCATAGAAGTGAAGTGAAAACAAATCCATTGGTTGGCTGTGTTATAGAGAGGAATGGAAGCGTTGTTGGGGAAGGATGGCATAAAAGGTTTGGGGGAGCGCACGCAGAAGCGAATGCGTTAAGGGCAGCAGGAAGAAAAGCCGACGGAGCAACGATGCATGTTACGCTTGAACCCTGCTGCCATGAAGGAGAGGAAAAGAAGACGCCCTGCTGCATGCCGAGGATAGCGGAAGCGGGAATAAAAAAAGTTTTTGTTGGAATGCCTGACCCGAACCCGAAAGTGAATGGAAAAGGAATCGCGGAGTTGAGAAGGCGAGGAGTGAAAGTTGAGGTTCTTGGGGAAGGAAAATTAAAGGAAAAAATTCAGGAAATTAATAAATTCTACATAACTGCTTCCTTGTTGCGCCGGCCTTTCGCTCTGTTAAAGCTCGCGATCAGCGCTGACGGAAAAATTGGTTACCCGCCTAAAAGCCGCAGAAAATGGATTTCCTCGCAGAAAAGCAGGCTTTTGGTGCAGAAATTGAGGAAGGGGTTTGATGCTGTTTTATGCGGAATAGGCACTATTTTAGCAGATAATCCAAGGCTTACCTGCAGAATTAACCACACTAAACAGCCTTTAAGAGTGGTTATTGACTCCAAGGCGAGGATTCCACTGCATTCACGCTGCTTACTGAATGAGGAAGGGAACACACTTATTGCCTGCACGAAAAAAGCGCCTTTTGAAAGGCTTTTGGCGCTGGCTGAAAAGGGGGCAATCGTGCTTGTTGTAAAGGAAAAAAAAGGCGAAGTTGACCTTAAAGACCTGTTTTCAAAGCTTGCCTTGCTTGGGGTTCAAGGGGTTCTGGTTGAAGGCGGTGCAAGGATAGCGGAAAGCTTGCTGGAAGAAAAGCTGGTTGACAGCTTGGTGCTTTTCATTGCGCCAAAAAAAATTCCAAAAGGGGTTAAGGCGCCCGCGGAAGAAATTTTTGAAGCGTTAAGGGGAAGGAAAATCACGCTATTGAAATCAGGCAGGGATTTTGTTTTGGAAACCGAACTGGGCAGCATTAAATAAAAGCTTGAACTAATTTTTGCTGTGATGCAAATGGCAAAGAAAAAAATGAATACATGCTATGAATGCGCTTACGGAATGCCGGAGAAAGAAGGGGACATTGCAAAGCCAGGGCTGGTTGAATTGTGGTGCAGCAAAAAAGAAGAGTACATTATAGGGCAGCTTTCCTGCGAAGAAGGGAAATGGGAATAGCCACTAACAATTGAATCCGAGTCCTTCAACCGAGATTTCCGCCTTGTTTCCCAATTCGCCTTTCACTTCAAATGAAACTCCAAGTATTTTTTCGCAAACCGCAATGTTGTTGAGCGCGTGCTCCGTTAAATTCGTGCAGGAAATTTCGCTTTTCCCTTTTGCAAGCGCCATGAATGGAATCAATTGGTCTGAGAGGTGCCGGTCAACTGGCGCCTTTGCCGCGAGTTCCTCAAGCAATTTTTGCGCTGCCTCTTTTCCCACTCTTTCAGATGGCTTGCCTTTTTCGCCCAAGGCGTTTGCGCCCAAAACAGCCCCTGATGAAAAGAAAGCTAAAACATCAATGGAAGAGCCGATTGTTTCAGTGCTTTCAATTGAGTTAATTTTTTCTTCAAAGTCAATGTTAAGTGAAGCCAGTTGTTTTTTCGCGGAAGCAGCCTGATTGGTTGCAACTTCTTTCGGCAAAGAAGCGCACTGCGAGAAAATTTTGATGAACTGCAGTTCGCCTAACTCAATCAAATTGATTGGCTTTAATGGAAGCTGCGCTGGAAGGGACTTGAATGAAATCGCGCCGTTTCCTTTTGGGTAAAAGCCTGGCTTGATTAATTTGCATTCAAATTTTGCGCCCATTGCCTTGAGTTTTGGGAACAAAACTTCCGAGAGATAATTGTGAGAGGGCGCCCATTTCACATCTGTTCCGCCCTGAACTCTTAACTCAATTTTTTCCTGAAGCGCTGGAAAAAGAACCGGCTGAAGCACCAAAGAAGTGCTGCCTGCAGTGCCAACATTCACTGCCAGTTTTGTTTGGCGGGTTTCCCTTGGAGAAAAAAAAACCTCTTTGGAGTTAAGCCTTGCCCAGTTAACTTGCGCTCCGCAGATTCTTGCAACTGACTGCAAGCCTGTGAGGTGCTGTGCCTGCAGGCCGGGGTTTGGGCGGTTTGTGCGGATGCTTGAAATTTTCACCTGCTTTCCAGTGAGTGAGCTTAATCCAATTGATGTGCGCAGAACCTGCCCTCCTGCCTCTCCGTTTATTTCAATCATGAAATATCCTTGCATTAAAAAATCTTAAAAACTGCATTAGCCTGTTTTTTCGTTGAACCACTTCATGCCTAACAGCGCAATCAGCAGGGCGGCAAGGGAAATCACGCCGGAAATTATCAGGGGCGCGGCGTAGCCGAATTGTTCCGCTATCGGGCCGAATAAAAGCGAGCCAACAAACATTCCGATTGTTCCGATGAGAAAGATTGCTGAGGAGTTTCCGCCAATTCTTGCGTTGAGAAAAAGCCTTGAAAAGCCAAGAAGAATCGTCAAGTCGAATAATGCGTCGCCTATTTCGTGTACGCCCCTGAAAAAAACCGAAACAAGCGGCATTGGAATAGTCATCGCGATATGGCCTATTGCGCTGAGCAGAATTGCCGCGAAAAGAAAGTTCCTTGGCTTCTGGCTTGAATCAATTTTTTTTCCAGCCCATAAAACGAATGGGACTATTGCGATTATTCCCGCTGCCATGTAAAGCGCTGACTGGAAGAAATCCAGGCCGAGGTTTTCACGCAGGAAAGGCGTGAATGCAATCCTTTCAGCGCCCCAGTGAAGAGTGAAAAGAAAGTAAACCAATGCAAGGACAATTACGTTGCGGTTAAACAAGTCCCCTTTGTATTCGGCAAGGCTTTCCCTTTGCACTTTTGCTTCAGGCAGCAAAACCACGGAAAATAAAAGTATGAAGTAAAGGGCAGCCATCAGGAGGAAAACCGATGTGAAGGGAAGGAATTGGAGTAGGAAGCCGCCCAAAAGAAAGCCTGCGCCTGCGCCGAGAAAGTTTGCGGAAGTGTAAACGCTGAATTCCCTTCCCTTTTTTTGCTCAACTTTTTTTAAGACAAACGAGCTGATTGAGGTGTCTGAAATGTTGCTGCCCATTCCTCCAATGAACAGGAGAACGCAAAGCAGCGTAAAAGAGGAAGTGAATGCAAGGCCAAGGTAATGCAGGAGCAAAAGAAGCAGGCCCAGGAAAAGAAGGTTTCTAACAGTGAAGCGGTCATTGAAAAGGCCTGTTGGGAAAGTGAAAAAAAGCGAGGGAATCGCGTATGCAGCGAAAAGCACGCCTATCTGCAGTCCGTCAAAGCCAAGCGAAAGAAAGTACAGGGGCAGGAAAAAATACGTGGAGAAAAGGAACGCTTTTCTGCAGAAATTGATTGCATAGGCAAGCCTTAAGCCGTTCATTTGAGAGTGATGTGCCAAAAAATTATTAATCTCTATCCACTTAAATTAGCCTATGAACGTACTTGTCACCGGCGGAAACGGCTTTGTTGGAAAGGAATTGGTCAAAGAGCTAGTGGCCAGAAGGCTAAATGTTTTTCGCTTCAGCAAATCGCGCGGGCAGGACATCACTAAAAAATACGATGTGGAGAATGCATTGCATGGAATTGACATTGTATTTCATTTGGCTGCCGTGGTTGACGAGTCTGTTTCCGCGGAAAAAATGTTTGAAGTTAACGTTAAGGGAACAGAGAACCTGGTTGAGGCTGCGGCTAAAGCGAAAGTAAAGCAGTTCATTTTTTTGAGCACGGTTGGAGTAATGGGAAACATCAAAGGCAGGGCGAATGAAAAGGACGCATTTGCCCCGGCAACGAATTACGAGAAATCAAAGGCGGATGCGGAAAGAATTGTTTTGTCTTTCCAGGAAGCTCTGCCGGTAACGGTTGTAAGGGCTGCATTGGTTTTGGGGGCAAACCATTACTGGTGCGAAATTTTGAAAGCGGTGAGGAAGGGGTTTCCGGTTATTGGCTCAGGGGAAAACCATTTCCAGACAATTTACGTTAAGGATTTGGCTGAAGCGCTTTTGCTTGTGATGAACAAAGAGGAATGCTTTGGGGAAACATTTATCGCGGCAGGGGATGACACGCCAACACTGAACGAGTTTTATGCAATGGCACAAAAGGCTTTGGGTGCAAAAGGAAAGGTGAAGCACGTTCCGGTTTGGTTAGCTAAAATAATGGGGCGGTTTGAGGAAATCAAGGCAGAGCTTTTCGGCGGAAAGCCCTTGCTTTTGCCTGAATACATTGAAAGGCTTGTGAGAGAACGTTATTATTTCACGGAGAAATTGAAATCAGTTGGCTGGAAGCCGAAGTATTCGGTTGAAACAGCATTGAAGGAAACTGTTGATTCTTGCATTATGAAACAGTGGAACTGTTAACGCCTATTTCTTTTCTTTTCCGGCTTTTTTTACCGCACTTGTGAGCTTCTTGAATGTTTCAGCCATTTTTTGTTTTCCGCCAAGCGCTGCGTCCTCTATCGCGGTTCCGACGTGGATTATGTCAGCTCCGGCTTTAATTGTGTCATAGGCGAATTTTTCGTTGCGTACTCCTCCCGCTACAAGCAAGGGAATGCCAACAAGCTTTTTTGTTTGCTTTACCATTTCCTCTGGAGCGGGGCTTGGAGCGCCTCCGCCGCTTTCAAGAATAATAAGCTTTGAGCCCATGAACTGGCCGGCCAAAGCGGTTATTGCGCCGAGGTAGGGGAGTTCGCGGGGAATTGCTTTTGCCCTTCCAATCCAGCCGACTGCCCTTCCCGGTTCAACTATAATGTAAGAGGTTGGAATGACCTCTAAACCCATTTTTTTAATCGGCAAAGAGGAAGCGGTCTGCGCGCCGGTAATCCAGTAAGGGTCCAAAGAGTTTAGCATGCTCATGAAGTAAATTGCGTCAGCATGCTTGGAAAGTGTTGCAATGTTTCCGGGAAAAAGAATCACTGGCAGGGAAGAATTTTCTTTCAATGCGAGAATTGTCTTGTCCAATAACTCGCCTTGCGCTCCAACGCTGCCGCCGACCGCAAATGCGTCCAAGCCGTTTTCTTCCGCGGTTTTCGCGAGCGCTGGAATGTCCTTTAACTCGAATTTAGGCGGGTCCAATTGCAAAAAGGTCAGCCCGCCGTCTTCGGCTATCCTTTTCTGGATCCACTTGTAAACCTTTCCTTCAATCATGGGGTTCAATCCTTTGGATGAAAAGGGTATGTGAACTACCTACTACTGAAGCGGTTGGTACACTTTAAACTCATCCGTTTCAGTTGCATGGCTTTTTGCTTCATTAAACCACCTTGCCCAATTGCTTGAGTAGAGGGCAGTTCTCTTGCAAGGACCGGTTCCCGGCCCGTGAACCTGTAGAGAATGTTCTTAGCTGCATTCAAATCACGGTCTAACTCCATTCCACAGGAATCACACTTGAAGGTACGCTGCCAAAGAGGCATATCCTTCAAATACCCGCAATTACAGCATTCCCTAGAAGTATTTATAGGATTAACGTTCACCACTCTGCAACCAGCACTCTCAGCCTTGAAGCAAAGCATTTGTAAAAAACGACCCCAAGAAGCATCAACAACATTCCTTGCATTGTAAGAAGAACGCACAATGCCGGCGATGTTTAAATCTTCAACAACAATAGTTTTGCATTTTGCAACATATTTGCTTGAAATCTTATGAAGAAAATCTTTGCGTGCTCTTAATACATTATCGTGAATTTTTGCAACACGCAATCTTGCCTTCAACCTATTCTTGCTTCCGCGCTTCTTTCGAGCCAGATTTCTTTGCGCAATAACCATTTTTTCAGCATACTTGTCAATGTTATGCGGGTGCGCGACAACACAACCCTTACTGTCAACAAGAAAATGATTGACCCCTAAATCAATGCCAACAACAGCATCACCGCAAACCCGCTTAGCGACAGCATCAGTAATAATTATAGCATACCATTTGCCACAACGATTCTTCAGTGTAACCTGCTTAATGCGACCATCAAAAGGTCTATGAAGCTTAACATTAATGCCCCCAATTTTGCTCAACTCCAAAATACCCTTTTTCGCCTTTGTCTGGCTTAGCCTGAAACCTGACTGATTGTAGGAAAACGTCTTAAACCACTCCCGACCCTTAAAACGTAACTTCCCTACATTCCTGCCAATCCTCTTTAATGCTGCCAAGGAACGCAAATTTGCACGCAGCCTGCCGCACTCAGGTTGCAGAGCCTTGGAATAAACTCCATTAAATTCAGGGCTTTTTTCCTTTAATTCTACTAGTGAATGCTGCAATTCTCCAACATCAATCTTTCCCTGAACAGATTGAAAATTCAGTTTCTCCAACAAAAAATTATAAGCCTGACGACACAACTCCAAAGAATTCTCCAAACCCGCGATCTGCACACGATTAGGATACAGCCTATACTCAAAAGCCAACAATGGTAATCCCAATATAAAAAACAATTTTTCCAATATATAAACAATTGGAGACAGTAGATTGCCACTGCCAAACCAAAAAAGGAACGCAAAGATTTTTCTTTGCAGGATTTATTGTTCTATATGTTTACATCGCCTAGGGAAACAATGTTTTTCTTCTGCTTTTCCTTTCCTTTCAATAGTTCACCGTGGCCAGGCAAGAGCACGGAGAAATCCTGTTTCGCGAGCAATTGCAGCGAGGAAAGCAGTTGCTTTGCATTGCTTGAGGGAAGGTCGGTTCTGCCTATCCCTCCTTTGAATAATGTGTCGCCTGAGAAAAGCAGGCCAAGGCGCTGCTCTAAAAAGCAGACTCCTCCTGCAGTGTGGCCAGGGGTGTGAAGAACCTTTAAAGTGAAAGGGGAAAGGGAGATTGTTTCGTTTGGCTTTAAAAAATTTTTTATTTTTTTTGGAAATTCTTCGTTGAACCAGTTGTTTGCCGTAAGCAAATCGTTTCTTTCATTCACTGGCTTTGCGCCCGCTTCATGCATTCTTATCTCTGCTTTGGGGAAGAGGCTGTCTGCGCCCCAGTGGTCTGCGTGGGAGTGTGTGTGCAGAATCAAACGGATGTCATTGAAGGAAATGCCTGCCTTTGAAAGAAGTTCAGCCAAATTTTTCTTGTTTGAGGAAAGCCCTGAATCAATCAGCGCGGGGGCTGCCCCGTTGAGGAGATATGCGTTGCAGCTTTCATTGGATGAAATCAGGGAAAAAAGGTTTGGCGCGGTTTCTTCTATCATCTGAATGTTTTTTGCAGCAAAGGAATTAAAAGGATTTGAAGCTAGAGTTTATAGAAAAGGTGAAAAGCGTGGAAAAGGATTCTGCTGATGCGTTAAGGCTGATTGAAAGGGTTTCCTCTTCAACCGGGAAAAGCCTGGAGGAGGTTAAGGCATTGGTTGAGGGAAAAAAGGCTAAGTTTTCGGGTTTGCTTAGCGAGGCAGGCGCGGCAATAATCGTGGCAAGGGAGTTAGGCATTGAATCAGGCCTTGGGAAAGGCTTTGCGGAAACAATGAAGGTATCGCAGTTAGAGGATGGAATGCACGCGGTTGATTTGACTGCAAGGGTTATGCAGGTTTTTGCCCCGAAAAAATTTGAAAAAGGAAAAAAGAAAGGAGTTTTATGCAGCTTGGTTGTAGCGGATGAAACAGGGGAAATTCGGCTGACCTTATGGCACCAGGATGTGAAAAGGCTTGAGGAATTAAAGATTGAAAGGGGTGACGCGCTGCATTTAAGCAATTGCTTTGTTTCAAGCTTTCAGGAAAAAAAACAGCTGAACTTTTCATACAATTCGGAAATGAAAATCGCTGAAAAAAGCGAGGGCCTGCCGAATCTCATTGTTGCAAAGCCAAAGCTCGCGGAGTTAAGCGCGGGAATGAATAACGTGGACGTGTACGCAAGGATTGGGAGAATTTTTGAAGTTAAGGAATTTGAAAGCAAGGGAAGGAAAGGCGGCTTGCTTGGATTTGAGGCATTTGATGAAACAGGAAGAGTTAGGGCGGTTGCATGGAATGAATTGGTTGACGAAGTGAAAAAACTGAAGGAAAATTATTTTGTGAAAATTGAGGGCGCTTACACTAAAGAATCATTGAACGGAGCTGCGGAACTGCATTTGGGCTGGCAGTCAAGAGTGCTGCTGAATCCGAAAAACCATTCAATGCCGGAGTTAAGCGCCATGAAGGCAAAAGAATTTGGGGAAAAGGCATTGAATGCTTTTGCTGAAAATGACCGCGCAATGGTTAAGGCAAAAATATCCGAAGTGTTCAATTCCCGCCTGTTTTTTATTTCCTGCCCAAAATGCAAGAAAAGGGTTGAAGCAATAGGGGAAACTTTTTTATGCGACAACTGCGGGGAAGTGAAAGAGCCCTTGGTGAAGGCGCTGGCTTCACTTGAGTTAAGCGACGGAACGGATTCCATTAGATGCGTTTTGTTCGGAGAAGAAGCGGAAAAGGTTTTGGGATTCAAGGCAAAAGAACTGAAAGAAAAATCAGAGAAAGAGGACTTGGAAATGCTGTTTGATTCATTCAGGGACAAGCTGCTCGGAAAAGAAATCATGCTGCAGGCGAAAGCGAAGAAAGCTTTTGAGGGAGTGGGATTGGAACTGATTGCGGAAAAAGTATTGGAAGTGAAATGAAAAAAAAATCAGAGCAAATATTTGTTTGTTACGCCGCGCCTTCTTAAAAATATGTAAAGCTTGTGTAGCTTTCCTCCAATTTCCTTTTCAAGCCCTCTTTCAAGTTCAAAGAATTTTTCATTCATAAATTTCTCATACCCTGAATTCTTTATCCCCTTTGCTTCCTCTTCCCCGTGCCTTGCAAGCGCTTTTTCAATTTCACCAACCAATTTTGGCTGCGCCTTTCTTAATCTTTCAAAACTGTATCCTGATTTATTTAATTTTTCTATTCCATGCTGTCCTTTCCCAAACATTAGCTTGAAATTAAAAGTCCAAAGCCATTCAGAGTCTTGTATAACAAAACCAGTAACTCTATAGTATTCGCGCCTTGCCTTTTCCGGCATCTTCTCTTTTTTTTTCTGGCGTTCCATTTTTTCTTCAAAAGACAGCTTCAAATATTTTTCACGAGAAGGCATTCTGGCACGATACTGGCTTGTCAGCTTTGTTAGTTTCCGCCATTGTGTGGCGGTCATTGGCCTTCCGACTTGCCTCATAAAATAAGTATAGTCTTATTATAATAAAAAATTAAAGGAACAGCGGCACCAGAACAAGCGTGAGTGTTCCAAGCAGCTTGATTAGCACGTGCAGGCTTGGGCCAGCTGTGTCCTTGAATGGGTCTCCGACTGTGTCCCCGGCGACTGCTGCTTTGTGTGCGTCGCTGCCTTTTCCACCGTAAGCGCCTGTCTCAATGTATTTTTTGGCGTTATCCAGTGCTCCGCCACCCATGTTAAGCACCAAGGCCATTAGAATGCCTGTGATTGTTCCAACCATTAAATAGGCTGCGGTTGCCTCTGCCCTTAAAACCAAGCCGACCGCAACTGTCATAACAACGACTAAGCCGCCTGGCAGAATCATTTCACGCAATGCGGCTTGCGTGCTTATGTCAACGCATTTCGCGTAATCAGGCTTTGCTTTTCCCTGCATTAAGCCCTTGATTTCCTTGAACTGCCTTCTGACTTCCTTGATGATTTCCTGTGCGGCGTTTCCAACGGCTCTAATTGCGAAAGCGCAGAACAGGAAGACAAGCATTGCGCCAAGCAGTGCGCCGACAAAGACATTTACTTTTGCCAAGTTAACGACTTCCAATTGCGCGTCAAGGAGATACGCGGAGAAAAGCAAAAAAGCAGCCAGGCCAGCGCTTCCAACAGCATAGCCTTTAGTCAAAGCCTTTGTTGTGTTTCCGACTGCATCAAGCCTGTCGGTAATTTTTCTGATTGCCGCGGGAGCATCGCTCATTTCAACTATTCCCCCTGCATTGTCCGCGATTGGGCCAAAAGTATCCATTGCCAAAATGTATGCTGCTGTGCTAAGCATTCCCATTGTCGCAATCGCGGTTCCGTAAAGCCCGCCTTGGGCAATGCCTGTTTGGTCTCCAAGCCAGAAACTCAGCATGAGCGCTGCACCCAAAACAAATGCAGGCAAAGCCGTTGATTCAAGCGCAACGGAAAAGCCTTCAATGAAGTTTGTTGCAGGGCCTGTGACTGATGCCTTTGCAATGTCCTGCACTGGCCTGTGACTTTGCTCTGTGTAGTAAACCGTGATATAAAGCATTGCAATGCTTGTGAGAATTCCCACTACTCCCGCACCGAAAAACCACAAATTGTTGTCAAGGAAAAGATAGACTGCAAGGTAAAAAAGGCTTGTTGCAAGTGCAGCAGTAACCCAGTAGCCGCGGTTCAATGCGTTCATTGGGTTTTCCTTTCCGTCAGTTTTTACTGTAAAAATTCCGACGATTGATGCAAGCAATCCGAATGCCCTCATGACTAATGGGAAAAGTATTCCAGCCAAGCCGAACACGGGAAATAATGCAACGCCTAAAATCATTGCACCAATGTTTTCCGCTGCAGTTGACTCGAACAAGTCAGCGCCCCTTCCAGCGCAATCCCCTACATTGTCTCCGACAAGGTCTGCAATGACCGCCGGGTTTCTTGGGTCGTCTTCGGGTATTCCCGCTTCCACTTTTCCGACTAAGTCTGCGCCTACATCTGCTGCCTTTGTGAAAATTCCGCCGCCCAGTTGCGCGAATAATGCTATCAGTGAAGCGCCGAAAGCAAAGCCAACAATTCGCAGTGGAACTTCCTGGGCCTGTTCAACTCCGCCAAAGCCAATGAAGAGAAAGCCGACGCCTAAAAGGCTCATTACAACTATTATTATTCCTGAAACCGCGCCGCCGTAAAGCGCTGTTGTCAGCGCTTCATTCATTCCCTTGCTTGCTGCGGCGGCTGTCCTGACATTTGACCTCAAGCTAATCCACATGCCGACATAGCCAGCCAAAGCGGAAAAACATGCGCCAATAATGAATGAAACAGAAGTCGAAAATGCGAGGTCAGGCCTTCCCGCAAAAGAATAGCCCGCGTAAATTATTACCGCGACAACCAAGGCGATTACGCCTATTGCCTGGTATTGGCGCTTTAGGAAAGCGTTTCCTCCCTCCATTATCGCCGCGGCAATTTCCTGCATTTTTGCGTTGCCCTTGTCCCTTTTCAAAACATTTCTCGCGAGAAACAGTGCAACTGCTAAGCCGACAGCGCAAATTGCGAATACAAGCAAAAGATAGTCAAACAATTTTCAGCCCACCAGAAAAATGAATCGCGTACTCAAAAAATCTGCTATAAAAAAGTATTTAAAGGATGAGGCTGTTCCTTCAATGCGCAGATAATTTATTTGCTTCTGAATCAAATTGGTTATGAAGATAGCTGGCTTCTTTTCAATTAAAAATATTTTTGGAAAGCCAAAAATTCCTGTTAGAAAGATAGGCTCACGGAATCTGGTTTGGCCCCCTGAAGCCCAAAAAAGGCTTGTGAAGGAGTTGAAGCACAAGCTGAGGAAAGGATTGTTCATAAGCCTTCCGATTATTCGCGGCTCAAACTATATTAGAAAATATTACTTTGAAGGAATACCTGTTGCAATAAAGGATACGGGTTTTCTTGATGTACACGGCCATGACTACAACTCTTTAAAGCAAGCGTTTCTTGAATACCATCGCGCAATAAAGGCTGGCGAGATTGGCGCGAAGTTCCACAGCCTGCGGTCTCCAAAGGTTTATGCGAGAGTAAAGAATTTTTTAATTATGGAATATGTAGAGCAAACACCCGTGCAACCAAGTGAAGAGGGAAGCCATTCACAGGCAACTTTGGAGGCGAGTAAAAATTTTGATCATCTAATAAAAATCGGGCGCATAAAAGGCATGCTTGTGCCCCAGGTTTCACATATTATGCCGCAAAAAAAAGAGGGCGGAAAGTGGGTTTTTTACCACCCTTACGACTCGCTTTGAAAATTCCGCAGCGGAAATGCACTCCTTCAGCGCGCTTTTAAATCCTTCAAGGCGGGCTTCTTTTTGATGAAACTGGTTTATTTGGATTCGAATATCTGGATTTACTTCTGGGAGAATAGGGGCGACGGCTTAAGGCCTTTGGGCGAATTTGCTTTTCAGGTGTTGAAGCGTGCTTATGAGTGCGAGTTTGCGGTTGTGGTTTCTTCAACTGTTCTGGATGAATTGCTATTCAATTACTCTGAGGAAACCGTGAACGAAATGCTTAAAGACCTGAAGAGGACAAACAAGTACATTTACATTAGGGCTAGGGAAGAGCACAACAGGGAAGCGAGGGAATATTCCCTGAAAACAGGAATCGGATTCAATGATTGCCTTCACGCAGTTCTGGCAAAAGCTAGGGGTTGCGAATGTTTAGTCACGCAAAACATTAGGCATTTTGAAAAGCTAGTCGTCCTCATTGAACCCAAATCGCCTAGTGATCTCTAAAGCCCTTTCAGGCGTGTGCTCCCTTGCAATTCTTTCCCTGTCAGCGTCTGTAAGCCCTTTTCCTTTTCCCTTCAAAGCACCCAATTGCTTTGGCAGGTTTTCAAGCGCCTTGCGCCGGTAATATTCAAGGATTATTTTCCTAGCGCCCTCGCGAATCAACTCAGCCTGATTGGAGAACCAGCCTGCCTTGACCACTTCATTCATTTCCTTCTTCAACTGCTTTCCGAAACGCACATGAACCAATGAATCAGGCATAAATAAGGAGGCATCTAAAAGGTATATAAATGATACTGTCTGAAGGTTCCCCGAATTTAACACCCGCAGCTTAACAGCCCAAAAAACACCCGAATTTAACAGAACCCTGTCTGAAAAGGCATTTTATTATTAGGTAACTATGCCTTGTATTTGCAGGGCATATTTTATAATTTCATGTTGAGATAAAAATTGGTGGATAAAGATGCTTTCAAGAGACAGGCCAAAACAAAGAGTTATAACTAACCCTGTAAAAAAAAGAAACATTATTTGGCAACCAAAAAAACAGGGGGCGCTCATTGCCTTTTTTTCGAAAAGATTAAAAAACCCAAACTTCTTTGAGAATTTACCCTCTGCCGGGTTAGGGTCATACAGGATAAAAAAATTTTATTTTAAAGGAATAGTCGTGTTAGTTAAGGACACCGGCGAGTATGGGTGGCATGGCGGCAACTATAAAGAAATTGAAGAAACATTCAAGAAATACCACAAAGCCATTAAGCAGGGCATAATCAGTGCAAGCCGCCACGTATTAAGGTCCCCTAAAGTTTATGCAAAAATTGGGCAGTATATTATTATGGAATTTATTGAAAAAATTCCGGAACGCGGGCAAGAGAAAAGGAGCCTTGCCGAGGCAAAGGAGGAATTGCGCAAAAATTTTAATACATTAGTGGATTCTGGAATAATTAAAGAAAAGGACATGCCGCAATTGGATGGGCGTGACATAATTTGTTTTGGGAATACCAATCCAGAAAAACCAGGGAATGGCAAGTGGATTTTATTTTATCCCAAGGACCAGGTTTAAGAAACTGTTTTCGCACCGGCAATCCACTCCTCCAAAGCGTTTAAAAAGGATTGAAGCAATGATGTTTTGAGCGGGATGCCCAAGTGGAAGCGCACCCTAAAGCGTGTTCCTCGCAAACGCATGCCGCAGGAGTTGAGATAATGGGGAAAGAGGATAAAACGGAAAAAATTGAAAAATCAAGTGAAAAGGCGGAAAAAGTTGAAAAGGCCGCGGAGAACACTAAATCAATCACTGATTTGCCCGGCATCGGGCCGCAAATGGCTGAAAAGCTTTTGGGTGCAGGTTATAGGACGCTTGAAGCAATTGCGGTTGCAAGCCCTGCTGAATTAATGGAGGCGGCAAGCTTAGGGGAATTGACTGCAGCGAAAGCGATTAAGGCTGCAAGGGATACTCTTGAAATGGGTTATGAGAGCGCTGACAAGATAGCGGAGAGAAGGCAGAACCTAGGCAGGATAAGCACAGGAAGCACGGAGGTTGATGCATTAATCGGCGGCGGCATTGAAACGCAGAGCATAACCGAGGTTTACGGCCAGATGGCTTCGGGAAAAACCCAATGGTGCTTTCAGCTCGCGGTGACAACGCAGCTTCCGAAAGACAAGGGGGGCCTGGGCGGAAACGTTTTATGGGTTGACACGGAAAACAGCTTCAGGCCAGAGAGGATAATCTCGATTGCTAAAAAAAAAGGCTTAGACCCGCAAAAGGCTTTGAAGAACATTTTCGTTGCGCGCGCATACAATTCCGACCACCAGATGCTTTTGGCTGAAAAAGCCTCTGAACTGATCAAGGAAAAAAACGTAAAACTAGTCATAGTGGATTCCCTGACCGCGCAATTCCGCGCTGAATTCCTCGGAAGGGGAAAGCTCTCCGACAGGCAGCAGAGGCTCAACAAGCACATGCACACGCTTTCAAAAATGGCTGAAATGCATAACGTTGCGATTCTCGTGACAAACCAGGTTATGAGCAGGCCAGACATTTTATTCGGGGACCCGACAGCGCCAATCGGCGGCCACATTGTGGGGCACGCCTGTGTTGGCGGCGAAACACTGGTGCAGCTTGCAGACGGAAGCCTTACGGAAATAAGGGAAGTTGTGCAGGGTGAAAGGATTCTCGCATCAAATTTCAGCGACCTTAAAATAAGGGAAGCCGGCTGTTCCTTTCAGTCTGCAAGAAGCGATTTCCGGGAGGCATTTGAAATCGACACAGGGCACAAAATAACCGCTTCAGCAAATCATTGCTTCTTCAAGATGGATGGAATGCGGATTGCTGAGATTGAGGCAAAAGACATAAGGAAAGGCGATTATCTTGCGCATGCCAAAAGCATTCCGGTTGCAACCTCAGTGCAAGGCATTCCTGAGCAGAATTTTAAGGAAGTAGTGGTTGTGAACAAACAAGGCGCAGGCATGATAAGGAACCTGCTTAAAGCCGAGGGCTATTCAACAAAAACGCAACTGCCTTTTCTTCAGATTTCTCCAAGGCAATTTAGAAGGGTGTTGAACCAAGGCTTTCCAACCGCTTCAGAAAATATCTCTGTTCTGTCTTCAATGGCCGGAGGAAAAACGTTTTCAGCGCAATTGCTGGCAAATGTTGAGGCAGTTGAAACCCATAAGCACAAAAACCTTCAAAGCCAGGATTTTTTTACCAAAGAATTGGCGCAAATAACAGGGTATTTCCTGGGCGACGGTCATGCAGAAGAACGATGCATTAGATTCAAGGATGCCAGAAAAGAGGTCCTAGAAGAATATGCTGCGCTTTTTGAAAAATTGTACGGAATTAACTGCGGCATTACGCCTGTTTCGAAAAAGAACTGCCACCAGTTAAACGTTAACAGTAAAGAGCTTGCTGAATTGTTCAGGCATTTGAAGGCAACGGGGCTTGACCTTGCAGCCAAATCCCCAAACAATGTTCTGGCGCAATTCATTAAAGGGTTTTTTGACGCAGAAGGCTCTGTGGACAAAAAAATCAGGAGAATAAGCTTTTCCCAGAAAGACACAAAAGTGCTCCAGAAACTTCAGCTATTGCTTAAACGATTCGGAATCAATTCAAGAATCAGGACATGCGGAAAAAAGAGGCCGAATAATTTGCTTGAATTATTCAGCACGGATGTCGTGAAATTCGCGTTAAGCATCGGCTTAACCGCGCCAGACAAAAAGGCGTTACTCGAAAAATGGGTTAAAGAATTCGATGAAAGGAAATCAAAAACAATTGTCCCGATTGAAAGAAACGCGCTAAAAGCGGCACTAAAAAAAGAATTTGGTTTCTTTTCAAAGGCGCTGAAGCCAAGGCCCTATAGGCATACCACAGTTTGCGAGTTGGAGCGTGTCATGGCTTGCCTAAACCAAAAGCAAACGCTTTCAATGGAAGGCATGAAAACAAGGCAATTCATTGAGAACATCCTGAACAACGATGTTTTCTTTGAAAAAGTAAGGGAAACAAGGAAAGTGAAAAATGAAAAACCGCTTTATGACATCAGCGTGCCGGGAATGGAGAACTATATTGCAAACGGCTTCATTGTGCACAACAGCAAAACACGCCTGTACCTGAGGAAAAGCAAGGAAGACAAAAGAGTGGCAAAGCTTGTTGACTCGCCGAGCCTTCCTGACGGTGAAGCGGTTTACAGGGTGACGGAGAACGGAATAGAGGACGTGTGATAAAAATTGTGCTTAGCTGTTCCGGGAAGGGTCGTGAAAGCCGAGGGAAAAGGTTTTGTCATTGATTACGGAACGGAGCAGCGCACAATAAAAATCAGCACGGTTGACGCGAAAGAAGGCGACTGGGTTTTGGTGCAGCAGGGAATGATTGTTGAAAAGCTGGGCGAAAAAGAGGCAATGAAAGCGATTAAGGCCTGGCAGCAAGCTGAACGGTGAAGTAAGGCAGGGTATTTATTTGCTCAGCTTGCTGGAATGAAGCAAGCCGTTAGCGGAAAGAACCGAAAGATTCTGCAGCGTGAATCGCTTCAAATTCTTTGCCTGTTCTTTTGAAAGAACCTGAACCGCTTTTCCCCAGTGCACGGAAACAAAATCTTTTTCTGAAACAGGAAAAGGGTAAAGAAGCTCAACGGTTTTAATTTTTTCCTTTAATTTCAGTTCAGCGCCCTCGGAAAGCAATTCAATGCCTTTAACTGAAAGGCGGTTTTTTGGCTTCACTTCAAGCACTTCACCCCATTGAATCAGGCAGTCGCTTAAATTCTTTGCAATTGCGGGAACCTTTGGATTCAGGAAGTTAATGAAGAGAACGTGAAAGGAATGCGAAGGAAGCAGGTCATTTGGCAAAAGTTTTGCTTTTTCTTCGGCTTTTTTTTCTGAAAGGCCAGCGCTAACCAAATCATCTGAAATGAATCCCTTGATTTTTGCGGTTGAAATGTTTTCAAGCAACTTGTTGCCGAGCCAGTATGCTTCCAATGCCTTGGAATCAAATTGTTCGAGGCGGTTTTCTTTTGCGATGAATGAAAGGTAGGCCCTTAAACCGTTGAAACGGAGCAGCGCATCCTTTATTTCCTGTTCGGGAATTTTTTTCCCTTCAATGAACTCGCTGAACAATTTGAACGCGTTTTCAGGGCCGCAATAGCCGAGGCGGTTTGGCTCAAGGGAATAAGCGCATGCATCTTTCAATGAAAACATTACACCACTTGCTTGAATGGCGCTTTAAGCGATGTTAAAAGCCGCGAGGAAAAAACAATCAAGGCAATGCCGGAAACAAGCAGAACGAAAGCCATGGCTTCCTGCGCGCTGATTGTTTTCTGCAGGAAAACCATTGAAAGGACTGCGGTAATAGGCTGGCCAAGAAGCAGGATTGCCGTTGCAGAGGAAACTGAAATGTGCTTTAACCCATTATAGTATGTGAAAACATAGCCAAAAAGCAGGGCTGATGTTAAAAGAATCCATTCAATCTGTGGAACGCCAATTTCACCCAATGCTGAAAAATTGCCTGAAATTAAAAGGAATGAGAGTATGAGCGCCGAGCCGAAAAACATCCTGCCAAAGGCAACAACATTCCCGCTCAATTCTTCCAGAACATGCTTGCTGAGCACATTCTCTGCCGCCCAGAAAACAACCGCCCCGAGAATCAAGAGGTCAGCGTAATTGAAGGAGGAAATTTTTGAGAACAGGATAAAGTTTGCAGCCAGCAGCAGCCCTGCGCCTAAAACAAACCATTTTGACAATTTTTCCTTTAAGAAAAACAAGGCCATGAGCGAGGCAAAAATGAAAATTGTCTTGTGGATGAAACCCGCGTTAACCGCCGAGGTCAGCTTCAGGGCGTAAAAGTAAAGAAGGAATGGAACGCTTCCGCCTATTGCGCCTATTGCGAAAAGCTTTGCCCATTGCTTTCTTGAAAGCGCCTTTAGGGCTTTGAAGTCCTTGAATAAAAGAATCACTGAAAAGAGCAGGGCTGCGACAACAAGGTTTTTCAGGAACGTGTAAATAAACGGGTTTGTTTCCTGGACGCCGAACTTGTTCAAAAAAATGGAGAAACCGCTTATTATTGCGGTCAGAAAAACAAGCTGCAAGCCCTTGGAGCGATTCAATGCCTTCACAAAAAAAAGAAAATACCTTCATTTATTTAAGCATATATGGGAAAAAACAAGATTCTGGTTTTCGGCAACCCATTGGTTGAGGGGGATTCACTTGCTTTAAAGGTTGCAAGGGAGTTAAAAGGAGGGGAAATTGAATTCGTGGAGCTTGACGCGCTTGACGAGCTGGAAGAGTTCGGGAAATCACCGGCGGTTCTGGATGTCGCAAAGGGAATAAGGAAAGTGAAATTGATTGACAACCTTGATGCGCTGGAGCTTTCGCCGCGCTGCTCAATGCATGACTTTGACCTAGCAATCCATTTGAAGCTTTTGAAAAAGCTGGGAAAAATTGATTCCGCGAAAATAATCTGCATTCCAATGGGCTACGATGAAGGAAAAGCCGTTTCAGAAGTTAGGTTGCTGCTTAAATCCATTTGACTTTCAAAAAATGCGTTGCACAGCTCATACAGGGGTCATAGGCGCGCAAAAGCTTCTCCAGCTCGTGCTCTATGTCATGCTTTGGCTTTGAAAGGATTTTTGGCACCATTGTTGCAACGTCTTTTTCAAAATTAATCGAGTTCTGCGCAGTTGGGATAACAATGTTTGAATTTGAAACGTTTCCTTTCGCGTCAAGCGTGACTGCATAGTAAAGCGTTCCGCGCGGCGCCTCAACTACCCCGACTCCCTGGCCCGCCTTGGGGGTTATCTGCGGCGGCTTTTCAGGCTGAAAATCAGTTGATTCAAGAAGCTCAATTGAATAATCAATGCAGTGAAGGATTTCAATCGATTGCGCCAGCATGTTGTCGAAAACGTCTTCGCTGGGAAAGCGCTTCAGGAATTTTTGCGCGTCCTTTTTTGTATCCTTGTGCAATGCACCCCTGTTCTGGTTCATGCGCGCAAGCGCTCCCACCATAAAAGGCTTGCCTTCGAACTTGAAGTAAGTGGAAGTGGAATAAGGCATTATTACACGGTGCAAATGTTCCCAGTAATTTATTTCAGGAATGCATGCGCCTTCATCGCTCCTAATCTCTCCCTCCAAAAAGCTGTAATCATCAGTGCATAACGCGACATGGTTTGTTTTGCGCCTGAAGGAAAAAGGCGAATTGTAAAATACTTCAATCAGCCCGAGTATTTTTGGGCGGATTTCATTTAACTGTGAAACAACTAAGGGAATTTCCTCTTTTTTTGGCTGCGCTGAAAAGCCGCCAATTGCTGAAAGAGTCGGATGCACTGAACGCCCTCCCACCAGCTTGCATAAATTGTTGCCAGCGGTTTTCACGGCAAACGCGTCGTGCAGCCATTTCTGCAACTTTCCGTCGAATTCAAGCACCGAATCCTTTCCGAACAAGTCAGGCATGCAGAAAAAGTACAGGTGAAGCGCATGGTCCCTTATGTTCAGGCCGTTCATCAAAAGCTTTCGCTGAACCATTGTTTGGGAGGAAGGTTTGACGCCAAGGGCCTTTTCAACCGCCTCGGTTGATGCAAGGAGGTGCGCGACACTGCACGTGCCGCAAATCCTTGAAACCGTTGGAGGCACAACTGCAAATGGCTTTCCCTTTATTGCCTGCATAAAAAACCTCTTGTTTTCGCTTATGCGGAGCTCGGCGTGCTCGACTTTTTTGCCCCTTAATTTAACGGTTAGGTGCGTATGACCCTCAATCTTTGAAATGTTCTTGATTGAAATTTCCGAAACCTTATGCATTGGCCTTCACCACCCCGAATTCCTGCAGGAATTTTCCCATGGATTCAACGAATTTTCCCTCGTCTATCGGGCAGCCAAAAACCTCTGCATCCACTTTCACAAGGTCTTTTAGCGCAAGCACTTTTTTAAGCTGGTGGAATTTTTTCACCAGAAAATCAATCTCTTTTTTCTGCGCGGGAGAAAACTGGTTCCTTTGCGCAGAGTAATGCCCCATTATCGCGCACTGCCCCAAAGCGACAAGGCGCCTGCTTTCCTTTCGAATGTGCTTGAGCTTCACTTCCTCGCTTGGCGTGCTGATTGCCCCTTCAATGAATGCCACGTCAAGGTTTTCAGGGGAATTTTTTTTCTTCAGCTGGCGGCAGTATGCGATGTCAAGCAACGGCAGCCACTCGTGGTAATGCGTGTTCAGGATTTCAAGAAGATAGACTATGCAGCCTTCATCGCATGTGAAGGAAAAAAAACCAACGCGAAGCTTTTTCTGCATTTTTTTGCCCACTTCAAATCCTGCATTCCCTACATTTCGCAAGAACCCTTTTTTTCGCGATTTCAAAAGCGGTTTCCCTCGGGCTTTTTCCTGTTTTTTCGGACTGCTTTAGCACAAGCTCCGTGTTTTTGCTGATTTTTTCCTCAACAAGCTTGAACATGGTTTTTGCTGTGCCGCCCTTGAATTCCACGTAACTGCTTATGACGCCGCCCGCGTTTGCTACAAAGTCCGGAACGACAAGAATTCCTGCCTTTGCCATTTTTTCCTCTATTTCGCGTGTTGCCGGAATGTTCGAGCCTTCTACTACAATGCTTGCCTTTATGCCTGAATAATTCTGCTCTGTGATGAGGTTAGGCATTGCCGCGGTGATTAGCAAATCAACATGCGAGTCTACTATTTCTTCGCAGGCAAGCTTTTCTCCGCGCTTGTAGTTTATCACCGAACCTGTTTCAGCCTTGACTTTTTCAAGCTCCTTGAAGTCTATTCCGTCTCCATGGTTGAACATGCAGCCCTTTGAATCCGAAACCGCTACAAGCTTTGCCCCCTGTTCTGTTAGGAATTTTGCGGCAAAAGTGCCGACATTTCCAAAGCCTTCCACGGCTATTTCAACGCCTTTAACTCCCATTCCCTTGTGCTTTAATGCGACAAGCGCCGCATGGTATACGCCAAAGCCTGTGCTGCCAAGCTCATGGGGCAAACCCCCCATGTCAGCCGGCTTTCCAGTGCAGCTCTTAAGTGACCCATTTGCATTTGCAAAAATCCGCATCTC
Source organism: Candidatus Iainarchaeum sp. (assembly GCA_043809245.1). Taxonomy (GTDB): domain Archaea; phylum Iainarchaeota; class Iainarchaeia; order Iainarchaeales; family JAZDDZ01; genus JAZDDZ01. The sequence goes on from JAZDDZ010000023.1 coordinate 32,267, forward strand.
TTCCTCAGCCATGTTTATGTCCGGCGCGGCAATGTATAGGCTCGGGCAGGCGTTCTTCAGCGCCTTTGAAAACGAGGCAACTATTTCCTGCTTCTTTTTCTGTGACATCTTCCTGTCATCGGCAATTATTCCTGATTTTGCTCCGCCAAAGGGAAGGTCAGCCAAAGCATTTTTCCAGGTCATTGTCCTTGCAAGCTTGAATACCTCCTCGCGGTCAACTGTCGGCGTCATCCTGATGCCGCCCTTGCCTGGCCCCAAGGCCGTGTTGTCAATCACAAGGATTCCCCGCATGCCAACCCTTGCATTGTATACCTCGATTATTCTCTCCGGGCCAAAAACATCAAATTCAACCATCAGCTCACCTCTCGCTCCATGAAAACGCACTGAAAAAAATAAGAGCAAAGGGATAATATTTGTTTCGGCTTGCTCAGCCTTTTTTCTGCAGGTAAGCCGTTGAATAGTAATCGCAGAACGCCGTGTTCATGCACGCTTCACAGCGCGGGTTTCTCGGCAGGCAAATCCTTTGCCCGAATTTGACCATCAATTCATTCAGTTCAATCCAGAATTTTTTAGGGATTAGTTTCATCAGCGCCTGCTCTGTCTGTTCAGGGGTTTTGGTTTTCACCAAGCCAATGCGGTTGCTTATCCTGTGAACGTGGACGTCAACCGGAATCGCGGGCTTCATGAAGGAAAAAACAAGCACACAGTTTGCTGTTTTTCTTCCGACCCCGGGAAGGGAAAGCAAATCAGCCATGTTTGAGGGGGTTTTCCCATTGAATTCATTCAAAATTTTTTTCGCAATCCCCTTCACGCGTTTTGCTTTCACGCGGTAGAAGCCTGCTGGCCTGATTAACTTCTCGACTTTTTTCAGAGGAGCAACTGCAAGCGATTTCGCGTTTGGGTAATGCGTGAAAAGCTGTTTTGCTGCCTTGGCTGTGTTTGCGTCTTTTGTGCGCGCGGAAAGAACAGTTGCAATCAGGGTCTGAAACGGGCTTTTGTGCCATATGGCTGGAGTGCTTTTGCCAATCATCCTGCGCAGGTTTTTCACTAGCGGAATCGCAAACTTTTTTTTCTGCAAGAAACCAGCCTCATACAAGGCATATTTTAGGGGGGTCATGCAGCAGCTCGTGAAGGAGTTCGATTGACTGCATTATGTCGCGCTTGTGCGCAATGCCTACAGTTGTGTGCAGGTTCCTTATCGGAACAGTTATTACCGAAGCGGGAACGCCTTCCTTTGAAAGTGAAATCGCCAGTGCATCGGTTGTGCCAAAGGACGCGACTTCCACTTGCAATGGAATTTTATGCTTTTTCGCTATTTCCTTAATCCAGCCGTTAATGCATTTATTGCCGATGAGATCAGAGTCTTTTGCGGTAATGCATGGGCCACAGCCAATGCGCTTTGTCGGGGTTTCGGCACTGTCGTTTGCATTAGTTACATCAACAACAATTGCCCAGTCAGGCTCTATTTCATATGCGGATGTTTTTGCGCCGTAAAGCCCGAGTTCCTCTTGCACAGTGAATGCGTAGAAGATTTCATTCTGGTGTGATTTCAGTTTTTTTGCAAGCTCTATGAGGATGAAGCAGCCAATGCGGTCATCAAGTGCCTTTCCAAAAATTACATTTTCGTTTCCAAGATATCCGTTCTGCTGCGTAAGTTCAAGCGTGTCTCCAGGCCCTACCCCCAATTCCTCTAACTCTTTTTTTGAAAGCCCTGTGTCAACGAAAAGCTCGTACATTTCGGGAATGCCGTTGATTTTGTGGTCATTGCTTAATTCCTTGAATGAGATAATCCCGTGAATTATTCCGCTCTTTGCCTTTATCCTGACCCTCTGGCCTGTAATCGAAATCACTTCTATCCCGCCAAGCTCGGAAACCATTAGTTTCCCTTCGCTTGTTATGCCCTTAACCATCAATCCGATTTCATCCATGTGCGCAGCAAGCATTACTTTGGGCCTTTTGCCTTTCTTGTGCGCTATAAGGTTTCCCATCTTATCAACAAATACCTCGTCAACAAACGGCTTGATTTCCTCCTTAATTATTTCCCTGACGTTTTCCTCGCTTCCGCTTACGCCTGAAGCCTCCATCAGCTTGAATAAAAGTTCCATTCATTTCACCTCTAAATTGTTGCCTCGGAAATTGATTCCTCTATTATTTCAAGGCCTTTTTCAGCCAATTGTTTGCCCAAAATCAATGGGGGACAAATTCTTATAACGCTTTGCCCCGCAGGCAAAAGAAGCAGCCCTTTCTCCGCGGCTTTGCATAGTATGGCGCTTCTTTCCTTTTTGGCTATCTGCTTTGTTTGCCTGTTTTTCACCAATTCCAAGCCAATCATCAGGCCTTTGCCCCTCACGTCGCCAATAAGCGGCTGGCTTAACTGCATTTCCTCGAATGCTTCAAGCATTAATGCGCCGATTTTTTTCGCATTCTCCCCAAGTTTTTTTTTCACCATGAAGTCAAGCGCGGCCGAGCCTGCTGCGCAGGCGAGAAGGTTTCCACCGAAAGTATTTGCATGCGCTCCAGGAACCCAATCCATTGTTTTGGATGACGCAACCGTGACACCGATTGGAATGCCGCCGCCAATTGCCTTGCTCAAGGAAACAATGTCAGGCTTTACCCCGAACTGTGAAACCGCGAGAAAGCCTCCTGTGCGGAAGCAACCGCTCTGAACCTCGTCAACTGCAAGAAGCGCGCCGTATTCATTGCATAATTTGCGCAGCTCCACAACAAATTCTTTTGGCGGCACAACATAGCCCGGTTCCCCGGCAATCGGCTCGAAGAAAACACCCGCAAGGTCGCCTTTCACAGAGCGCATTGTTTTCTCCAAGGCAGCAAGGCATTCAATGGAACAGCTTTCCCTTTTTTTTCCAACAGGGCAGCGGTAACAGTAAGGGTATGGAACGTGCTTTACGGGAAGGAAAGGCGCAAAGCGCTCCCTTTGCACTGGAGAAGAATTTGTCAGCGAAAGCGCACCCATTGTGCGGCCGTGAAATGATGGCTTGAATGCAATGCACCATTTTTTGTTTGAATGCCAGCGCGCAAGCTTGTAGGCTGCCTCAACGCTTTCAGCGCCGGAATTCGAGAAAAAAACGCAGTCAATGCCTTTTGGCATAACTGAAACAATTTTTTCCGCAAACCGGACCGGGGTTTCAGCGTAAAAGTCCGAGAAGCCGCAGTGTGTTGCAAAACGCATTTGCGCTTTCATCGCATTAATTACCGACGGATTTGTGTGGCCAACGTTTGCAACCGCAACCCCTGCCGCAAAGTCAAGGTATTTCCTGGCATCAACATCCCACACATGGCAGCCCTTTGCCTTTTTGAAAACAAAAGAATACTCGCGTGTAAGGGATGGGGAGACTGATGCTGCGTCGCGTTCAAGTATTTTCACGCTTTTCGGGCCCGGCTTCCTGCAGATGAACTTGATTTTTTTAGGCATTAAAAACTCCTTTCATTTTTCTAAACGTCAATCTGCGCCCTCTGCAGCTTTCCGGAAAAATCCACGTAAACAGATTTCACTTCCGAGAATTCCTCTATGCCGTGAATTCCCGCTTCCCTTGCTCCATTGCCAGTTCCCTTCACTCCGCCGAAAGGCAAATGGACCTCTGAGCCGATAGTGGAGGAATTGATGTAAGTTATGCCTGCCTCAATGCCTTCAATTGCCTTGAACGCGGAGCGGATGTCCTTTGTGTAAATTGCGCTGCTCAGGCCGTATTCGACTGAATTCGCCTTTGCAATCGCGTCATCAAGCGAGCGCGCATCAAGCAGTGAAAGCACTGGCCCGAAAATTTCCTCGCGCGCGATTTTCATTGACGTGCCGACTTTTGAAAAAATTGTTGGCGTAAAGAAAAAGCCACCCAAGCGCACCGCGTCTTTTCCGCCGCACAAAAGTTTTGCGCCTTCCTCTTTTCCGATTGAAACATATTTCGCGCATTTTTTGACTGCCGCCTCGTTGATTAGCGGGCCGGCATCTGTTTTCGCATTTAAGCCATTTCCCAGGCGCAGCCTTTTCACGCGCTTCAAAAGCATTTGCGTGAATTTTTTTGAAATCTTTTTATGCATGATAACGCGCGATGCTGCAGTGCATCTCTGGCCAGAAGTGCCGAAGGCGCCCCAGATGACTCCGTCAAGCGCAAGCTTCAAGTCAGCGTCATCCATTACAATTATTGCGTTTTTTCCGCCTAATTCAAGGCCTAAGCGCTTCACTCCTGCAGCTGAAAGTATGCGCTCTCCTGTTTCCTTTGAGCCGGTAAATGAAACCGCACGGACTTTTTTGTTTTTTACCAAAGGCATTCCAACTTCCGAACCGCTTCCAGTAACAAGGTTTACAACTCCTTTTGGAATTCCTGCCTTTGAAAGCAATCCAACAAACCGAATGGCGCATAATGGGGCATCGCTTGCGGGTTTTAGCACCACGGTGTTGCCGCACACAAGTGCGGGCATTATTTTCCATGCCGGCAAAGCAATTGGAAAATTCCAGGGGGTGATCAAGCCGCACACGCCTATAGGCCGCCTTACAGTCATGCAGAACTTGTCCTGCAGTTCAGAGGTTGTTGTATGGCCGAACAGGCGCCTGCCTTCGCCTGCAAAGTATTCTGCCGTGTCAATCGCTTCCTGCACTTCTCCGCGCGCTTCCTCCAAAACCTTTCCATTTTCCTGTGTCAAAAGCCTTGAAAGCGCTTCTTTTTCGAGCTTAAGCAGTTCCGCGAAACGCAGCAGAATCCGCCCCCTTTTGGGGGCGGGAACCGAAGACCAATTTGGAAATGCTTTTTCCGCGGCGTCAACAGCTTTTTTTACATCGGCTGCGTTTCCGCTTTGGAAAACACCGACAAGCTTCTTGTTTGCAGGATTTATGTCCTTGAATGTTTTGCCGCTTTCAGAGCGAAGCCATTTCCCGCCAATGAATAAGCCGTGTTGATTCATCGCACCGTAAAATAAAGGGTTTTTTGGTTAATATTGCTTTCCCTAAGCAGATTTCAGAAAAAGAAGGAACGCCATATCTTAAAATATCGTTGGTCGCCAGAATAATTATGGATTTATATGTTATAATTGGCATCCCATCAAGTGAACTACCTGCCGCTGAAGCGGCAGGCGTCACTGGTTTAATTGAATTGTAGTAGCGTGGTTTGCGCGGGTTTGGGTTTTTCTGCTGTCCAGTGTTTTTGTTGGCTTTCTGTGACGTATTTGCGCATTGCTTCTGTTGTCACGGCTCCAACGGTTCTGTGAAAGTATCCGTCGCTCCATAACTGGTCGCCATACAAATCGTGCACTGCGAGTCTTACGGGATATTTTTGGCGGATGTGCCTTGAACTCGCGCCTTTGAATCTCTGCGCGAGCTGTGCAATGCTGTGGTTTTTCCAGTTTGAAACAAACACGTGCGCGTGGTCAGGCCCAATGCCAATGCCTGACAACTGGACATTCAATTTTGTGGCTATTCGTTTGAACTCTTCCTCGCATTCAGCGCGTACATCCTTGTCTTTGAATATTTTTTTCCTATACTTTGGCGTGAACTGCAAATGCAAGTTCGATTCGCCAACACAGTGCGCGTATCTCGTCAACTTTATTTCAGATTTCATGATTTTTTTCAACTCCCGAGAAAACAGCACTGTTTTTGAAAGCTATCGCTACACAAAAATATACAAGTAAGGCGCGGGTTAGCGCGCGAAGCGCGCCCGCGCCGGTTTAGTGCTTTTTCTCGAACAACATTTACAGAATTAGTGCGTTTAAGGGGACCATCTGGCTGTTCCCCTTAACAACCCCTTACCAAAGCCTCGATTCATCTATCCCCTAAAGGGGATAAAGGTTTCTCTCGGCAACGGAACTAATGAAGCCGCGCTCATTAAAAAAGCTATAGAGGGGGGGCATACGTTTTAAATTTTAGTTCTAGTGAACGCGACATCAACAAGGGGCTAACCTGTTTGAAAAAAGCAAATATTAAAATCCCCCATGATAACTATTTTGTTATCAGGGCTAATCATAACCTAGTTAATCCTGACAAAGGAATTTTTACCACGCAATTTAAAGTCTACTCAGCCGCGTTTGATTTTGTGTTGGAGTGGTTGCCGAAAGTTTCAAAAGATGAAAAAATTAATTTAGTTGTAGCGCGAAGAAACCATCCCTATCTCAAGACTATGTTGCCAGGTATCGAACAGGCTCTTTGGATTCATTACAACGCCAAAATTAGTACGCATTACTTGAGCTCTGTTAAAGCTCTACCCCGGCTCCGCCGAGCTATGCAAAGACTAATACCGCGCACTCCAAGACATATAAAATAGCAACAAACGGTTACTTCACTCATCAAATTATTTATTTTATTTTCTGCATCCGTAGTTGACCCAGATACGGCGGATAAGCTAACACAACATATTTGTTCACCCAATCCGAACTTCTTGAACAAATCACTTATATTCTGTTAATGCATAACTTCAATATGGTGAAAATCAGGAAAGCCAGCTTGCAAAATGTGCCCTCGCTTGTGAAATTAGGGGTTGAATTCATGAAAGATCACGACACCGCAGCCCTTAAAAGGAACAAGAAGCTTAAACCATTTCTCGCCAAAAATAATTCCGCCACAAAAAGGCAGGGGCTTTTTTGATTACACGCTGGAAATGCACAAAGAGATTTAATATTGCTTTCCTTCCGGCTGCTTGAGGCTTAAGCCGAATTTTTCAAGGAATTCAGTAGGGGGAATTGAGCCAACCAGCACGAAAACAAAGTCATTTTCCAGTTTCATTGTAGTGCCGCGCTGTTCAAGTTCAACTGTTTTTTCGCCAATGCGCTTGATGCTGGAATTGAATAAAACTTCAATTTGCTCTTCCGCGATTTTTTGCCCAAGCGCATTGTAATTCTCCTCGCCAACGCGGAAAAAGCCTTGCTTGCGGTAGGAAATTATGACTTCGTTTTTTTCGCTTAATGCAAGCGTTGCCTCTATTGCCGTGTTGCCCCCTCCGACCACGAGAATTTTTTTTCCGGAAAATTTTTCAGGGTGAGTTAACTCGTGGAAAACTTTTGGAAGGCTTTCGCCTTCAATCCCGAGGCGCTTCGGGTTTGAGGCGGTTCCAAAGGCAAGCAGAACTGTTTTGGACCGATATGTTTCTGTTGCAGTTTTAACCTCAAATAATTCCGCGTGCTTTTTTACGCTCTGGACTTCCTCGCCTTCCCTCAAATCAATCTTCCTGCTTTTCACCTTTGAAAGCCAGAATTCAAGGAGCTTTTCTTTTTTCAGCTGCTTGAAATCAAGGGGGCTTTTAACATTCAGGCCCTTTGGCTCTGCGGATACATTTTTGCCGGTGGGATAGTTTTGTATTGTGTTGAGGGGTTTTTCCCTTTCAAAAACAACGCAGCTAAGCCCCTTTGCTTTTGCGGTTATTGCCGCGCTCAGGCCCGCGGGGCCAGCGCCTATTACTGCAAGGTCAAATGAAGCTTCGCGCGGCTTTTGCTTTTTAACGCTTGCGGCAATTGCCTCTGCCGCAATCCTGCCCTGCTCCAGCGCGTGCCTTATCAGCCTCGGGCCGACAAGGTCGCCTGCAACAAAAAGACCGGGAATATTTGATTCAAGCGACTGGCTTACCTCAACAAGCGATGTCCTGTTGAAATCATTTTCCAAAAGCATTTCACCCAAAGAAAAATTAAAGCGAAGAGATTAAATCGTTTGTTTTTTTGCGCGAACGCCTTTCCGGCTGCTCGTTTGCATAGCCAATTGGCAGGATTGCAATGGGCCTGGGGGAAGCGCCTTTTAAGCCAAGCGTTTTCCCGGCTTTTTCCTCATCAAATGCGCCGACCCACACGCTTGAAAGCCCAAGGGCCTCTGCGGCAAGCTGCGCATAAGAGCAGGCGATTGTCGCATCCTGCAAAGCGTAAAGCGTTTCACCCCTTTCACCGTACTGTGCCGCGGAATTCTTTGGGTCAGCCAAAAAAACAAGCACAATCGGGGCTTCGGCTATTGCAAGGGAACCGTTCCTGAATGCCGCACAGGAAAGCTCTTTCTTTTTTTCAGCGCACTCAACCGCAATGACCTTAAAGGATTGTAGGTTGCCAGCGCTTGGCGCTGAAATAATCGAGGAAAAAATCTTTTCAAGCGCGCCTTTTCCCAGCGGCTTTTCCTTGAAGCGCCTGACGGAAACCCTTTTTTTCAGAACTTCGAAGAAATCCATAAACATCAGGAAACTTATTCTGCTGCCTGCAAGTGAATGCATTTTGCAGGGCAGCTTTCTTCCGCCAGCCTATTGCAGCCTTCTTCTTCCAGCAAAATTTTTTTTGGCCTTGATTTGCCGTCTGCAGCCATCTCCCAGTTGCCAGGGCAGATGCCCGCACAGGAGCCACAGCCAATGCATTTATCGCGCGCGTGAACTATCTTAAAGCCAGGCATAATATTCACCTATATGTTCAGCGCTTTTTTAAGCGCTTCCTTGTCAAAACCGATGATGATTTGGCCTGCGACGTCAATTACCGGAACGCCCTGCTGGCCGCTCTTTTGAATCATTTCCTCTGCGGCCTTTTTGTCCTGCGCAACATTAACGTCCTTGAAGGCAATGCCTTTTTCCTTGAGGTAATCCTTTGCCATGATACAGTAAGGGCACGTGGGAGTTGAATACACAATCACTTCAGCCATAAAACTTCCTCCTTTCATTAGAGTTGGGTGAGACGAAGTTTAAATAATTAACTGCAGGGGAATGGAAAAATTAAAAAATAAGGGAAAAGAAAAAGGGGAAATGAAAAGGCTTAAGCCCTTCATTTCGCTAGTTCTGCGTCGATTATTTTCTTGAACTCTGATATTGGCTGCGCGCCAACAAGAATCTGGCCGTTGATGAAAAAGCTTGGGGTTCCGCTTACGCCTGCTGCCTGGCCGTCCTCGAAGTCCTTCTGCACCTCTGAAGCCATTGCCCCTGAGTCAAGGCAGGAGTTGAATTTTGCAGTGTCAAGCCCCAAATCAGCAGCGTATTTCTTCAATTCCGCGTCTGTCAGGTTTGACTGGTTTGCGAAAAGCATATCATGCATTTCCCAGAACTTGCCCTGCTCCCCGGCGCACTCAGAAGCCTCTGAGGCCTTCTGCGCGTATTGGTGGAAGCTCAATGGGAAGTCCCTGAAAACAAGCTTTACTTTTCCGTCATAGTCCTTCAGTATTTGTTCAACTGTTGGCTCTGCTTTTCCGCAGTAAGGGCACTGGTAGTCTGAGAACTCTACAATAGTGACCTTTGCGTCTGCAGCGCCACGTACCGCGTCGTCATCTGCAAGGTTTCCAGTCGGCTGCGCAGGATTATTGTTTCCGCCGTTGCTTGGCTCCGCGGGTTTTACCGCATCGCCTGCCTGTGCCCCTGTGTCTTTTCCCTCAAGCAGAACAATTTTTGCAGTCAAAGTGTCAAGCTTGCTGTTCACGCCATTCATGCTGAACAAAAAAACTGCCGAAACTATTAAAGCAGTCAAAAGAATGCTCAAAGGCAGAATGAAAGAATTGCTTTTTTCCTCGACCAATTAAACTCCTCCTTATTACTTAATTGAAGTTATTTAGTTAATTCAGCGTCTATAATCTTCTTGAATTGCGAAAGGCTTAAAACCCCTTGGTATTTTACGCCATTGATGAAGAAAGTAGGGGTGCCCTGCATGTTAACTGATACGCCCAAGGCAAAGTCTTCCTGCACTTTTAGCGAGTACTTCCTTGAACCAACGCAAGAGTCAAACTGCGCTACATCAAGGTTTAGTTCGCGTGCAAACTCCTTGAATTTTTCTGCGCCAATTGAAGTCCAGCTTGGCTGTTCAAGGAAAAGCTTGTCGTACATTTCCCAGAATTTTCCCTGTTCTGCAGCGCACTCTGAAGCCTCTGCAGCAGAGGAAGCGAATGGGTGGATTGAGCCGAGCGGAAAATGCCTGTAAACAAACCTTATTTTCCCGCTGTATTCCGAAAGAACCCGATTAACGGTTTCATGCGCTGTTTTGCAGACAGGGCACTGGAAGTCTGAAAATTCAACAATGGTAACCTTTGCATCAGCCGGGCCTTTCACGTGCGCTGCGCCTTCAAGAAGCCTCTGCATGTCATAGTCTGCTGCAGGCGGCGCAGGGTTAATGAAAAGGTAAAGCCCTGCTGCGAGAAGCAAAACAAAAAAGCCGACAAGCGCGTAAGTGAATATGTTGGATTCGCTTTCGGGCTTTTGGTTTTTTGCCTTTTCTTTCGCTTCCTTTAGCTTGCTCATCCATTCACCAATGAATTGGCATCAATGATTTTTCCCGAAGCCAAATCCTTGAATTTTATTTCACCCAAAAGCGAGAGCTCCCTGAAGACATACGCCCCATCAGGCTCAACTGTGCCAACCTGGCCCCATGCGCTGTTAAGGCCTGTGTAGGCACTTGCATCGCCGGAAATTATTGCAGTCGGAACCGCAGTGATGTTGTAGTCAGCAAGCAGCGCCTTCCCTTCTGCCGAGGAAATGTCTATGTATTTTTCGCTTTCAACTGCAATGCCGAAATTGTTTTCAAGTATCTGCCTGTGCACATTTGCGTCATAGCATTCAGCGCAGCTTGCATCAACAAGGTATGTCAGCGAAGTCAAGCCCACTAGCTTGCCTGTTGAAAGGTCATTGTATGGCGGCTGCACTTCCCTAAGGACATAGAAGCCGTCTGATTCATATTCACCTATATTTGAAAGCGCTTCTCTCATGGAATCATATGCGTTTATATCGTTTGAAGCGATTATTGTCGGAAGCTTTTCAATCGAATATTTTGCTATGAGCGCCCTGCCCTCGTCTGAACTGGCTTCGACTTCCTTTGAGCTATAAATTCCTATTCCTGCTGACTCCAGGTCCTGCGCTGTCAGGGGTTTGCTGCATTTTTCACAGCTGCTGTCTGAAAGCGAAACCAGGTCAACAAGGCCAACTGCCTTGGCGCTTTTCATGTCAAAAAATGGCGCGGGAATCTCCCTTGCAATTAAAACTCCGTCCTGTTCAACGGAGCCTATTCGCGGCCAGATTTCATTGAATGACGCAAGGGCATTTGCATCGTCTGTTTTAAGCAGAAGCGTTGGAAGCCTTTCAATGCCGTACTTTTCAATCAGCTGTGTTGCCTCTGCAGAGCCGAATTCAAGGCTTGATTCAACAAAGTTTGCGTCTGAAAGCTGGCCCAAGGCATCGGAAAGCCCGCTTATCTGCGTGCATTTTTCGCAGTCGGATTTCACTATTGTTGTAAGGTAAACTATTGGCTTTGGCTGCGCTTGCTGCTGTGCGTTTTGGTTCTGCTGGTTGCCTTGGGAAGGAAGAGTGGGAGGGGAAGGGGAATTAAACCCTAAGAGAAAATAAATGTTAACTGCAAGCAATAAAACCACTGCAATGACAAGGATTTTTGCAAGCGGGCTGCTTAATGCGCCTTTTGACGCGCCTTCTGCCTGAACAACTTCTTTTTTTTCAACTATTTTTTCTTCCTCCAAAACACCACTTCCTTTTCTATTATTTTTCTTTTCCTTATTGTTTTTTAACCGCCACTATTTATTGAGGAAAAACAGTTTGCATCGCAGGGAATGAAGTTTTCAGGCGAAGCGCAGTTCGAGTCCCCCAAAGCGCACTCACAGCCAGGCTGCATGCAGGGGGATGACGGGCAAGTTGCGGCAGTGAATGCCGGCTGCTGGACAATGCCTGAAAAAGGCGGCAATATGCACCCGTCAGTGCTGTTTGGGCCATTGCAGTTGCCGAACGCAACATAATTGTAAATGCCTATTGCAAACAATGCAAAGCTCACAAACATCGCGACAGTGAAAATCCATGAAATCAATTCAAAGTACTTGAAGACAAAGGAGCCCAGGGCCTTTGAGCATTTAAGCAGGCCGGTTGTCACGCGCATTTTCATTTTGTTGTCAAAGCCAGTCGTGCACTTGCGCAAAGTCATGCGCCTGAAAACACAGTCAAAAGCCTCTTTTGCAAGCTGCCTGTGCGAAGACGAAACAATGCCCAGAACAGCGAAAACAACCAACGCGATTACACATACGACCATTAAAAAAACCACTTTTATTTTTTCACTTGAATCCTTTAATCATTTCCGCGAGAACCTGCGCAGGGTTTTCCGCTTTCAGGACAGCGGATGCAACGAAAACCCCTGAAGCGCCGAGCTCAATGCTTTTTTTCACGTCAGCGGCGGAGTTAACGCCCGCGCCAGCGATAACTGGAATTCGCGCAATTGAGTGGACTGCCTTCACTGAATCAGAAATAATTTTCGGGTTGGCAGTTGAAACAGAAACAGTTCCGCCAATGAGTTCAGGCGGTTCAATTGCAATTAAATCAGAGGAAAATGCCGCGACTTCTTTTGCGCGTTCAGTGGTTTCAGCGCAAACCATTACGGTTAAGCCGGCTTCCTTTGCGCGCTGAACTGCTTTCTGCACAAACCCGTTGTCGCGCTTGTTTTCAGCGTGGTTTATTATTGTGCCGATTGCCCCGGCTTCTTTAACCGCTTCAGGCAAAATTTTCCCCGTATTGGAGCCAAATGAAACCGGGTCAATGTGCTGTGAAAAAACTGGAATGGAAACAGCTGAAGCGATTGCGCGAAGGTCTAATGCCTGAACCACGAGTGCAACAGTTGAATTGGTTTTCTTTGCAACTTCCTCGGCTTCCTTTGCAAGGGCAATCGCCTTGGCTCCTGTGCCTTTATCATAGGTTTTGAAGTTCAGGAAAAAAACCGGCTCCTTGAGCTTCGGGTGCATGAAAGAAAATGTAATTGGAAGGGATTATAAAAAGCGTGGTGAACTGCTGAAATATTAATGAAAAGATATTTATTTGTTCAACGCGCTTTAGCGGGGTTTTTTAAAGGGGGCGGGCAAATGCGCTGCAGGAATAGCTAAAAATATTTGTCGCTGGAAGAGATTTATCGGGAAACCAATGCCGTCAAGAAAATACCTTGAAAAACTGCTTGAAACCGGGGAGGAAAAAGGCGTAGAACTTGACAGGCAGCAGCTTGAAAAAGCGCTTAAATTCATTGAACGCAAAACAGGCGGGGAAATGCGCTTAGGCGCGTTTGGCTTTGAACACACATTTGAGGTGGCGAAAATCCTTGCATCATTAATGCAGGACACGCAGTTTGTAATCAAAGGCCTTCTGCACGACATCCTTTCAATAGCATCCATTGGCGAGGTTGAAAAGGAATTCGGCGCCGAAACCGCGAAATTCATAAAACAAAGAAGTGAATTCAAGCAGAGGCTGGAGCAGGCATCAACGCATTCAAAGCCGATTGCAATGAGAAAAATGTTCCTTGCAATGGCAAAGGACCCGCTTTTTGTTCTCATAGAGCTTGCAAACAAATTGGAGCACCTGAGGAAAATAAGTTCGCTTGGGGAGGAAAAAGCCAAAAAGCTGGCGAATGAAACAATGCTTGTTTTCGCGCCGATAGCGTACAAAATGGGAATATTCAGCATTGCCTCGGAAATGGAGGACCTTGCGTTCAGGTGCATTTACCCTGAAAAATTCTCGGAAATAGAGGTGCTGGCGAAAAAAGAGTACGAGGAAAGGGAGAAAGAGATTGATGAAACGAAAAAAATTCTCGGGGAAAAACTCGCGCAGGCGGGAATAAAAGCAAGGGTTGAGGGAAGAAAAAAGCACATTTACAGCATTTACGGAAAAATGCAGAGAAAGGGGATTGGCTTTGGGCAGCTCTATGATTTGATTGGCCTGAGGGTGATAACAAAAACTGAAAAGGACTGCTATGAGGCGCTCGGGGCAATTCATTCGCTGTGGAAGCCATTGGCGGGGGAATTCGACGACTACATTGCAAAGCCAAAGCCAAATGGCTACAGGTCAATACACACAACCGTTAGAGGCAATGAGGGAAAGCCCTTTGAAATACAGATAAGGACAGAGGAAATGCACAACAACTCAGAATTCGGCATGGCAATGCACTGGCAGTACAAGGGGGTTGAGGCATTCGGAAAACACGACAAGAAATTGGGCTGGATAAAGGAAGTCATGGGCTGGGAGATGAAGCAGGCAAGGGAAACCGGCAGGCCTGTTGAAATTGATTTCGGCAAGGAAATATTCGTTTTGACGCCGACAGGCGACGTGATAGAATTGCCGCAGGGCGCAACCGCGCTTGACTTCGCTTACTCAATCCATTCGGAGCTAGGCAACAAGTGCAGCAGGGCAAAAGTAAACGGACTGCTTGTATCGCTTGACCACGGGCTAAAAGACGGGGACATGGTGGAAATAATCACATCTGCGCACCAGCAGCCAAAGCCACACTGGCTGAATTTGGTGAAAACACCAAAGGCAAGGGAAAAAATAAGGCAAAAACTCAGAATGCCTGTTGAAAGAATGAAAAAAGAACTAGGAAAAAAACCCAAGCTCAAGCTGAGCGCCTTTGAAAAAAAGGTAAGGCTCGCGAAATGCTGTTCACCTTTGCCGGGAGATGAAATAGTGGGGTTTTACACGACCAAAAGGAAGATTTCCGTTCACAGGAAAAACTGCGGCGAAACAGAAAAAATTGCAGAGGGAAAAAAAGAGCTGATTGAGCTTGAATGGGGCGACAAAAGCAAAGGCGAATACTCCGCGGAAATAAAAGTCGAGGCACTGGACCGCGCGGGATTGCTAAGGGAATTGCTTGAATGCCTTAGCGGAACAGGCGCAAAGGTCGTTTCAACAAACGCAAAGCAGGCAAAGGGAAACCTGCTTTTGTCGGTTTTTGAAATAAAGGCAAAAAACCTCGGGCAGATGGAGAAAATAATCGAGGCAATGAAAAAAGTGAAAGGCGTAAAAGGGGTCGGGAGAGACTGAACGCTATTCGTAGTGCAGCGCTTCCACTGGGTCCATTTTGCTTGCAATGTATGCGGGGTAAAGCCCCGCAATAATCCCGATGCATACAGCGAACAAAAACGCGGATGCAAGAAGAAGTGGTGAAAAAAGCACTGCAACGCCAAGCGAGTCCTGTATAAGCAGGCCGACAATTATGCCGAGCGCCAGGCCGAAAACACCGCCGACAACGCCGATAAAGCCTGCCTCGAAAAGAATCATTTTCATGACATCCCCATCAGTCCAGCCTGTTGCCTTCAAGGAGCCGATTTCATTAAAGCGCTCCACAACACTCATAAGAACCGTGTTGATTATGCCAATGCCTGCAACGATTGCAGAAATAGCCGCGACAAGAACAACCACCAGGCGAAGGTTGCCTAATATGTCTTCGTAGTCTTTTGCATAATCGCTTGCTGATTTTGCCTGCAGCTTGTTTTCAAACTTGAAGTTAACCATGCTCACGATTTTTTCCGCGTCCTCAGGGGAGTTAAGCCCAAGGCTGAACTGGCTGGCCTTGTCCTCGGGAAAGTCCGCAAACGCCCTCAGGTCATCAATTGGCATGAAAAGGCTTGCGTCAAGCAGCTTTGAATGCGTCGTGTAAATTCCGACAATCTCGTAACTGGAATTGTCAAGCCTTATTTTGTTGCCTATGAATTTGTTGTAAGTGTCTGCAAGCTCCTTTCCGATTATCACTTTCCCTTTATCGGATGCGTTAAGCTTTCTTCCCTCAATCAAATCATATGAAAGGACTTCCAAATCAGTTTTAGCCTGCTTTGAGTAATCCACGCCGAACATTCTAACAGCGCCGGACATTGATATTCCCGCTGCGCCTTCAACCGTGGAAGGCAAAGCAAAAATAATTGGCACTGCAACTTTTACCCCTGGAATCGCCTCAAGCTTCGCAGCATAAGACGCGTCAACCTTTGAAAAAAACAAATTGTATGCGCCGTCCTGCAGCACAAAAACGCCCTGCAGCTTTCCCACTGCGCTCTCGGTTTCCTTTAACATTCCGTCAACAAGGCCGACCATTGCGATTATCGCGGCAACGCCTATGACTATGCCTAAAAGGGAAAGGATTGTTCGCCTCTTGTGGCGCCATAGGTTCAGGAAAGCGAGCTTTAACATTTTATTCACTTGTTTTTTACGGGTTCGTGGTTGTTTTGAATCGAACGGGAAACATACTTGCGCGAATTCTTGCCGTCTTTGACAATTAACTTTCCGTCAAGCAGCCTGAATTCGTCAGTTGCATATTCAAGGAGGCTCTCGTCGTGCGTGACAATTACAAAGGTCTTGTTTTCCTCCTCATTCAGCTTTTTCATCAGCGCAACAATTTTTTTTCCAGTCTGAGAGTCAAGGTTTCCTGTGGGTTCGTCAGCAAAAATTATTTTTGGGTCGTTTATCAGCGCACGCGAAATGGAAACCCTCTGCCTCTGGCCTCCGCTCAACTCATCTGGCTTGTGCTTTATCCTGTCTGTTAAGTCAACGTCAGCCAAAAGCTTTAGCGCCCTCTCCAGCACCATATCCTTGTCCTTTCCAGTGGGCTCTGTTGGAATAACCACGTTCTCCAATGCATTAAGCGTTGGCACAAGGTTGAATGTCTGGAAAATGAAGCCAATTTTGTTGCGCCTGAGCATTGCAAGGCTCCATTCGTCAAGGACAGTTATGTTCTGCCCTTCAATGAAAACATCACCGCTTGTGGGATGATCCAATGCGCCGAGGATATGCATCAGCGTGCTTTTGCCAGAGCCGCTCGGGCCGACAATTACGACAAAATCGCCCTCATGTATTTCTAGGGAAACCCCCCTCAGCGCCTCGACAATTGTTTTGCCCATCTTATACCTCTTTGTTACGTTAACCGCCCTGATTATTGGTTCAGCCATTACCTTCCCCCCCTAATCGCCTCAATCGGGTCAAGGCTTGACGCTACAATCGAGGGATAAATGCCGGCAATTATGCCGACAAAAAACGCAAAAGCAAATGAAAGCAAGAGCAGCTGCAGGGAAATTGTTGTCTGGATTATTGTTTCGCTTATTGCAATGGAAAGAAGCGAGCCGAATGCAACGCCTGCAATTCCGCCAAGAATGCCTATGAACGCGGACTCGAATAAAACCATTTTCACAACCTCGTCATCCGTCCAACCAGTGGCCTTCAAAGTGCCTATCTCCTTTGAGCGCTCCATTATGCTCATCAGCACAGTGTTCATTATACCAATGCCCGCGACAATCGCGGAAATTCCCGCAACAAGGAAAACAACAAGGCGGAAGTCCCCGAGAATCTCGTTGAATTCGCTTGAAGCGCTGCTTGAAGTCATTGCATCAAGCTTTTCGCCAAGGCGGAATTCCACTAAGCTTGCGAACTTTTCATCCTCGTCGGGATTGTCGAGGTAAACATGCGCAGCGGCTATTTTCCCCGATGGCATTGAAACCAAATCCCTCAAATCCTCTATGCGGAAAACAATCGTGCTCTCAATGAAGCCAGCCGAGGAAAAAATTCCCTTTACCTTGAATTTTTTTCCGTTGATGCCAATTGTGCTGCCAACAAACTTCTTGTAATCCTCTGCAATCTTGGAGCCAATCATTACAGAGGCTTTGTCTGATGCGTTAAGCATTGAGCCCCTTTCAACCTTTGCAGTGAAGCCGCCTCCCTTGATGCGCTTAAGCTTTTCAGCATCCGCGCCGTAAAGCGTAACCGACTCAAGCTGCAATATGTCAACTGGCTTGCCGTCAATGGTCAAAGCGGCATCATAAATTTCGGGAACCACAAGGTAAACCCCTGGCCATGACTCAAGTTCTCCCACATAAGATTCGTCAATTTTTGACAATGCGGGATCCATTGAGTCCTTTTCAATTACCATAACCCCTTTTATCTGGCTGAACGTGTCAGTTATCTGCGTGTTGAAGCCATCGACAATACTGACCATGGCGATTATCGCGGCAACACCAACGACTATTGCCGCAAGTGAAAGTATCGTCCTAGTCTTCCGCCTGAAAAGATTGAGAAAGGAGAGCTTTAGCATAACCACGACCGCAAAAAATTCTGCAAAAATAACTCAGAACAAATTATGCATTCATGTGCTTCCTTAACGCAAGCTGCCTGAAAACCATTTTCACCAAAAAGTAAAGGATTACGAGGATTATGGCAATCAAAACAAGGTATGTAACCGGGCTTTCACCGGGAGCCGAATAGACAGTAATAGGAATGGTTGTCTCAATTGAGCCTGGCTTGTTGGATTCATCCAAAAAATTCACGTTTACTTTAACTCCGTAATCCCCCGGCGGAATTGAACCATCCAAAATTAGGTCAAAAACCGCGCTGCCGGAATCCTCGGCGTCAATGTTGCCGACAAAGGATTTTTTTTCGCTGTTGAAAAGCCCTTCAGGGGAAGAAATCAAAACCTCCGCAGCCTTTGCCTTTGCAGTGCCGATGTTGTCAAGCTGAACGGAAAAAGAAAAAGAATCGCCCTGCAAAAGCTTTTTGTCCTTTGACCTGCCCTCAATGCTGTAATCAAAGCCTGAAAAAATCATGTTCGTGCTGCCCAAAACCTCGAAGGAAAAAGTGTCCTTTTCCCCGGAGGAGCAGTCAAGGCACGAAGCGTTAAGGTCAAAAGTGTAAATTCCAGGGTTAGCCTCGCTTTTCGGCCTAAGGGAAAACAAAACATTTTTGGATTCCCCAGGCGCAATATTGCCAAGCTGGCTTTTCGTTTCAGACAAGACAATGAAATCGGAAAAATTAGCCGAGTTCCGCGGAACCAGCTCAACCGATGCCTGCCTTGCCTCTCCTGAGCCGATGTTTTTTACAACAGCGCTGATTTCAATCGCGTCACCGCTGTGCGGCGCAAGGTCATTAAGGGAAATGCCCTGAATGTCAAGCTTATAATCGTTTGAAACCGCAAGCGAAATCGTCCTGACGTCGCTTACAGGCTTGTTGTCAACCCCGGGGTAATTGAGCTGCACGGAAAGCGTATAAGTGCCAGCATTTATTGCCTTGCCAACGTAAAAAGAAAATGAAAGCGTCTTGGTTTCATCCGGCTTTATCGAGGAAACCGTCTCGCTGCTGTCTGCAGGGGAAAAGCCGTTCGGAAGCAAAAGCACAGCGTTAAGGTCTGATACCTCTGTCCTGTATCCTACGTTTTTCAAGTCAACTGAAAGCGAAACAAAATCCCCGGGGTACACTGTTGAAGGGGAATAAGACGAAGAGGTAACGGAAAGAAGGTAAAATGCATCAGCTGCAAAAGCCACGGATGAAAAGGCCGAAAGCAAGGCAAGCAGGACTAAAAATTTTTTAATAACCATCGAACAATACCCCTGAAGTAAAATTACGATAGCCGGCAAACCTTTTAAAATGTATTTAAAATATTCTTAATGGTGAACAAATGAATCGAGTACAAAGCGGGATAGTCGGATTGGATGAATTGATTGAAGGCGGCTTTCCCCAGGGAAGAAGCCTGCTGCTGAGCGGGGGGTGCGGAACCGGCAAAACTATTTTTTCGATGCAATACATTTATGCGGGCGCAAAAAAATACTCTGAGCCAGGCATCTATGTAACGCTTGATGAAAGGCCTGATTTGATAAGGCAGGATGTTATGCGCTTTGGATGGGATTTGAGGAAATTGGAAAACGAAAACATGGTGCACATAATAGACGGAAGCATCGCTAAATTGGGGATTCCAAGCGAAGAGGAATTCGCAATGCCTGCAACAGGCTTTGATTTGGACAAATTGCTCCTTGAAATAATGAGGATAACCAAAAGAATTGACGCAAAAAGACTGGTTATTGATTCGCTGCCTGCGCTCGGCCTGAACTTTGACAACATCAACGATGTGAGGAAAGCGATACTGAAACTCAGCTATTTGCTCATGAGAACAGGAGTTACATCCATAATGACCTCAGAGGTGGACGAAGGCGCAATGCAGTACGGAAAATACGGGGTGGAGGAGTACGTTGTCGACGGGGTGATAGTGCTTCATTACATGGGCATTGGAACGCAAAGCAACAGGACACTGCACATAAGGAAAATGAGGGCAACAAAGCACTCTGAAGACCTTCACCCGATTGAAATAACGGAACGCGGAATGGTCATACACAAGATAGAGGAAGAATACGAAAAGGAATAAATTGCAAAAGCACACGGCTAATTAAGCAATTCATTCATTCTCCCAAGGACTTTTTCTTTGCCCAAAGCGATTATTAGCGAGCCGAGCTTGGGGCCCTGCTTTCGCCCGAGCATGGAAAGATAGAACAGCTGGAAAAGCTCGGCGGGCTTTATGCCTGCCGCCTTTGCGCTTTCAAAAATTTGCTGCTGAATCTCTTCCGCGGAAACAGGTTGTGAAATTTTTTGCAGAAGAGCGGGAAGAATTTTTGCAAATTCCTTTTCTGAACCAAACAATGCAATTGCCTCGCCTGAAATTTTTTCCGTGAAATGAATGCGCTGCTCTTCTGTCGCATGAAGCTCCAGGAATTTCCTTGCAAGGGAAATCCTTTCATTCAGCAGATTTAATTCATCTGCGCCAGGGCTTTTTCCAAGGTGCCCTGTTTCCTTAAGCTTTTCAAGCAAAACAGAATCGCCCGGGAAAAGCTGGGCAAGCGCGGAAACAAAAGCGTAATCCGCCTTCAGCGGCGCAAGCTTCCTTCCCTTAACGGAAGAAAACTCAAACAGTTTTTTCTGCTTGGCCAAATCCTTTTGTTCCCCCTGAACCGCTTCCTTTGAGTAAAAATTTTCCGCGGCGCGGTCAAGCTCCAGTTCAAGCAGGGGAATTTCACGCCAGGAAAAACTGCGCGCCTTTGTGATGCGCTTGAGGTACAAGAATTTCAATGCCTCGGGCCTTGAAACCTGAAGCCAGTCAGCAGGATAGACAACATTGCCCAAAGAAGCGCTCATTTTTTTGCCGTCAATCATCAGGTGCTCGTAAAAAATTGGCTCGGGCATCGGGAACCCAAGTATTTTTTCGCATATCTCGGCGTTAACCCAGAACGCGGAATTGCCTGACTCGTATTCCTTTCCCGCGCCCTCGGCGCAGACACTCCAGCGCTTCCACTGCGCTGCCCACTCGCTTTTCCATGCAAGCTTTCCATTGGCTTTTGTAAGGCTTGAGGTTCCCTCATGGCCGCATCCCTTTGCAAGGTGCTTTTCAAACGCATAGTCACGGCACGCGTACTCCACTTTTTTTCCGTCAAATTTTGTTACAACTGTTGTCTGGAGCTTTCCGCATTTGTCGCAAATCGGCTTCCAGGGGCTCCAGTCTTGCGGCACGGGATTATCTTTCTGCTTGTTTATTATGCCGCTCACTTCCTTGGATTTTTCGACAAGGATTTTGATTGAATCATTGAATTCGCCTTTCTTGTATTCCTCGCGCATTGAAAAAACATCTGGTTCAAAGAAAAGGAATTTTCTGAAAACATCCAAAAAATTCTGCAAAAAATGCTTTGCATAGCTTTCATGGCAGCCAAAGGGGTCGGGAACATCTGAAACAGGCATTCCAATGAATTCAGTGAAATTCTGCGGAACGCCTTTTGGAATGCTTCTCAATGGGTCCATGTCCTCGGTTACGTAAATGAATTCCGCGGGAAATCCTTTCTCCTTCATTGCGCGGAAAACCGCTTCTCCGCGAATAATGTCGCTCAGGCGGCCGATGTGGAGCACGCCTGAAAGAGAAGAGCTTGACTTCACGCTCCACTTCTTCAGCTTTGGCACTGAATCACTAGTGAAGTGGAATTTCTTCCTTTCCATTACTTTCTGCGCCGCTGACTCAGCCCAGAAAAACCGTTCCGCATCCGAAGGAAGTTTATCAGACATTTTCATGACCGCTAAAAAAAGAAAGCCCCTGAAAAAAATAAAAACAGGAAAGTTTTGGGAGAACTCACTTTAATGCCGCCAAACCATCTTTGCCGGACTGCTTTTTTCTCAAAATCAGGAAAAGCAAGGCAACGATTACCACAAGAAGCAGGACAACCACGCCAAAGCCAATCAGGACAAAAGCAGAGTCATCCAGCTGCAGAAGCGGCCTTTCAAAAGAGCCGGAGTCAATTTTTGAATTAGCGTACAGGATTATCGGTGCGGGAAAAGCATTCAAAAGCCCCTCAGCTAGGTAAGCCCTGCTTTCCTCGTTTGAAAGCTGCTTTTTCAGGTAATACGTAAATGAAAACTGGCTGTTAGGGGAAATTGAAACCGGCGCCTTAATTGTTGGATCCTGCTCAATCACCGCAAACTCGAAAGAAGAGCCGACAAGCGAAGCTTTCTGCGCGAAAGCCTTGGGAATAACTTCCACAAGCTGTAGCTCTGCTGCATTGGAATCCTTGTTGGTTAAGCCTACTGACACAACCGCCATATAGTAAATGTTATTGGAATCATTGACCTCGACAACGCGAAGCATCATGTTTGCGTCATACTTCCGGAACAGTTCAAGGCTTTCATCAATGAACTGCTGCTTCAGCCAAATGGATTTCAATGAAGCTGCAACACTTTCATCGTTAAAGGAAAGCTTTCTTGTTGCAAAATTCTTCACGGAAATCGAGTGGAGCGAGGCGTTGAAGTCAGAGGAAGCCGAAAGCGCGCTTTTTTCAGCTGAACCGAAAGTGCCGTCTGAATAGGATACACGCGCATCAAAAAGCGCGGACTGCGCGGAAGAAAAAAACGAATTGAATGAAGCGGATTCAACGCCAATGGAATCAAGCTGCTGCTTTAACGCCAGGGCCGCGTTTGCATCGGCTTCTGCGGCGCGGATTGCGCTTGAAGCCATATTCCTTTCAAAAGCAGTATTAACCAAAGTAACTTTGATTGATTCGGCAGCGGTGTTGCCTGCCCTGTCAAACGCGACAACATTAAGGTCATAGGCTGCATTTGCAACTGCAAGAGTGTTCCAGTCAAAAGAGTGCACGCCGTTGTTTTCATCTGAAACGCTTCCGATGAGCGCGCTTTCACCGCTTCTAACCCTGAAGAACTTTACGGAATCAATTCCGCTGGCGTGTGCGCCGGTGTCAGAAGCCCTTGCCTCAAGTTTTACAATATCTGAAAGCCTTGCACCGGCAGCCGGGCTTAAAACATCCAAGGAAGGCTTTGTGAAATCAGCGGAAAGAGATGTTGACACTTCGCATGGCGCGCCAAGATAACCCTCTGTTCCAGTAAATGAAAGAATGTAATTCCCCTCAACACCGCCAAGGTCAAGCGTGTAAGAAAGGGAATCAGAATCATCGACATTGGAAACGACTTCCGAAGAATTTGAATCGCCTGGGCGCGTTACGCTTAAGGCGCCTTCGTAAAAATTCCCGCTTGATGAAACCAGAACGTCAAGCGACTGCTTGTTTGTGTAGGAAGGCGTGTTGAAGGAAATGTCAAAATCACACCTCAAAGGCACTGGCGCAAAAGCCTGAATGCTCACAGAGCCGAGGTTGCCCGCCGCGTCAACCGCGCGGACCTTGTAAAAATAAGTCCTGCCCTCCAAAAAATTTTCATCGGAATCCATGTAAGTGTTGCCTTTAATATCGGAAAAAATCTTCAAATTAACCGCGCCGGAAATGTCAAAGTCCCTTTCAAGTGCGCGGTAAATCATATAGCTTTCAACTCCGGAGTAAATGTCCTCCGGCGCATCCCATGAAAGCTGAATCCCGCCACCGATTGCAACTGCCTTGAAGTGCGGCGGCGTGCGCGGCTTTGTCCTGTCAATCTGCACCTTAAAAGTGGAAACATCACTCCACTGGTCGCCAGCCCCTGCCTTGATTTTAAAAAACCAGATTCCCTCCATGCGATTGGGAAAAAAAACATTATTATCAAAAGTGTCAACGTTATCGTCAGGCAAAGCAGCCTCATCGGTTGTGAAAACATAGGAGTACTTTGACGCGCCATCAGCAGACCATGACAGCCTAACGTCATTTCCGTTATACCACTTGGATTGGTCCGGGTTGGTTGAACTGCTAACAATTGGGGCGCTTAAGGCAAAACCAAAGGAAGCGCAAAGAAAGACGCACAAAGCCAGAAGAAAAATTTTTTTCAAAAAGCAAACCCCTTAAAGTAAAAGAAAAGAAGGTAATAAAAAGTTAAGGTAAATTGGGGATGGCGGGATTTGAACCCGCGACACATCGGTCTTCAGCCGATTGCGCTACCGGGCTGCGCTACATCCCCGTGAAAAAACCCCGCGCGGTTTATTGCCGCGCAAGGCATTTCAACGAGCCCGCTGGGATTCGAACCCAGGACACCTTGGTTAAAAGCCAAGTGCTCTGCCAGGCTGAGCTACGGGCCCAAAAAGGAAAGCTTTGCAAAACAGCCGGTAAAATAATTTAATTCAATTATAGATATTTAAAGGAAATAGTTAATTAACTACTTTCCCTTTGCGCGCTTTAGGGGCTTTATTTCCTTCACCCCGTGCATGAAAGGATGCAGAACCTTTGGGATTTTGACTGTTCCATCCTCTTCCTGGAAATTCTCAATGATTGCACGGATTGCCCTCGAGGTTGCAACAGCAGTGCTGTTCAAGGTGTGCGGGAATTCCTTTTCCCCGCTTTTTCTGCGCATTTTAACATTCGAGCGAACAGCCTGATAAGTTGTGCAGTTGCTGCAGGAAACAACCTCCTTATAAGTTTCCTCCCTAGGCATCCATGCCTCAAGGTCATACTTTTTTGCGGCAACTGTTCCGATGTCGCCAACACAAATGTTCACCACGCGATAGGGAATTGCAAGCGCCTGGAAAACCTCTTCCGCGTTTTTCAGCAGCTCTTCGTGCAGCGCCTCGCTTTCCTCTGGCTTGCAGTAAATGAACTGTTCCACTTTGTTGAACTGGTGCACGCGAAACAGTCCCTTTGTGTCAATGCCGTGCGCGCCAATCTCCTTGCGGAAGCAAGCGCTCAGGCCAGCGTACTTTAAGGGCAGCTGAGATTCATCTATTATTTCATCGCGGAACATTGCGCCTATTGCATGCTCAGAAGTTGCAATCAAGTAAAGGTCAGAACCCTCAATTTTATACATAACCTTTTCGAAGTCGTCCAAATCAGTTACCCCTTCATACGCCTCTTTCCTCACCATCAAAGGCGGCTCCACAAAAGTATAGCCTTTCTTCACTATGTGCTGGATTGCAAACTGAATAATTGCCTGGTCAAGCAAAGCGACATCGCCAAGCAAAAAATAAAATCCCTGGCCTGAGACCTTTGCTGCGCGGTCAAAATCCGCAAGGCCGTTCTCCTGCAAAAATTCGCCGTGCGGCTTAAGCGGAAAATTGTGCTTTATGGGCTTTCCCCAGCGCTTAAGCTCCGTGTTTTCGCTTGAATCCTTTCCATCAGGAACAGAGGGGAGCAGAATGTTCGGCAGGCGCATGAGGTAGTAGCTTATTTTTTCTTGAAGTGCGCCTGACTCTGCCTCTATTTTTGAAATTTTTTCAGGCAAAAGCTTTGCCTCTTTTATTTTTGCAGCAGCATCCTTTTTCTGGGATTTAAGCAAAGTTATTTGCTGCGTGAGCTCGTTTCGCTTGCCGCGCAAAACCTGCGCCTCTTGGAGAAGTTCGCGGTAACGCTTGTCCTTCTCAAGCAGGTCATCAAGCCACTTCAGCTTCTCGTTGTCCTTTCTCTTGAAAAGGTTCTTCCTGACCGCATCAGGAGCCTCCCTCACGAAATGAATGTCAAGCAAAGCAAAACACCATATGTAAAGGCTGCTAAAAATGATTAAAAATGAAGCGCAGGGAGAGTTTCTTATGGGAAAAGAAGCAGTTGTTTTCCGGTACGGGCACAGAAGCGTTAGGGATTACAGGGTTACGAGCCACTGCTGCCTTGTCGCAAGGGCATTCGGCGCGAAAAAAATCATAATAAACGGAGCACAGGATGAAAGCATTGAGAATACAGTAAGGGGAGTAAGCAAAAGATGGGGCAATGGCTTCTCGGTTGAATTCGAGGAAAACTGGAGAAACGGGCTGAAAAAGCTTAAGGAAGGGGGATACTTGATTGTGCACGCGACAATGTACGGCCTGCCCCTGCAAAAAGTTGAAAAAAAACTGAAAAACGAGAAAAAAATATGCGTTGTAGCAGGATCACAGAAAGTCGAACGCGAGGTTTATAACCTTGCGGACATGAATGTGTCGGTTACACAGCAGCCCCACTCAGAGATAGCCGCGATAGCAATGCTGCTAGACAGGTTCTTCACAGGAAAAGAGCTTGGAAAAAAATTCGCAGGGGCAGAGCAAAAAATAATACCGCACGCAAAGGGAAAAAAAGTGGAAAAAATAAGACCTGTTTAAATTATTAATCTGGAAGAAAATAGTTATGGCAAAAAAGGACATAAGCGGCTACCTGATTGTTAGGGAATTCCTCAAATCAGCAGGAGGCGACCACGCGCAAAAGCTTGTCAAAATATGTGAAAGCAAAAAAAAGCCAGTGACAGATGAAGAAATAGGCAAAAAACTGCCGTTAAAGATAACTGAGATAAGGACTGTACTCAACAGGCTGCACTTCCGCGGCATAGCATGCTACAACAAAACAAGGAATAAAAAAACAGGCTGGTATTCCTACACTTGGGAAATAAGGCCTAAGCGGATAGCAGAGCTCATACTTGAACAGCAAACCGAGGAAATACAAAAACTAGAGAAAAAAATAGAATTTGAGAAAAATTACGATTTCTTTGCATGCAAAAAAAACTGCGCCTACCACCCATTTGAAATAGCCGCAGAATACCAGTTCAAGTGCCCAAACTGCGGCCAGAAAATGGATTCGGTCAACAATGAAAAAAGGCTTAAGGAACTTGAAAAACAGATAAAAACAATCAAGGGGGAAGTGGAAGAGCTGCAAAAAAACTTCTAAAAAAACACAAAATTTAGGACAAATGCAGATCTTTCTTAGGGTAAGAAAAAAGAGGCAAAAAAGCCAGGGTTTGTAAAAAAAAGCCAGCAGTTTTATTATTTTCAAAAAATAAAGCATTTAACAAGGCATTTCAAAAAAACAGGAAAAATAAGCTTTTAAACTGGTGGTTGTAAGTTGTTTTTTAGCGGGGTGGGGCAGCCAGGAGTGCCCGTCGGGCTCATAACCCGAAGGTCGAAGGTTCAAATCCTTCCCCCGCTAACTTTTTCTAAAATGCCACGCCACAGGTTTAAAACCTCTAAAACCCCCGGCTTACTTTGTAATTAAGGCGCGGCAATAGGGAAAGACCGGCCCTAAAACAAAAAAACACAATGCTTACTATTGCTTAGTGCAAGAGCGTGGCTGCATACCAGCATAAAAAGTAAAAAAACCACGGCTTACTATTTAGTTACCATTTGAAAAGCCGCAAAAGACCTCTAAAAACACCAATCACTTTTACAAAGCCGAATAAGCCACTTAGCCGCTGAGTGCTTTTTCGTTGAAAAATAACACTCACTTTCCCCCTCACATTTAGAGCAAAAAACAAAGGAGTAAAGAAAGTAATTACTAGTAATTACCGTAACATTTTAAAGTAATTACGGTCATTATCATATTGACTGACTATGAAAAGCGTTATTAGGTTTATATTAAGGGCATTTAACCGCGTATCTACTTGGGCCGCAATAGATGAAAAAAAAGAACAAAAAAGCGAATCACCCTCAAAAAAGCCGGAAGAACTTGAAATACAAAGCATTTGGAACTATTTATCATTCAACGATAACACACAAGCATTCCACCTGGCTGGGATTATCGGCTTTGAGGAATGGGTTACAATGGATGAAATACGCAGGCGAATTGAGGAAGTATACCAAACAAGATATTTGAATGACAGGAGCCTTTACCCGTATATAAAAACACTTGTTGACTGCGGACTCTTCGAAACCACCAATGTCGGGGGGAGAAGAAAATGGAGAAAAAAAGAGCTCCTGCTAAAACTAAAAGCCCTGCAAAAAAGAGAAGAGGAAGAAGAAGCGCAAGCCGAGCAGAAAGCAACAGTATAAAAAAACCACTATTTTTTTCCTTGGCTGCTTATTTTTTTATAAGAAGCATAAAATGACGAAAGCCGCTCAGACTTTAAGCTGGATTCTTTGAACCATGATGTGTTTAAAATTTTTTCAGCTTCGGTTAACATTGATTGCCTTAATGGATCCCTGGTGTCGGCTTCAACATCAACCAATTCAGACAGGGCAGAATCAACCTGCCGAGGCACTTTTGATTTTGTAAAAACATAAGTTCGGTCAATTAATGATTCCAGGGCAGAAACAACCTCCTTTTCATTTAAGTGCTTTTCATCCATGTAATAAACCGCTTTCCAGTCACCCTTGCCCTCCCAGGCGTGTGTTGGGTTTTTGCCGGTCTTGAAAAAAGTGACAAGCTTGTTAAACGCAGAAGGGGGAATAATTACACAGTTCTTTCCCGGGCGAATATAAGGAATATCGGATAGAACGCCTTTTCTGTGGTAACGGTATGTTTTGCCATTGGACTTGGATACGTTTTGTGTATAGCCATAAATCGCCCTGAAAAGCTTTTGGTAAGTATAAGATGAATGTTTAACTGATTCTGGAATTATAAACTTATATTGAATAAAAAACCCATTTACAGGCAGAACAGACACCCCACACTTCCGCTATTATATTTATTATTTATTGGAAATAACTTATGTATAAAGTAAATACATAAGTTTATTTAAATGTTTACTGCGAATCACAGCAATTTGCAACTACAACTATCTTCGATAATGGTAGTGCCTTGCCGGTGCAGGTGCTGCTTCCTCTTCTTCAGCTTCCACTGCAGCGCGGCCGCTGTTGATTACCACTATGTCTTTTGCGGACTTGACAAGCTTGTAGGGAATGCTTTTTTCACTGATTATTTTTTTTGCCTCTTGCTTTGACCTAGCCTTTAAAGGCTCAGTGGTAATTGTTTCAATCCTGCCTTTCTCAAGGTTGATTACAAGATCGAAAATTTTTCCCTTATACTCTCCATCCGTAGTGTATATATCCATTCCAAAAAGTTTTGACAATCGGATCGTCATTTTCACCCCTCCAGTGAAGGAAAATAAATCCCAAAATAGATAAGTTCATCAAATATATAAATGTTTGTATATGCGGGGCTGCTTTAAAACCCCCAAAAACACCACATAACTGGTTGGAAAAACACAACATATACATAATCCCGCTACCTTACGAGGCATATTTGTTTCCGAAAGGCACCAATATCGCGACATATACATAAATACTTGGCGTTTTTTAAGGCATTTGCCGGAAATAGAGGAGGTATTGCGTGCAGTAAAAAGGTTATGTTAAGCAATCTACCTAAAAGAAGCTGGGTCTTTGGGATAGAATAGTGAAATTTGAAAACAAGCTGGAGGCATAAAATAGAGTAGTCCGGCATAAAATAAAGCGGCATGGCAGAAAACAGAGTAGTGGAAGTAGGGGGCCTCCGAACGCAATAAATGCACTATAGTCGATCAAGCGGGCTTTGTACCTTTTTCAATGCAGTTGTGCTTACATGCGTGTAAATTTGGGTTGTGCTTAAACTGCTGTGCCCAAGAAGCTCCTGTATTGTGCGTATGTTTTCCCCTGCTTCAAGCAGATGCGTGCCGAATGAATGTCGCAGAACGTGTGGCGTGACTCTTTGCGCTATCCCTGCCTTTTTTGCTGCAAGCGAAACAATTCGTTCCACTGTATTGGTGCTTATCGGCGCGGAAGTGGTTTTCTTTGAGAAAACAAATTCGCTTTTTACCTTCTTTTTTTTCAGGTATTTTTTAATGTCCTTTGCCCATTGTTTGGAGAGGATTACTACACGGTCCTTGTTTCCCTTTCCACCCTTCACCCTTGCAGTATGCTCTTTCAAGTCAATGTCCTGGATGCGCATTTTCACGGCTTCACTTACCCTAAGGCCGCTTGAGTAAAGAAGCTGCAGCAGCAGCCTGTTCCTTCCGCCCTTTGTTGCCTTGAAAAGCGAGGACACATCCTCCTTTGTCAGGATGCTTGGAAGCTTTTTAGCTTTTTTTGCGATGCGCACGTCCTCCACAATTTTTTTGTGCAGATAGCTGTGAAAAAAGAAACGTAGCGCCGAATGCGCCAAGGCAAGTGTTGCATTTGACGAGTTTCTTTTCTCTTTCATCTGCGCCAGAAAGGAAACAATGTCATCGCGTTCGCAGGCATTTGCCGGCTTGCCCGCGGAAGCAAGGAACTTTTCAACGAAAAAGACGTACATTTTTTGCGTTCTAACAGAGTAACCGGAAATCAGGAGCTCCTGCCTGAATTTTTTCAGGACATCCGCTGCCCTGGTTAAATCCGCGGTTTTCACATCTTCTGCAAACGTAGCATCATTCATTAGAGAATTAGCGCAGCACGCTATTAATAATTTTTCCCGAAGCCGCATAAAGGGAATTTTTTTAAATGCGCGCAAAAAAGGAAAGCTATTTATTTCTTTCACGCGGATTTTTCCGCGCGCAACTTTAATAAATGTTTTTGGTGTGACTTTCAGTATGGCTCTGAAAAGGAAAAAGGAAGGGCGTGCACTGGGTGAAACCGCGGACATGAAAAACTGGCGCAAGCAGTTCGAGAAAATGAGCATTGACGAGCACGACGAAAAACTCAGGCTGCTTGGCCTTGACGACGAGGATATTGAGGAATTCAACGAGGATTTCTCCAAGGGCGGCAGCAAAAAAAAGCTGATTGACCTTGTGGCAGAGGAAAAATAGCTGCCTGCGCATTCCCAAAAAATCCTTTTTTATTGCTTTTCAATCCTAATTTTTTCATGTTCAAAGCAGTTCTATTCGACCTGGATAACACGCTGATTGACTTCATGAAAATGAAGCGAATGAGCTGCGAGGCCGCGATTTCCGCGATGATTGATTCCGGGCTTTCACTGGGGAAAGACGAGGCATACCAAAAACTCTTTGAATTGTATGACGTCCACGGAATAGAGCACCAGCTGATATTCCAGAAATTCCTCGAGGAAACAACCGGCGAAATTGATTTCAGGATTCTTGCAAACGGAATTACCGCTTACAGGCGCGTGCAGACCGGTTTTCTGGAGCCATATCCCCATGTGCGCCCTGTGCTTATCGCGCTCAAGGAAAAAGGGTTAAAACTCGGCATAGTCAGCGATGCGCCAAAACTCAAAGCCTGGCTTAGGCTAAGTGAAATGAATTTAACGCATTTTTTTGACGTGGTGGTTGCGCTTGACGACACAGGCCAGTTGAAGCCAAGCAAAATGCCTTTTGAGGCAGCCGTGAAAAAGCTTGGCATTCCCGCGGAAAAAATTCTTTTTGTGGGGGATAACCCGCAAAGGGATATTGAAGGCGCAAAGCAAAGCGGAATGAAAACCGCGCTGGCAAAATACGGGCAGATATTCAAGTCAAACGGCATTGAAGCGGATTACGCGCTGGGGGACATCAGCGACCTGCTGAAAATAGTAAAGTGAAACAGGAAACAAAAATGAACGCGGAAAACACGTGGAAAAAACTTGTTAAAAAAACCAAAAACTTTTTCCGAAAAGCGGGAAAGAAAAAAGCGGTTTTGGGCCTGAGCGGCGGCATTGATTCCGCGCTGGCGCTGCTTGTTCTAAAGGAAGCGCTTGGTGCAAAAAATGTTTTCGTGCTGCTTATGCCGGAGAAAGGCCTGACGAAAGAGGCGAATATGGCTGACGCCAAAAAGCTTGCGGAAAAATTGGGCGTGAAATTCAAGGAGATTGAAATAAGCGCAATTCTTAAGCCGTTCAAACAACTTCCGTGGAAGCAAAGCAGGATTGCAAAGGCAAACCTCAAGGCAAGGTCAAGGATGCAGGTTCTTTACAGCTATGCCAACTCGTTTAATGCATTGGTTGTCGGAACAGGCAACAAAACCGAGCTCTGTTTGGGCTATTTCACAAAGCACGGGGACGGAGCATGCGATGTGCTGCCTTTAGGCGATTTGTGGAAAACCGAAGTGCGGGTGCTTGCAAAATTCAAGAAGCTGCCTGAAACTTTCCTGGAAAAGGCACCAAGCGCGGAGCTCTTCAAAGGGCAGACAGATGAAGGCGAAATCGGGGCGAGCTACGCAGAAATGGATGCCGCACTGGAACTGCTTGTTGAAAAAAGGCTTTCAAGGCAAAAGATTCTGGCGGCAGGGGTCAGCGGGAAAACGCTTTCCCTTGTGGAAAAAAAAATGAAGGAAAGCGAACACAAACGGAGCATGCCGGAAATAATTCCTCTAAAAAACTGATTTCCCTCAAAAAGTGATTTTTTTCCTGTTTTTGGATTCCGCCATCAGCACTTTTTCGACAACGTCTTCGCTTAATTTCTTGTAGGCAAAGAAAATGAAGAAAAGCACGAACCATGGAAGCAAAAGCACGAGTATGGCCCAAAAGCCGCCTACAAACCATATAACCCAGGAGGTAAAAATAGTCATGGCAATAACACTATAGCCAAAGGCCAACAGAAGATACCAGATTGTTTTGGCAATCACAGCATCATTGACAAAAGGCGTTACCGCAATGATTGAGCGGATTGAAAGCACGATTATTGCAAGCAAAACAAACCAGTCAAAACCAAGCATCAGCAAAGTGTTAATTGAAGCCATCCAAATCGAATAAGATATAGGTTGTTGAGGTATTTAATTGTTCTGGCAACAGAGCAAGGGGGTGAATGGTTTTGTCGCCGTGGAAGCAAGCCAAAGAGGCAAAGATAAGGCTAACCCCCAAAAACCCCTAAAAGCCGAAGAAAAGCAGGATAGGCTCAAAATAGCCATATACATAACTAAAAAACGTAAACAATTTGGAATAAAGAAAAATAGTTTGTCCTTTTTCCTGTTTGGGTAAGGGGCTGTTTAAGCCCTAAATGAGCCCTAGAAGCCCCTTGATTAAGCAGGAAACACAAAATTGTTAGAAAAGTGTACTTCAGGCGGCTGTACTAGGGGGTTAAAACAACCAAAAATAGCGTATTTTTTAGCTTTTCAAACCCCTATTTTTGCCTCAAAATCTGCAGCGGGAAATGTCTTTTTCAAGCCCGTGCACAGGTGAACGGAGCACAGCATGGTGCGCCAAGTGCTGCGGGGTTGCCGGGCACGGAGCCGCGACCTGCATTTTTCGTCTATTGTCTAATTTATTCTTATTATGTTCTTTTCAAAGCAGTTTATGTTTAATGGGTTAGCCACCACTACGTTGGTAGCCCAAAACCCTTGTTTTAGCCTGTTATTTCGTTGTTAAGCGAAAACAGCATATCTACATAACCTTTTCTTGTTTTTGGGCTTTTTTTCCTCCGCAAAACCTTTAAGCTACCTTCCCTTTAATGCCTTTTTATGCCTAAAACAGTTATCGGGGTTATGGGCGGCAAGGAAGCCAGTGAAAAAACCCTTGCAGCAGCCAGAAAAATGGGCTTTTTGATTGCTAAAAACGGCTGGGTTACGCTTACAGGGGGCAGAAATGAGGGGGTAATGGATGCTGCCTTGCACGGAGCAAAGGATGTGCTGGGGGGCCTGACAATAGGCGTTCTTCCTGGCGCAGACCGTTCTGGCGCATCTGAATTTTGTGATATTACGGTAATTACTGGAATGGGTTCTGCCAGGAACCAGGTTAACGTGCTTTCCTGCGATGTTGTTGTGGTTTGCAGTGGCGAGGCTGGTACGCTTTCCGAACTGGCTTTGGCTTTAAACGCGGGAAAAAACATTGTTTTGCTTGACTTTGACGCGGGAACTTCTTTTAAAAAATTTGAGGATAAAGGGCTTCTTATAAAGGTTAAAACTCCTGAGGAAGCAATTGAAAAAATAAGGCTTTTTCTTATGGGGCAGTAGCCTTTTATTTTATTGGCACACAGTTAATTCATGGCGTTGATTAAGGTCCGCGCTGCGGTTAAACATGCTTTCTACAGGCTCAATTCTTTGGAGAGTGGCAGTCAAGGCACGCCCTATGCCAGGGCAAGAATCGCGGCAAAATACTCTTTTGCCTTAAAGGTGTTGAATGGGAAAAATGCAATACTGGATGTGGGTGTTGGCAAGGGCTTCGGAATTAAAGAAACCGGTTCGGCAAAAACCTTTGTCGGCATTGACTACAATGCTGGCGGGTTAAAACTAGCGCAAGAATACCTGCTGGATTTGCGGGGGCGCCTTGTTAATGCAAGTGCAACAGCAATCCCGTTCAAAAACATTAAGGCTATTACTGCTTTCGAGGTTATAGAGCATCTTTCAGCCAAAGAAAAAGGGGTTTTTCTTGCAGAAACAAGCCGGGCGCTGGCTAAAGGCGGAACACTTATACTTTCAACCCCGCTGCATTTTGGCCCAATTGGCTCATTAAACATTTTCCATTGGAGAAAAGAGCTGACTAAAGTACAACTGGAAAACTTGTTGGGGAAATACTTTAAACACGTTGACTTTTATGGGATGGGGGCGCAACCCAGAACTGCGGGAAAAAAGATTGCTTTGCGAATGCAGGAACTATTGGCTTCAGTTGACCCGCTAGAAATAAGGAAATTATTTCTGCCAAGGGGGTTCAGAAACAAGGTTCTTGGAAAGATCAGGGGCGCAAACGAAATAAAGCCACTTGGCGAGTACGAAAAAGAAGGGATAAAGCCGTTCACAATTCTTGCCGTGGCAAGAAAAGAATGACTTCCCGGGGCAGTTTAAATCCGCATTGTTCCCTTTTTAATGACATCCCTTTAGAAATTACCTACCGCTTTTATGCGGAAAAATAAGTAAAATAATTAAAAAAAGGTGAAAAAAAAGAATGCCAGACGATAAATTCGGTAGAGAAATGTCAAAGGTAACATGCTCCAACTGCGGCAAAGAGACAGAAGTCCCTTTCAAGCCAGACGGAACAAGGCCTGTTTACTGCCGAGACTGCTATCAAAAGCACAAAAAACCCTATTCTGGAAGCCGCGACAGAAGCTACTAATTGCTTGCAATTAGCCTTCCAGGAAAAAGGATTAAACCCAATCTATTTCTTGTTTTTTTTATTTTTTTAATAGGCATAGCTGCCGCCATAGTTGAGGAAAAGTTATATACGCTATATTTTCAGGGATATACAACTATAGGTAAAATATATTGTAAAGGGCAAAAATAGTTTGTTTCAGGCACTTGTGAGAAAGCTGAGCACACAGAATAAAATTGCCTCTAGAATTAGTGTTTGGCTGTTTTGCTCGGTTTTTGCATTTTGAGAAGACATTCTTTTGGAAGCCATAGGCGTCTTTTTATGCGTACTCTTTCAGGGCTGTAGCTGTACATATCGACTATACTCTTGACAATTTTCCCGCTGACAGCAGCGTCCTTAAATTTGTGGGTGCGTAACAGTTCCTCGAGGTATTTCGTGTCCTGCCAATTCAGATTAGCTAACCCGGACCAGGGCCCATGGTAATAGAAATGCAAAAAAGCAGTACCCCCATTTGCTAGGGCTTGGTATGCCTTCTCAAGAACTTTTTTAGGTTGGCCGACTATGCCTAGGGTTCTGCGGGACAGTATAAAGTCGCAGCTTTGTGGGAATTTGGCGGCAAGTATGTCCTCATGTATAAATTCATCGATCCATGCTTTGGCGCCAGGAAGCTCTAAATCAATTCCAATAGTATGAATTCTGTCCCCGAATTTAGCCTTAAGTTCTGTTAAATGCTGGGATTCTACATAACCAAAACCCGCCTGAGCTCGAAAACTGGTTCCGTAAAAGCAAGGGCAAACACAAGTTGAACCGCGCCATTTCAGTGGTTGAGTCTACGGCTCAGTCAATTGCCTAAAATAAACTAAACCTGCCTGCAAGCGCAGTATAACCCCTATTCTTCCACTATTCTTATTCTTTTAGGCATTTTGAAACCGAAAAAGGCACACAGGATTGTGTATAGTCTATATTATACACTATTTTAACGAAGGGATTTTTGAAAAACCACTAAATTTTGAAGCGAATTTGAAGCCACTTCGTGGGAGCGTGCAGATGGTCTTAAAACCTAACGGAGCGGGGGTTTGGTTAGAGGGGGGTTTAGTTATGTATAAATCAGAGGCGACCTATTGCTCCGTTGCTTTCTCTAGAACAATTTTTGTGCCACTTTTAACAGCGTTCAGCTTTTCCTTTTCAACCATCTCAAGCCTGGCAAACACATTTACAGGCGAATAAGCAACAGGCTCTTTTCCCTTGGATAAAGGCGTTTTTCCAAAGAAAACCGCAATGGCTGTGGGCCCTCTGGCCAGAAGGCAATATCCCCCTCTTCAACCACTTGTTTTCCTTGCTCTTGGGCTATATTAAACTGCACAAAAAAGTAAATCTCCTCACCCCAGCGCTCTGCCTTGCCCTCAATCGGCAGCTTTTCCCAAACTGCTTCAGCTGTCTTAGTGTTAGGGGCATCCAATAGAAGGGCTTTTGCCTCAAATAAACCGGATTTGAGCAGCATTTTTCTGGGCATTCTGAAAACCTTTAAAACGGAGCGCGTATTGAGGCAAAGGAGAGATAAGTTATGTAGCTATTGTCTACATGAAACTATTGCACTGTCAAATCCATTTTTTTCGTGTAATACTTTTCCACGTAATGGTAATTGGTGTAATACTCTTTCACCTTGAACGTAACCGCGTACTCCCCTGGCCCGGTTATCGGCTTTGCGTAAACCGAGTAAAAGAACTTTTTCACGTCGTCTGGCTTCATTTCCCCTACTCTTTCATTCAGCACTGTGTTAAACCCGCTTTGGTCCAGGCTCAGCCCATTCCCCAAAATCAGCTCTATTCCCACGAGCTTCGGCACATTGTGCTTGTTTTTCACTTCAATTTCCAGTGAAACCGGCTTCTTTTCCCTTAGCGTCATCCTGTACGGATGGAACAGTGAATTGATTACCATGGTCATGCTGGTTTTCGCCCCTCTAGTATATGTGCTTTTCTTGTTAAAAAAATTTCGTGCAAACAATTAAATATAACCTTGAAAATAATCTTTTAGCAAAGGAAAAACTCTTTTGTCACGTTTTTTTTCTTGCTTTGTTTGAGGTGTTTTTTTGGCTCAGGAATTTCCCGAAAGCGGCCTTGTTCGCCGCACTTTCATTGTCCGAGAAATGGATTTGCCGCCAAACGTTTTGATGACAAAGCGCTCGCTTCTGCGCTGGTTCGCCTTGGCTTCGGGAATGATTTCCGAAAAGGAATCACGGTCCACGGTCCTTGACGTAATTGATTCCCTGCTTTACTTCCAGTTTTCAAAGAAAAAGAATCCCACAACCCTTGAAATCCAGTCATACATCAAGGAAAAAACCCGCAAGGCGATTTCCGAAAAGCTCATCCGCTATCATTTGCGCCGCCTAATCGACCAGAACATTCTCCTTAGAAAGCAGAAAAAGTACTACTTTAACCCTGCGCCGAATGCAGAGCCCTTTGACCTGAAGCAGTCCTTTAATTTCTGGGTAAAGGAGCACATCAACAAGTCCTTCATTAACCTTGAAACAGTCATTGAGAAACTGAGCGACAGCTACAAATAGTTCGCTTTAATT
>JAZDDZ010000024.1:0-9111 GCA_043809245.1 Candidatus Iainarchaeum sp.
CCTTTTCAATAACCTCAAAACCCTCCATGCGCAGAGAAATTGTCTTTTTCATAGTAGCTACTTTGTAGCTACAATATGCGTTTAAACATATCTATTAGCCAAAATAACCAAAAGGAAGTCAAAAATCGTTAGCAGTTACGATTTTACGAAACCATTATTAACCCCTTTTCCCTTTCCTTAATGGGCTGGAAGTTTTTTGCATGGTCACTGAATTGGACATCGTGTTAAGGCTTTTGCTTGCAGTGCTTTTCGGCGCGGTGATAGGGTTTGAACGTGAAGTTCACCTTCGCCCGGCAGGGCTCAGGACACACATCCTTGTATGCATGGGCGCAGCGCTTTTCACTATCTCTTCGCTTTCAATCGGCGGGCCTGATGACCCTGCAAGGATTGCAGCGGGAATTGTAACAGGAATAGGCTTTTTGGGTGCTGGTGCAATTTTTCACTTCAAGGACCACACAATCGGGTTGACAACCGCTGCAGACCTATGGGTTGTTGCGGCAATTGGCCTTGCAACAGGCGCTGGCTATTTTTTTGCGGGAGCAGTCGCCACTTTCCTTGTATGGCTGACGCTTTTCGGCGGTGAAAAGCTGAAAACAAGAATAGACCAAAAAGCGCTTGCCGAGGGAAGGGAAACCCCTGAAAAAGAACTGAACATATCAGAAGGCGGCTTCAACAAAGAAGACAATTAACTTTTTTTCTTTCTGGTTGAACGCAATGAAAGCCGCTAACTGAACTGCTCTTCATTCATTTCTTCACTGTTTGCTTTTTCTGAGGCAAAATCCCCTTCATCGCTTTCCTCTTCCGAAAAATTGTTTTCCTTTTCAGCGAAATCAGCTATCCTGTCCTTGAGCTTCAATCCAATGACAGAGCTTTTCTGCTTGTTCAATGCAACGCCGATTATCTGGTCGGACTGCTTTATCACCGAGTCATTATGCGTTATGGCAAGGAACTGGCTTTGCCTGCTTATCTCTTTCACAAGGCGAACGAGTTTCAGCGAGTTTTCCTTGTCAAGCGCCGCATCAACCTCGTCAAAAATATAGAATGGCGCGGGCGTGAACGACTGGATTGCGAAAAGGAATGCCAATGCCGTCAAACTTTTTTCGCCGCCGCTCATCGCGTCAATGCTTTTCAGCTTTTCCTCCGAGTACTTTGCCTCAATGCTTAATCCTCCTTCCAATGGCTTTTCCGGAACCGTTAGGCCAAGCCTTCCCTCTCCCCCGAAAAAGTTGAAGTAAAGCTCGTTGAATTTCTTGTTGATTGTGCTGAAGCAGTCCATGAAAACGCTTATTTTTTTAACCTCAATTTTGTCAATCAAGTTGAGCACCGCAAGCCTTTCTTCTTCCAGTTTTTGCGCCTTGCCCCTTACGTCATCAACCTCTGCCTTGAATCCATCGAAGTCCTGCAGTGCCTTCATGTTGATTGCGCCCAAAGAATTGATTTCCTTTTCAATTGAAGGCAGTGCCTTTTTCAATTCCGAGAGATTGAATTCCTTTAACAGCTTGACTTCCGTGAACTGCTGGAATTCCGACTCCATGTCCGCTATCCTTACCTCGTTCTTTGAGGCTTCAATGTTTATTTCATTGGTTTCCCTTTCAATCTTTGAAATCTTCCCGTCAATTGAGCCGATTTTTTCATCCAGTGCCTTCATTTTTTCCGTTAGCCGCGACTTCTCTTCCTCCAATACCTTGTTTGCCTTTGTAGCCTTGTCCAGTTCGGCTTCCTTTTCCTCAAGCTCCCTGTTAAGCGTTTTCTCTTTTCCCTCCAATTCCTTTAACTCGTTGCTTCCGTGCTCCAGTTGCTTTTCCGCCTCGTTTTTTCCTGATTCAAATTCCTTCACTCTTTTGCCGGCTTCCTTTAACTCGGCTTTCAGTGAAGCGGTTTCCTGCAAAAGCAAATTTTTCTTGGCGTTCAGGCTCTCAAGCCTTTCAATCAGCTCTGCGCCCTCTCCCCTCAATTCCTGCATTATTGCGGCAATTGCTGCGCCTGTTTTTGCCGCGCCTTTCTCGAATTCCGCAAGCTCTTCCGCAATTCCCGATTTTTCTTTTTCCAGTTCGCTGATTCTCGCGCCAATCGCTTTTTCCTCGCCTTCCTTTTCATGTTCCGCTTTTCCCTTCAAAAACCCCGAAATGAATTCCTCTATTCCCTCAATTTCCTTTAGCACTAGCCCATGCACCTGCATTATTTTCTCAACTTTTGCCTGAACCTTTTCAATCTCGCTCCTGATTCCTTTTGCCTTGTTCTTCCACTCGTTTAACTCTGCGTTTGCGCTGTTAAGTTCCTTTTCCAGCTGGCGCATTTTTTCTTTTAGTTTCCTGACCTCCAAAAGCTTTTCATGCAATCCGAGTTCCTCTGCTTCCTTTTCCTTTCTCTCAGTGAACTGGTGCAGCATTTTTTTCTCTTTTCCCGCCTCCGCAAGCCTTATCTCTTTTTCATGCAGGCTTTTCTGCTTTTGGTGCAGCTTTTCCCGTATCTCATTTAACTGCTTTTCCAGTTCCCCTAACTCCAAGTTTTTCTTTTTGAGCACAGCGCTTTTCCTTCCCGCCTTTTCCTCAATCGGCGCAATCATCTGCGCAAGCTCATGCAGCTCTGTTTCCTTTGCATTGAGCTCTGCCTCTTTTTCCCTGAGCTCAAGCTTCAATCCGGCTTCCTTTTGCTTCAAATTCTCTATTCGCATCAGTGTTTTCTGCGCTTCAAGCTGCCTTTCCCTTAATTTTTCCTCCAAAAATTTTTTCTCCGCCCTTTTTTCCTCAACCTGCCTTCCAACGGTTGAATAGGTTTTCTCCGAGGCTTCAAGCATTTTTTTGGTTGTCGCGTCCAGCTTTTCTTCCAGTTGCTGTTCCTGTTCGCGCAACTGCTTTTTTTCCTCTTCTTTTCTCGCAATCTCTTTCGCTATCTCCTCTTTTTTCTTTTCAAACCCATCCATTTCCACCCTGATTTTCCGCATTTCCTCGCTTAAAATTGTTGCCTTGCTTTGCCTGAGCTTTTCGCTTAACTCCGTGTGCCTTTGCGCTGACTCCTTTTCTTTTTCCAGTTCCTGTAGCCTTTTCTCCCTTTCATTCAAAACCAAAAAAGTGTCCTTTATGCGCCTGTCAACCTTGTCAAGTTTTTCAAGCGCTTCCTTTTTTTTCTCCTCAAACTCCGACAGGCCAGCGGCATCGTCAATGATTTCCCTTCTCTCCCTTGCATTCATTTCAATGACGCGCGTGATGTCCCCCTGAACCACGATGTTGTGCCCATCCACCCTAATGCCCAGTTCCTGCAATAACGCCTGGACTTCATTCAAGCCAACCCTTTTTCCGTCAAGCCTAACAATGCCCTTGCCTTGCTTGTCAATTGCCCTTGAAATTAAATAGGTCTTGCCTGCCTGCGCCAATTCCACTTCCACTTTCGCGTAACCATCCTCAGAGTCATGGTTAACCAGTTCAATCATCCGGGAAGCACGCAGCATTTTAAGCGAAGTCGCACCCAAAACAAAAAGCAATGCGTCGAGGATATTGCTGTTGTGCACAAAAATATTGTTTGCCACGAAATTATGGTGGCCTGAAATTGCCAGGTCATAGACATATTTTTCGGGGCTTTTTTCCTCTTTTATGCTGATTATTTCATCCCAAAATATGTCTGAATTTGCAAGCATTTTGAGATTTTCAAGGGCTTCGCTTTTGCCCTTGCCTGAAAATTCGCCTTTGATTAGCTCGTTAAGCCCGTTCCTGCTTACCTCGCACATGTTCCTGCAATACGCCTGCAATCTGGAGTTCCTGCCCTTCTTCCGCATTGGTTTAATGCAGAGCTCTTTGCATGCCGTGTAAATGCTTTCATTCAGGTTTGGGATTAAATCCACATTTGAATGTTTTCGGAAATTCCTTGCCGCGAACGCGGAGAGCCTCTCCCTTTTTTCAGGGTTGCTCAGGCTAATCAGTTTATTGAATCTTTTCAGGTTTTCAGAGCCGTAAAGATCTACATGCCAATACTCTCCTGAAAATCCCGTGCTTTTTATTGCCTTCCGCCTTTTGCTTAATGTGGGAATCAAGCCAAGCTGGAGCAGAATGGTGAAAATTCCTTTTGCAAGCCGCTCGCTTGCGCTCACAATGTTTAACGTATTGGATGCGACATATCCATCGCCCGAGTACAATCCGTTGATGAATTCGGATAACTCCCTTTCGCCGGAATGCTTTGCAAACCAATCTGCAATGAATTTGTCCCTTGCCTTCCCACCCTTCTTAAATCCGAATTTGCTGAGGATCTTTCCAAGGGGTTCGGAGTAAATTATGGAATCAACTGATCCATTTTTATAATTCATGCTTTTTGCTTTCGTGGAAAACAATTTTTCGGCAAGGCTCTCAAAGTCCTGCACCATCTCCTTGCAGCCATTCACAAACCTTACCTGGTTTTTGCTGTTGCTTCCTTCAGCGATCAGGTAGCCCAAGAACCGGGAGAATTCAGGCGAGTTTTTCCAAGGAATCCTGATTTTTTTTGCCGAAGTCTTGCCCTTTGCATAAGGGGCTGCTGCAATTATTTCCTCCTTTGAAAATCCAATCATCCCAAGTGCTTTAATCAAATACGCGAGATTTATTGCCTGCCCTTCAAACAAGGATTTGATTGCAGCACGGGGAATTCCAAGAGTTACGGCAAGTTCGCCCATCTTCAATTTTTTTCTTTCCTTGAATTTTTTAATGCGAGAAGCATAATCCTGGTTTATCGGGGCATATAAGCTGTCTGAAACCCTGATTTCGCCAAGCAACTCATGGAAGAAATTGCTGTTTTTTTCCTTCACAAGTTTTCGCGGCACGGCGATTTTCACTCCCGCCGTCAAATTCTCTGCCTTGCTGGCTTCAAGCACGCCGCCAGTTAACACAAAAAGAGGGTGGTAAGGCGTTGTTGAAATTTCTCTCCCTGACCTGGTTTTTATTTTAATTATTTTGCTTGGAGCTTCCCTTTTAATGAACGCGTCAACCTTTCTTTTCTCAATCTTCATTGTCTCCGGGTTAAGGCTTGAAACCGAGATATTGTGCGGGTTTTCAACCGTATAAAATCCGTCATCCATTTTCCTGATGAACCTTGAACAGGCAATGGCGTTTTCAACAATCGCGTCAGCCCTTGCCCAGCCGCCATCAGATAACTGGATAAGCGTATCACCAAGAACGCATTTTCCGCTTGCATTGCTTCCCGCGATAACCGTAAAACCGTCGCTTAAGGGAATATTTGCCTTGCGGAAGGACTTGAAGTTCTTTACCCTGAGCCTTTTAATCTTTATCATCCGTTGCTCACACTGTAATGATTTATTTAATAGGGTAATAATTTAAAATGCTAATAACGCGAAAGGCGCGCATTTCCTTTTATTCTTTTGTAACGCTGAAAGCCTTGGCCATCGCCAGCGCAACATAGGCGTTGGCGATTATCGCGAAAATCAAGCCGATTACAATGCCTGAGATCTCCTCTCCGGTTATTCCCGCAACACCGTCTCCCAAGGCGTTAATCAAGCTGAAAATAAATCCTGCAAGCAAAAGAAAGACAAT
This sequence comes from Candidatus Iainarchaeum sp., assembly GCA_043809245.1. GTDB lineage: Archaea > Iainarchaeota > Iainarchaeia > Iainarchaeales > JAZDDZ01 > JAZDDZ01. Next base: position 5,514 of record JAZDDZ010000024.1, read on the forward strand.
TATTCCCCAAAACCTTTTTGCGCTCCACTGCCATGTTTTAATGAAAGCCTCTTTTCCCTTCACTTTCTCCATTGCAGCTATAACAGCGACAAAAGACAGCTTAACGAAAACATATAATCCAACCAAAAGCCATGCAAGGAAAACAATCAAAGCAGGCAATGCAAGCAAATCAAAGCTGAAACCGATTGCCATGAAAATATATCCAATTGCAAGGAAAACAAACACTGCAATGAAAATGAAGGCACTCAGCCAGAAAATTTCGCCAAGCCTTGAATTCGCCTCGGCAATCGCGCTGTCCTTTTCTTTTTCCGCTGCAGCCGCAACAAACAACAGCCATATGAAAAGCATCAGCGAAATGAACATCGCAACAAGAATCGCTATGGAGTTAAGGAAATAAAGCTGCAAAAACCTGAACGGAAGCTCCCAAGCATTTCCTTCAGGCACCAATCCCAAAACAAAAAAATTGTAAAGCAATTCCGCGATTGGCTCAAACAACAAAAAGAAAACAACTGTGTTGATTATTGCAAGGATAATCGCAGCCAGCAAGACCACTGGCTTTTTCACCAAACCAAACGCAGCGCCAATCAATGCCGCAATCATTTCAAACAATCGCTTTCACTTTAATTAAAAGGGCACCCAAAGTATTTATTTGTTGCTGTTCTCGGTTTCGGCGATTTTATATACAAGTTTGAACTACTGTATTAAAGATGAAAAAAGCAATTCTGTTTGTGTTCTTTTCCCTCCTTGCCGGGCTTGTTTGCGCATCCGCCCCTCTCCCGCTGAAACTGGATTTCGACTGCTCCCTGCCTTTTTGCTCTACATTGTCCCCTACAATGCCCGGCTACACCTCATTCACTGCTTCCACACATAATTCCACGAGAGGCTATGGCTGGAGCAGCACCTTCGCAATGGAGTACAGGGACAGGGGAACCGGCGGCGACCTTCTAAGGGATTTGCAGTTCACAACCGTAGATAAGGATTTTTTGGTTGATGTGCCGAATGGCGAATATAATGTAACAGTGCATTTCTATGATGCGGCGTTCAGGCAGAACAGCGTAAACCTGGATATTGAGGGCGCGCGAGTTGTTGATGGCCTGTACCTTCCGGCTGGAACAGAATCAACACAAACCTTTTTAGTAACGGTCAGTGACGGCCAGCTGACAATCGGGTTTCCGGAATGCGGCACAAAAAGCTGCTTCCTGAATGGTTTGGAAGTGGAGGAATCTGGAGGCTGCAGCGAAGGGGCAACAAGGGCCTGCGATACCGGACTGGAAGGAATATGCTCTGAGGGAGAGCAAACCTGCTCAGGAGAGGTTTGGGGGGAGTGCGGGCAGACAGTTTTCTCTGAAACAGAAATTTGCGATAACTCTTTGGATGATGATTGTGACGGCTTAATTGATTGTTCAGATTCCATGGACTGCCCGGAATCGCTTCCCGGGTGTGAAACCCCTTGTGAGGAATCTTGGTCATGCACTTTCTGGAGTTCCTGCGTTAACGGAACCCAAACCCGCACCTGCACAGATGCGAATGAGTGCGGAACAACAACGAACAAGCCTGCTGAATCACAGAGCTGTTCCACGCCCGGGGAAGGCGTGATTTTCGAGGATGATTTTGAGGGCTGGAAAGATGTTGAATTAGAATATCCTGATTTGCTTTGGGACCAGGACAGCGCTAATTCAATAGGTTATGCATCAAACGGAGGTTGGAACGAGGCAAGGCCATGGGACAATTATGGCCATCCGCCTGAAGAAGTTATCACAAACAGCGGAAGGCTGAACAGCAATTCCCTCGCGACTTATATTGAGGGCGGCCAGGAACCATCAGCCGGAATCGGCAAATGCGGCTTCAATAATCCAGAAATACACATCAGATATTATATCAAATACGACCCAACCTGGGAGTGGTGGCCCAACCAAAATATACATAAGCTAGGGAGGATAAAAAACCTGAATGGAACATGCGGCGGGCTACCGTCAGGGGGCAGTGTTTACATTATTCCTGCCTGGAGATGGGGAAGGATGGTTTATGGATGGACAAACAGCCCTTTTGAACAGCCCTATTCAGACCCCGAAGTCAGCTGGTATGATTATGGTGCGGGAAAATGGATTCTTATCGAGGACTATGTGAAAGTCAATGACGTGATTGAGGGCTCTGCCGTCAGCAACGGAATAGCAAGAACCTGGATTAACGGGAAAAAAGTGATGGACCGCGATGATTTGGTTTTCAGGACAGATAATGGCGTGATAGATGCCATAAATATCGGGGACAACATTATCTATGACGGCGTGTCAGGCTCCCTGGATGTTCCATGGTCGCCCCCGGAGGAAAAGACCATTTGGTTTGACGATATTGTTTTTTCCACTAATTACATAGGTCCTGAGCCCTGTCCGGATGGAACCGAAATAACTCCTGAGAATGTCGGCGCATGCTACTGCGGCGGAACTCCCTCCCCAACAGACTCAAGCAATGTTCACACTAACGGTTACTGCTGCAACGGAGCATGGCAAACAACAAGCTGCACACCCGCAACACAATGCACAGTAAATATAGCAATGCCCTGCACTATCTCTTTGGCGGGCGGAACAATCAATTCCTGCTCACAGCAAAACCTCATCTACCAATATAATGCAATGACAACAGTGAACAACACAGTCAACGGATTACAGGCAAGCAAAGGCTATGACATTAAAATAGAGAACACGACAACTGGAACAACGCAAAACAAAACCGCCAGCACCAACTCCGCGGGAGTGCTGCAATTCAGTTCCTGAAGCAAAATAACTGCTTTTTCGTGTCACAAATATGGTTTTCTAACAACCCATACTATTTAAAAATATGACCGTTATAATAACCATATATGAAGATAAGCGAAATTAACCCCTGGTGGAAGACTTCTGCAATTGACAATGAATTCCTGCAATTGCCTAAAAGGGGGCTGTTTGATGAACTAATACCCTATATTGGGGAAAGGCAGATAATCGCCATTAACGGCCTGAGGAGAATGGGAAAAACAGTGCTCATGCACCATCTAATCGATTTTTTGCTGAAAAAACAGAAACCGGAAAGCATCCTTTACTATAACTTTGACTTGCTTGACGACAAACTGGAAAACATTCTCTCCGCTTACCAGGACATGGTTGGAATTGATTTCAAGAAGGAAAAAATATTCGTTTTCCTGGATGAAATCCAAAAACACGAAAACTGGGAGAACGAGTTGAAAGTCTTATACGACAATTTTAAGAACATGAAATTCATAATAACCGGCTCAAGCAGCCTGTTCATTGAAAAAAAATCAAAGGAAAGCCTGGGAGGCAGGGTTTTTTCCTTTGCATTGAATCCGTTAACGTTCAAAGAATACATTAGGCTGGCAAAAACAGGCATAGGAGAAAAGCCAGCATTATATGAAAAAGAAATTAAAACCGCGCTACGGCATTACATGAGAATCGGCGGCTTCCCGGAACTGATGAACACAACCGATGAAACAAAAATAAACCGCTACATCAAGGAACTGGTCATAGACAGAATCATCTACATCGACATTCCAAAGGCATTTGAAATAGACGAGCCTGAGTTGCTGGCAAGAATCCTCTCCATTATT
>JAZDDZ010000025.1:0-6013 GCA_043809245.1 Candidatus Iainarchaeum sp.
CCTTTTCAATAACCTCAAAACCCTCCATGCGCAGAGAAATTGTCTTTTTCATAGTAGCTACTTTGTAGCTACAATATGCGTTTAAACATATCTATTAGCCAAAATAACCAAAAGGAAGTCAAAAATCGTTAGCAGTTACGAATTAAAAACAAAGCTATAAAGGGGAACGCAAAAAGCATATGATTAAATACTTGTATTACAATGTATTACACAGGTGATGTTATGGGTGCTGAAGTTGTAACTGTGAGGCTTGACGAAAAAACCAGGAAGCAGATTTCCGAGTTCTCGCAAAGCAAGCTGGAATCGCAGTCAGATATAATCAGAAAAGCCATTTTGCAGTATGTGCAAAAAGAAACCGAGTTGGACGAGATTAAAAAATTTGTCGCAAAAAAGTTCGCCGAGGGAAAAATTTCCTTTGACGAGCTTGTCCGCATAATCGGGTTTGATGAGGCAAAAAAGGTTGCTTTTTTCGTGGACACCGCGGAAAAATCATTTCAGGAAGGAATTTGACTTGAAGAAAGCCGTTGCCGACACATCCGCGCTGATTTCATTGTCGTTCAGCGGCAGGCTTAACCTTGTTGCGCAAACAATCCAGATTATGGCGCCGGAACAGGTTAAATGCGAACTGGAAGAAATAGCGGGATTCGAGGATGAAAAAGCAAATGCGGCAAAAGAAGTGCTTTCGCTAATTAAAAAAAAGGATATCCTTGTTCACCCCGTTTTGGACAGGAAAAAAGCCGAAGCGCTTGTAAACAAAAATACCGATTACGGCGAAGCTGAATGCTTTGAGCTGGCGGTTGAACAAAAAATTAATGCCCTCATAATGGATGACCTAAACGCATCTTATATGCTTGCGGGTATTGCAAAGGCGCAGGAAATTTCCATTAAAATATCGGCTGCCGCGATTGTTGAATTGGCCAATCAGGGAAAGCTGTCAAAAAAAGAGGCAAAGGAAAGCCTTCTGAAAATGGTTAAGCACAGGAAATGGGAGAAAACAACCTTAGAATACCTGATAGAAAAATATCTGCCCTGAAGCATTGAAGAATACACAAATTTATGTATACCCTTGAAAAAGTAAACTTTAAAAAGAGGTTATCCTTTTTATAATTAGGTTTTTTGTTTTAATCAAGGGGTGAAAGAATGTACAAATACACGATTGCAAGGCAGCTTGCCACAAAACGCGTTATAACAAACAGGGGCGATGAAGTAGGCAAATTAACTGATTTGCTTGTGTCAGAGTCCTCAGGGGAAATAGAGGCATTGCTTGTCGAAGTTGACAGGGAAAGCAAGGTAGCAAAGAGAATAGAGGCAAAGGAAAGAGTAGTTGAAATTCCCTATTCAGCTGTGACAGCGGTCAGCGATGTATTCATTGTCGACGAAAGAGAGCTCGCAACAGCAAAAGGCGCGTAAAAGCAAAATTGAATTGCAAAAAACAGGAAAAAAAGGGCAATTCTACATATCCTTGTTATTGCCAGGGGGTTGAATGCGCGGCGAAAAATTCAATGCTGTGCTTCAATCACGAACTGCTTTTTCTTCAAATCAACTGACAAAACATTCAAGCCCAAAGAATTAAGATTATACATAATATTTTCTGGTTTTTCCTTGTTTTTTTCCGCTTTTTTAAGAATCTCTATTGCCTGCTGGAGTTTCTGCATGTTTGCGTAAATGAATTCCGCTTTCGCCTTGCTCTCGCGCGCCTCTTCCTCAAAGCGCGCCTTGGCTTCAAGCTGCTGGTTTAAGCTGAATTCAATGCGCTCGATTTCCTTTGATTTGGTGGAGGAAACTTCCGCTGATTCCTTTGAAAGGAATTGCATTGAGACAAGCTCATCCAATGCCTCGCTGAGCGAGGGAAAATTTCGCGCGGGTTTTTCTTTCAGGTGCTTTAAGGGAAAGGGGAGAAGCGTTTCATTCACAATAACCGGCTTTAATTTTTCAGCTGAAATTTCCGAGTAAAGGGCGTTGATTTCGGAGAAAATTTGCTTCAATTGCTTTTTCGGGAAATCCTTTGCCTTTGCTTTTTTGTCAAGGTTTTGCGTGAAAAAAATTTCTTCCAAAAAAACCGGCGCGATGTTTATCGCGGAAACAATTGCCTGGAATATCTGCTTTTCGCTTTTTTCCACGGCCTCAATGAATTCATCTTCGGATGCCGTGGCGGGGTTCATGCCTTTTGAGGCCGGAAACTTGTAATCCTCGCCTTTTCGAATCTTCCGGTCCTTCCATTCCTCGTTGCGAAGGCAGCCGAGAATTTTGTTCGTGGAATCGATTAGGACAAAGTTTGAGTCGGCAAAGAACTCCAGCACAAGCTTTTTGTCTTCAAATGAAATCACGGCAATGCGGTCTGAGCCGTGCTGTTCAAGCGAAAGGATTTTTTTGCCTGAAAGATACTTGTTGAGAAAGGCACCGAAGCCGGAGGAGTTCTGGAGTGCGGAAAGCTTGTAGGAGGAAAGGAAAATTGCCTCGGGGGAAAGCACGAATTGCTTCTGCGCGCTGCGGGAAAGGATGCGGAGCTTGAAAAAGTTTTTGCCAAGTTCCTGCACCTTGTCAATCCGCGAATTAAGCAAAACAGGGTTTAATTCAAGCAAAAGGCAGGAAAGCGAGAGGTTTGGGAGCTGCATACGATTAAAATGGGCTCTGAAACGCATAAAAGCCTTTTCCAAAAAGGAATTGTTGTGAGGGCATGAATTTAAGGGAAAAAATAGCCAAGGGCTTGGGGGAAGGTGAATGCTTTTCCGGGCTTAATTTCTCCGAGAAAGAGTCAAAGGTAATCATTTACGGCGCTCCCCTTGAGGAAACAGTTTCATTCAAGAAGGGAACAGCAAAAGGCCCTGAAGCGATAAGGGAAGCGTCAAAGTACCTTGAAACATTTGTTTTGGGTGCGGGCAGGGAATATTTTGAGAACGCGAAAACATGCGATTTGGGGGACCTTGCTGTTTCTGGAAGCGTGGAGGAAGTAATTGAACGCATAAGGGAAATGAATGAGGCGATAAAGGCGGAAAAAAAAGTGCCTTTTCTTCTCGGAGGAGAGCACACTGTTAGTGTCGGGGCAGCCAAGGCCTTCGCTGCAGAAAAGCCTGTTGTGGTTCACTTTGACGCGCACGCTGACTTAAAGGAAGAGTTTCACGGGGAAAAACTGTGCCATGCAACCGCGGCGAAAAGAATCCTTGACTTTGTTCCGGAAAAAAATTTATTGCAATTGGGAATACGCTCGGTTTCAAAAAAAGAATTTGAATTCATCAAAAAGAAAAAAATCAAAACGGTTTGGGCTGAAAAGGTTAAGGAAAGCCCTGCGAAAACCGCTAAGGCAGTAAGCAAATTCACTGCGGGAAAAAAGGTTTACCTTTCACTTGACATTGACGTGCTTGACGCGCCATTGGTGCCAGGCACTGGAACCCCGGAACCCGGGGGATTGAGTTACGGAGAGCTCATGACGCTGGTTGGAGCAGTGAAAGGAAAAGTTATCGGATTGGATTTGGTTGAAACCGCGCCTGACGAGCAGAAAATCACTGAAACAACTGCGGCAAACATAGTTTATGAATGCTTGGCAAGGCTGAAGTTTTGACTTTACCCTGATGCCGCCAATGCCATTCCCAAAGACGCTTACGATGATGAGATTGCAGAAGAGCTGATTGAAAAAGCCGAAGAGGTGTTTGAGTGGTGCGAAAAACAAGCAAGCAAGTGATTAAGGCTTTTGCAAAAAAAGTGAAAAAAGACTTCGGAGACGCGAAAATTGTTTTCTTCGGCTCAAGGGCGAGAAAAGACGAACTGCTTGAATCGGATTATGACGTGCTGGTTGTAAGCAAAAAATTCAAGGGAATGCGCTTCTATGGGAGAACTGAAAAAATGTACAATTATTGGAATGAAAAGCAATCCCTTGAGGCAATCTGTTATACGCCGGAAGAGTTCAGGCAAAAATCAAAAGAAATAGGACTAGTGCAGGAAGCGGGAAAAACAGGAATCAAAATATAGCCAAAAAAATCAGTCAACAATGTACTTAGCCATTATCGCTGCCAAGCCCGGTCTTTTCACTAATTTTTTTGTAACCATTATCAGCTTGGTTGCGGGGTCAACTGTTCCATGGGCTATCTTCATTATTTCATCCATGTCCAAAGATTCAGCCAAATAGCTGAAGTCATCATCCGACAGCCTTTCAAGCAAATGCCTTCCCCTCAGGCGCTTCATTAAATTGTTTCCCCTGCGCTCATACCATAGCTTATTGTACTTGCTTAAGAATTTCTGCGACAAATCCTTTGCCTTGAAAGCTTCGGCTGCAACCTCTGCTGCGATTGCACCTGCCTCCATTGCAATTCCTATTCCGCCGCCGTGAATGGGATCGACCTGGTGCGCCGCGTCCCCCACAACAATCAAGTTATCCAAAACCATGTTTTCAAGGAAACCGCCGACAGGAATTCCGCCTGCGTTGACTTCAATCACAGAGCCCTTTGAAAGGTTTGGGTGAGAGGCAATGAATTCATCCAGGAATTTTTTTGCGGTTTTTTCCACTGCGCCGCCGATGCCTATGCCGACGTTTGCTGTGTTTTTGCGTTTCGGGAAAATCCACAAATAACCACGGCGGGCGATTTCGTTTCCGAAAAAAAGGTGCAGCAAATCTTCCTCATAACCGTCAATGCCTGTCATTTCATACTGGTAGCCCGAGTCAACGTCAACCAGCTTGTTGACTGTGTTCATGCCGAGCATGCGTGCAATGCGGGAGTCAATGCCGTCCGCTGCAATAATCAAATCCGCGGAAAACTCTTTTTTTTCGCTTTCATGGTTAACGGAAACAAGCACTTTGCCGTTCTCTTTTTTCACGCTTTCAACGTTTGCCTTTGCGATTATTTTAGCGCCTTTTTTCACGGCTTCAATTGCCAGGTGCTTTTCAAAAATCTTCCTTTCAAGAATGTATCCCGCGCCCTCCTTTGAACGCAGCTCAACGGTTTTTCCGTTTGGCGCGTAAAGCTTTGCGCCGCGGATTTCCTGAACGCAGAATTCCGGGTTTGGCTTTAAGCCCAAAGTCTTAAACCAGCTAAGGCTCAGGCCTTCAGCGCAGCGCTTTGGCGCGCCAATCTCCTGTTTTCTTTCAAGCAAAAGCGTTTTCAGATTTGCTTCAGCGCATTTCTGCGCAGCAAACAATCCTGCCGGGCCTGCGCCGACAATTATTACATCAAAGTTCTCCATTAAGCTCACCTTGGCGTGCTCTCCTTTAAATCCTTTTCAAGCGAAATTGCGCCGACAGGGCACATGCGCACGCAGGCACTGCAGTTAATGCATTTCGCGTTATCCGATAAAAGCCGCGTTTCAACGAGCTCAAGGCAAGGCACTGGGCAGACGCTCACGCACGCGCCGCAATAACAGCACTTGTCCTTGTCAATCAATACGCCCAAAGAAAACCACTAAAAAAAACTGGACGAAAAGCCTTTTAAGCCGTTAAGGGAAAGGCCTGCGAAGGGTTTTAAATGGATTAAAGGGAGAAATATTTGTGTTATGCTGATTAAAAAAGCAGGGGTAAATTTTTTTACTCCTGAGAGCCAGATTAATTTTCTAAGGAAGCTTTTTGATAAACAACCCGCTAAACCCCGATTTACGCCTGGAAGGGATTTGGCGCCCGAAAAAATCTGGATGCGAAAAGAATACCGGGGCCGTTTAGAAAGCGCAGTTTTGCACAAGCTGTACAGGGGCTTAAAAAATCCTAATGCAACAAGCCAGCTTGTTAAGGGAGGGCATGCAAAAGAATATGTTGAGGGATGGGCGCAAAACAAATACGGAAAAACAGACAAGGGAACCCTGGAAAAATCAAGAAAAGAAGCAATCATCTGGTTTAGTAGAATACACAAAAGGGCTGAAAAAATGGAAGCTGCCACAAGAGGAATAAAAAAAATGGCTCTTCTGCATATTTAGGACCTCCAGCATGAGTTTATGATTTTGAGTTTGAAGTATTCCAAGTCCTTGTAACCGTATGCTCGTCTTTTCAGTAGACCGATTTTGTTGTTGAATGCTTCGCTTGCTGCGTTGGTGA
>JAZDDZ010000026.1:0-4490 GCA_043809245.1 Candidatus Iainarchaeum sp.
TTCCGGCAGAGCCCTGTAATTCAGTTCAACAGCCTCAAGGCTAATTCTCTCCAAACCAGTGCTTTTCTTTCTGAACTGCACGTTCTCCTCTAGCGCAATCCTGATGTGGTCCAGTTTTCTTTTTCCAGTGCTCATTTTCCCTCAACCAATTCAATTAATTCCTTGATGTTATTAATCGTTTCTGTAACAAAATCCCTTAGAAAAGTCTTTTAGTTTAACCAATAATCTTTTTCCATCATTTCTGGAACTTTAACTCCGTTGCCCTGATTTTTTCGCCTAAAAGTGCTTTTCTGATGTTTCCCTCCATATTCGCATTGAAGATTAGCGCCTTTGTTCCCTGCAGCATTTCTTTCAATTTCAATAACTTTCCCTTCATTCCCTGCGTCACGTCAACTGTTTTTGCCTCTCCTGCCTGCTTCAAAATCCTTTCAAAATTTCCCCCATCAATCCTTTCAACAAGTTTTGCTTTTCCATCCACTTTAGGGTCTGCCGTAAAAATTCCATCAACATCTGTTCCAAGCAAAACTTTATCAGGCTTTAACTCCTTTGCAAGGAATGCAACAATCGCGTCCCCGCTCACCACGCTTCCTTTCAGTTCTTCATCAGGCACCATGTCTCCATAAAGCACAGGAACTGCGCCTTTTTCCAGCAAACCCCTAACTGGCGTTATGTTGAAGTTAACTATTTTTTTTCTCTTCTGGGTGATGCATTCGTGCGGCACGACTGTTTTCAGTTCAATTCCTTCTTCCGCAAATATTTTCACAAAAATTCCATTCAGCCTTTTGACGCTTTCCTGCGTTTTCCTGTATACTTCAAAATCCTTTTCGCTTTTCAGGCCGTCGTTGATTTCATATTCTTTTACGAGCTTGTGCCCGAATGGCCCTGCTCCATGCACCAGAATAAGATTAAATTCCTTTTTTTCCTGCGCTTCCTTTATTTCCCTTGCAATTCTCCTGATTGTTTCTTCTTTTGCCTGCAGCCTGTTTTCATCTTTTTCCGTGCAAACAGAGCCGCCGATTTTCAGGATAATTAATTCACCCATGCAATTCGCCTAACCACAAAAAACAACTAGCTTGGCATTGTATTAAATCTATTCTTCAGTTGTAACTATTCCGTTGTCGGCATCAATTGAAACAATCGTTTTATCTTTTATTTTTTCAATTTCTATTTTGTCAACGCATGGAATTTCGGAAATTATTGCCCCCACAGCCACAATTGTTTCACACTCCCTATTGATTATTGCCGCCGGCGCCCTCCCGTTTTTCTTCAGCCTGTACATTGTATAGCTTCCAACCGTGCTTCCCTTGCCTTGCGGGAAAACCAGGATCTTTCCCGCAATCGTTTTCCCTTCAAGGGGGTGACCTTTCTCCATTACAGTTCCGGTATCGGGGTCAACTCCGCCGTAAAAGGATATTCCCTCGCTTGAAACAATCGCTTCAGCCCTTGCATTTCCGCCGAAAATCTTCCTTCCACTTAACCTCATTTCCTTCAACTCACTGCAATTTCAATCAATTTCTCCAATGGCGCGAAAACAGTCTTGAACTGGTTTTTGCTCCGCGCATAAAAAACGCCTTTCGCGGAATTAGTCGCCATGCACTTGAACCTTCCCTTTATCGGCGCAACCACAAAGCAGGTGTCTGCTGCAAATTTTGCCCCGCTTTCCTCAATTGTTTTCACCCAGCCATTTTTTTCCGCTTTTTCCTTTATCGGCCTTGCAACCGCAATCCATGTCTCCCTTTTGACCTTCTTTCCCTTTAACAGCTTTGCAATCTGCTCTAACTCTTCCATTGAACAGTGCGGGCAGCCGATTGCAACAAAATCCACTTCACTTACATCAGTCATTCCTTTTACCGCATTGTCAATTTCTTCCTGCCCTACAACTATTTTCTCTGATGGCTCTTCAACTTTTTCAGGCGTTATTCCCTGCATGTGGAACAGCGCGGTTCCGCCGTAAGTCGCAATGCTTGCGCACAACCCCTTCAATTCATCCACGCCGGCTTTTTTCACTCCTTTAATGAGCGCGACCTTGTTCCCTATTTTCTTTCCAACCACATAACCCAGTGCCCCGAAATCAGTAATCCCTTTCAGCTCTGCATTAACTTCTACTGCCACAACCGGCTGCCTTTTTTCATCCAAGTGAAAGCCGTATTCAGGGGTTTTTCCAGTAAGCGCAGCTGCAAGCGCACTTGGCCCTCCCTCGCGGTTTGTCCTTGCCCCCAGAACAGAGTTCGCATAGCATACAGCGCTGCTTTCGCTCCACGCAATGTGGCTTCCTTTTTTCGGCTCATTTCCGATAAAGTAAGGCGTACAGGTACAAGTAGTAAGAACTTTCATTTTCGCAAACGCCTCAATGACTTTTTTCTGTTTTGCCGCAAACTCAGGGCTTATCCCCAATGCCTGCCAGTTCTCCAAATCCATTCCCGCAGGGTTTAAGGTCGTTAGGACTTTCACTTTTCCGTCTCTTGCCATTTCCGCCAGAAACTCCAAGCCAGCGTCGCCTAAATTGTCGTAGCTCACTCCCGCTATCTGCACGCTGCTCACATCGATAAGCTTTTTAGCGCCGTAAATCTCCCCAAGCGCCACCAGTATCTCCATTGACTTCCTTACGGCATTTCCATGCTTTCCTTCAAGCATTTCCCGCTCTTCTTTTGTGAGATGCATCTATTTTTCCCCACCTAATTCTTTCTCCAAAACCTTGAAGAAATTAACTATATACTCGTAATCGCCTTTCGCCAGTTTTTTGCTTTCAGGAAGCGCAAATCCATCAAACCTCTTATTCAATGCAGGAACTACCTCCTCCAATTTCATCCTGCCCTTTTCCACGAAAATAACGTGCCTGTAAACCCCTATAACGCCAAAGGCATCCATTTTGTCCGCATCATAAAGAATCCTTGCCTCAAGACGCTTTCTTTTTTCTTTAGGGAAAGTGTAATCGTGCTGCGCAATCGCCTCTAATGCACTAGGAATTTTTTCCCCCGGGAAACCGCTTTTTTCAAGTATTGGCTTTGCCAGCTCCGCTGACTTTTCGCCGTGAATTTCAATGCCGTAGTGCCTTCCTAGGTCATGAAGCATTACTGCCGCAACCATTATTTCCAAATCGCCGTGAAGCTTCTCGCAAAGAATTTTTGCATTTTCCCAGACCCTTAGCAGATGGTCGGTTTTGTGCACTGGCGAAACAGCAGTGCCTTTTTCCTCCCCTTCCTTTGCGCTTTCAAGAAAAATATTGTACCATTTCTGCCAGGACATCAAATCACTCATATTCTAATCTATTGAGTTCTTTCAAAAATTTTTTTCCTTTTTTTCACCCAAAACCCTTTTAGCACCTGATTCAAATTCATTTTTTGCTTTCTTAAATGCCCCTAATTTTTCTGTTTCTTTGAGCTCAGCTTTTTTCCTTTCTTCCCCGAAAGTTGAAGCAAGAGATAGAACTTGGTTCCTCAATTCACGGTCTTTTATTCCTGCGTTGCTAAGAGCTGTTTTGGCAAAATACCTGGCATTTGCTATACTAAACCTTAAAGAAAATTCAGGCCCCCATTCCCTTGGTTTCAGCTTTAGTTGTCGCCTAATGCCCCCAATCATCCGCATTCCAACATTAGAGCGAACTTTTGCATTTTTCTTGAAAAACATATTCCCACTAAATAAATTTTTTCAAATCCGCTTTCGGAAATTCCGCTTTTTCGAAGTTTTTTCCTTTTGCCACTAATGGTTTGGTGCAGTCAAACCCGCATTTTGTTGTGAAATGCGTGTCCGGCTCTGCGCTTGGGTCCAGGCTGCTTCCTTTTTCCCTTGCCTTAACAATCAAATCCACATCCGCCTGGAATCTTGTCGCCATTGCCCATTCCACTTCCAATGGATTGTAAATGTCTATGTCCTTGTCAACTATGAATATGTGCTTGCAGCTTTTATGCCCCTTGAATGCGCCTTCAATCGCTTTTTTTCCGTCGTCCTCGTTTTTCTTGTCTATTTTCACTATTGCGTGCAGCCAGCTGCATCCCCCGGGGTTCACATTAACATCCAGGCATTTCGCTCCCGCAGCATTCACTTCCTTGAAAATAGTCGGTTCGCGTGGCATTCCCATTAAAATCTTGTGCTCTAATTTTCCCGGCAATAGCGCCTGCCATATCGCGTTTTTCCTGTGCGTTATTTTTTTCACTTCAAATACAGGCTCCTGCCTAATCACATCATAGGTTTCAGTCAAATCCACGAAAGGCCCTTCACTTGCCTTTTCATTCAGCCTGACAATCCCCTCTAACACGAACTCGCAATCCGCTGGAATAAGCGCGTCAAACGTTTTAGCTTTCACCACTTTTAGCGCTTCAAGCGAATTAGCTATCTCCAATTCATTCAATCCAAATGCAACCGAGGTGGCTGCAGCAATCAATACATTCGGGGAATTTCCAATGCACGCTGCAACGTTCAGCTCTCCGTGTTTTTTCAGTAGCTGGTCGAAATGCCTTTCCCTTACAACCCTTATTGAAAACTTGTTTTTG
>JAZDDZ010000027.1:0-34873 GCA_043809245.1 Candidatus Iainarchaeum sp.
AACTGAAAAGTTAGGTTTAAAACCACGAAACTCATATAAACTTTTAAGTGGCAATAAATTACGGTAGCCCATGTTTATCGCCTCCAAAACGATAACTGGGCAACCAATTTTTATCCTAAATCAGCAGAAGAGGGAAAAATAGAAAAAGGGAAATGGGCCAAGTACAATGGCAATTATTCGGCGTACGTGAAAAGCCGTGAAGCCGCGTTTGAAGCCCAAAAAACGGCTTACGAACTTGAAAACAAATACATTGCAATTGAAAAAGACAAGATTGCGCGCATTGGAAAAAGCCCCAAGAAAGTCAAACAAGGGCAGTATCGTGAAAAATTACTTGAAAAACGTGAAATCCTTGAAAAACCCGACTTGGACCAATCAAAATTCAGAACACGCTTTGATGCCTCGCCAATTAATGCAAGCGTGATTTTAGAGCTAAAGGGCCTGACTGTCGGATACCAAAAGCCATTAATTTCCAATATCAACCTAAATGTAGGCGCAGAGCAGCGAATAATTTTAATTGGAGAAAACGGAATGGGTAAAAGCACTCTTTTCAAAACCATTGAAGGGCGCATCCCCCCCATTTCAGGAAAAATAATTTTGGATTCACAGGTAAAACTCGGTTACGTGGACCAAGAACTAAAAGACCTGACAACCGGCGCCACATTATATGGTGAAATATATTTTTTGCTGAAAGATTTGGCTAAAACGCGCCAACACTTGTCCATGATGGGGTTTATTGAAAACGACGAAGTGTTCAAGCCAATTTCCCAATTGTCCATGGGGGAAAAGTCCAGGCTCACGCTGCTTAAAATTCTTATTGGCAAACCAAACTTTCTGCTGCTTGACGAGCCAACAAACCACCTTGACATTGATGCGCGCGAAATAATTGAAAAAGCATTCCTAAATTATGGCGGCGCAATTTTGGCAGTTTCACACGACCGTTATTTCATTAAAAAAATTGCACAGCGCATGCTAAAAGTAAGTGATGGGTCAATCAAAGAAATTCCCGTGAAATAAAACGCAAAATGAATTTTTTAAAACTAGCCTTATAAATTTGTTTATAGGCGATGATGAGGTTAATTCGGGTTATTGCCGAATAACGCTATTTGTGCTAACAATAATTTTTTAAATATTGATGCTCATCAATATGTTTTATGGCTAAAAATAATGCCTTAGAAGTGTTAAAGGCTCTTTCTGATGGGACGAGACTTGAAATAGTTAGGCTGCTTTTGGATGGGGAAAGGTGCGTGTGCCAGATTTTTCCACAGGTTAGAAGAACACAGTCAACTGTTTCAATCCAATTGGCAACGCTTGAAAAAGCAGGTTTAATTAAATCAAGAAGGGAAGGCAAGAAAATTTTTTACAAAATAACTGACAATAGAGTAAAAAAAATCCTTAAAGCAGCAGAATCTAAATTAGAAGGGGACTAAAATGAAAGAAAAAAACTTGTTTTTGTTGCTGGCGGCACTGTTTCTGGCGTTCTACTTCATGCCGGTTGGAAGCCAATGGCTTGACAATGCCTTGCTAAGCGGTTTTGCATTGTTGCACGAGTACGCAACACAGCATATTTTAACCTGCCTTGTTCCGGCATTTTTTATTGCGGGGGCTATCGCGGTTTTTGTAAAAAAACAGGCGGTTCTTAAATACCTGGGCGGAAAAGCAAAACCATATGTTTCCTACACGATTGCCTCTGTTTCAGGCGCGGTTCTTGCAGTCTGCAGCTGCACAATCCTTCCATTGTTTGCAGGAATTTATAAAAGAGGAGCAGGGCTTGGACCGGCAACAGCATTCCTTTACTCGGGGCCGGCAATAAACATTGCAGCAATTTTTTTAACAGCAAGCGTTTTGGGCTTTAAGATTGGATTAGCGAGGGCAGTTTCAGCAATTGCTTTAGCAGTGCTTGTAGGAGTGACAATGGCTTTCCTTTTCAGGGAAAAAAGCGCAAAACAAGAGATTGCAATAGAAGAAGAAACAGGGCAAAAAACCTCAAAAACAGCAATCGGAGTGTTCTTTGCTTCAATGGTCGGAATCCTAATAGTGAACGGCCTGCAGATTGACTTGACAATAAAATGGGGGCTAATGGGTTTCCTTGCCCTGATTGCGGCAGCGGTTGTTTTGCTGAAATTTAAAAGCGAGACAAGAGACCAGTGGCTTGCAGAAACATGGAGCATAGGCAAACTCCTTATCCCCTATTTATTCATCGGTGTGTTCATTGTCGGATTCATAATGCCGTTGATTCCTGAAGAACTAATAATTCAATGGGTTGGCTCAAATACAATTCAAGCAAACCTTTTGGCATCAATTTTTGGGGCATTCATGTATTTTTCCACACTCACTGAGGTGCCAATAATGCAGGCACTGATTGCAAAAGGGATGAATCAGGGGCCGGCACTTGCGCTGTTGCTTGCGGGCCCTTCATTGAGCCTGCCTGCAATGCTTGTAATAAGAAGCGTTTTAGGAAACAAAAAAACAATTGCATACATTGCAATAGTTGTGGTTTATTCCTCTATTGCAGGATTGATTTTTGGAATGGTTTAAGGAGGAATTAAATGAAAATAGAAATATTGGGAACCGGTTGCCCGAAATGCAAGCAACTTGAAGCAAATGCCAGAAAAGCTCTGGAAGAGACCGGGAAAAAAGCTGAAATAGTAAAAGTGACAGACATAAACAAAATAATTGAAGCAGGAGTAATGGCAACCCCCGCTTTAGCTGTTGACAGAAAAATCGTTTGCAGCGGCAGAATCCCTACAACAGACGAAATCAAAAAATGGCTATGAAACAATAATTTTAAGGCATTAACACCATACGATACATTAGGCAATAATGATGTTATAGTCTGAAATTTGGTGTGTGTTACCGCCAACTTTTTAATTATCTTTAGCCCTAATCTGGGTGGTCTTAGGCAGATATTTTAAACGTTGCTCCGCATGGAGAAAACCATTTGAAAACGATAAAAACCAGAAAAATTCTTTACATTGACAAAATTGTCTTCATAAATAGCAACCGAAACATTTATATTTTGTGTTACTCATAATTAACATAAATTATTAATTTATGTTTGGTGAATTTAGCATGGCTACAATCCAAGAAAGGCTTGTTGAATTCAATTCGTGGTGGAAGGAAACATTTACATTAGAATTCAGGCCTAGAAAGGTTTACGGCGAAATGCGCAAGTTTCATAAACAGCCACAAATAGTCGCATTAACTGGTTTAAGGCGTGTCGGCAAGTCCACTTTACTCAAAAAGATTGTACAAGACGAAATTGCTGCAGGAAGAGACCCAAAAGCAATAATGTATTTTTCTTTTGACGAATTCAAGGACACTGAACCAAGCGAAATACTCAAAGCATATAATGAAATCACTGGAAAAGATGCTTCAAAAGAAAAAACTATTTTATTGTTTGATGAAGTACAAAAGGTAACTGATTGGGAGAATAAAATCAAGACAATTTATGACCTTTACAAAGGAAAAGCGAAAATTTACATTTCGGGCTCTGAATCCTTGTTTGTAAAAACAAAGGCAAAGGAAACGCTCGCAGGAAGAATATTTTACTTCAAGGTTGAAACACTGTCTTTTATAGAATACCTTGACTTCAAACAAAAAAAGTTTGAACCAACCGCGCTTTACCAGAAAGAATTGTTCAAAGAATTCAAGGAGTTTATTCAATCACAGGGTTTCCCGGAGCTCGTTAATGTAACTGACCGGGAGATAATCCAAAAATACATTCAAGAAGGCATTGTTGAGAAAATAGTTTACAGGGATATTCCAACAATTTACGCTATCAAAGAAACCAGTGTTTTGGAATCATTGCTCAAGCTTTTAATGGAAGAACCGGGTCAAATTATTGACATGCAAACCTTGGCTTCTCAATTTAAGACCACGCGCCAAACAATTTCCAATTATTTTTCATTCCTTGAACAAGCATTTCTAATCAGAAAATTGTACAACTATTCCCCAAACAAAAGAAAAGTTGAAAGAAAACTCAAAAAATACTACTCCGCTATACTATCGCCCTCGCTCACATTCAAAGAAGACACAATTTCACAATCAAAAGTCTTGGAATGCGTAGTAGCCAATAATCTCAATGCGGAGTTTTTTTGGCGAGACCAGTACAAGAACGAAGTGGACATAATCCTTACAGAGCCGGCACTAATTCCAATAGAAGTAAAACTTTCTGAAACAAAATCAAAAAGCTTGGAACTATTCATGCAAAAATTCAAGGCAAAAAAAGGTTATATCATAACACAAAACCAAGAAATAAAAGAAAAAGGCAAAGTGGAAGTAATGCCCGCTTTCAAGTACTTCTTGGTCCGTCAGACAAAGTGATTTATATGTGGAAAAACTGAATAACAAATTTTGGCGGGAACTAGAAAGGCGTTTTGGCAAAGCAAAACTTAATGTAGTTTTAAAATTGGGAAAATCTTATTTTAATGGTATTAAGGGGTGAAAAGAAATGAAACCGAGATTAAGTCTGTGAAAAGGCAGATTGACGATATTCTCGATGACCTGAATAAAAGCAAGAAGTATGTGTACGCGGTTTACAGGTGAAACAATGCCTGTGAAATTCAAGTATTGCCCGAAGTGCGCTTCACTGGACTTAATCAGCATTGACGGAAAAGACTACTATTTTTGCAGGAGCTGCGAATACAAGGGCTGCGTGCTGGAAGACACACCGGATTATATCGAAGCGTACAAAAACGGGTTTCCGGAAGATTCTTTCAAGCATTCCAAGGCCAGGGCTCCCCTGGAAAAGCATAAACTGTTAAGAAAAGAGTCAACAGACAATTAATTGGGGGCAGTTGTATTGGATGAATTCGTGAGCAAGTATTTGGTTAAGGGCATTGACAATCTTTCAAAAGAGGAATTGAATGAATTGGGCGACCATTTTCTTCGGAAAGTCCTGACAGACATTATTTACGTGAAGGACAACTTTTTCAAAAACCCAAAAAATGAAAACGAATGGAGTGAATTCAGAAAAAACAAAGATTCTGATTACCTTTTATCCCTGCTTATCGCTGGAACACTTATGGATGAATACAAAAAGAAAGGGACAACCACGTCTGCGCAAAAATTCTGCCATGAATGCGGCGCAAAACTGATTAAGTGAAAGAATCCGACTTTTCACAAAAAGTCAACATTTAAATGATTTGGAGATAGTATTTTAATATGCCTAAAAGGATTCTTGCTAGAAGACCTAAGACCCCGCCAAATGATCCTTTGAAAAGACCAATTAGGAGATTAAGAAATTTTTTTATACGAAATGGTCAAGAACCAGAGATAATTGTAGAGCCTAATGGTTTGTTAATAAAAACACAGGAAACACGGGAAGTGGTTGAAGACAGTGGGTTTAATATCGAGGAAACTCACCAATTGCCTGGACATTATTTCATTCCGAATTATAGCCTGGGTTTTGTCATGATGCATCCAAAAATATTACTTGAAAAGAATGTTCAATGGAAAGCAAAAGAAAGTTTCATGAAAGGAGAACAATACAGATATTACTCTGGAAGAGTTCCAAGCGCTAAAGGGAGAACTAAAAATGGACAGCCAACAGAAAGACCTAGAAAAACTGTTTTCCGTAAAGACTATATACTTAGAGACCGCAGTCAGCGCACGCGTCCGCTTGGAGAACCACTGGCCATCGCAGAAGCAAGAAACTCAACTATCTTTGGCGACTCAAAGCCAATAAAGATTAATGATGAGGTAAGTTTTCGAATACCAAAATACTATGCAGCAACACCACACGGAGTACTACTGGAGAGAATAGATAGGCCAACATTTAATGAATTTGTCGATAAATTGCCTGAAAAAGACAAAGGGCGTGTTAAAGAAAACTATCGCCAACTTTTAAATTTTCTTAAAGATAAAAAAAATTATGGGGGGGCATTTTGGATTCCTTTAAAGCCGCCAAATAGTTCGAGGGCAGGGGTCAGACAAGTTTACATTGACTCGTATAACAGAAAAACAGGAGAAACAAAATTCATAATTACAGACCTTAAAAAATAAGGTGAATGGTGAACGTTCAACTATAATTGTCTAAAACACAATTTTGCCAAAGCCCTAACCCTCCAATCCCTCTGCTTTTTTGAGCGGGCGGAATCTCTGCACAAAAAACCCAGATTCAGAATCCAAATTGTAATCCCTTTTTGTGCAAAGCAAAAGAATCCGATACATTTATTAATACCTACAGCGATTATGTAATACGATATGCCGTATAGAAGTGGAGTGACTACAATCCAGTTGAGCCCGGCTACAAGGGACAAATTGAAAGAGTTGGGCAAGAAGGGCGAAAGCTACGATCAGATAATAAACAAACTTGTGGATTTCTGGTCAAAGAAGAAAAAATGAATTTTAGCTTAAGAGCTCTTTTAGTTTGTTGGACAGCAATTTATTGCGTTCTTCAAAGAACTGTTTGAAATTATTGAAATCGAGATTCACATTAGATTGGAGAATCGTTATTACACTTTTAGGATGGTCAACTTTAATCAAGGGAATTATGAAAATTGGGTTCCCGGAAGTGATTCATAAACAAGCACAGAGATTCAAAACGAAACAGGCAATTAGCACTGTTTTCATGATGCTCTTGGGTGCATGGCTAATCTGGATGAGCTTTGTCTAATGGCATGAACGCTGCATTAGACACGCCCATAAAAGCGGAGAAAGCCCAAAAAACCATTAATTTTATTACATCATTACTATTGAATACAATAGGAGATTATTCGGACGATGATTATGAAAATCCAGCTTTTGTATATTTTGGATTGCCCCTGGTGCGTGAAAACAAAGGAACTGCTTAAGGGCAGCTTAAAAGAGCTTGGCACAAAGGCTGATGTTGAAGAAATCCTAATTGACTCTGATGAAAAAGCCAAAAAATACAAGTTTGTTGGCTCGCCAACAATAAAGATTGATGGAAAGGATATCCAGGAAACAATTAGCAAGGGCCGGTGCCTGCCCTGCGAAGAAATAGCCGAACAAGACAAGGGAGCAACTGAATTCATTAAACAGGAATGCAAGTGCGGCTGCAGAACCTATTCCTACAAAGGGAAGCAGTATCCCTACCCGCCAAAGGCCATGATTAAGGAAGCCGTCAAGAAATCGCTCAAAAACCGTTAATTTTAAGGCATTAACACCATACGATACTTACGGCAATGATGAGGTCAAGCACTATAGTAATGTATAGGCATTACAGTAGAGTTTAAAAAGAGATAGCAGCACCATAGTATCTATGGTAACGAAAGACGAATACAACCTGAACCACACGCTCAACAGGCTCAATAATTCTGGCATGCTGCCTTACAACAAAAGCAAGGCACTCGAATTCTATAACGAAAAGGTTGCCCAGGGCATCAGAAAGACAAGCTACACCTATGTTCTGCGCATTCTCATTGAATTAGGCGAGCACTTCAAGGACAAAAAGTTCGAAGACATTCCAAAGAGCGAAATGGTTTCCTTCTTCAACAACTTGAAGCCAAAAGACAAGGTTTTGAAAACAAGATGCGGGCCTGTTGTAACAATCCCAATCGAATCCTACAGCGAAGGCACTTTATGGCAATACAAGGCAGCTGTCAAAATGTTTTACAAATGGCTCTTTGGAAAAGAGAATGACGAAACCCCGTCGGACGCAGTCCGCTGGATAAAGAAAGCAGCTAATGGCAACGGAAACGGCTATGATAAATTCAGGAAAGAAATCCTTACAGCAGAAGAAATGCTCAAAATATTGAACGCCGCAAAGAACGCCCGCAACAAAGCCATTATTGCAATCTTGTGGGAGTACGGCCTGCGAGCTTCTGAATTATTGAACATGAAAAAACCCGATTTGAAAATTGCAGAGAATTACATTGAGTTTGAAGTTAATGGCAAGACTGGAAAAAGGCAAGTCATTCTGGTTGAAAGCAAGCCGTTCCTTGAAGCCTGGCTCGCAGAACTCGAAGAAAAGAAATCCCAAATCCCCAAGCAGCTGCAGGATTACATCTGGCTTGCGTTCTCCTCAAGAGGCTACCGCAAAAAAGCAATTGGAACACAACTCATTTCCAGGGATGCCCTGAACGTGAAACTTAAATGGATTGCAAAAGCAGCTGGCATTGATAAGCGGGTTTGGACTCATGGCTTTCGGCACAGCTCCGCAACAAAAGATGCGGTAAAAGGATACAATGAAGCAAAACTCAGGGCAAAATACGGCTGGAGCAACAAAAGCAACATGCCTTCTGTTTACGTTCACTTTGCAAACCAAAATTTGAAGAAAGAGATTTTGATTGAGAAGGGCCTTTGGAAACCTGACAAAAAAGAGCAGGAACCGCTCTCAACGCAAACAGTTATTTGCCCTTTCTGCTCTGTTCAGAACATGAAAGAAAACGACTATTGTAGCAAGTGCGGAAAGCCCCTCAAAATAGAGCAGCTGAAAGCAATGGAAAAGAAATCCGAGCAGCTGAACCTGCTGCAAGAAATAATAGCGCAAGAGCTTGAAAAGAAAGGCGTTGACCTGGAACAAATGGCAAAGATACTGGCGGGAAAAGGCTGACTTTACAGTTTTCCAATAAATTCCCAAACTTGCCAAAAAGCAGCAGTAAATTGCTTATAATGCATGATTTTGTAAACTTTTGTGCAGTATATCGCTTTTAGTGAACACTTTTTAATGCTCAATGTATTGAGCAATATTGCACATTATTGCTCATTGTAATAAGCAATGTTTAAATACTAGTTTGCGCATTATTTTATCATGATTTCAAAGAGTATTTTGAGGACAGTTATTGCAGACCAACTGAAAGAGATGGAATCATTAAAGGATTCTGTGCCAAGAACTGTTTTTCCCACTGCCGTTTCTTATAGCGGAGCTTCTGCTTTCGTTGTCAAGGGAGTGAGGAGATGCGGCAAGAGCACCTTGCTGAAGCAGCTGATTAAGGCAAAATTTGAAAACGATTTTTTTTACTTTAACTTTGATGATGAAAGAATTGAAGGATTCAAGTCTGAAGACTTTCAGCCGCTAATGGAAACACTGATTGAGGCTTTTGGAGAAAAAAAGAACGTTTTCTTTGATGAAATCCAGAATATTAAAGGCTGGGAATTGTTTGTCAACAGGATACTAAGGCAGGGTTACAAAGTTTTCATTACAGGTTCTAATGCAAACCTGTTAAGCAAGGAACTCGGAACACACTTGACAGGAAGGCACGTGGATTTGGAGCTTTATCCTTTTTCTTTCGCTGAATTCTTGAAAGCAAAGAAGATAGAAATCCCAAAAAAAGGAATTTATTCCACTGAACAAAAAGCATTGCTTTCAAAGGAATTCAAGGAATACTTTTTAAAAGGCGGAATGCCGGAGGTTGTTGTTTTCTCAAACGAAGCAGTCCTGACAGCAATACTCACAGACATAATCCGAAAAGACATTTCCGAAAGATATGACATTAGAAAGCCAAGCGAACTCAAAACAGTGTTAAAATTCTTAATAGCCAATTCTGCAAACCCCATAACTTACAGGTCAATAAAAAACAATTTTGACATTCAAAGTGCCAATACCATCCAAAAATACATTGAATATGCTGAAGAAACATACCTTGTCTTCACTGTCCGAAAGCTCGAAAAGAAAATAAAACGTTTCGACAAAAACCCCAAAAAAATTTACTGCATTGACAACGGCATAATAATAAAAAACACGCCAAGCATTACAGAAAAAAAAGGCGCCCTATTAGAAAACATGGTTGCAGTTCACTTGAAAAGGCTTGGAAAAGAATTCTATTACTTCAAAACAAGAAACAGCGAAGCCGACTTTGTGGTTCCAACAGAAAAACTGGCCATTCAAGTATGTTATGAACTCGACAACAAAAACAAAGAACGCGAAACAAAAGGGCTCATTGAAGCAATGCACGAAACCAAAGCAACCAGCGGCCTAATACTGACACTTGAACAAGAACAAGAAACAACCATCCAAAACAAAAAAAGAATCATAAAACCAGCCTGGCAATGGTTATTGGAAAAACAACCCTGATGCTATGCACAGTTTATTGAAAAAACTCTCGGAACTATTCGGCAAAAAGATTCCGAGAGCAAATTACCTGATTGAATTCAGGTTTCACGGCTATGCAAAAAGATACGCAAGAGAACTAAGCGAGCAAATCTCGCACAAGTTTCACGTAAAGCAAGTCGTGAGAAAAGGTCGGCCGCCGCACATAACCTTGTTTGGCGGCTTTTCCTGCGGCAACGAAAAAGAGCTCGTTCAAAAATTCATTAAAATCTGCAAAAACTTTGACTTGATAAAATTCAAGCTGAACGATTTGGGGCATATTGAGAACAAGGTCATTTTCATTGACGTTGAACCTTCCCAGGAATTAAAAGAGCTGCGATTGCAATTAGCCAAAGAACTTATTCCTGTTTGCGAAGCAAAAGAATGGGACAAGGAACAAGAGTTCGTGTTTCACGCAACGCTTGCACTCAAAGACCTCGAAAACAAGTTTGACAAAATCTGGGAATACCTGCAAAACATGGAAAAACCAAACATCGAACAATATCTCCTCAGGCTAACACTGTTAAGGAATGGCAAAATCCTGAAGGAATACGACTTCATCCAAAGAAGGTTATTGAGAAGGGATGAAGCCTTAAGCAAGAAAACACTGAAAACCACAATAGGATATTTGGGCGAAATAAAAGAAAACGGCAGAACAAGAATCATTGAAGAAAATTCCGACAAAGTTTTCCTGATCAGCGATTTGCACCTGGACCACGAAAACATAATCAAATACTGCCACAGGCCATTCAAAAATGCCGAAGAAATGAACAAAACAATTGTAGAAAATTGGAACTCAACTGTTGGCAAAAATGACGCTGTTTACTTTTTGGGTGACATGGCTTTCGGCAAAGGCAGCAGAAAAGCAAGTTATTGGATAAAACAATTGAACGGCAAAATAACATTCATTGAAGGAAACCACGAAGAAGTTGGGAACATCAAAAGCTATTCCACTGCAGAAGACGTTTTCCTGAAATATAAGGGAAAAGAATTCCTGCTGGTTCACGATCCTGCCCTGAAACCAAAAAACTGGGACGGCTGGACAATTCACGGCCACAAGCATAACAATCATTTGGAAGAATTTCCCTTCATAAACGGCGAAAGAAAAACAATCAACGTAAGCTGCGAGCTGCTCGACTACAAGCCAATAAACCTGAACGAAATAATGCCCCGACTGGGTACTGTGAAGTATTGGAGAACAATAAACGACAAGCCAATCAAAAACACCGGGCTGTAAATATGGAAACTTTCAAAGGAAAAGTCAGAAGAATCTTCAATAACGGCAAGCGCGTTCACGTTGCCAGAAGCCACTCGCTCTGCGAAATCGACAACGAAATTCCCGACTTAAAAATCGGCGATTTGGTCCTCTGCCAATGGGATAAAACAATCAAAAAAATCGACAAAAACCAAACAGGCCTAAAAACATATTCAGCAACTGAATAATTCAGTAAGTGAATACAAATTTTGGTTAGTGCTTATTTTCCCATTTAACAAGGTCGCGAATGTGCGCCAATTCCCAGGCGCGGAACTCTTCTTTCATCTCAGCAATTTCCTTTTTGGTCGGCTTCTTCCTGGCTCCAGCCGAATTTGCTGATTAATTGCTCCCTTGAAGGCCTGCTGGCCTGGACAAATTCCTTGATGTCCTGGACAGGGTCTTTTTCTATTTCGTTCAGTTTTTTCTCGTCAAGCCAGGCAACAAGGATTTTTCTTTTATCGCCATAATTCTGCCTGAGTTCAGTCTTTACTTCAGGATAGCGCTGTTTCAAGGCAGTGAACAAGCGCTTCTTTTGCGTTGAATCATACAACCCAAGCTTGGCACAGTCATAAGAATTGAACTTTCCGGCCTGCCTGATTATTTCAAAAGCAACGTCAGCAAGCTTTGCAGTCTTGCCCAAATAGGTTTCATCAATAATTGCATCAAAATTCTCTATGTAAGAAGCAATTTTCTGGCTCAATTCTGAAACATCCTTCTGCATGGAGAGCAATTGGTTACGCATTGCTTCCCTGCTCAAATGCTTTGCGTTCTCTGCGCTCATTGCTGACCAGCTCCGTCGCTTCTGGCAGCAATGCTGCTCTTGTCCACTACAGTCCTACCGAGCTTGATTTCACTGATGACTATTTTGTTCTCTGTCTCTTCCAGGTTGTTTCCTTGAAGCCTATAACCGTTTTTCAGAATAAGCTTTGTTCTCATCTCTCATTGCCCCCACAGGCCCGAATATCAGGTAAATTGTCCGCTCGCTTTCCCGTTCAATCCCACCCAACTCGACAGCATTTTCACCAGGCAGGAAAGAGCAGTTAATGTTTGATTTTGGCGCTTCGTGAAAGAAAATCAGCTGGCCACTGATTCCTTGTTCTGCAAGATTTATTTGCTCGCCTCTCCGCCCCTTGACCTCAAGCACAACAAAAGTGTTTGAATTCTTAAGCGGATAAACAGTCTTTCCAATTATCTGCAATTTTGGTCACTCTCCTCTCCAAATGATTATGAAAATTTTCTGTTCTCACTCATGCGAACCCCTTAATATACTTTACTGGGGCACATTTTCGGGCCGCAACACCCCCGCACAGAAAAATCTGCCTATACATCCCCCAACCACCTTAATATACTTTTATTTTGAGAGGAAAAAATACGAACTAATGCACTATGATTAAAAATAGTTACTATAGTTTGTTCTTTATAAAGAGGTTTTGAAAAATGCCGAGCAGAAACGGAGTAACCACAATCCAACTGGAAATGAAAACACGCGACAGGCTAATGCGCATCGGAAAAAAAGGCGAAACATACGACGAAATAATCAACAAGCTAATTGACCAGCACGTGAAAAGGAAAAAGTAACTGTGATGAGGGCCAATTATGAAAATTCAGCTTTTGTACATTTTGGATTGCCCTTGGTGCGTTAAAACAAAGGAACTGCTTAGGAGCAGCTTGAAAGAGCTCGGCGCAAAAGCAGATGTTGAGGAAATCCTGATTGATTCGGATGAAAAGGCCAAAAAATACGGATTTGTCGGCTCGCCGACTATAAGGATTGATGGAAAGGATATCCAGGAAACAATTAGCAAGGGCAAGTGCCTTCCTTGCGAAGAAATGGCCGAACAAAGCAAGGGCGCAACTGAATTCATTAAACAAGAATGCAAATGTGGTTGCAGAACCTATTCTTATAACGGAAAACAGTACCCCTACCCACCGAAGGAAATGATAAAAGAAGTCATTAATGCAGCCAAAACCAAAGGCTTTAATCAATAATCTCTATACATTACAGTAGGCAATGATGAGGTTAACACCATCTGAATTAAATGTGGAATCAACTCAACTCTGAGCCTGCTTTTTGTTTTAGGCTTTTTTTAGCCTAATGAAAAGGCAAGCCTTTTATTTCTTTTACAGCGGGACATATTTGAGGCGTTTTGCATGGAGAAAACTTTTTCGCAGAGGCTGGATGAATGCGTTGACTTGGCTGACATTTTTGAATTGGTTAAGGCAGCAGGAGAAGAGGTTTTAGGCAGGAGCAGGGCTGGCTTAATGCTTGGATTGGCGAACATGGGTGGAAGCAGGCGCTTTTTTTTGGGCGCGTATTACCCTGTTGATTCCAACATGATTGTGGTTAACAGCTTTCCATTGAAAATGATTAAGGAAAAGAATCCAGTGCTGTTCAAGCCCTACATTTTTCACATCCTATTGCACGAATACCTTCACAGCCTGAATTACCTTGACGAGGGCAGTGTGAGGGAGCTGACTTATATTATCTGTTCAAAGCTTTTCGGCAAAGAGCACCTTACTGCTAAAATGTCAAAGGACATAAGCAAGTTCATGCCGCAGTTGGCTGATGAAGCCGTTGAATGGGTGCCGGAAAAAGAGCCGCAGATTTTTGTGGTGGAAGGCTTTGATAAGGGTCATTTGACTTACGTGAGTTGAGAAATAGGGCTTTTATTGAAAAATAGCGGGTTTATTCTTTTTTCATCTGTTCTTTTGCCTGCTGAATGAGGCTTTTGATTGTCTGGAATGCTTCAGTTGCGTGCTTTTCGTTGACCATGAAGTGCAGTTCGGGTGGAGCGCTGATTATTTCAATGCTGATTCCTTTTTGCGCGAGCTTTGAAGCAATTTCCGCGATTATTCCATAGGTTTGCACTGCTTCCTTTGGCTGCCTGATTGAAACAATTGCGTTCTGGTGCGAGGCATCCATTACCTCTGATTCAATTAGGTCAAGCAAGGGCTCAAGCCTGTGCTTTTTCAGCAAAACCATTATCTGGCCTGCGCCTTCAACCACTATTCGCACTTCCCCTGTGTGCCAGTCGGTTTCCCTTAAAAGCTCCTCGATTTTTTTCGCAGATTTATCGTTTCTCTTGATTAGCGCAAAGGACATGTCGTCCTGCATTGAAAGCGTTGAATTCGCAAAAATATGCGCATAGCTGTTTGAAAACTTTTTACCGCCAATTTCATCAGCAAAACGCTTGATTGCAACGACAATTGATTCCTCTTTGACTTTTTTGCCGAGCTTTTTCTCAATTTCCGGCTTAAGGCTTCTGGCCAAAGCAGAATAGTTGACTAACCCGTCAGCCAAAGAAGTCTTGGTGTAAGGGTTCAGGTCTATAAGAGTTCTGACTATTGACGAAAGAGAAGACTCATTCCCCGCCATAAATGAAAATCCTTACAAAATATATAAAAACCTAACATTTTTCTCGGCTTTTGTAATGAACTGGTCATTTTTCCTTTTAAGGCGCTTTTTCTGGCTTCCAAAACCCAAAATTCAGTCATTTTACCAGTTTTTTGGCTTTCCTGCGTTTTTAGCGGATTTTCTGGTCGCAAGGTATATAAAGGACCTAGGGGGAATGTCTGAGGGTATGAAGAAAATGAGGCCTAGAATGAAAAGTGGTTTTCCCGTTACGGTTGGCGGGACACAGTACTTTCTGCAAAGGAAGCGCAAAGTGAAACCAGTAAACAGGACAGACGGTTTTTCTGTATGAGTTCGGTTAAGGCAAAAAATTCAGGGGAAAGAAAAATGAATCAGGCAAGCGTAAGGTTTTGGGGAGTAATGATTAATGACGGCAACGAGCCGTTCATTCTTCCGAAAATCTTTAAAGAAGAAGGCATCACTTGTTTTGATGACAGCTGCCTTGTGAAAATAACAATGGGTGGAGTTTCCCTTAACGGGGAAAAAAACAAAAAAATTTGAGGAGGTGTGGGAGATGAATAATAACAACAATAACAACAACAATAACAACAATAATAACAACAACTAAATTTACCTTTCGGATTTATTGTTTTTTTGGAGGTGAAGCAATGAACAACAATAACAATAATAACAACAATAATAACAATTAAATTTTCAGTTAATGTTTGGCTATTTTTCTTGGCTGCGGGTATGCAGCCAAAACCGTTTTCTTCGCGCAGCAAAACTTTTTAAACACCTTAATGCATTATTTGTGCATATGGGCCAAAGAAGAGGCGGTACTCCGCCACCGGCTTCAGGTGTGCAGCAAAAAAAGCAAGTTAATTTTAATTTGATGCAGCCAGCCTCCTGGACTAAAAAAGGAAGGGCTATTTTAGCCAAAAAAGGAACCAAAATAGATATTCGCCTCTTTAGGCTGTCCACCTGGAAAGCGGAAAACCGAAGGAAATACGCGATTGGTTTGTTGCTGGGAAGCAATAGGCTGAAGAAGGCAATACCCTCGGAAGGAATGCGCAAGACTATTATCCCTGTTGTTGTTGATGCGTATGCCAAAAGAGGCCCGCTTTACAAAGAAGAGCTAGTGCAGGGCGTGCTTGAATATTTTAATAAGCTAGAAGACCGCCAAACTCCAAAACTTTGAGGGTGATTTTTTTGCAATCTGTTTTGAATTTTCCAAAAGCTGAAAATGAAAAAGTAAAGGCATTCCTTTCCTCTTTCGGCTGCTTGCCTGTGACAAGCCCTCACATGGAATGCAGGGCGAAAATAAATGATTGCGCGGTAACGCTTTACTCCAATGGAAAAATTGTTTTGCAGGGAAAAGGCGTTGAAGAGGCAAAGGAAAAGCTTTTGCAGGCGCTTAACTCCGCGCCTGAACTGGTTTTGGGCTTTGACGAAACAGGAAGAGGCGAGGCATTCGGCCCAATGGTGATTTCTGCTGTGCTTGGGGATACCAATCGCCTGAGGGAATTGCGCGACAGCAAGAAAACCAACAAGATTGCGGAAAAGCATGCGATTGCTTCCAAAAATTCCCTGGCTCAGGCAAGCGTTTCACTGAACGCGGAAATGATTGACTCCTTGCGCGCAAATGGCCTGAATTTAAACGAAATTGAGGCAAAGGCAATCGACAAGCTGATTGAACTTTTCGCGGAATTGGGTGTCAAGGCAGTGGTGAAAGTTGACGGTTCCGCGCTGAAACTGAAAAACAAGGTCGAATTCATTGTGAAAGGCGATGACTTGGAGCCAGTCATCGGTGCTGCATCCGTTGAAGCGAAATTTTTAAGGGACAATTCGGCTGATGCGGCTAAGAGGAAGAGCTGGAATTTAAAGAAATAGCTCATTTCTCAAAAACAAGTATGTTTTTCTTCAGTTTTCCCGCTTCTTTTTTTGAAAGCTTTTTTTTCGTAACCTTCCCGCCGATTATTGCGCTTGCGCCGAATGGGTCAAGCAGTTTCACTGTTATTTTTTTCTTTCCCTCTTTTGCCATGAGGATTTCAGCCAGTTTTTTTTCAGCGTTTTTTTTCTTTGCGCCTTTCTCGCTTCTGGCAATGATGCCAACAGCGTTTTCAATCCTTTCAAGCAAACCCTCAACGTTTGAAATGAAGCCCTCTGCTTTCGGCCCTGGAAAAATTTTGACGCCAAGCTCAGGCACTTCAACTGTTGCGGAGCTGTTGCGAACGATTTTCGCGTAAATGTCTTTTGGCCCGGAAATTTTCTTGGAGAAAAGCATCGGGCCGCGGAGCTCCACGCTCATCACATCAGTCATGCGGTAGCCGCAGGAACTGCACTTGATTGTTGAAATCAGCACTTTTCCGAAGTTCGGCACTTCCTCAACGGTTTCAACCATTGAAGCCTTTGCCTTGCATTCAGGGCAGGCAATAAGCATGTGCTCGAATTGTGTGCCCAAAAAAACCAGCCTTTTTCAGTTTGACCTGTAAATTATTTTATGGAGCTTTTTTTCCATTGTCCTGTCAGTTGAGCGCAATTTTTTAAGCTGCCTCTGCTTTCCGCTTAACTCGAACAAGACTTCCTTGATTCCCTGTATTTCAACTTCCGCATTGGATTTGAATTTTTCAATCGATTCAAGCTTTTCACCAACATTTTCAGGCAGAGAGCTTTTAGCGGAAATCAAAACCCGTTCAAGCCTGTCAAGCCTTTCGTTCAAGAGGTTAATCTTATGCGAA
Source organism: Candidatus Iainarchaeum sp. (assembly GCA_043809245.1). Taxonomy (GTDB): domain Archaea; phylum Iainarchaeota; class Iainarchaeia; order Iainarchaeales; family JAZDDZ01; genus JAZDDZ01. The sequence goes on from JAZDDZ010000027.1 coordinate 17,334, forward strand.
ACCGGCGCGGAGCCAAAGTCAATGAACTGGGATGCATCAAATTCCCCTGGAGCCTCTTTTCCTTTTTTTCCCTTTTTTGTCGCGTAAAGGAGCAGGTGCCCTGCAACTAGCGCCGCGACGAATATCAGGAGAAAAAAAGTAATTGTGCCCAAAAACATCACCCTACAAAACTATTGCCTGAAAACGTTTTAAAACACTCTTACTCCAGCCCAAAAAGCCTTTTCGCGTTCTCAGTGGTTTTTTCCGCAACTTCTTTGGCGGAAACGCCTTTAAGTTCCGCGACCTTTTCAGCTATTTTTGGAATCCACGCAGGCACTGCGGTTTTTCCACTGAACCTAACAGGAGAATCGGTTTCAAGCAGCATTCTGTCCAAAGGCAATTCAATTGCAAGCTTTTGCGCCTGCGCGTCCGTGAAAACGCTTGGGCCGATTGAAGCAAAAAAGCCCAGCTTCAAAAGCCTTGGAAGTGTTTGCTCGGAGTTCTTGAACCAGTGCATTAAAACCTTTCCGCATTTTTCCCTTTCAAGCAATTCAATGCATTTGCTTTCAGCGAAACGCGAGTGAACAATGAGTGGAAGGTTTTTTTCTTTTGCAAGCGCGATGAATTTGCCGAAAAAAGTCCCCTGCAGCGCTTTATCTTCCGCTGTTTTCGCGTGCTTGAAGTCAAGCCCTGTTTCTCCGACAGCCACGGCTTTTGAAATGTTTTCGTTAATCAGCTGCATGGCCTCCGCTTTTTCCGCTTCATTCATCCTCAGAAGGTCGCTTGGGTGCAGTGCAAGCGCTATCTTAACGCTTCCAAGAAGTTCAGCCAGTTGCAGGTTTTTTTTAACTGATTCAAGGTTGGTTGAACACGATATTATGTAGCCTAAGCCTTTTTCTTTTGCCTCTTTTGCAATTTTTTCCGGCTCTTCAAACCAGTCAAGATGGCAGTGCGAATCCACAAACATGTTTTCACCTAAAAAAACGCAAGCATTTAAATCTTTTGTGGGAGAAAAGAGTATTAAAAGCGTGTTGAATGGTTGAAGCATTTAAAGGCAAAATAGGGGCAATGTTATTTATTCGTTCAACAAGCTTTCAGATGGTTTTACTTGTTTAAGGCGTTAAAAGATGGAAGAAGAAAAAGAAGCAGTGAAAGAGGCAGCGGTTGAGGAGAAATCCCCTGCGGCAAAGGAAAAGAAAATAAAGCAAAAGGAAAATTTCCTGCTTTCGGGCGTTCCATTGTATTTGCTGATTCTTTTTCTTGTGGTTGGATTGCTTGGCGGGTACGTTTTGAGGATGACAACTGAGGGGCCTGCTGTTGACGGCAACCAAAACCCGGATAACGGGAACACGCAGCCTAATCTTCCCACAATTAAGGCAACGCTTCTTTACTCTGATGAATGCACTGTGTGCGACAAAACCAATTCCCTGCTGTCAGTGCTTTCGCTGAATAAAATTCCTGTTGAACTGGATCAAGTCGAGGTTTCAAGCGACCAAGGCAAAAAGCTGGTGGCGCAGTTTAATGTCAGGTCTGTTCCGACTGTTCTTGTAGTCGCTTCAAGCGTTACAAGCGACTTTATGACAGTGAACGACAGGGGAGAGGAAGTAAAATTCAAGGACGCCTTGGCGCAAACGCTTTACAAGGGGAATTACGTTGTCGAAGAGTATTACATTGACGGTTTGCCTCATCCTAAAATGTTTTTGGCTAATCCCTCTCAGTCCTGTTCAGCCAGCGGGGGAAAGGCAAGGATTGACATTTTCTCTGATTTCTTTTCCGAGGAATCATACTCGTTATTCAAGGCTGCGGGGGCTTTAAAGGCAAAGCTCGGCCAGGAAATTGACATTAACATAAGGCATTTGGTGAAAAGCGGAACTCCCGCCGCAGTTATAGCCAACGCCGCTGAATGTGCGCGCGACCAGGGGGAGTTTGACGAATTCACGCTGCTCGCGTTCGCGGAAAGGTTTGATAAGGTTGGCTCGCTTGAAGGCTTCAGGAATTCAAGCGACCTTAACGCCGGCTCTTATGTTATAACTGATGAAAACCTTTTTTATGCCAAACTAAACGAACTTGCCGAAAGCGCGGGAATGCCTGACTTGGGCAAGTTTTCCGCTTGCGCCCAAAACGGCGACCACATCGAGGAAATATTTACGGACGGCACTGACAGGAAAATGATTGACGCATTCGGCTTGGACTATGTGCCATCATTCGTTGTTGACTGCAAGTATGTCTTCATTGGCTCCGCCCAGGATTTATCCAAGCCAGTTTGTGACGCGCACCCCTCGCTTAAAGCCTGCTCTTGACATGAACAGAAAAATTTTTTTCCGGAACCGCGAATTATCTGTTTTTGATTCTGTTTACGCTCCGCGCGAGGACTCTTTTCTTCTCGCGCAATCAGTTGAAGTCATGAAAGGCGCCAGCGTGCTTGACTTGGGCTGCGGCTCAGGCATTCAGGGCATTAATGCGCTTGCACTTGGCGCTGCAAAAGTTTTGTTTGCGGACTTGAATAAAAATGCGCTTGAGAACGCCTTGCTTAACGCGGAAAAACTCGGCTTTGCAGAAAAAGCAACTGCAAGGGAAAGCGATTTGTTTTCAAAAATTAATGAAAAATTCGACTGCATTATTTTCAATCCCCCCTACGTTGAAACTGAAAAAATTACCGAGGGAGAAAGGGATGTTGCGGGGGGAAGAAATGGAAGGGAAGTTCTTGACAGGTTTTTGGCTGAATTTCCCAGGCATCTTGCTGAAGGCGGCGCATGCTTTTTCCTACAATCGGATTTGAATGGCGTGAAGGAAACAGAGTCAGCACTTGAAAAGGCAGGGCTTTCCTTCAGTGTTATTGCAAGGAAGCGGATTTTTTTCGAGGAACTGCTTGTTTTTCGCTGCCTGCAAAGGAAACATTTTTAATAACTATAGCGCTATAGTTTAATGGTGGTGTTTATGGCAACTACGACAATTCAGGTTGAATATCCGACAAAGGAACTGCTCAATGAATTAAAGAAAAATTCCAATTCAAAAACGTATGACGAGGTAATACAATTGCTGGTTAAAACCAAGACAAAGTCAATGTTTGGAAAACTCTCCAAGGGAAAGGCGGTTTCAGCGGCCGAAATGCTGAGAGGCATGCGTGACAAGTGTGACAGATTCTAAACTGTTCTTGGATTCCAGCATCTGGCTTGGCTACTTTCTGGGCGCTTTTCCTGAATCGCGTGAATTGGTGGACTCTGAAAAAAACAGCCTTTTTACATCGGTTATTTCATTGCACGAGGTATTCAAAAAACTAAAAAAGCTCGGGAAAACGGAGGGGGCGGCAAACCAGGCAATAAATTTCATTGAAGAGAACAGCATAATAATAACATTGAACAAAAAAATTGTATTAACTGCGGCAGTAAACTGTGAAAGATACGGGTTGCACACAATCGATTCAATGATATATTCAAGTGCGGCTGAGGTTAACGCTTTATTTGTGACTGCTGATAATGATTTTAAGAAATGTCCGCGAGCAAAAATAATTGAAGCCTAGATTCTGTGATTTTTATGCCTTCGAATGTTTCCGTTGAATACAGCAGGGCGCAGCAGAAGTACGCCGAGGCGCGCACAAATGCCGAAAAGCTTGCGGCATTGCAGGGAATGTGGAGCGTTGCCCCAAGCCATAAGGGCGCTGAAAACCTCCGCGCGGAAATAACGCGGAAAATGGCTGCTTTGCGCAAGCTGATTGAGAAGGAAAAGGCGCAGTCAAAGAAGAAGGGCAGCGCGCCAAGCATGCACGTGAAAAAAGAGGGCTGCGCGCAAGTGGTGCTTGTGGGGCTTCCCAATTCAGGCAAGAGCTCGCTTTTAAACAGCCTGACTGGAATCAATGCCGCTGTTGCGCCTTATCCTTTCACAACAATAAAGCCCGAGATTGGAATGATGAATTTTAAGGGCGCTTTGGTGCAGTTAGTAGAGGTGCCCGCAATAATTGAGGGAAGCGCGGGGGGAAGAGCGCAGGGAACACAGCTTTTCTCTGTTATAAGGAATGCGGATGCAATTATTCTTGTTGTAAGGAACCCTGATGAGGAAAAAATCCTGTTGAATGAGCTTGGCAAGGCAGGCATTAAGGCAAACAAAAAAAGGCCCGCGATTCAGGTCAGGCCAGCGGAATTCAAGGGCATAACCATTGCGGGGAAAAGGTTCCTCAAAATGCCTGAAGCGGAATTCATTGAATTCCTGAAAGGATTGGGAATTCACAGCGCTTCGGTGCTATTGAACGAGCCAACTACTACTGAAAAGGTATTGGAGACGCTTGACGACAGCCTTGTTTACAGGAAAGCCTTGACAGTTAACCCCTTCATTGAAAAGGACATTCCATTGCTGAAGGAAAAGATTTTTGCATTGCTTGAAAGGATTCTTGTTTACACAAAAAAGCCGGGAAAGGACGCGGACATGAACGAGCCCCTTGCATTAAAAAAAGGCTCAACCGTTGAAAGCGTTGCAAAGCTGCTTCACAAGGATTTTGCGCAGAATTTAAGGTACGTTAAGTTGTGGGGCAGCGGAAAGTTTCCCGCGCAAAGGGTTGCAAAGAATTACAGGCTGAAGGGCGGGGACATAATAGAGATTTATTCGTGAAATTCCTTTAAGCCCCTTTTTCTTCAAGCAGGCTTATCTTTTTAATTTCCTCTTTCCTGTTCTTGGCGTCCAGGTAAAGCCCCAGAGCCGCGAGAACAATTATTGCGCCTATAACCACCAGTACAAGCGAAGTGCGCTCCTGCACTCCTGCCTCAAAAGCCTTTTCAAGCACATGTTTTCCCCTTGAATCAGTGAACTCAATCTGCAGAACAATGTTTCTTTTTTCCGGCGACTCATTCAATGCAGTGAAGAAAACAGAGGCTTCCTTTACCAGCTGTTTTGGGGCAAGGGACTGCAGTGAAAAAACAGGGTCTGCAGGCGCAAAGTAATCGGTTTCCTCTATCTTTGCAGTAATATCTTTTGCCTCTTCGCTGCCATCGTTTGATAGGCTGAGTGCAATCTCGCCTTTCTCCCCTTTGGAGAACATGGTTTTTTTCGGCGATGCGTTAAAGCTCAGGGGGCTTTCAATTGTCTGCAAAACCACTGACGAGGAATTAGTGTAAGCGCCCAAGCCGAACTCTGCTGAAATCTTTGGAGGCACCCCCAAAGGCATTAATGCCTTTGCAAGAATTGTTTCATTCAATGATTCCCCTGCATTCAGGGAAATTGGCTGGAAATCCCTTTCATTTAATTCAGTGTCGCCTTTTATTAGTGCGGCGCCTTCATTTGCTGTGAGGCGCAGCCACAGATTGTCAATTGCCTCTCCCGAATTGTTTGAAATATTCAGGCTTAACTCAACTACCTCAAAAGGGTATGCTTCCGCAACCGTGTTGTTTTTTGGCTGGATTGAAACCAATGGCAGCGCAGCGTTCACACAAAGCGATAAGAGCAATAAAGCCAAGGCAACAAATGCGGCTTTCTCAAATTTTTTTGTTCCATCCGTAAACATCAACGGTTTCGCCCCCTTTTTCGTCTCCGCCCTGGCTGATTATTTTGTCCCTGTTGCGCCATACAAAAAGCAGGGCCAGAATTCCTGCAAGCACTGCCGCTATCTGCAAAAGCAAATCAGTTGAAAATACAGGGGGATTGTAAGGCTGGTTAAATCCGTCCTTGTAAGCATCCGTTGCATTGCTTAAGGCTTTTTTCCCGTATTCCTCTGCCTTGGCGTAATCGTTTTCCCTGAAATAGCTTTCCGCCTTGCCCCAGTTTGTTGAAAGCGCTGCAACTTTATCCTGGTTCACCCATAAATCCGCGTTTTCTTTCTGCAGCATGTGCGCGGCAAGCGCGCTAAGCGAAAGGAATTTGCTTGATGTAGCCTGCTTTACGTCCTTGTTATCGCGGTATAAGAGCTCGTATGCATTTGAGCGGTCAATCCGCAGGGAAATGTTTTCCGCAAAATTGATTATTGCCTCAAGGCTGATGTTGAAGGCTGAGTCAAGGCTCTGGCGGTTGTTGTTTGCAAGAGAGCTTTTCTTGGTTATGGTGTAAAGGTCTTCAGGGGGAGACGCAAGGCTAATCAGGTATCCTTTTTTGTCCGCGTCAATGTCAAGCTGTGTCAAGGCGTTCTTGAGCTTCTGCACTTCACCGTCATAATCGATTGCCTTTTCCTTCAGGGAATCAAGCGCGTCAAACGCGTCATAATAGCTTTTCTTCAGCTTTGAAAGGTCTTCGGTTGTGGGCGCCTTGAGGTATTTTCCCTCAAAGTTTATCGCGTCATTTACCTTGTCAGCGGTCTCAACTGAAAGGGATTCAAGCTCTGCAACCCTTGCCTGCATTGATGAAATGCTCGGGGAAATCGGCCCTGTCAGCTCTGATTCGATTGTTGAAAGGTGAATTTTTTCGTTGTCCAGTATTCTCGCAAAATCCGATAAAAAAGTTGCGTTCGAAAAAGTGAAGAACCACTGCCCCTGCGAAGTGAACTCGCTTCTTATTTTCACTATATTCCTTAACGCCAAATCAGTTTCAAACAACGGCTTGTTAATGGTTTGCTGCACTGGCACTTCCGGTGGCTGCGCGTCCTTTACCGCAATGAATCCAGTGGGAGTGTCGCCGCTTAAAATTGTTATGACCCAGTAATCTATTTTGTTGTTGCTTATTTTCACGTTTGGGGAGATTTCCGGGGTTTCCTTCGCAGCAGTGTCAAGGTAATTCTTCCCGACAACATAATCAATGGCTTCCTGTGATGAAACAAACGCGAAGGTTTCCGCTAAAAAGAGCAGCAAAAAAAATGCAATGAGGATTTTTTTAATCATTATTTCCCTCGCAAGCTGTCAGTCTATAATCCTATTAATTAACTGGCTTCTTGAATTTAAACCTTTACATTTAAAGCATTCCTTATGAACTCATTCGTTGTGCTTTCCCGAACAGAGGGAGAGGAAAACATAGGCTTTGCAGCAAGGGCAATGAAAAATTTTGGCTTGGAGAAATTGGTTTTAGTCAACCCAAAGGCAAGCCATTTAAGCGGGCTTGCGAAAAGCAGGGCAATGCATGCAAAAGAAATCCTTGCAAATGCAAAAACCGTGAAAACGCTAAAGGAAGCGCTTAAGGCAGCGGATTTTTCAGTTGCGGTAACCGCAAGGCCTTTGCGTGCACGAAAAGGCATCAAGGGCTTTTCAACGCCAAAAGAGCTGGCGGAAAAATTTGTGGGAACAAATGCGTCTGTTGCGCTTGTTTTCGGAAATGAAAAAAACGGTTTGGGCGCTGAAGAAGTCGGGCAATGCGATTTCATGCTTTCAATTCCTTCCTCTAGAAAATATTTTTCCCTGAACCTTTCCCATGCTGTTGTAATTGTATTGTACGAGCTGTTTAAAGCCAAAAAAAGCGCTGAGCCGCGCGCGGAAAAAACCGCAAAGCGCAAAATAAAGCGGGCGCTTCTTGAACGGTTTTCGGATTTGGCTGATGCAAGCGGCAGCATTGATGACAAAAAAGAGGTCATGCGCTCATTCAAGGCATTGGTTGCAAGGTCGCCGATAACGGAAAAAGAGGCAAAGGCTGTTCTCGCTGTTTTAAGCGAGGCGGGAAAAAGCCTGGCTTTGCGGAAAGGAAAAAGTTAAATAACCTGTCCATTGTATTTTTTATTGCATGCTTGAAAAGCTTATTTCTCGCACGGAAGCGCTTATCGCGGCTTTCCGTGAAAACAATGTAATTGACTTAAAGCATTTGGCGAATGACTGCATTGAGGACGCGGCAATGCAAAACGACGAATTGTTTGCACAGCTTTCCCTTATCGCTTATTCTTTGAACAAGCTTTCCTCAAAGGACCACATTGTGAGGAACGCAAAATGGGGTTCCGCGAAAAACGCAATCCTCGGCTTGCTGGAGAAATGCATTGCTTTCCTTAAGGCAAAGAAAATCAGGGAATTCAAGGCCGAATTGCAGGGCGTAAGCGACAAGGTTCGCGGAATTGATGAAACCCTTGGGCATTACGTTGAAAATGTTTTTGACAAGGCGCGCGTAAAGCAGGCTTCAACCGCTTACGCTTTTGGCTTAAGCCTCAGCTCTGCCGCGGGATTGACTGGCGCTGACAAAAAAGAGCTGCTGAATTACATTGGCACCACGAAAATCCACGACGAGCAGGAAGAAGGCGCGGGCATTGAATCAAGGTTAAAGGTTTTGAGGCAGATTTTTCAGCATTGAAAAGGCGGATGGTGGAAAGCTTGAAAAGACTGGTTTTGGATTCAAGCAGCCTGATTTCCTTTTCGGAAAAATGCCTTATGAAGGTTATTGCAAAGCTCGCTGAATTGAATGACGTTCAGTTTTTAATGCCTGAAAGCGTTTACGTTGAATCCGTTGTGAGGCCGTTGGAGATAAAGCGGTTTGAATTGAATGCAATCAGGGTGCAGGACGCGATAAATGACGGCTGGTTGAGAGTGGAGAAAAACGACGCGGAAATAAAGAGGCTTACAAAGAAAGTTTTGGAGCTTTCAAGCGGATTGTTTTCAACATTTGAAGGGCCCATAAGGCTCATTCACGAGGGTGAAGCACAGACAATTGCCCTTATAAAAAAATTCCAGGCGGATGCATTGGTTATTGACGAGCGCACAACGCGCATGCTGATAGAGGCGCCAAAACAGCTTGTGAAAACAATGGAGGAAAGGTACTTAAGCGAAATAACGGTTGATGAGAAGAGGGTGCGGGAGTTCAGGAAATTTGTGGGGGAACCTGAAATTGTTAGAAGCGTTGAATTGATTGCATTGGCTTATGAAAGGGGCTGTTTCAGGGGAGAACTCCAGGAAACAAAGAAGGCCTTGTCCGCAGCGCTTTTTGCCGCGAAATTTGCGGGCTGCGCTGTTTCATTCAACGAGATTAATGCTTTCCTCGGGGGTGTTAAGGAATGATTGCGCAGAAAACAAGGATTGAAAAGGCAAGGGAAAAGGATTTTCCCCATATGGCTGAGCTTGTACTCGAGGAATTCTCTTACGTTAACGCCTCAAGGGAAAGGCTTGTTAAAAGGTTTTCAGAGCACCCCGAAATCTTCATGTTCAAGCTGTCCGACAGGAAAGGCATTGCCGGCTTCCTTGAATTGCAGTTAAGGGAAGAAAAGGCACGGATAAACGCGCTTGTCGTGAAAAAAGGCTTTCGCGGAAAAGGCTTGGGGAAAAGGCTGCTTGAATTCGGCATTGATTTTTTGAAAAAGCAAAACATTTCCGAGGTAATGCTTAACGTTAAACAGGACAATGTCCACGCGAAAAACATTTACGCTCTTTACGGCTTTGAATCAAGAGGAGTCATTCCAAACAAAATAATTGACGGCGCGCCCATTGAAAAAATGAAGCTAAACCTTGAACGCGGACTGGAAGAAGAAGCGGGCTAAGCGGCGATGCAGCTTTTGGGTAAATTTAAATACTACTTTAACCTTATTGTTAAAGATATAAAATGAAAAAAAAGATTTTTGTTTTGTGCTGTTTAATAGCCCTGCTATTTTTGATTGGCTGTATCCAAAGCCCTGAACAAAATTTAAATAATGTAACGGGTGCGGCAACTTATGTTGATGCTTTTTCCTCTCGCGATTATTTCCTGTTTAACGGTGATTTTGATCTTTCCCTGCCGAATAACTCGCTGTTGAACGGCAGTTTTGAGGAGGGCGGCTGGAGATATCCTGTTTTATGGTTTTTATGGAAGGCAACGGATGTTTCAAAGCCAAAATATTGGTTTGACTTTCAGCAAGTAAATTCATCCGCAAGATTGGTAGGTTACAGTTCGCTAATAGGCGTATCTGAAGGAAGAAAAGCTTTTGCAGTAACTCTTGGAAGCACAACAAAGGATTATTGGCTTTACCAGCCAGTGAAGCTCCAACCTGGAAAAACATACAAGCTAAGTTCGTACATAAGTGCCCAAAGGATATCATCAAATCAGGATTATGGCTGCGAGGTATACCTATACAACCCAAACTCAGCAGAACTATCTGCAATAAGCACAATCGCGGCGAGAGGCACGACAAGCATGCAACAATACGCGAAAGAGTTTGCGATTCCGGCGGGAATCACGGTTGCAGCAGTGATGGTTGGGGGAAAAAGCCCAAGCGGAACATGCTATTTTGACGAAGTAAATCTTTTGCCAACAGAATTTAATGGTGATGGAATCTACACGGTACACGGCGGAGAAACCATTGTTTCTGACGAGGGTTTTAAGATAAAAATAAACAATATTGACAGAACTTCTGACCCTCAAGGTTATCCTTTGCTAAATTATTCAGTATTATCTGCTGATGGTTTTTTGGTTAAGGAGGGTTATGCTCAGTTTACAGAAGGTTTTACACAAACCGATTTGGTATTCCCAAAATCCTACCTTGAAGGAATAAAACCAGGCGCTTTTAATTTAACTGAAATTGATGACACTCACGCAGACTTTATGGAAATCAAAGTTGATTCATGCCCAATCTTAGCCTCTATAAAAGGCATTGGTGAAAAGAAAATTTTATTCGTTCCCGCATATACCTATGCGGCAAGGGACGCTATCAACGACCACGCGAAACTGGCACTGAATGTTTACAGCCCTGCTTTTTCTGACGTGATTAATTATGTTAAATTCAAGCAAAACCAATTAATTGAAAGGGAATTGTTAAGCATATCATTTACTGTAACCGATCCAATAGTGGTGCCGTCAGAAGCTGACTACTATCAAAAAAGTGACAGTATAAAAAAAATTTTGAATTATATAAGAGAACAAACTAATTTTGAACCGAGTAATTTTGATTTGCTGGTTTTTCAGTTGTATATTGGCCCTGATGAACAACCCTTGGCTGAAACCCCCTATTCTGAAGGAATAATCGCACACAATAAAGTACACACTCCTGAAGCTGCATTTGATTGGGAAAACAGGGATGTATTTTACAGCAACACAAAACCCCTTTATACAAAAGCAATGCTTCATGAAATTCTTCATGGCTTTGGGATGAGTGACGAGATAGCTTATAACTCAACTTATTATCTTGGCTCAGTTTTTTACATAGGAAGCTATTTTGATGGAACACAGGAACTAATAGCACCGGGCCCTGGCAATACAATGTATAGGAATGTAACAGAAATTCAAAACGAAGCCGAAAGGCGCCTTGGAAATAAGTTTCTTGTTGGCGAATTTCAGCAAATCAACGAACTTATGGCGCAAGAGCTTGGCTGGAAAGACATCAATGACAACAATGTGATTGATGTATATGAAGCTTGTGAGCAAAATTGCATAATTGAAGAAAATGCAAGAGTTGATAGCCAACTTGCCAATATAACGCCATATGATTTCTGCAGTCTGAAGAATTAGTAAGCCTTCGCAAAGTACGCTTTCTCTTTCGCGGTTTTTCCGCATTTAACGCATTTTCCCTGGAAGTTTTTCGGCTGTCCAAAGGGAATGCACCTGCTTGTCGCAGTGGTTTTCTCCTTGATTTCGTTCTCGCATTCATCTGTGTGGCAGAAAGGTGCAAGGGCAATTTTCTTGCCTTCAATCGCTTTCACGAATTCCTGCCAGCTTTTCGGCTCGACAATGTTGCCATTCAAAAACTTTTTCGCCTTTGCAAACAGGTCTTTCTGCATTTCCTCAAGCATTTTTCCTGACTCTTTTTTAACCGCTTCAATTTTCACGATTTTTTTCGCGCCGTTGTCCCTTCTCACAAGCACTGCCTGCTTTTTCTCCAAATCCTTTGGCCCTAACTCCACACGGAGCGGCACGCCTTTCAATTCCCATTCATTGAATTTCCATCCCGCGCTGTATCCCTCGCGGTCGTCAATGAATGCATTGAATTCCGCAAGCTCTTTTTCAATTTCTTTCGCTTTCTTCAAGACTTTTTGCTTGCTGTCATCAAACAAAATAGGCACTATAACAATTTTTTCCCTTGCAAGTTTCGGAGGCAAAACAAGCCCCTTGTCGTCTCCGTGCAGCATTACAACCGCGCCAATCAGCCTTGTGCTGAAACCCCAGCTGCTCTGCCATGCAAGCTGTTCTTTGCCGCCCTTATCCAAGAACTTCACGCCAAAGCTTTTCGCAAAGTTCTGCCCCAAATTATGCGATGTGCCCATCTGCAGTGCCTTTCCGTCAGGCATGAGCGCTTCAAGTGTCGTGGTGTAAAGCGCTCCCGCAAATTTTTCTTTTTCGGTTTTTTTCCCTGAAAGAACAGGAACCGCTAGAACGCCTTCCACAAGCTTCCTGTATTCATCCAAAAACAAAAGCGTTTCCTTGTCACATTCTTCCGCGGTTTCGTAAACGCAGTGGCCTTCCTGCCATAAAAACTCGCGCGTTCGCAAAAAAAGCTTTGTCTGCTTTACTTCCCACCTCAGGACATTGCACCACTGGTTAATTCGCAAAGGCAAATCCCTCCAGCTCCTAATCCATTTCGCGTAAGAATCATACATTATGGTTTCGCTTGTAGGCCTAATCGCCAATCTTTCTTCTTGCTCCCCTTCTTCCCCTTCCTCTTTTTTCTTTTCAATCCACGCCAGCTCCGGCGCAAATCCTTTCGCGTGCTCTGCCTCTTTTTTGAAAAAGCTCTCAGGAATCAAAAGCGGGAAATAAGCGTTCCTCACCCCGCGAGCGAAAATCTGAGCGTTGAATTCTTCTTGAATTTTTTCCCAAAGGGCATATCCTCTGGGCCTTATAACCATGAATCCCCTCACTGGCGAATAATCCGCGAGTTCCGCCTTCAAAACGACTTGATTGAACCATTCAACGAAGTCGCCTTCTTTTTTGGCGGTCAATCCCGCCTGCTGGACTTTAGCTTCTTTTGCAGACATTTTTAACACGCATTCATTAATTCTAGCTTCAACCAATAATATAAATGTTCTCTGTCTTGATAACCGGCTGCAGCTTTTGCTTTAGCACCTTTTCCCCTTCCCCTGAATTCTTGCCGATAATGCCCTCAAGGTCTTTGCTTGAATAAGTGCTGGTGCCGCGGGCAAAAACCACGCTGCCGCATTTCACTTCAACCAATTCATTTGCATCAAAGGTTCCCTTTACTTTTTTCACGCCTATTGCAAGGAGGCTTTTTCCCGAAAGCAACGCATTCTTTGCCCCCTCGTCCACTTCCAGTGTTCCGGCTGCCCTTGAAAAGGAAAGCCACCTTTCCTTTTCGCTTAAGCCTTTTCCCGGAGAAAAAAACGTGCCAATCTCCTTTCCTGCCGCAGCATCAAGCAAAGCGTTTTTTTTCCTGCCATTCAAAATCACCACAGCGCATCCGGCTGTTGCCGCGATTTTTGCCGCGTCCACTTTTGACTTCATTCCGCCCAATCCCCCGCAGCTCGCGTTTCCAGCCATTGCCTCAATGTCTTTCCCGATTTCTTTCACTTCCCTCACGAGAACGGCTTTACTGTCCTTTTTCGGATTGCAGTTGAACAATCCCTCAACATCGGACAACATTATGAGGGCGTTCGCGTTGAGCTTTGACGCAACCATTGCCGAAAGCCTGTCATTGTCGCCAAAGCTTTTATCAATTTCCCTTGTCGAAATGGGGTCGTTTTCGTTTATTACGGGCACTACTCCGAACTCAAGCAGCGAATTAATGCTGTTCCTCAGGTTAAGGTATGTTTCCCTGTCCGAAAAAGAATCAAATGTAAGCAAAACCTGTGCAACGCTTATCCTGCGTTTCCTGAAAGCGCTTGCATAATGGCTCATCAATATGCTTTGCCCTACCGCTGCCGCTGCCTGCCTTAGCACGATGTCCCTGGGGCTTTCCTTTAAGCCGAGTTCTTTTTTCCCGCAGCCAATTGCGCCGGAGGTTACAATCACTATTTCTTTCCCTTCCTTTCTTAATTTTGCAGCCTGTCCAGCGATTCCTTTAATGAATGCGCCGTCAACTTCCCCTTTTCCGTTGGTTATGGTGTTCGTGCCAATCTTCACCACAATGCGCTTTGCTTTTCCGAAAAAAGCCTTTCTTTCAGCCATAAACTCCACCATTCACTCCCTTATTTGCCCGCTTCCCTCAACAACATACTTGTAGCTTGTAAGCTCCCTTAATCCCATCGGCCCGCGGGCATGCATTTTCTGCGTGCTCACGCCTATCTCAGAGCCAAAGCCAAACTGCGCTCCATCAGTGAAACGCGTTGAAGCATTCGCGTAAACGCATGCTGCGTCCACTTCATTCAAAAAACGCGAAATGTTTTCCCTGCCGCCCGAAACAATCGCATCCGAATGCTTGGTGTTGAATTTGTTTATGTGCGCAATTGCCTCATCAACAGAACCAACAACTTTTATCGCAATAACCAAGTCAAGGTATTCCTTGGGCCAGTCGGCATCTGTTGCAGGAACAATGCCCCTAACAATCTTTACAGCCATTTCATCGCCCCTTACCTCGACCCCGTGCTTCCTGAGCTCAGCAACCATTGAAGGCAAAAACTTTTCCGCGATTCTCTCATGCACCAACAGCTTTTCCACCGCGTTGCACACGCCGGGCCTCTGCACTTTCGCGTTCACCACGATTTTCTTTGCTTTCTCCAAATCAGCGCTTTCGTCAACAAACACATGGCAGTTTCCCTCGCCTGTCTCAATCACGGGAACAGATGAATTTTCCACAACCATTTTAATCAGGGAACCGCTGCCGCGCGGGATAATCAAGTCAACAACCCCGTGCAATTTCAGCAGTGCGTTAACAGACTCCCTTTCAATGAAGGGAATGAATGAAATTGCTTCCTTGGGCAAGCCTGCCTTTTCAATTGCGCCTGAAATCACTTCAACTATTGCCTTGTTTGAATTGATTGCATCACTGCCTCCCTTCAACACAACCGCGTTTCCCGCCTTCAGGCATAAAACGCTTGCATCAACCGTGACATTCGGCCTGCTTTCATAAATCAAGGCGATTACACCCAAGGGCACGCGCACTTTTTTTATCCGCAAGCCATTTTCAAGTGTCCATTCCACAATTGCCTCGCCAACAGGGTCTTTTAGCGATGCGACTTTCCTTGTCTCTTCAGCCATTGCCTTGATTCTTTTTTCATTCAGCAAAAGCCTGTCCGCCAATGCATCGCTTAAGCCTTTTTTTCTAGCGGCTATAACGTCTTTTTCGTTTGCCGCGAGGATTTTTTCCACGTTTTTTTCAAGTGCTTCCGCTATGGCATTCAACGCATTGTTTTTCTTTTCTGTTGATGCGCCTGCAACAACCGCTGAAGCCATGCGCGCTTTAACGGCAATTTCCCTTACCTTTTCTCCAATCATTCGTTTTCCCTCCGCAGTTCTTCGGCTCTCTTTGCAGCAGCGGAAATCGCTTCCGCGAAAGCCTTCTCAGCGCCCAAATCATGCAGTTTTCCTAAGCCAGCGAAAGTTGTTCCCCCTGGAGATGCAACCATTTCAACCAGCTCCGTGGGTTTCATCTTTTTTTCAATCAAAAGCCTTGCAGTGCCCAATGCGGTTTGCTCCGCAAGAAGCCGTGCATCGCTTTGGCTTAAGCCCAATTGCCGTGCTTTTTCCGCCATTCCATTCAATGCAATCGCAATGAATGCAGGCCCTGAACCGCTTAAAGCCGTGACAATGTCCAGCAATTTTTCTTCCTTGACTTCAATTGCCTTTCCAACCGCTTCAAGCAATTCCCTGACTTCTTTTGCGTCCTTTGCAGTCGCTTTTTTTCCAAGGCAAAAGGCGCTCATTCCCTCTCCCACAAGCGCCGGCGTGTTGGGCATCACGCGGACAATTCTTGCCTTTGAAATTTTGCGTTCAAGGAATTCAAGGGAAATGCCGGCTGCAATTGAGACAACCAATTGCCTTGCGGTAAAAGCGCCAGCCAATTCCTCCAGAACTTCTTTCATGTTCTGCGGCTTCACGCATAAAAAAACTGTTTCGCTTTTCTGCACAACTTCCGCGTTGTCCTTTGCCGCATTTACCTTATACTTTCCCTTAAGCAAATTCAGCCTTTCGCTGCTTTTGTCGCTGACCCAAACTTCTTTTGCGGTGGCTGCTTTTTTCGCGAGAAAGCCGCCTAAAAGCGCTTCAGCCATTTTTCCAGAACCAATGAAACCAATTTTCATTCCATTTCACCTAACCACTTTTCCCAAACCCAAAGGTTTGGGCTCTTTTCTTTCTTTTGGGTAACATACACTTTTCTTTCTTTTTGTAAAAGAAAGAAAAGGGCTGTGGGGGAGCCGAGATTTGAACTCGGGTTACTACCACTTTGGAACTCTTTTTCCGAGATTCCCCAAGGTAGAGTACTGGACCAGGCTATACTACTCCCCCTTTTTTCCATTTGTTCTTTTTTTTCCTCCTTTATTTTTTTTCTTTAGTTCATTTTCCCGTTCAAGTAAGTTTACAATGTTGGCTGCAACATTTTTAGGAGGCAGATGCAGATAGCTGCTTTTCGGCCAAATGCCCGCTTGCCAGAAAAGGTCCGCGTTTAAGGCAATTCTTTCAGGCGGGACTCCTCTATTTAAATGGCGATTTACCGAAGGATTACGGTATAGGCCCAGCGCCAAAAAATTATTATGAATCTCTGTGGCAGTCAGGGTTGCCGGGTTTCTTTTTGCTTTTATCTTTATTCGGCTTATTAACTGCTTCATTTAAACAACCCCTGGAAAAGCCCTGCCTGACCCAAAGCCGGAATACTGGACCAGGCTATACTACCACCCCTCGCCGCCACTGTCGGCGGGCCAGAGCACGGGTTCACTTCGTTCACCCATGCGTGCTCGCTTCGCTCGCATTTAATGGCTTTTCCCAAGCCGTAGGCTTGGGTAGTTTTTCTTTGGGCAACATGCACTTTCTTTTTTCTAAAAAGAAAGGGCTGTTTGGGGTGGCCCGGATTTGAACCGGGGTCGCCGGCTGTTCTGCAGGCAGGGCTTTCAAGCTTGAATGAATTCCCGATTGAAATGCTGTTCTTTTGGCTAAAAAAATCAGTTAAAGCCTTTTTTTGGCACTGGAAGTCGATCACTTCTTTGCATTTCAATCAATAGATATTTCTTCAAAAAAGGGTTTAAAAAGCCATGCATTTTTTGCAAAGGCAATGCCTCGGTTTAGGGAAAACAAAAAAAAGAAACAGGGGCGAAAAACGCTTTTTTCGCCCGTTTATTCTTTTGCCATTGACCAGATGGATTTGAGTGCTATTATCAGCGCTGCCGGTGCGACAAAGAACTGTATTGCAAGGACTATTCCCGCCAAAGCAGTGCCCAAGCCGTTCAGAACCGTGTCAAGCGATGAAAGGTTTGCCGCGCCAACCAGCATCAATGCTATTGCCGCAATCAGGAATGCAGTGGTTTCTTTGTCTTTGATGTTTGCAAAGCCCACAATTAATCCCAGGATGACCAGGATTAATCCAATAATTCCTGCGTAAGCTGCAACACTGCTGGAGAATATTCCTATAATGATTGCAAGTATTACCCCTGCAATGAAAGCGTATGCGCCTATTTTCTGCATTTCAGCCATTGGATAAAACCTCCTTTCCCCATTAGGCTTTTAGTGGTTAATAAACGTTTCTCTTCCGCGTAACAGTTTAAATTTCTCCCGTTAGTTGGGGTGTTATGATGTCTTGGAGTGTTTGGGGGTATTCCAAGCCTCTGGTTTTGCTGGTTGCGTATATTGAGGCTTGCATTTCGTAGCTGTGCATGTGGACAGTGCTTCTGTTT
>JAZDDZ010000028.1:0-11447 GCA_043809245.1 Candidatus Iainarchaeum sp.
CACTACAGAAGCAATGCGCAAATACGTTACAGAAAGCCAACAAAAACACTGGACAGCAGAAAAACCCAAACCCGCGCAAACCACGCTACTACAATTCAATTAAACCAGTGACGCCTGCCGCTTCAGCGGCAGGTAGTTCACTTTCTTATTTTTTAAATGCAGATTTTTGATGAAATAGTCATTGAAATCCTTTTGGAGAAGCTGTTTTCCTTTTGATTTGTCAATCCTTATCTCGGTGCCGGTCCCTTCGAGTAATAAATTTTTGGCAAGTTTACCTGCGACATAATTGTACAATTTGTTTTTGTCATTTTTCAGATATTGGCTTAATATTTTCTTTTTCTCGAGCACAACATAGAACACTTTTGCGCTTTTTACTTCATTTAATTTTGAGATAATATACTTTATCACTTCTTTTGAAGATTTGTTTGCTTTTATTTCGTTCGCCTTTTTCAGCTCTTTTCTGAATTTGTTTCTTCTCATGTTCTTTATTATTCTGTTGAAGGGCAAATAACTATCTGCTAGAAGCGCGGCTAGCACAAGGTATTTGGAGCCATTTGAACCCAAATCGCCGCTCTCATCAATGTACACAATCCTATGCATTAATTTCACCATAATTTTTTCACAGAGCCTGCGCGCAGGTGTAGGCGATGAAGCTCAGGGGAAACAGCGCAAGCGCGTAAAGCAACGCCTTCTTTGCGTTTCCCTCCTGGTTTGCAACAAAAAGCGAGGCAAGCAAAGCGTATTCCGCGATGTAAAGCTTGTTTGCGAGCAGCGCAGCGTCAAGCAGTTCCTTTCTTTGCACTGCATCCAATCCTATTTCAAGCACTGAAAGCGCTGTGAAGTCAAGCCTTGAAACCATTCCAACCAGCAGGCCGAGGATTGCGGGAACAAGTAGGCCGCCGGCAAAAAGCAGGGTGTATTTTTCCACAACCATTGTTGAAACCCTTTCGCGCAGCAAAGCGTTTGTTTCAAGCAAGTCGTCTGCTGCTTCCTTGAAAATTTTTCCCATGTCAGCGCCGCTTCTGTAACCCTGAATCAGTAGGTTAATTGCGCGGTCAAGCGAAGCAGACCTGTTCCTTTTTTTGATGTTTTCAAGCGCTTCCTCTATTGGCGCGCCCTTCCTTATTTCAAGCAGTGCTTTTCCGAATTCAATGGAAAGCGCGCCGTAGCCCGCACCGGAAAGATACTCTATTGTCTTGATGAAATCGCTTCCCTTGGGGAAAATTGACGCCTGAAGCAGAACATCAGGCACAAGCTGTTCTATCCCTTTTTTTCTCTGCTCGAATCGGTAAACCTGCCAGAAATAACCGAATGCAAGTGGAATGAAAAAAAAGGCAAGGGGAAGAAAAGCAACAAGGAGGTCATCTGCTCCCTGGCTTAAAAGCACGCCAAAGGAAAGAAGAAAAAGAGCAACCCCGAAAAGAAGGTTTTCCCTGAACCAGGCATTCAGGCATTTGCTGCAGCCATTAAGTTTCAGCAGCGCTTCAAATTCCCTTAACTCCTTTTTTCTGAAAAAATGCCCCAAAAAACCCGCCAACATATAGTTCGTTGATTGCCGAAATATTTAAAACCTCTTTTTTGCCAATTATTTTCATGGATTGCGTCGCCGGAAAGGTTCTTGGCTGGAATTTAACCAAAACAGGCAATGGAGAGGTCCGCAAAACAATTAGGTCATCCGGCTGCTATGAAATAATTGAACTGCGCTCCGGGGAGATGCTCTTTGTTTTAAGCGGCCTGCCAAGGCTTTCCGTGCAGGAAGCTGTTCTTGTCAGGGATTTCCTTGAGGAATTCAGGGAAGCCAATTCGAAAAAGGCATCGCATAAAATGATTGAGTCAGTGCTCTTGGATTTCTGTTCAAAAAAAATGATCGGGCTTGATGAAGAGCAAAGGGATTACATCCTCAAGGCGCTTAACCTAGAGGTATTCGGTTTCGGCCCTTTGACAGAACTGCTGCAAGAGGAATCACTTGAGGAAATTGCGGTAACAGGCCTGGGCGAGGAAAAGCCTGTCCGCGTTTACCACAATGCATTCGGCTGGCTGAAAACAAACCTCTACTATTCCAGTGAACTCGCTGTCAGGAATGCGGCGAACAAGATGGCGCGCGGAATAGGCAGGAGGCTCAGCCTTCAGGCTCCAAAGCTTAACGCGGTTCTTCCAGACGGCAGCAGGCTTAACGCTTGCATGGAGCCGGTCTCATTCTTGGGGCCGTCGCTTACCATACGAAAGTTCAGGAAAAAGCCATTCACGCCAAAAGAGCTTTTTGAAAACAAAACAGTTTCCGCTGAAGCTCTTGCCTTCCTTTCAATGGCGCTGCAGACAGACTGCAGCCTTGTGATTGCAGGAAACACCGGAAGCGGGAAAACCTCCACGCTGAATGCATTGTTCCACTTTGTGCCGCGCAACGAAAGAATTATTGCCGTGGAGGAAACCCCGGAAATACTGCTGCCTCACGGGCACATAGTGAAACTGAACACTGCAGAGGAACTGGGCATTGGAATGCACGAGCTGATAGTGGAGTCGCTTAGAATGCGCCCTGACAGGATAATCGTCGGCGAAGTCAGAAGCCAGAAAGAGCTGAACGCATTCATTGACACCTTGCTTGCAGGCCAGGGAAAGGGAAGCTACTGCACTTTTCACGCGCAGTCAGCGCAGGAGGCGCTCACGCGAATGCAAAAGCTTTCAGCGCACCAAATGGACCTTGCTTCAATCGACTTGATTTTGGTGCAGAAGCGCTGGAACAGCATAGGAAAAAATCGCAGCACAAGCACTGAGCAGAGAAGGGTTGTTGAGTTAAGCGAGGTGATTGCAGACTCGGAAGGAAGCCCGAAGCTGAACTGCCTTTTCGAATTCGATTACTCCAAAGATTCCCTGGTTAAAAAAAACGAAAGCAGCAGGGTGAAGGAAAAGATAATGCGTTCCTTTCGCTTTGGTGCGGAAGAATTCCAAAGGCAGCTGAATGCAGAAGAGCGGAAAATAAAGGCAAAAAAGGCAGGTGATGCGCCTGGAAATTAATGCCCTCATTGAAAAAATTTCCCGCGACAAAAAACGCCTGCACAAAGGCGCAAAATACGCCGCCGTGGCGGTGATTTTTTTCTGGCTGGGGTTCAGCCTTTTGTCGGAAGGCGTTCTTGAAGGGCTTCTCTTCTCAGCCGCGGTTTTTTTTCTGTTTCTTGCGGTTTGGCTCTACCTTCCCTTTGCGGCAGAATCAAAAAAAGCAAAGCTACTTGAAAAAGACCTGCCCTTCGCCTTGATGTCCTTAAGCGTTGAACTGAACTTAGGAATTCAGTTCGAGAAAGCACTTGAAAACATTGCAAATTCAGGGCACGGCTCTGCATCAACTGAATTCAGAAAGGTTATGGCGGACATACGCCTTCACGGCGCAAGCGTCCAGGAAGCCCTGTTTGCCTTAAGCGCGCGCCACAACTCGCTTTCAATAAAGAGGGCAATAGCGCAGCTGGTGAATGCCTACGAGCAAGGGGGAAAGTCAAATGCAGGGGAGCCTGTAAAGCGCCTTGC
Organism: Candidatus Iainarchaeum sp.; assembly: GCA_043809245.1. Classification (GTDB taxonomy): domain Archaea; phylum Iainarchaeota; class Iainarchaeia; order Iainarchaeales; family JAZDDZ01; genus JAZDDZ01. The sequence continues at coordinate 3,517 of JAZDDZ010000028.1, forward strand.
ATCAGAGCACCTTTCAAGGCAGCGCGCAGAGGCAAAGGAATTCTCCGGAAAACTCATGGTTTTCTCGCTGATGTTCATTGCTGTTTCCGCGATAATTCCCGCAATCTTCCTCGCATACATGATTGTGGGCAGCAGCTTCATGGAAATAGAGTTCAAACCCATTGAGGTGCTGCTGATTTCCGCAATTGGCTTTCCATTGATTGACTGCGCGGTTCTCCTGTTCATAAGGGCAAAAACACCCATTTTCCTCCAATAAAGCCACGCCTTGTTATGTAGCCATTTGTTTTTCTAATTCTTTTGAGCACTATTTTTCGGTTTTCCTCATAGCTCAAAATTATTAACCTCCTAAGCCTATTCTTTTACATCGGGTTACTTCATCACCCCCGAATTCTCTATGTAAGGAAGACAAAAAAGGCAAAGGAGGAAGCGAAAGGTGAAAGCCTTTCTTTCCTTCTTCTTTTTTCTTTAATCTTTTCAAGCCCAGTCCAATTGCTCGCCTATTTTCACTTCTTTTCCTTTTCCAGCGGGCAATTCAATGAAGTAGTTTGCGGCTTTTTTCGGGGAATATCCAAGCGAGAATGGCTTCAGGTTTAATGCAATGTCAACAACCCTTTTTTCCCTGTCAAGGTAAACAACGTCTATCGGGAAGAACACGAATAGCATGTGGATTGCCGCTCCTGCAACAGTTTCCCTTTCCAGCTCAAACACCAATGCGTAATTGAAGTTTTCAAACTTTTCAAACATCAGGCCCTGCATTCTCTTCCAGTGGTCGTTGGCTATGCGCACTTTTTCCATTAATACCTTGCCTGTGGAACGGTTTGCCAGTGGCATCAGTTTTTCACTTTGCTTTTTCTTGAAGAATCCTTTATCAGTTCAAGTGACGGCACCTTTATTTCCTCAAGCATTGCCCTTGCCTGCTCCGAGGTAATGGTTTTCCTTGTTTCAAGGTCGTCCGCGCCAAGCTCTTCCCTTAACTGCTTTAATTCGCTCATCCTGTCCTTTAATTCGTCCAAAATCTTTAACATGTGCCGCCTTTTTTCCTCGGAAATAGTTATGCCCTTGTTTCCAGCATTGCCCAAAAAAACAACCCCTTGCATCATATTACGTGTTCAGTCTTTTTAAAGATAACTTTAAAAACATAAATAAAACCTTATAGATATCAGCAATCATTATTTGCACTCTATTGGAAGGAATTTTTTTGCACTCAATTGAATCAATCGCTTTTATCCCAGACGGCAACAGGCGTTACGCCGAAAAAAAAGGCCTGAACCTATTGCAGTCATACAGCCTTGGCACGCAGAAGGCATGGGATGTCCTTGAATGGCTTGTCGAATACCCGTCAATCAAGGTGGGCACGTTTTACACTCTTTCCCTTGAAAACTTCAACAGGAGCAGGCTTGAATTGTCACTTTTGTTCAAGGTGTTTGAAAAGGAATTGAACAATGTAAAGGAAAGGAAAATACTTTCCGAGAACGGAATTGCATTAAAGTTTGTCGGCAGGCGCGAATTGTTTCCCAAAAAACTGCAGGAAAAAATGAGTGAAGCGGAAAAGTTTACGGAAAATTATGGCGGGGAAAAAACAGTTAACCTTGCATTGGGTTACAACGGCCAGTCGGAAATAGTTGACGCCGCAAAAAAAATCGCGGAACAGTTCCGCGCGGGCATCCTTTCATTGAAGGAAATCAACGAGAATTCATTCAAGCGCTTCCTTTACTCGGATTTCAGGGAACCAGATTTGATTGTCCGCACCTCGGGCACGCAGCGCTTAAGCGGCTTTCTGACCTACCAGAGCGCTTACTCCGAGTTATGCTTCATTGACAAGTTCTGGCCTGAAATAGAGCAAAGCGACCTCGGCAAGGCCGTCAACGAATTCGGCGAAAGGGAAAGAAGATTCGGCAAATAAAGCCAAAGCCATGAAACCTTTTTTTAATCCCTCGCTAAACAATTCCCTATAATTGCACAGCCCCGTAGTATAGAGGCCAAGTATGCAGGGCTTTGAACCCTGAGACCGGAGTTCGAATCTCCGCGGGGCTAATCCTCTAAGCCTTTCTTTCTTTTACAAAAAGAAAGAAAGTCTCCAGTCCACCCAAAGAAAGAAAAGTGCCCAAACCTTCGGTTTGGGAAAGAGTTGTTGGAAATGAAGAATGCAATAATTCTGCACGGCACAGGCTCTTCGCCGGAATCCTTCTGGCTTCCAAGCATCAAAGCTTTTCTTGAAAAAAAAGGATATTCGGTTTGGGTGCCCGCGCTTCCAGATGCAGACGAGCCGGAACTCAGCAAATGGCTTCCCTTTGTTTTGAAAAAAGGAAAATTCAGCGGTGAAACAATCCTTGTCAGCCATTCAGCTGGGGGCCCGCTTCTTTTAAGCGTCCTCGAAAACAGTAAAGTGAAAGTCCGAAAGGCAATCCTTGTCGCAGGCTATGCGCGTGGAAAAGGCGGGAAAAAATACCCTGAAAAAATCCTGCAAAAAAAATATGATTGGAAAAAAATCAAGAGCCACGTCAAGGAGATTGTTTTCATAAACTCGGACAACGACCCCTGGGGCTGCGACCACATTGAAGGGCATTACATGCACGAAAACTTGGAGGGCACATTAATAATCCTGGAAGGCGAAGGGCACATGGGCTCCGACAAGTTCAGGCAGCCCTACAAAAAATTCCCCTTGCTGGAAAAACTGCTTTCCTCAGAATAAAGCGGAACTAAGCCACTAACTTGTCCCAATCCTTTGCCGAATCAGCACGGGCAACTGCATTCAATTTTGGTTCCGCCTATTTGTTTTATCAGCCCAATATTGTTATAGCCCTGCATGTTTATGTCATTCTCTTTGGCTGCTTCGCAAATCTTGCCGCATGTTTCCATGCAGGTTCCAAGCTCGTTAACCGCCTGCTCCACACACCCTGTGAAAAGCAATGCGAAAACCAGAATGCAGCCCAACACTAAAAATTTCATGAATATTGCCTCCTTTTTTCAATCAGCCCATCACTATCTTCAACCCTTCGCCGAACAATCCCCATAGTTTTGGCGTTCGGAGAATTCTTCCGACGAAAAGGCTAGGGCGGTCCATGTCCCCGTATTTCTCCAAAAATTCAGGCAGGCCGGCCTTGTTTGCCTTTCCAACCAGTTTGTTTAACTTGTTGTCATCCAAGGAGTTAAGGTATTTCCTGATTCGCCAGTGAAGCTGAAGCTCCTTGTTCAATCCAACGAGCTTTTTGTCCACTTCCTTCAATGGCTTGCCATTTGCCAAGTTCTCTTTAATGCCTTCCGCTGCAATGGACGCGGCAAGCGAGCCTGTTACAATGCCGCCGCCGCTTGTGGCCTTTGTGTGGTAAGCCGCATCCCCCACCAAAATCAAATTGTCTTTTGTGATTTCATTTAACGGAGGCCCTATTGGAATCATTGCGCTGCTTTTCCCGAAAAATTCCCCTGCAATCCTTTTCTTTCTGACAAATTCGTCGAATAATTCAGCGGGGTTTCCCTCGCTTGTGCCAAGGCCGATTCTTGCAATCTCCTTGCTTTCCGGCACAACCCATGCAAAGAAATCCTTTGCAAAGGAACCGAAGTGCATTTCAACAAAATCCTTGTCAAAGCCGTTCAATCCCCTGCATTTAACCTGGATTGCGTGGACCATTTTTTCCTTTGGCGCCCCGCGGCCAATTAGCTGCCTTACCCTTGAAACCGCGCCGTCAGCCCCAACAACAATTTTTGCCTTTGCAAGCTCACCCCTTCCCTTGTTCTGCACGAAGACAGTTTCATTCCTGACGTCAATCAGCCTTGTGTTAAGCTTAACCTCAATGCCCTTGCTTACTGCTTTTTTGTAAATTCCGTAATCAAACTTTTCCCTGTCAAGAACATAAGCCACTGGCTCGTTTTTTCGCACTTCAAGCATTGAACCGTCAGGGGAAAAAATCCTCGCGCCCACAACAGAATTCACAGTGCATTCCTCGAGCTCAAGGCCCAAAGAACGCGCCCCGGTCTTGCTCACTAAGCCAGTGCAGTTGACAGGCCTTCCTACGATTGGGTGTTCCTCGATTACCGAAACATTGATGCCCAGCGCCTTCAATTCCATGGCTGTTTTAAGCCCAATCGGCCCTGCCCCAACAACCAGTACGTCATCCATGCTTAACCCCATTAAAAGAAAAACGCAAAAGCATTTAAAAATTCTTTCAATCAATTAGAGGTTATGCTTGACTTGGTTCTGGGGCTGGTTAAATTCGTTATAGCCGTTACGGTTCCCGGCTATTTTCTCACGCTTGGCTTTTTTCCCTCAAAAAAAGAAATTGACGGAATAGAGCGCCTCACATATTCCCTTGTTTTTTCCATTACAGTCCAGCCCCTGCTGTTGCTTTTGGAGAACCAGTTGTTCCAGATACCCGTTAATGAAGTTTCTGTTTTCGCTACATTTTTCCTTGTAATAGCTTTGGGTGCAATTGCTTATTTTGCGCGCGCAAAAAAGCTCCAAAAAGAAGAAGTTTTTCCTTTGCTGCCACTTGGCTTGAAATAGTTTTTGCTTTTCAGCTCTTGAAGCCCCATTTTGGGTCGCTTTTTTTGCCCTGCGAAGAGCCGTTCCTGCTTGAGCTCAGCCAGCCCTTTACTGCGTCAGCGAAATTGCTGCCTCCTCGGTCCATGCCCAGGGGATGATAGCTGTCTTTGCTTCCCTTTGAGCCCAAGCCGCTGCTTCCCGATGAACCGCCATCCATTCTTAGGTATGACAAAAGCGAGGCAATCACTACAAGCAGCACCACGACTATTATGAAGAAAGTGAATGCATTGAGTTCAATGCTTGGCAGTTCAATGTTACCGAGGCCCAAAAAGCCTGTTGCAGCGCCTGCCCCTGCAAGCGCATCTGAGCCTCCCTGTTTTTTCGCAAGCTCATCCAGTGAAATTGTCGCGCCTGACTTGAAAACCAATGGAATGGATTCGAATTCAGCTGTAATCAACTGCTGTGCGTCTCCCAGGCTGAATTTTTTGTCAATGGAATAAAACACTTCGACTTTTTCGCCTGCAGCAACCGAAACGCTCCATTTAAGGATTGGGTCTTCATTCAGTATGCTGAACCTTGCACCGCTTTCAATCTCGGAGGCGCTTTCAGCGAATTCCTTTGGAATTATTTCAATGAGCTGCAGCCTAAGCAGCGAATCAGAGTTGTTTGAAAAAGTTATTTTTCCGACAACCTTGTAGTATGATTCATTCCCGTTTACTATTTTTACAACCATCAATTCCCTTTCAATGTCGTTTTCCTCCAGCAATGCAGTGATGTCAGCTGCATTTTCAGCGCTTAAATTCATTGACGCTATTTCATCCAAAAGCACTGACCTTGCCATTACGGTTCTTTCCTTGTCTTCTTCCGTGCACTGCAATGACTCCAATACTTTCTCATAGCTTTGCTCGGCGCTTTCAGCTTCCGCGTTGCAGTCTGCGAATTTGTTTGCATCAAACGCGACCTCGGCATTCAAAAGGTTTGCGTCTCCGAATTCCTTCCACTGCTTAATGCTGCTTATTAATTCAACGCCATAGTTTGACGCGGTATCAATCAATAATTCAATCTCTGCTTTTTTGTCCTTTGCTTCGTTAAGGTAAGCCAATGCGTCTTCGCTTAGGTTTGCATTTGTTACCTTCACGCTTATCTCCCTGTACGCGTAATTCCTCGGGCTTGCGTTGTCCCCTGCCCTTGCCTTCAGCTTGTGGGTTCCCTCGCTTACATTGCTTAACTCCAGCTCGTACTGGTAGTAGGAGCCTGTTTTGGATGTGACATTTCCCAGTATTTCATCGTCAAGGTAAAAAGTTATCTGGGCTATCCCGCTTGCATCCGCTGCGGAAACCTTCAGCAAAACAACTCCCGAAACCGTTGCATTGTTTAATGGGCTTGACCATGAAAGCGTGGGCGCGGTTTCGTCATCGGAATTATCGCTTGAGTTGTCATTGCTGCTGTTGTCTGATGATGAGCCGCTTGTTGTTGCGCTCCTGTAATTGGACTGTGCTGACTCGTTTCCCGCGTTGTCTAATGCGCTTACCTTGAAGTAATATGTTGTGCCGCTGCTCAGGCCTGAGTGGGTGTAAGATGTTGAAGTGGTTGTCGCCACATTGGAGTAGCCTGAATCCGATGAATTGCTTCGGTAAATCCTGTACTCCTTTAATCCTGAGCCGCTGGAATTGTCTGAAACGCTTCCCCAGCTCAATGAAATTTCAGAGTCCGAAATAGTGTTTGCGCTGTCAAGCGTTGGCTGGCTCGGTGAGCCGCTGTCAAGCGTGATTGAATCGCTTGCACCGCTCATGCTTGTTTCGTTTCCAGCAGCGTCCTTGCACTGGAAGTAAACCGTTTTTCCGCCGTCGCCTCCGCTCAGATTCCAGCTTTTTGAAGTCACATAAGATTCATAGCTGCTTGTCTGTGTGGTGTCGTTGGAGTAACGGCACTGCGATGCGCCTGAAGCGGAAAGGCTTAGCGTCACGCCTGTGGACCTTGTGTAACTGTCGCCGCCGTTGATTGAAATGCTTAAGCCAGTCGGAGCGCTTGTGTCAATGTCAAAAGTCCAGGAAAAAGCCGTGTGATTGCCCAACAAATCGTTTGTGTCAACTGAAACGCTCACTGTTTTGTCCGCAATCGCAGCAACTGGAGTGTATGAAACGCTGAATCCGCCGGAAACCGGAACGATTACAGGCGTTACCGCGCTTCCGTCCACTTTAACTGCAATCTTTGTTGAATCAACCCCGCTTCCCGCGTCAGTCACGTTAAATGAAATCGTGGGCGTATTGTCGTTTGTGCTTCCCGTCGGCGCGTTTGCAGAAACCGTCGGGCCGCCGCTGTCAAGGGTTATGCTGTCGCTTGCCCCTGCCGCGCTTGTCTCGTTTCCAGCAGTGTCTTTGCACTGGTAGTACACGGTTTTGCTTCCGTCCCCTGCTGATAAATCCCATGTTTTTGTTGTGGCATATGCCTCGTATGCGCTGAAAGTTGTTCCGTCATTCGAGTAATGGCATTCGGTTGCGCCTGTTGCTGAAAGCGTTAGTTTTACATTTGCATTCCTTGCGGTTGCATTGCCGTCGTTTATTGAAATTGCAAGTCCGCTTGGGGGTGTTGCGTCAAGGATTATTGAGTCATTTGCGTCCTTTGCAGCTGTTTCCATTCCGTTTGAGTCCCTGCATTGATAGTAAACTGTTTTGTTTCCGTCTCCCGCTGACAAATTCCAGTTTTTTGTTGCAGCGTATGCCTCATAGCCGCTGAAAGTTGTTCCGTCATTGGAGTACTGGCATTGGTTTGCATCTGTTGCCGAAAGGGTTAAAGTCACGGCAGCATTGTTTGCGTATGTTGCGCCGCTGTTAATTGAAATGTTTAAATCCGCTGGAGCCGCGGAAACAAAAGCGGTTAAAAGAATGAGAACAAAAGAGATAATGGCAAACGCTATATTTTTTTTCAACGTTTTTCACCCCACAGTTAAAAGCCTTTGAAAACGCATCAGATATTCTATTTATTATTTCTCCCCCGCAACAATTTATATACCTTTACCCCCTTTTTGGTGAAGTAGTTAATTGGTGTTTTTTTTGGCTGCATTGCTTGACGATATCCTGTATGTTTTCCTGATAACGCTCCTGCCGTACATTGAGTTAAGGGGCGCGATTCCAGTGGGAATTCTTGCGCTGAAAATGGATCCACTGCTTGTTTTCGCGCTGGCCACTGCTGCAAACATCCTCATAATTTTTCCCATATTCTTTTTCCTCGAGCTCTTCTTTCCTTTCCTTGAAAAGCGCTTCAAATTCCTTGAAAGCTTCATTGAAGGCGCCAGAAACAAGGCGGAAAAAGCAGTGGACAAATATGGTTTCCTCGGCTTAATGGTTTTCGTTGCAATTCCTTTGCCTGGCACAGGCGCCTACAGCGGTGCTTTGGGCGCTTATCTTTTGGGCATAAAAAAAAGGAAAGCGATTCCCGCGATTGCATTAGG